>NZ_SSOK01000061.1:0-534570 GCF_029871195.1 Pseudomonas sp. BN415
TCCACCCAGATCGGCTGGCGCAGCCCCAGGCCGAGCGGCTGGTCGGCCGCCAACAGTGTTGGTGGCGTAGTGCCCTCCAGGGTCCAGGCGAACCGCTGACGGCGACAGTTCGGGTCGCCCTTGGCCATGGGCTGGCCGAGGGGCCAGCAGATGGCCGCCACATTTACCTCCGGCGGCTGCGGGTCCAGCGGTTGGGCGATGCCGCGCTGGGTGTCGCGGTTCATTAACAGGTCATGCACCTGCAGCAACAGCGGCGCGGCCGACGCCAGGCCGAACTGGCCAGGTACCGGGGTGCCGTCGGGGCGGCCTATCCACACGCCGATCAGGTGACGCGGGCCAACGCCGATGGCCCAGGCATCGCGCAAGCCATAGCTGGTGCCGGTCTTCCAGGCCAGCACCGGGCGCTGGGTCAGCCTTGCACGCGGGTCGCGGTCCGGGCGGGCCTGGCCGGCGAGGATGCGGCGGATGATCCAGGCGGCGCCGGGCGACAGCAGCCGACGCTCCTGCAGCACGTCCTGGGGCTGCAGGCGCAGGTGAGCGACGCGGCCCCGGCGAGCGAATGCGCTGTAGCCGCTGACCAACTCCTCCAGCTTGCTGCCGGCACCGCCGAGGATCAGCGCCAGGTTGGGTTCACTGGCCGCCGGCAGCACCAGCGGTACGCCGACGTTGCGCAATTCCCCAGCGAAGCGCTTCGGCCCATAGGCCTCCAGTAATTGCACAGCGGGCAGGTTGAGGGACATGCCCAGCGCCTCGCTGGCAGACACCGGGCCGGTGAACCCCGCGGCAAAGTTGCCGGGACGGTAGTCGCCGTAGCGCCGCGGCACATCCTGCAGCAGGGATTCGGAATGGATCAGCCCGGCGTCCAGGGCCATGCCGTAGAGGAAGGGTTTGAGGGTCGAGCCGGGGGAGCGCAGCGACTCGATCATGTCCACATGGCCGAAGCGGCGCTCATCGGTGATGTCGACCGACCCCAGGTAGGCACGCACGGCCATGGTCTGGTGCTCCACCACCAGAATCGCCGCCGAGGTGCGCTCTGGAAGGCGCGCACGCCAACCCAGCAGTAGATCTTCCAGACGACGCTGCAAGGCGGCGTCGAGGGTGGTGCGGATCAGCGGCGGGCTGTCGGGTTTATTCAAGCGCCGCGCCAGCAATGGCGCCAGGCTGGGCTCCTGGCGCGGCGCCAGGAGCACCGGCTCCTCCATGGCCTCTTTCACGGCGCCCTCTGGCCAGACCTGGAACTGCGCCAGGCGTCGCAGCACCTTGTCGCGCGCAGCCTGGGCGCGTTCGGGATGGCGGTCAGGGCGCAGACGGCTGGGGGCCTGGGGCAGCACGGCAAGCAGCGCAGCCTCGGCGCGGGTGAGCTGGGATGGCGGTTTGCCGAGGTAGGCCCAACTCGCCGCCGCCACGCCCTGTAGGGTGCCGCCGAAGGGCGCGCGGTTGAGGTAGAGGCCGAGGATTTCATCCTTCGACAGGTGCCACTCCAACTGCGCCGTGCGCCAGAGTTGACGCAGCTTTCCGGTGTAGGTGCGGGGGTGCGGATCGAGCAGCCGCGCCACCTGCATCGACAGGGTGCTGCCGCCGGAAAGCACGCGCCCGCCGGTAAGGTTGAGCCAGGCGGCACGGGACAGGGCCAGCGGATTTACGCCGGGATGCTGGTAGAACCAGCGGTCCTCATAGGTGAGCAGCGCTTCCAGGTAATAGGGAGACACCTGGTCCAGGCTGACCGGGTAACGCCACACCCCCTCGGCATCGGCGAAGCGCCAGAGCGGCGTGCCGTCCTCGGCCAGCACCACCCGCGCCAGGTCGTCGCCCGGCAGCGGCAACGGGAACAGGCGGTCGGCCGACCAGAGCAAAGCCAGAATCAGCAGCGGGATGGCGAGCCAGGAGGCGCGGATACCAGGTTTGAACCAACCGATCTTCATGGAATTCGAACGCGCCTGATCGAAACCGCTTCCCGAATTTCATCCAGGCTACCAGGATGGGCAAGATCGTAGCCCGGATGGAATCCGGGAGCGACCTCACTCGCCCGCACTGACGACATCCAGTTCTGCACCACCCGCCCAATCCATGGGCAACATGCCCTTCTCGACGAAGCGATGAAAACTGGAAAGTCGCCAGTCACGCACTGCACCGGCCAAGCCGTGCCTGACTGGATTGAAGTGGATGTAGTCCACATGGGCAGCGTAATCCCGTTCATCGCGAATCAAGTGCTCCCAGAAGCGGCGCTGCCAGATATTGGCCTCGCCTTTCGCATTGAACGCCACGCCGACTTCAGGCCGCTGGCCTAGCAGCGCGACAAAAGCCGACTTCACCCTGCGTACCCGGGATGAAAAATCCGCATCTCCCGAAGGAAGCTCCATCAACAAATGAAGGTGATCAGGCAAAACCACGATGGCCGGTAGCTTGAAAGGGCTTCGCGTCATGGCCTGCCCCAGGGACTGGCGCAATTCCTCGTGGTAGCGGACAAGCAGATCACGCCGTCTGTCTTGCAGTGCAAGCGTAATGAAATAGCAGGCGCCGGGTACCCTCGCCCTTCGATAGTTGACCATCCTGCGACCTCCCTGCCGCGCAACTTCCCGGATTTCATCCGGGCTACTGGAGTGACATGCCTTTCGAATACCTGGCGTCAAAAATAAATCTATTTAATTCAATCACTTCGAAACCACTCATCGCTTTGTCAATACCGCATGCACCGTCCTCCACCACCGCACCTTTACAGGCAGCCGCCCAGCTTCTATACGACCATCAAACTGACATCACGGAGGCGACTATCTCCGCGATTCAGCCGAATGCGATGAAGTCCACAGGCAAGATCAGATAACTCATCACCGGGCACTGCACTGAAAAGTGGTGGCTCCACGCTTGCGCCCAACACTAGGAGAAACGAAAGATGAACGCAGCGATTTTGCGTGGTTCGCAGTTTCAGGTGGCAGTGCTAACAGCGCTGCTGACATCCGCCAGTCACGCCTTTGAACCCTCCATTGAGATTGTCGAGCCCAGCGGCACCCAATACGTCAGTGGCTTCCCCGCCCTGGTGAACGTCGGTTTGAACATTTCGGTATTCAACTCGCAAGGTGCCTGTCTGACCAATGCCATCAAGTCGCTGGTTGTGGACGCCCAGCATGCAGACGCAGCCGATCCGACGACAATCCATACCTCGCTCACCAATCCGTTCAACAATAACCCGGCGCTCTGCCCAGCCCCCTATAGCTTCCAGTGGAGCGTCCCCGGCCCTGGCACTTACAGCCTGGTCGCCACGGCAACCCACGGCAGAGACGATGGGTTCGAAAGCGCGATTGTCGAGTTTCTGATGCTGGCGGTGGAATTTCCAGCGCCGCCGGCAGTGGCCAACACCTACATCAACGGAATACCCGACTACAAAAGCGCCAGCGGCAAGAAACGTGGTTGCGTCATATCCAAAATCGCCGAGAACCATGCCAAGGACTCGAAATACGGTCCAAAAGGCGGTCCATACAGCGAGCCGATGATCACCGCAGACGTCGACGAGTACTACGCCAACGGGGCCTGCCCGGCCAAGTAGCAGCTGCAACAACGACGAAGCGGCTTGCGCCGCCTCGTCTTCGGTGGCGGATGACGATTCACCGAGATCGCTCGCTATTTCTCCTTGACCACCAACTGCTCCGGCGCATCCCCAAGGGCCTGCCAGTTCGGCCGGTACATGGATTCCACCGTGGGCGGCGGCACGCGGTAGGTGCCGGGGGTAACGGCACGGGCCAGGTAGAGCAAGTGGGTGGTGCCGTAGTCGCCGACATCCAGGGCGGCCACGTAGCGGTCGTCGCGAAACTCCTGGTGTTTGATGGCGGCGTTCTGCATGGACTTCTGCCACGCCTTCACCGCGCTGCTGGCGTCGTCCAGGCTTGCGGCGCTCTGGGCGAGGTTCTGGTTTTCCAGTTCCAGGCCGGCCGGCAGCAGGTCCACCACCAGCGCGTCGGGGACTCGTTCCTTGGCTTCGATGGCCAGGTGCACCAGCACCAGTTCGCCGCTGTCCAGGGTCTTGAGGTCGAGGCGCTGGCCATCCACGCCGAGGAATTCGCGGCGAATGGTGAGGTTATCGCCTCCGGCAGGCGGTGCCGCCAACGGATAGCCGGACAACGTCAGCTGCTGATAAAGCGGTTCGCTGCCGCCAGAGGCGATATGAAGCGGCTCGGCCAGCAGGGCGCCGTCCAGCTTGAGCCCCGGCTGCTGGTTGTTCAGCTCGCGCTGCTGGTCACCCGCGGTGAGCTGCGCGCTCCAGTTCGGCTCGGGTTTGCCCAGCAGGCCACGACCGGCCAGGTACAGGGCGTTGCGCTCCTGGGTGGACAGCCAGCGCTCGCCGGCCACCAGGTCGGCCAGGTCGAACAGGCGCTGCTCGCGGACGCCGGCGGCCAGGTCATGCTCCTCCAGCACGGCGAGAATCAGCGCCTGGTCGCGCAGCGGGCTGCCGTAGTCGGCCAGCCAATCGCGGCTCTCGCGTTGCACGCGCAGGCCCAGTTCGAGGGCCTGGTCGGCGCGAGGCGCGTCGCCCATTAGTTTGAGGGCCACCGCCAGTTGCACCAGCGGTAGGCCGGAGCGGGAATCGGCGCGACGTTCCCACAGGCTGCGCAGGGCACCCAGGGGCGCCTGCTGGCTGCGCGCCAGGACGTAACCGGCATAGGCCTGCACGGCGAAGCGCGTGTGGTCGGCATTCTGGCTGTAGCTGATCTCGATCAGGCCGCGCTCCTGCAGGTAGCGCAGCAGCCGCTCGCTGGCCTTCTTCAAGGCTTCCGGCGGCACGGCGAACCCCTGGTCACGGGCGCGCAGGAGGAAGTCGGTGACGTAGGCGGTCAGCCAGTATTCCTCTTCACCGTCCGAACTCCACAGGCCGAAGCTGCCGTTGTAGCGCTGCATGCCCAGCAGGCGTTCGATGCCCAGTTCGATGGACTTGCGGCGTTTGTCGTCCGGTTCGCCTTCCAGGCCCAGGCGCTTGAGGGAAGCGGCATCGGCGTAGAGCGACGGGTAGAGACCGCTGGTGGTCTGCTCGGCGCAGCCGTAGGGGTAGGCCTTGAGGGCGCGCACCTGCTCACCCAGATTCAGTGGCGGGCGGCTGGAGAGTTGCAGCAAGGCCTCGCGCCCATTCGGCTCGAAGGCGTCGAGAGTGCCCGCTGGCAGGCTCCAGGCATCGCCCTTGAGCACCGCGCGGAACTGCTTGAGCTGGGCCGGATAGGCCGGGCGCACGCCAAGGGTCCATTCGCGGCTGAACGGCGGCAGGTTCTCGCCCGGCAGTTCCAGGCCGTTGACCGTCACCTTGAAGCTGCCCTGGCCGTAGCCGCCCACGGCACGCACCGGGATGCGCAGGGTGGTGCGCTGGCCATCGGCGAGCTGGACGGGCGCAGTCTGGGCGCCACCGCTCTGGGCAAGGTCCAGTTGGCCGCTGCTTTCCAGGTTGATGTCCAGGCGCTGCGGCTTGCCGGAGAGGTTGGTCAGGTCCAGCGCCAGGGTGGTCTGGTCGCCACCAGCGAGGAAGCGCGGCGCAGCCAGTTCCGCTACCAAGGGTGCGGCCACGACGGTCTTGGCCTCCGCCATGCCGTAGCGCTCATCGGTCCAGGCCTGGGCCATCAGGCGCAGTTCGCCGTTGAAGTCGGGAATATCCAGGCTGACCTCACCCTGGCCCTGATCATCCAGGGTTACCGGCGCGCTTTGCAGGGCGACGATGGTGATGCTGGTCTGCGGGCGTTTGCCGCCGCCGGCCAGGGCGGCGTCGCCACCGAAGGCCAGGGTCGCCAGGCGCCCCTGGCCGGCTTCGATCAGTTGGCCGTAGACGTCCAGTTGGTCAGCACCGTACGCCTTGCGGCCGAAGAGCGTGGCGAAGGGGTCAGGCGTGGCGTAGCGGGTGATGTTGAGGATACCCACGTCCACTGCGGCCACCAGCACGTTCACCTGCTTGGGCAGGCTGCCATCGGCGTTCTTCGCCTGTACCTGGACCTTCAGCGGCTGCTTGGGCCGCATCTTCTCAGGCGCGGTGAGTGTGAGGGCCAGCTTGCGCGGCGCCCGTTCCAGCGGCAGGTGCAAAAGGCCCACGGCGCGCTTGGGCGTGACGCTGGCCTTGCGCTCGCCGGGGCGGATCACCAGCGCGCTGACATAGAGGTCGTGACGCGCCCAGTCCTTGGCCACCGGGATATCGAAGCGCTTGCCTTCGGCCGGTACGTCGATGGGTTGCCACCACAGCGGCCCTTCGGCGGACTCCACCAGCAGGTAGCCGCTGCCGGCGCTGGGCGGGGTGACGGTGACTTTGGCGGTTTCTCCGGCGGCATAGGCCGGCTTGTCCAGCGCCAGCTTGACCTGGTCCGGGCGCACTGCGCCGCCTTCGGCGTTGTCTTGCCAACGGTAGCCGGCCCAGAAGCGCAGGCTGCTGGTGATGCCGGTCTGCGGGTCTTCCACCTCCACGCGGTAGGGGCCCCACTCCACCGGGAAGCTGACCTTGGCGGTGCCGCCGGCTGCCACCTGCACCTGTTCTTCGGAGAGGTTCAGGTACTTCTCGTTGAAGTGGTAGGTCCAGCCATCGTTGTTGGAGTAGTTCCAGTAGTAGTCGCGGCGCTCGCGCACCAGACGCACCTTGAGGTTGTCGGCGGCCAGCTTGTTGCCTTCGGGGTCGGCCACCAGCAGCTCGAACTCGGCCAGGCTGTCGGCGTCGGTTTCCTCGCCGTCGAACAATGCGCGCAGGCCCGGCAGGCGCTCGGCCGGCCACACCGGCTGCACCAGGCGACGGGTGATCGGGCGGCCGCCGGATTCCTGCAGGCTGGCCTGGAGGATCAACTGCAGCGGCGACTTGGCCCCGGCCCAGCGGGTTTCGATGTTCAGCTCGGTCTTTCCGTCGGCGTCGAGTTGGGTTTCGTCCAGCTCGATGTCCTGTTTCAGCTCGTCCTCGGTCACCGAACCGAACTGGTAGCCGGGCAGTCCTTTCACGGCTTCACGCAACGGTCGCACGTAGAGCTGGCCAGTCAGACGGTTGCCGGAGGCGGGCGCGCCATAGAGGTAGCGGCCGGTGACCTGGAAGCGCGCACTATCGTGGGGCGCGAACGGCTGGTCGCTGCCCTTGAGCTCCAGGGCCATGCGCTCTGGCAGGAAGTCTTCGACAAGGAATTCGTAGAGCTGCGGCTTGCCATTACCCAGATCGAAGAGCAACTGCCAGCGTCCGGTGGGTGCTTCGGCGGCGAGCTGCAACGGGTACTGGTAGAAACCGCCCTCCCCGGATTCCCAGACGAAGCGGCGGCTGACCTGTTCGTCGGGTCGGCGCACTTCCACGGTCACCGGCTGGCCCGCCACCGCGCGACCATCGGCGTCGCGCAGCAAGGCGTTGAGCAGTACGGTCTCGCCCGGACGGTACAGGTCGCGCGGGCCGAAGACAAAGAACTGCAGGGCGTGGCTGGCCGGGCCGGCGATGTCGAACTCAGCCAGGTCCAGCGCGGGCGCGGACAGGCGCAACAGGCTGGTCTGTTCATCCTTGCGGGCGATCAGCACCTCGGCCTTGGGCGCCAGGGGCATTTCGGCGTGGCCCTTGCCGTCAGTCTTGCCCTCAGCCAGTACGCGGCCTTCGCCGTCCAGCAGCTCCAGGGCGATATCGGCCTGGGCAGCGCCCCCTTCCAGGGCCTGGGTGAAGACGTCCAGGCGGTCGCTGTAGCGGTGGGCGGAGAGGCCGATGTCGCTCAGGGTGAAGAGCGTCGCCGGGTTGGAATAGGTGTAGCTGCCGGCTTCCTTCATCACCGCCAGGTAGACACCGGGCTGCTTCATCGGATCGAGGTTGGCGATGGGCAGCAGCAGGGTTTCGCGGGTGTTGCGGGCGGGCTTCAGGTCGAAGCGGCCGGTGTAGACCAGGTCGGCCATCCTCAGCAGTTCGCGGGCTTCCCAGACGTCCAGGGCACCGCGCTTGCCCCAGCGGGCGAGGAAGCCCGGCAGGGATTCGGTCTTCACGCGGAAGAAGTCCACATCGACCCTGTCGACGTTCAGCGCGATCACCGGCAGGCCTTCGGCCAGGCGGGTGGGCAGCAGCGAGCCACGGCTGGCGAAGCCGACGGTGGCTTGCAGGTCGCGGGTTTCCAGGCGGGTGATGTGCTCCTCGGCCAGGCGCGCGTCATTCACCGCACGCAGCCCGGGGTCGATGGTCAGTACCAGCTTGCGCTTGGGCTCAAGGTGGCGCAGGCGCAGCTCCATCAGGTTGTCGGAGAGCTCCCAGGCGCCGTCCACCTTGCCGTCCTTGCTGTCCACCAGGTGCAGGCGCTCGGCGAACGTCTGCTCCGGGTCCAGCGGCACTGAGAAGGTCACCGACAGCGCACTGGCGCCGTCGAGCTGCACTTCGGACACATCGATCACCTTCAGCTCACGGCCGGCGTAGCGCGAGGCCAGGGCAGCGGTGTCGACGGCCGGGCGCGCCGCCTGCTCGATGGCGGCAGGTGGCGACTTGCTCGCGGCCTGCTCGGGGGTGGAGGAATCGCAGGCGCTGAGCAGGCTCAGCGCCACGGCCAGAAGTAGTCCTTTCTTCGGCATGGCAGGCTCTCGATGGGGAGTGCGTATAGGCGGCGAACTATAGACCAGCGTGGCGCTCCGGTGGCAGCCGGATGACGGCAGGGGCAATACGCCTCTCGAAACGTCGCGCGGCTATACTGCGCGGCTTGACTGGAGCCCTGCATGAGTCTGTTCCTCGACGCCTGGCGGCATTCCCCGACCCACAAGAAGGTCTGGGCGCTGGCCGCTCCCATGATTCTCTCGAACATCTCCGTGCCTCTGGTCGCTCTGGTGGACAGCACGGTGGTGGGCCACCTGCCCCATGCCCACCAACTGGGCGCGGTGGCAGTCGGCAGCACCCTGTACATGCTGCTGCTCGGTGTACTGGGCTTCCTGCGCATGGGCACCACCGGCTTCGCCGCTCAGGCCGCCGGCCGCGCGGACGGTGGCGCCCTGCGCCAGGTGTTGCTGCAGGGGCTGGGCCTGGCCTTGGGTCTGGCCCTGCTGCTGGGGCTGCTGGCAGTGCCTTTCAGCGACCTGGCCCTGGGGCTGATGAACCCCTCGGCCGAGCTGGACGCACTGACACGCGAATTCTTCCACCTGCGCCTGCTCGGCCTGCCAGCGGCGCTGGCCAACTACGCCCTGGTCGGCTGGTTCCTCGGCACCCAGAACGCCCGCGCGCCCCTGGCCATTCTGCTGGGCACCAACCTCGCCAATATTGCCTTGGCGCTGTGGTTCGTGCTCGGACTGGACTGGGGCGTGGCCGGTGCAGCGCGGGCGGCGGTGATTGCCGAGTGGAGCGGCGCGCTGATCGGCCTGGCGCTCACCCGTGGCGCCCTGCGTCGCCACCCCGGCCGCATCGACTGGCCGGCGCTGCGGCTGTGGTGCAACTGGCGGCCGTTGCTGGCGGTCAACCGCGACATCTTCATCCGCTCCCTGGCACTGCAACTGGTGTTCTTCCTGTTGACAGTGCAGGGCACGCGGATGGGCGACGCCACGGTGGCGGCCAACGCCTTGTTGCTCAATGGCCTGCTGGTCACCGCGTACGCCCTGGACGGCCTGGCCCATGCCGTGGAAGCCCTGTGCGGGCACGCCATCGGTGCCCGCGACCGCCTGAGCCTGCGCCGCTCCCTAGTGGTGGCCGGTGGCTGGTCGCTGCTGGCGAGTCTGGCCTTTGCGCTGTTCTTCGCCGTTGCTGGCGGCCTGTTCATTGATATGCAGAGCGATATCACCGCCGTGCGCGAGGTGGCTCACATCTACCTGCCCTACCTGGCGCTGCTGCCACTGATCGCGGTCTGGAGCTACCTGCTGGACGGCCTGTTCATCGGCACCACCCGGGCTCGCGAAATGCGCGACGCCATGCTGCTGGCAGTCACCCTTAGCCTGCCGCTGGGTTGGGGGCTACAGTTTCTCGGCAACCACGGACTCTGGCTCGCCTTCCTCGCCTTCATGGCAGTGCGCGGGCTCAGCCTCGGTACACTGGCATGGCGTCTGAACAAGCGCGACGCCTGGTTCGCCGGTGCCCACGAATAAGGAGTAGACAATGCTGGCCGCCCCCTGCCACCCCGATGAACCACGCCGCCTTCAGGCACTGCAGAACCTGGAGATCCTCGACACACCCGCCGAGCACTACCTCGACACCCTGGTGCGACTGACCCGCGACCTGTTCAACGTGGCCACGGTACTGATCAGCTTGATCGACCAGGATCGCCAGTGGTTCAAGGCGCGCATCGGCCTGGCGGCACAGGAAACACCACGGGACGTTTCCTTCTGCGGCCACGCCATCCTCAAGGACGACTTGTTGCTGGTGGAGGACGCCCGCCGCGACCCACGCTTTGCCGATAATCCGCTGGTGTTGGGCCCGCCCTACCTGCGCTTCTACGCCGGCCAGCCGATCTACTCCGCCGACGGCCAACCCATCGGCACCCTCTGCCTGCTGGACCCGACCCCGCGCGCCTTCAGCCGCTTCGAGCGCACCCGCCTGCGCGACCTGGCGACTCTGGCCCAGGGCTATCTGCAGATGCGCATGCTCAGCCAACAGACCCGCAACCTGCGCGAGGCGGTGGACCGCGAACAGCGCAAGGCGCTGATGGACCCGTTGACCCAGCTGTGGAACCGCGGCGGCTTCAACCAGTTCTACCCGCTGGAACTGGCCAAGCTACTCGGCAGCGACCTCAAGCTGGGGGTGATCTACTGCGACCTGGACCACTTCAAGAAGGTCAATGACCAGCATGGTCACGGCGCTGGTGACCAGGTGCTGTGGGAAAGTGCCCGCCGCATGAGCGCCGCGTTGCGGCCCCAGGACTTACTGGCACGCCTGGGCGGCGAAGAATTCGTCGCCCTGATAACGGTGCATGACGAGACCGAGTTGTTGCAGGTGGCCGAGCGCCTGCGCCGAGCCATCGAGCAGGAGCCCATCCCGCTGGAAGGCCACTCCCTGGTGCAGACCGCCAGCTTCGGCGCGACCCTGGTACAGCCCGGCGATACCCGGGTCACTGCCCTGGAACGCGCCGACCGTGGGCTTTACCTGGCCAAGCAGAATGGCCGCAACCGGGTGGAGTACGTCGCCCGGCAAGGATGACCACAACGACAACGATCCTGATGACTGAAGGAGTTCCCATGGGACAAGCTATTGCTGCGTACCTGCATTTCCTGTCGATTTTCGTGCTCTTCGCCCTGCTCGTCCTGGAGCATCGACTGTTCAAGCTGCCGCTGGACCTCGAACGCGCCCGCAGCCTGGTGCGCGTCGACATCGCCTACGGCCTGGCCGCCGGTGCGGTGCTGGCCACCGGCCTGGCGCGGGTGGTCTGGTACGGCAAGGGCCTGGACTACTACCTGGGTAACGCGATGTTCCACGCCAAGATGGGGCTGTTCGTGCTGATCGCCCTGCTCTCCAGCTTCCCGACCTTCGTCTTCCTCAACTGGCGCAATACGCTGAGCGCCGGGCAAGTGCCGGAGATCAGCCCCGGCAAGGCCAAGGCAGTGATCATGGTGATCCGCCTGGAGCTGTTGCTGGCATTGATCCTGCCACTGTTGGCGGTGCTGATGGCACGTGGCTTCGGTGTGATCGGCAACTGAAGGCAGGCGGTGCAGCTTGTAGGGTGGAAGTCGCCCTTTGCGTCCACCATTCGATAACGCCCCCAACACTGATCGTGGACCGCTGAAGCGTGGTCCACCCAACGTCACCGGGGATGCTGCGCATCCCTTGGCGAATGAATAGGCCCCTTCTACAGGACTACGTCGGGGAACGGCTCGGGGGCGAAGACCGGATTGAACGACAGGCGCTCGCGAGCCTGTTGCAGGGCCGCCGCCACGGCTTCGTCGCCATCGGCCAGGCCCTGCAGGTGGACGTACTCCACATGATGCAGGCCGATGATGCCGAGCACATGACGCAGGTAGGGGGAAAGAAAATCCATCTGCTTGGCCTTGGCCCCCAGGTAATGCCCGCCCGAACTCAGCACCACGAAGGTGGGCCGGTCTTCCAGCAGGCCGTCGCGCCGGCCGTCGTGTATCTCGAACGTGCGATGGATGCGCACCACGTAGTCCAGCCAGAGCTTCAGCGCCGCCGGCACCATGTAGTTGTGCATCGGCGTCGAGATGATCAGGTAGTGGCTCGCCTCCAGCTCACCGATCAACTGCTCCGAAAGGGTGAAGGCTGCCTCCGGGCAATCCGACTTGCCCACCACCGCCTCGGCATAACCTGCACAGAGCGGCGGCAGCGGCTCGCGCACAAGGTTGCGCACGATCACCTCGGCCTTTGGATGGATGCGCCGGGCCATTTCCCGGGCCAACTGGCCGCCGGGGGATGCCAGGTCGTTGGGGCTACATTCGAGCAGGAGGACGCGCGGCATTTGAGGTGCTCCGGACAAACCAGAATGGGCTGGCGGAAATGAAAGCGCCGGATCGGGGAATTTGCCAGGGGGTTGGTCGGATCGCGGCCCAGGAAAAAGCCCGGCGCGGAGCCAGGCTTTCTCATTCACTCGGCCATCAGAGCCTGTTCACGATTGTGCGAGCTAGAGAAGAACAAGGCGAAACTGGCGGAGGAAGCGGAGTTTACGACCGTAAAGGAGCATTCCGAAGCCAGTTTCAACGCAGTTGTTCCGACGCGCAGCCAATCGTGGACCGGCCCTCAGGACGACAGGTAGGACGAGCGCGTCAGCCCCAGCCGCAGGGCGTCAATGTACTGGGTACGCTCGCGCGGGCTCAGTTTGGCGCTGGCCACCTTGTCGCGGTAGTGCGCCATCAGCTCTTCAGGAGACAGGTGCACATAGCGCAGCATGTCTTCGATGGTGTCGTGGGTTTCGATGCCGGCGTGATACGCGCTGCCGTCATCATTCTGGTAGACGTTCACCGAGTCGGTGTCACCGAAGAGGTTGTGCATGTCACCGAGGATCTCCTGGTAGGCACCTACCAGGAACACGCCGAGCAGGTAGTCCTCACCCTCGCGCACCTCGTGCACCGGCATGCTGGTCTCGATGCTCTGCTCGTCCACGTACTGGTTGATCTTGCCGTCGGAGTCGCAGGTCAGGTCCTGCAGCACGGCGCGGCGCAGGGGCTCCTCGTCCAGGCGGTGCAGCGGGATGATCGGCAGCACTTGGCCGATGGCCCAGGTGTCCGGCAGGCTCTGGAACACCGAGAAGTTGCAGATGTACTTCTCCGCCAGCTTGTCGTTCAACTCGTCGAGCACCTGGCGATGGGAACGCTGGCGGGCCTTGAGCTGGTTATGCAGGCGACGGCAAATGGCGAAGTAGGTCTGCTCGGCCAAGGCCTTCTCGGCGAGGGTCAGTTTGCCCTCGGCGTATTGAGAGGCGGCATCCCCCATGTAGTGGGTGGCACGCCAGTAGGTCTCGGTGACCATCTCGGCATCGGTCGGGCCGAGCAGGTCCATCAGCCAGCGGACGATCTCCGGCTGCTCGGCGACGTTGTCGATATGCGGCACGGCGTCGTTGTGGCGTTCGACGTCGGTCACCTGCATCACCAGCACGGCGTGGTGCGCGGTCATGGCGCGGCCGCTCTCGGAGAAGATGTGCGGGTGCGGCAGGCCCTGGGCGTCGCAGAACTCCTTGAGCATGCCCACCACCACGCCGGCGTAGTCGTCCATGTCGTAGTTGATGGAGCTGGCGTTGCGCGAGTGGGTGCCGTCGTAGTCGACGCCGAGGCCGCCGCCGACGTCGATGTGGTCGACCGGCAGTCCGAGGTTACGCAGCTCCGCGTAGTAGCGGATGGCTTCCTTGAAGCCGTGCTGGTAGTCGGCCAGGTTGGCGATCTGCGAGCCCATGTGGAAGTGCAGCAGGCGCACGCCCTGGTCCAGGCCAGCCTTGCGGAAGCGCTCGACCACGGAAAGGATCTGCGCGGCGGAAAGGCCGAACTTGGACTTCTCGCCACCGGTGTCGGCCCACTTGGAGGACGCCAGGGACGACAGGCGCACGCGCAGACCCACCTGGGGGGCAACCTTGAGCTCGGCGGCGATGTCGATGACGAACTCCACCTCGGCTTCCTTCTCGATCACGATGAAGACGTTGTGGCCGAGCTTCTGGCCCATCAGTGCCAGGCGGATGAACTCACGGTCCTTGTAGCCGTTGCAGACGATGGTGCCGCCCTTCGGCGCCAGTGCCAGGACTGCCAGCAGCTCGGGCTTGGAACCGGCTTCCAGGCCGATGGATACGTTCTGGGTGGCGATGATGTTTTCCACCACCGCTTCCTGCTGGTTGACCTTGATCGGGTACAGGGCGGTGTAGCGGCTCTGGTACTCCAGACGCTCGATATTGGCGTCGAAGGCGCCGGTCAGCTGGCGCACGCGCTCTTGCAGGATATCCGGGAAGCGCACCAGCAGCGGCAGGCTGAGGCCTGCTTCGCGCAGGGTGTCGACCTGCTCGAAAAGATCGATCGGCGCACTGCCGGGACCGCGCGGCCGTACTTCGACTCGACCCGATTCGTTGATCGCGAAAAAGCCGGCCCCCCAGTGGCGAATGCCATAGACACTGCGGCTGTCGGCCACGGTCCAGCTGGTGCCATCGTCCTTGCGCGTGCGTCGTGCAGACATCGGTTTCCCCCTATGGGATAGAAAAGGGCCATGCCCGCCGGATCGTGCCGGGCGGGCGCGGACAGGTTAATTCGGTCGTGTGACGTTGGAGTGTTGACCGCTGCTATGACGGTCAGTTTAGAAAGCCGTGGCTCAGCCGCCGGATTTCTTGGCCTTGAAGCCGCGCTTGGCGAGTTCTTCAAGCAACAGGTCCACGTGGTCGCCCTGGATCTCGATCACGCCGTCCTTCAGGGCTCCACCGGTTCCACAGCGACGCTTGAGCGCACTGGCCAGATCCTTCAGGGCATCTTCGGCCAGCGGTACGCCGCTGACGGTGGTGACGGTCTTGCCGCCACGGCCCTTGGTTTCACGGCGCACGCGCGCAATGCCATCGCCAGCAGGCACGGCGGCTTGCTTGCAGACACAGGCGTCGAGAGGCTGGCGGCATTCCGGGCAATGCCGGCCGCTGTCGGTGGAGTACACCAGGCCGCCCAGGGCGGCAAAGGACGAAGCTTTCTTGACCACCGGCTTTCCTCGTAGGGGTCAGGATAGCGACTGGTCGGCGGGGCGCCGACCGCGAAGCCCCACTCTGGCAGGGGCAGCGCTGCCTGGCTGGGAGGCCAGGGTTGAAAGGCGGCGAAATTTAGCAGTTATCGCGGCGAATGCTAAGTACGAAAATGCGCCATTGATCGACAGATTGGCGACCTCGTGCAGCATCCCGCACGAAAGGGTCCGGGATTCTGCACAAACCCGCGCTGGGCGCGGGTTTGGAGGGGTAAAAGGCGCATTTCATTGTGAGGGCGATTTCAATCGCTGAGGGTTGCGCAGCGACCCCAATGACTGGTGAGGGCAACCCTGCGGGCTGCTTAGCGAATGAATTCGCCCCCACATCGTTCCCACGACTTAAAGCGTGGCGAGGTACAGCTTCAGCGCCTTGAGGGAGTCCGGGCAGCAAGGCTGCTGGACCAAAGCGTCCTGCACGTCCATGAACCGCGCGTCCATCACTTCCTCCGGCTGCAGCTTGAGCGGCGCGTCGGAAACGGCGGAGAACACTGCCCCCCAGAGGCGGTTGCCCGGCTCGTCGAAATAGAAGCGGCCATGTTCGCGAAGCGGCACGCCACCAATGCCGAGTTCCTCTTCCAACTCGCGGGCAGCAGATTCTGCGTACTCCTCGCCTTCCTGCACCATGCCCCCGGCGGCCACATCCCAGTAGCCCGGATAAAGCGCCTTGCTCAGGGTGCGGCGATGCACGCAGAGCTGGCCAGAAGAGTTGAACAACAGGATGAAGGTGCCGCGGGAGATCAGTCCGCGCTCGCGCAACTCGGCGCGAGGCAGACCGCCGAGTGGGCGGTCATCCTCATCGACCCAGGCCACCCGCTCCGCGTCGGAGGCGGCACGATGGGCCGCCTCGCGCTCGTCGATCATCATCAGCCCTGCTCCAGCAACTGGCGCAGGTCGATGACAGCGGCATTGGCGCGGGAGATGTAGTTGGCCATCACCAGCGAGTGGTTGGCCAGGATGCCGTAACCGCTGCCGTTCAGCACCATGGGGCTCCACAGCGGCTCCTGGGCGGCCTCTAGCTCGCGGATGATCTGCCGCACGCTGATGGTGGCGTTCTTCTTCGCCAGGACGTCGGCGAAGTCGACTTCAATGGCGCGCAGGATGTGCGACAGCGCCCAGGCCTGGCCACGGGCTTCATAGAAGACGTTGTCGATCTGCAGCCAGGGCGTCTCGACGACCTCTTCGCTCACGGCCGGCACCTGGCCACTGACCGCGGCAGCTTCCGGGCTGATATCGGTATTCAGGCGCACTCGGCCGACGCTGGCGGACAGTCGCTGGGACAGCGAACCGAGACGGGTGGCGACGTCGCCCAGCCAGTTGTTCAAGTTGTCGGCACGGGAATAGAACTGTGCGTTGGGTTGCTTGGGGTCGGACAGGCGGGCGAGGTAGCGATCCAGGGAACGGATACCTTCCTTGTACTCGGCCTCTGCGGCGGGCAACGCCCAGCTCTTGTTATCGAAGTTGAAGCGCGGCTCGGCCTTGGCCAAGTCCGGATCCTCGGTGGACTGAGACTGGGAGCGGGCAAAGTCTTTGCGCAGGGCGCGGGACAGGTCGCGCACCTGGACCAGCACGCCGTATTCCCAACTGGGCATGTTGTCCAGCCAGAGGCCAGGCGGGGCCAGGTCGTTGGAGAGGTAGCCGCCGCTCTTGTCGAGCAGGGTCTGAGCCACGGTCTTGAGGGCTTCCACCGTGGTGTAGCCATTGACCATCTGACGACCGGCGCGCTCGGCGGCCGCCTGGGCGTTCTGCTGCACAGGGAAGAGGTCGGGCTCGCGGCTCCAGTACCAACCCACCACCACACAGGCGAGCAGGTAGATCACCAGCAGGCTGCCGAGGGCGCGGCTCAACCAGATACCACCCAGGTAGCTGCGCACATCGTCAACCGAATCATCGACGCGCTCGCGTGCGTCGCCCATACGCTTCTTCCAGTCCAGCATGGCAGTGTCCTTCGAGTTTCGATCAGCACGGAAAGGTTCGACCACGCTCCGCCTAGGGCGTCGTGGGCGAGTCCTGCACTATAAGGGATGCGCGGGCGCGGCGCAGTGGCCGCGAACCAAACCATCATCCGGCGCGCGCACCTGTTTCGGCCCCTTGACCAGCGGCTGACGATATTTACCCCGCATTTCGTGAAAAACCGGGACAGGTGGCACTCGCGTACCGAACACAAGGTGATAGCATGAGGCCATTACTTAGATCGTCTCCAGGCGACACCCCGGCCATGACCGAGCACGAAGACCCCAGTCGCGACAGACTCAAGAACCACTTCGCCCAGCGGGTGATCAACCAGGCGCGGCATGTCCTGGAGATCTGGCAGCGCCTGCAACGCAGCGAGTGGAGCACGACCTGCATGACCGAGCTGGCCGACGCCAGCCTCAACCTGCAGCGCTATGCCGAACGCTTCGAGCAGCCCGAGCACACCCGCCTGGCAATGGCCATAGGTAATTGCCTGCGTGGCGTCGAGGAGAATCGCGGGCGCCTGTCCAGCGACCTGATCACTGAGCTCAGCCTGCTGATGCAGCGCCTGTCGCGCACCGGCCTGCGTCATGGTGACCAGTTCGAGCAGACCTTTCTGCCGCCCTTGCGCAAACCGGTTTACCTGGCGCTGCAAAGCAAGGAGCGCGCCGAGCGCCTGACCCAGCAACTGGATTTCTTCGGCCTCAACGCCCAGCTCTGCGAGAGCGCCAACGCCTTCCGCTCGGCCATGGCCGAACGGCATCCGGCTGCCATCGTGCTGGAAGTGGATTTCTCCGGTCCGGGCCAGGGCCTGGAGCTGGCACACGAGGCCCAGCAGGGACTGGAACAGAAGCTGCCGATCATCTTCTTCAGCCATGACGAGGCCGACGCCCCGACCCGCCTGACTGCCGTGCGCGCCGGCGGCCAGGAGTTCTTCACCGGGGCCCTGGACGCATCCAGCCTGCTGGAGAAGCTGGAAACCCTGACCCGCACCGCTCACTACGACCCGTTCAAGGTGCTGGTGGTTGACGACTCCCGAGCCCAGGCCACCCATACCGAACTGGTCCTCAACTCGGCCGGTATCGTCACCCGCGTCATCACCGAGCCGGTACAGGCCCTGTTGGCCCTGGCCGATTTCCAGCCAGACCTGATCATCCTCGACATGTACATGCCCGAATGCCTGGGCACTGAGCTGGCCAAGGTCATTCGCCAGCACGAACGCTACGTCAGCGTGCCGATCATTTATCTGTCGGCCGAGGACGACCTGAATAAACAACTGGACGCCATGAGCGAGGGCGGCGACGACTTCCTCACCAAACCGATCAAGCCGCGCCATCTGATCGCCACGGTGCGCACCCGCGCCAAGCGTGCGCGCAGCCTGAAGGCGCGCATGGTGCGCGACAGCCTCACCGGGCTGTTCAACCACACCCATACCCTGCAGTTACTGGAAGACGCCAGCTCCCGGGCACGCCGGGACGGCAAGCCGCTGTGCTTCGCCATGCTCGATATCGACCACTTCAAGAAGGTCAACGACACCTACGGTCACCCCATGGGCGACCGGGTGATCAAAAGCCTCGCCCTGTTCCTCAAGCAACGCCTGCGCAAGACCGACCACATTGGCCGCTACGGTGGCGAGGAATTCGCCGTGGTACTGCCCGATACCGACCTGGCGGCTGCGCAGCGTGTGCTGGAAGAAATCCGCCGACGCTTCGCCGAGATCCGCTACCCGGCGCAACCCCACGACCTGTCCTGCACCTTCAGTTGCGGTATCGCCCAACTGCAGGACGGCCTCGACATCAACCAGTTGTCCAAGCAGGCCGACGAAGCGCTCTACCGCGCCAAACACGGCGGGCGCAACCGGGTGGAGTTGCACCAGGACTGACCTCCCCGCCGTCACGGGACTGTCACCAAACAGCAATATCATCTGGCCATCCCTCAGAAGTCTGTCGAGGACAAGATGCGCCTGAAACTGCTCACCAACCTCATTACCCTGCTGCTGGTCACTGTGTGCCTGGCATTGGGGGCCACCCTCTGGTGGTCGCAGCAGGCCCTGCAGCGGCCCTACCAGCTAATGGAGCAGTACCTGGAACTGGCCCAGCACTTTCGCGCTGAAGTGGCGGACAACGTCCAGGCCTATCTCAACAGCGGCGACGCCCTGCGTCACAGCGCGGCCAGCCAGGGCATCGACAGCCTGGAACAGCGCCTCGGCCAGCTTCCCGACGAGTTCACCCGCGACCTGCTGCCCAGCTTCGTCGAGCTGCGCGAATTCACGCGCGGCGAACTGCTGGCCGCCGGCAAGCTGGCGGGCGACCCCCAGGGTCTGCTGATCCAGGCCGAGCGGGAAATCGCCGGGTCCCTCGACCAGCTCGCCCAGTACGCCGACTCCGCCAGCACCCCGACCGCCGGCGACTACCGCGCGCCCCTGTTCGCCGCCGCCCAGCACCTCAATCGCCTCAGCCAGGCCCGGGCCAAGCTGGTTGCCAGTGGCCGCGACGAGTTGGCCGCCGATGTCGAGCGTGAGCTGGAAGCCCTGGGCCGCGATAGCGCCCAGCTTGAGCAACTGCCCCTGCTCGGCGTAGCCGACAGCAGCAACTCGGCCGCCAACGACTTCGCCGCCATGATGGGCCTGGAAAGCAGTAGCGAAACCAGTCAGGCCGAGGACCGGGGCATCGCCCTCAAACGCGAGCTGGCCGGCCTGCTCAAGCGCTACCCTGGCGAGCTGACACGCACTCGCGAACTGATCCAGCGTCGCGCCGAACTGGCCGCCGCCACTGCCCGGCGAGTGGATGCCCTGCAAGCCGCACTGGCCGCGCTGGAGCCACAAGTGCGCGCCGAGCACGGCCGCATCCAGGGCGAGGTCCGCCTGATGCAGGGTCTGATGATCGGCCTGATCCTGCTCATCGCCCTGTGCATCGACCGCATCCAGCGTCGACTGACGCAGGTCCTCGGCCGCCTGGTTGTCGCCCTGGGGGCCTGGGCCGCCGGCGACTTCAGCCGTCCCATCGCCCTGGGCTCCAGCACCCTTGACCTGCGCCGCATCGAAGACTCGCTCAACCGCTTGCGCGATTACCTTGGCGAACTGGTCGGCACCATCCGCCAGCACGCCGAACGGGTTGCCGGCAGCAGCAGCGCCTTGGCCGACCTGAACAACGGCTTGCACGCCGGCGCCGAAGACCAGGCCGGCGGCACCGCGCAGATACGCGATGCACTGGGCGAGCTGGAAAGCACCATCCAGCAGGTGGCCGGTGACGCCAGCCTGGCCGCGGATGCCAGTCGCGACGCCGGGCTTGCAGTGGAGCAAGGCCAGAGCGTGATCGACCAGAGCCTGGCCGGCCTGCACCAACTGGTGGGCGAAGTGCAGAACAACGCCCAGGCGGTAGAGCGCCTGGCCGAAGAAACCGAAACCATCGACAAGGTGCTGACGGTGATCCGCGGCATTGCCGAGCAGACCAACCTGCTGGCACTCAACGCTGCCATCGAAGCCGCCCGCGCCGGCGAAATGGGCCGCGGCTTCGCCGTCGTTGCCGAGGAAGTGCGCTCCCTGTCCCAGCGCACCACCGGCGCCACCACGGAAATCCAGCAACTGATCGCCCGCCTGCAACAGGCGGCGCGGCAGTCGGTGGAAGCCATGCGCATCCAGGTGGAGCACGCAGAAGCCAGCGCCGAGCAGGCCGCGGCCGCCGACGGCGCGCTGGTGGAAGTGGTCAGCGCCATCCGCACCATCGCCAGCATGGCCGAGCGCATCGCCGACGCCACCGCCCAACAGAGCGGCGCGGTCAGCGACATCCGCGACCACAGCGAGCAGATCCATCAACTGGGCGGCGACAACCTGGCACGCATCAGCGAAAGCCGCAGCCAGGGCGAGCGCCTGCTGCAGCTGGGTGGCGAACTGCACACGGCGGTGCAGGCCTTCAGGGTGTGAGCCGAGCGCGACCTTTTGTCGCGCCGGAGCTTTCTGGAAGAGTGAACTTGCTCGCGAACCCATTGGCGTCGAAGCGTTCGCGAGCAAGCTCGCTCCTACAATCCGGCACCCGACCTTTCAGCCCGAGGACAAAACCGCTTACAGCCTGGAGCCTGCAGGAAGGCGCCGAGGTTCGCTATGATGCGAGCACTTTCTGCCCAAGAGACTTCCATGCGCCGCCTGCTGAGCCTGATCCTGCTGCTGGTGGCCCTGCCCGCTGGCGCAGGGTTGCTGGACAACCGCCCGAACCCGACCCTGGGTGCCTCCCTCAATAACAGTGGCGATTTCCTGCCGGTGCGCGAGGCCTTCCGCCTCAGCCTGGTAGAACGCACGCCTACCTCGGTGAAGCTGCGCTTCACCAATGCCGAGGGCTACTACCTCTATCGCCATCGCTTCCAGTTCCGCGCCGAACCCGCCGACAGCGGCCTGGGACAACCGGTGCTGCCCGCTGGCGAGCACAAGACCGACGAGTACTTCGGTGATGTGGAGGTCTATTACGGCGTGCTGGACGTGGACCTGCCGGTAGACCCGGCTCGCAAGGCACCAACCGAGCTACGCGTGACCTATCAGGGCTGCGCCGACAAGGGCCTGTGCTATCCGCCGGAAACCGAGGTGCTGAAGCTGGCCAATGGCGCGGCGGGCGGCGATGCGTCCGGGATTGGCGGCACCGCCACAGGCAAGAGCTGGAGCTGGCACGAACTGGCGCTGTTCTTCCTCGCCGGCCTGGGCCTCACTTTCACCCCCTGCGTGCTGCCGATGCTGCCGATCCTCTCGGGCGTGGTACTGCGCGGCCAGGCGGGTGGCAGCCGCGGCCTGGTGCTGTCTTTGGCCTACGTGCTGCCGATGGCCGCTTGCTTCGCCCTGCTGGGCGCGCTGATGGGCGTGTTCGGCGCCGAACTCAACCTCCAGGCGCGACTGCAATCCCCCTGGGTACTGGTGCCTTTCGCCGCCTTCTTCACCGCCTTTGCCCTGGCCATGTTCGGCCTGTACGAACTGCGCCTGCCGCGCTTCATCAGCGGTCCGCTGGATACCCTGGCCGGAAGCACCAAGGGCGGTTCGATCTGGAGCGCCGCACTGCTCGGCGTAGTCTCCAGCCTGCTGGTTTCCCCTTGTGTTTCCGCACCGCTGGCCGGAGCGCTGCTCTATATCAGTGCAAGCGGCGATGCCCTGGGTGGCGGCCTGAAACTCTTCGCACTCGGCCTGGGCATGGGCGCTCCCCTGGTGCTGTTCGCCACTGGCGGTGGCGCGCTTCTGCCCAAGGCCGGCCAGTGGATGGTCGCCGTACGCAACGCCTTCGGCGTGCTGTTGCTGGCGGTGGCGGTGTGGATGCTCGAACGCGTCCTGCCCGCCCCCCTGGCCCTGGGCCTTTGGGGCCTGCTGGCCGGCGGCGTGGCGCTGTTCCTCGGGGCCCTGGAGTTCACGCCCAAGGCGCCCCGCGAGCGCCTGGCGCAGCTCGGCGGCCTGGTCCTGCTGGTGTACGCCGTGGCCGCCTGGGCCGGCGCCCTTCAGGGCGAATCCGACCCATTGCGCCCGCTGGGCCGCACGCACCTGGTTGGTGCGCCGTCCGTCGCGCCGGCTACCGGACAATGGCAGACCATCAAGACCCCGACGGAACTCACCGGCGCCCTGGCCGAGGCCAAAGGCTCTGGCCAGCCGCTGCTGCTGGACTGGTATGCCGACTGGTGCATTAGTTGCAAGGTGATCGAGCGTGAAGTCCTTACTGCCACGGAGGTTACCTCGCAGCTGGGCGGCTACCGCCTGATCCGCTTCGACATGACCGAGAGCAACGCGGAACAACGCGCATTGCTCGACCGCTACAAGCTGTTCGGACCGCCAGCCATCCTGCTCTTCAACGGACAGGGTGACGAATTGGCCGATCTGCGAGTCGTAGGTGAAGTCGATGCCAAGGCCTTTGCCGCTCGTCTGCAACAGGCGAATGCATCGCGCTGATGCATGCAACGTCATATATTTGCCGTAAACACCGGGCATCTTGTCGACTATTGTTGACAACTGGACAGCCTTTCCGGCTATCCGGCATAGTGCCGCCTGGCCTCCAATAAGGAACAAAACAGCATGGCCACCCTGCTTGTCCTGCATGGCCCCAACCTCAATCTGCTGGGGACCCGCGAACCCGACAAATACGGGGCTACCACCCTGGCCGAGATCAACCAGGACCTGGAGCGACGCGCCCGCGAAGCCGGACACCATCTGATGTACCTGCAGAGCAATGCCGAGTACGAACTGATCGACCGGATTCATGCCGCCCGTGGTGAAGGAGTGGACTTCATCATCATCAATCCTGCGGCTTTCACGCATACAAGTGTCGCCCTACGTGACGCATTGCTCGCAGTGAGCATCCCATTCATCGAAGTGCACCTGTCCAACGTGCACAAGCGAGAACCTTTTCGCCATCACTCCTACTTTTCCGACGTTGCCGTGGGAGTGATCTGCGGTCTGGGTGCCACCGGCTACCGCCTGGCCCTGGACGCGGCGCTAGAACACCTTGAACGCCCCTGACCTCACCCTTGGGAGTTGATGATTAATGGATATCCGTAAAGTCAAGAAACTGATCGAACTGCTGGAAGAGTCCGGTATCGACGAACTGGAGATCCGCGAGGGCGAAGAGTCCGTGCGCATCAGCCGTCACAGCAACAAGGCCTTCGCGGGTCAACCCATTTACGCTGCCGCACCCGCGCCGGTAGCTGCTCCGGTCGCTGCTGCCCCAGCCGCCGCTGCTGAAGCCGCGGCCCCGGCTGCACCGAAGCTGAACGGCAGCGTCGTGCGCTCGCCGATGGTCGGCACCTTCTACCGCTCGCCGTCCCCGACGACTGCTTCCTTTGTCGAAGTTGGCCAGAGCGTGAAGAAAGGCGACATCCTCTGCATCGTCGAAGCCATGAAGATGATGAACCACATCGAGGCCGAGACCAGCGGCGTGATCGAATCCATTCTGGTGGAAAACGGTCAGCCGGTTGAGTACGACCAGCCGCTGTTCACCATCGTTTGAACCGCGGAGAGCCTGCGATGTTGGAAAAAGTCCTGATCGCCAACCGTGGCGAGATTGCCCTGCGCATCCTGCGCGCTTGCAAGGAGCTGGGCATCAAGACGGTGGCAGTGCACTCCACGGCCGACCGTGAGCTGATGCACCTGTCCCTGGCCGACGAGACCGTCTGCATCGGCCCGGCTTCGGCAGCCCAGTCCTACCTGAGCATCCCAGCGATCATCAGCGCCGCCGAGCTCACCGGTGCTACCGCGATCCACCCGGGCTACGGCTTCCTCGCCGAGAACGCCGATTTCGCCGAGCAGGTGGAGAAATCCGGCTTCGCTTTCATCGGCCCGAAAGCCGACACCATTCGCCTGATGGGCGACAAGGTTTCGGCCAAGGACGCCATGAAGCGCTCCGGCGTACCGACCGTACCGGGCTCCGATGGCCCGCTGCCGGAAGACGAGGAAACCGCACTCGCCATCGCGCGCGAAGTGGGTTACCCGGTCATCATCAAGGCAGCCGGTGGCGGCGGTGGTCGCGGCATGCGCGTGGTGCATGACGAAGAAGAACTGATCAAGTCGGCCAAGCTGACCCGTACCGAAGCCGGTGCGGCGTTCGGCAACCCCATGGTCTACCTGGAGAAGTTCCTCACCAACCCGCGCCACGTCGAAGTCCAGGTCCTGTCCGACGGCCAGGGCAACGCCATCCACCTTGGCGACCGCGACTGCTCCTTGCAGCGCCGTCACCAGAAGGTGCTGGAAGAAGCCCCTGCCCCGGGCATCGACGAGAAGGCCCGCGCCGAAGTACTGGACCGTTGTGTCCAGGCCTGTATCGAAATCGGCTACCGCGGCGCCGGCACCTTCGAGTTCCTCTACGAGAACGGTCGCTTCTACTTCATCGAGATGAACACTCGCGTGCAGGTAGAGCACCCGGTTACCGAAATGGTCACCGGCATCGACATCGTCAAGGAAATGCTCAGCATTGCCGCCGGCAACAAGCTGTCGATCAAGCAGGAAGACGTGGTCATCCGTGGCCATGCGCTGGAGTGCCGGATCAACGCCGAAGACCCGGACAACTTCATGCCCAGCCCCGGCAAGGTGAGCTACTTCCACGCCCCGGGTGGCAACGGCGTTCGCGTCGACTCGCACCTGTACAGCGGCTACGCGGTTCCGCCGAACTACGATTCGCTGATCGGCAAGCTGATCACCTACGGCAAGGATCGCGACGAAGCCATGGCGCGCATGCGCAATGCGCTGGACGAGATTGTCGTCGACGGGATCAAGACCAACATCCCGCTGCACCGCAACCTCACGCGCGACAAGGGTTTCTGCAAGGGTGGTATCAACATCCACTACCTGGAAAAGAAACTCGGCATGGACAAGCACTGATCACCGTCGGTGCCTGATCCACGACACAAGGGCTGCCAACTGGCGGCCCTTGTGTTTTTCCAGCCTGTGCTCAAGTAAGCTTGCGCGCCTGCCGCGTGTGCACGCTGAATATTCAAGAGGTCCCGCCATGCCCTGGTTACAAGTTCGTCTCGCCATCACCCCGGAACAGGCGGAAACCTACGAAGACGCCCTGCTGGAAGTGGGAGCGGTCTCAGTGACCTTCATGGATGCCGAGGACCAGCCGATTTTCGAGCCGGATCTGGGCACCACCCCGCTCTGGACCCACACCCACCTGCTGGCCCTGTTCGAAGCCGACACCGACGAAACCAGCCTGGTGGCGCACCTTGAACTGCTGACCGGCGGCACACTGCCTGAGCACCTGATAGAGCGCATCGAGGACCAGGATTGGGAACGCAGCTGGATGGACAACTTCCAGCCCATGCGCTTCGGCCGCCGTTTGTGGATCGTACCGAGCTGGCATGAAGCGCCCGAACCGGGCGCGGTGAACCTGCTGCTGGACCCAGGCCTGGCCTTTGGCACCGGCACCCACCCGACCACCGCCCTGTGCCTGGAATGGCTGGACGACCAGAAGCTCGACGGTTGCGAAGTACTGGATTTCGGCTGCGGTTCGGGCATCCTCGCCATCGCTGCTTTGCTGCTGGGCGCGCGCCAGGCCGTGGGCACCGACATCGACCCCCAGGCCCTGGAAGCCTCTCGCGACAACGCCTCGCGCAACGGCATCGACCCGGCGCACTTTCCGGTCTACCTGCCTGCCGACCTGCCGGCCAAGCCCGCCGAAGTGGTGGTGGCCAACATCCTCGCCGGCCCCCTGGTGTCCCTGGCGCCGCAGATCACCAGCCTGGTGGCACCGCACGGACGCCTGGCCCTGTCCGGAATCCTCGCCGAGCAGGCCGAAGAAGTACGCGCCGCCTACGCCGACGCATTCGACCTCGACCCCACGGCAGAGAAGGACGGTTGGGTACGCATCAGTGGCGTGCGCCGCTGAAGCGCTGGAAACCCAATGGATCGAGTAAAATAGCCTTTAGTTTCGACCGGATCGCCGCATGACCGACAGTTTCGTCACCCAATGCCCACAATGCCAGACCAGTTTCCGCGTCAGCCGCGCCCAACTGGCCGTGGCCCATGGCGCCGTGCGCTGCGGAGCCTGCCTGCATGTGTTCAATGCGGCGCAACAGCTGTTGGCGGCGAAGGGCCAGGCGGCTCCGACGGCCAGTAAACCCAAGACCCCAACCCCGGCCCCGGCCCCGGCCCCGGCGCCCAGGACAGAGGCGCCCCAGGTCGCGGCCCCCAGTGTCGCCACCGTGCTCAAGCAGCCGTCTGCACCGCAGGCGCAGGCCAAACCGGCCGGCAGCGAAACCCTGTGGATCCACGACGACCTGGACCTCGACAGCCTCGACCTGGATGAGGAGCTGGCCAAGCTGGAACAGGAAGAACAACGCCTGTCCCGTGACCTGCTCGGCCCGAACGCACCGGTACGCGCCGAAGCGCAACCTGCACCCCGCCCCGACGAAGGCTGGGCCGAAGCCCTGCTGGAAGCCGAAGAGCACAAGGCCCCTTCGGAACCCGCCCCCGAACCGGAGCCAGCGCCAGAGCCCGACTTCGAACGACGCGCCGAGCCCAGCGCCGAACCGGTCAGTCGCACCCCGGTGGAGCCACCCAAACCGGCTCCACGCACCGAGCCCAGCCTGTCCATGGACCTGGTGGAAGACGAGCCAGGCCCGGACTTCAGCCTCGGCTCCGCCCGCGACGACGAGCCCGACGACCTGGACAACGAAGTCGACGATGACCTCGACGAGCCGCAAACCGCCGCCCCCGCACGCCAGCAGCCCCAGCGCAGCGAGCCCGGCCTGCGCGAAGAAGGCCTGCTTGACCTCAGCGACGAGCCCCTGCAACTCGACTGGCAGGAATCCAGGCGCCCCTGGGGCCGTTGGATCGGCTGGACCCTGTTGAACCTGTTCGGCGCCTTCGCCCTGGCTACTCAGTACATCTGGTATCACTTCGACGAGTTGGCGCGACAGGACCAGTACCGCCCCTGGTTCCAGCAAATCTGCCCGGAGATCGGCTGCCAGCTGCCCTCCAAGGTGGACATCGCCCTGATCAAGAGCAGCAACCTGGTGGTCCGCAGCCACCCCGAGTTTTCTGGCGCCCTGGTGGTGGACGCGATCCTCTACAACCGCGCCGCCTTCGCCCAGCCCTTCCCGCTGCTGGAACTGCGCTTCGCCGACATCAATGGCCAGTTGCTGGCCAGCCGCCGCTTCAAGCCCGGCGAATACCTCTCCGGCGAACTGGCCGGGCAGGCAGAGATGCCGCCGCAGACCCCCATCCACATCAGCCTGGACATCCTCGACCCGGGCACCAAGGCCGTGAACTACAGCCTCAGCTTCCACTCCCCCGAATAAGCCGCAAGCGCCGGATTCCGGCGCTTCCAGGACATTTCTAACTCCCGGCAATAAGCGCAGGGCTGTTCAGAATTTGTTCAAAACAGCCTTTATCCAGTCATCGAGAGCGGGTATCATGCCCACCCTTTTTCGAACTCCCCCAGCACTCTTCTGAGCAGGCCCCAAAACAGGGAAGACCTATGTCGGCGGTTAGCATTGGCCCTTATGCCTTGCCCAATCAGGTGATACTCGCCCCCATGGCGGGTGTGACCGACCGGCCGTTCCGACTGCTTTGCCGCCGCCTCGGCGCTGGCATGGTGGTATCGGAAATGGTCACCAGCGACGTGCGCCTGTGGAACAGCCGCAAGTCGCGGCTGCGCCTGCTCCACGAAGGGGACCCGGAGCCCCGCTCCGTCCAGATAGCCGGTGGAGACCCGGACATGCTGGCAGAAGCGGCAAGGGCCAATGTTGAACTCGGTGCGCAGATCATCGACATCAACATGGGCTGCCCGGCGAAGAAGGTCTGCAACAAGGCCGCCGGCTCAGCGCTGATGAAGGACGAAGCCCTGGTGGCCGACATCCTCAACGCTGTGGTCAAGGCCGTCGACGTGCCCGTCACCCTGAAGATCCGGACCGGCTGGGACCGATCGAACAGGAACGGCATCACAGTGGCGAAAATCGCCGAACAGGCTGGTATCCAGGCCCTGGCCGTCCACGGCCGGACCCGCGCCGACCTGTACACCGGTGAAGCGGAGTACGACACCATCGCAGCGATCAAGCAGGCGGTGTCGATTCCGGTCTTTGCCAACGGCGATATCGATTCGCCACAGAAAGCCAGACAGGTCCTCGACGCCACCGGTGCCGATGCCCTGCTGATCGGTCGAGCGGCCCAGGGACGACCCTGGATCTTCCGCGAGATCGCGCATTACCTGGCGACCGGTGAACTACTGCCGGCGCCGGGCTTGATCGAGGTGGAACGGATACTGCTGGAACACCTGGCCGCACTGCACGCCTTCTATGGCGACGAGATGGGCGTTCGCATCGCCCGCAAGCATGTCGGCTGGTATCTGGCAACCCTGCCGGGCGCCAGGGAGTTTCGCGCCAAGTTCAATCGTTTGGAGTCCACGGACGCGCAGTGCGCCAACGTTCGGGAGTTCTTCGCCGAGCGTCACAACGAAGGGGAAAAGGCCGCATGACGACGATGACCGAGAATTTTTTTGATGGGGCAACACCCGTGAGCGACAACGCTAACCTGAAACAGCACCTGACGGCGCCCACCGCAGAGGGCCAGACCCTGCGTGGCAGTGTCGAAAAGGCACTGCACAACTATTTTGCCCATCTTGAGGGCGCCGCCGTCACGGACGTGTACAACCTGGTGCTTTCCGAAGTGGAAGCGCCGTTGCTGGAGTCCGTGATGAACTACGTCAAGGGTAACCAGACCAAGGCTTCCGAGATGCTCGGCCTCAACCGGGGCACGCTGCGAAAGAAGCTCAAGCAATACGACCTGCTCTGACGGTCGGGAGCTGGAAGCCGGAAGCTTGAAGCGGGACGCTCCCCGACGGTCAAGCTTCCGGCTTCCAGTTTCAGGCCTAGCCGCTAAATCCTCTCCCACTCGAATGGTTCCGAAATGACCGACCAGACCACCCGCCTTCCCGTTCGCCGCGCCCTGATCAGCGTCTCCGACAAGACCGGCATCGTCGAATTCGCCCGTGAACTGGCTGCCCTTGGCGTGGAAATCCTCTCCACCGGCGGCACCTACAAGCTGCTCAAGGACAACGCCATCGCCGCCGTGGAAGTCGCTGACTACACCGGCTTCCCGGAAATGATGGACGGTCGCGTGAAGACCCTGCACCCGAAGATCCATGGCGGCATCCTCGGCCGTCGCGACCTCGATGGCGCGGTGATGGAACAGCACGGCATCAAGCCGATCGACCTGGTCGCGGTCAACCTCTACCCCTTCGAGGCCACCGTCGCCAAGCCTGACTGCGATCTGCCCACCGCCATCGAGAACATCGACATCGGCGGTCCGACCATGGTCCGCAGCGCCGCGAAGAACCACAAGGACGTCGCCATCGTGGTCAACGCCAGCGACTACACCAGCGTCCTCGAAGGCCTGAAAACCGGCGGCCTGACCTACGCCCAGCGTTTCGACCTGGCCCTCAAGGCGTTCGAGCACACCTCCGCCTACGACGGCATGATCGCCAACTACCTGGGCACCATCGACCAGGCACGTGACACCCTGTCCACCGAAGGCCGTGGCACCTTCCCGCGCACCTTCAACAGCCAGTTCGTCAAGGCTCAGGAAATGCGCTACGGCGAGAACCCGCACCAGAGCGCGGCGTTCTATGTAGAAGCGAAAAAGGGCGAGGCCAGCGTCTCCACCGCCGTGCAGCTGCAGGGCAAGGAACTCTCCTTCAACAACGTGGCTGATACCGACGCCGCGCTGGAGTGCGTGAAGAGCTTCATCAAGCCGGCCTGCGTCATCGTCAAGCACGCCAACCCGTGCGGCGTGGCCGTGGTACCGGAGAACGAAGGCGGCATCCGCAAGGCCTACGACCTGGCTTATGCCACGGATACCGAATCCGCCTTCGGCGGCATCATCGCCTTCAACCGCGAGCTGGACTTTGATACCGCCAAGGCCATCGTCGAGCGCCAGTTCGTCGAAGTCATCATCGCGCCGAAAATCTCCGCCGCCGCTCGTGAAGTGGTCGCTGCCAAGGCCAACGTGCGCCTGCTGGAATGCGGTGAATGGCCGGCTGAGCGTGCCGCAGGTTGGGACTTCAAGCGCGTCAACGGCGGCCTGCTGGTCCAGAGCCGCGACATCGGCATGATCAAGGCAGAAGACCTGAAGATCGTCACCCAACGCGCCCCGAGCGAGCAGGAGATCCACGACCTGATCTTCGCCTGGAAAGTGGCCAAGTTCGTCAAATCCAACGCCATCGTCTACGCCAAGAACCGCCAGACCGTCGGCGTCGGCGCCGGCCAGATGAGCCGCGTCAACTCCGCCCGCATCGCCGCCATCAAGGCCGAGCATGCTGGCCTGGAAGTCAAAGGTGCGGTCATGGCGTCCGACGCCTTCTTCCCGTTCCGCGACGGCATCGACAACGCAGCCAAGGCCGGCATCACCGCGGTGATCCAGCCGGGTGGCTCCATGCGTGACAACGAAGTCATCGCCGCCGCCGACGAAGCAGGCATTGCGATGGTGTTCACCGGCATGCGCCACTTTAGACACTAACGGTCGCCCTCGAGCAGGCATCTGCTGTGTTGCCCGCCCCGTCCCCAATGCTCATTGCCAGAAGGCAACGCCGCTTGGTGACGGGGCAGGCGCCTTGCATCTACCAGCTCGATCGCAACCTCGACATTCGTAGGTTGGGTGGAGCGAAGCGATACCCAACGATCCGGCTCCAATCGGAGCCGATCAGGAGAACGCAATGAACGTACTCATCATCGGCAGCGGCGGTCGTGAACACGCCCTGGCCTGGAAAGTGGCCCAGGACCCGCGCGTGGCGAAGGTCTTCGTGGCTCCGGGCAACGCCGGCACGGCGACCGAAGCCAAGTGCGAGAACGTCGCCATCGACGTGCTGGCCCTGGAACAACTGGCCGATTTCGCCGCCAAGAACGTCCAGTTGACCATCGTCGGCCCGGAAGCGCCGCTGGTGAAAGGCGTGGTCGACCTGTTCCGCAGCCGCGGCCTGGACATCTTCGGCCCCACCGCCGGCGCCGCCCAACTGGAAGGTTCCAAGGCCTTCACCAAGGACTTCCTGGCCCGCCACAAGATCCCCACCGCCGACTACCAGAACTTCACCGAAGTGGAGCCGGCCCTGGCCTACCTGCGCGAAAAAGGCGCTCCCATCGTGATCAAGGCCGACGGCCTGGCTGCGGGCAAGGGCGTGATCGTCGCCATGACCCTGTCTGAAGCTGAAGACGCCGTGCGCGACATGCTCGCCGGCAACGCCTTCGGTGACGCCGGTTCGCGCGTGGTGATCGAAGAATTCCTTGATGGCGAAGAAGCCAGCTTCATCGTCATGGTCGACGGCCAGAACGTGCTGCCCATGGCCACCAGCCAGGATCACAAGCGCGTTGGCGACGGCGACACCGGCCCCAACACCGGCGGCATGGGCGCGTACTCCCCCGCGCCGGTCGTCACCGCCGACGTGCACCAGCGCGTGATGGACGAAGTCATCTACCCGACCGTGCGCGGTATGGCCGAGGAAGGCAACGTCTACACCGGTTTCCTCTATGCCGGCCTGATGATCGACAAGAGCGGTGCGCCCAAGGTCATCGAATTCAACTGCCGTTTCGGCGACCCGGAAACCCAGCCCATCATGGTGCGCCTGGAGTCTTCCCTGGTCCTCCTGGTGGAAGCCGCCCTGGCCAAGGCCCTGGACAAGGTCGAAGCCACCTGGGACCCGCGCCCCACCGTAGGCGTGGTTCTGGCCGCCGGCGGCTACCCCGGCGACTACGCCAAGGGTGACGTGATCGAAGGCCTGGACGATGCCGCCGCCCTGGACGGCAAGGTGTTCCACGCCGGTACCGCGCTGAAGGACGGCCAGATCGTCACGGCCGGTGGCCGCGTGCTCTGTGCCACCGCCATCGGCGCCAGCGTGTCCGACGCTCAACAGCAGGCCTATCGCCTGGCGGAGAAAATCCGCTGGAACGGTGGTTTCTACCGCAAGGACATCGGCTACCGCGCCATCGCCCGGGAACGCAACGACGGGTAAAGGGTCAGTAAATAGTGCTCACCCAGGCGGCCAAGTGGCCGCCTTGGTCATATTCCGCACAAGAGGGGCTTGGCTATAATCCGGCCACTCACCCACGAAGGGACCTCGACCGTGCTTCGGCTCAGGATTGCCACAGGATTGATCGCCAGTCTGCTACTGGCCCTGCTCTATCTGTCGCCCGCCCAGGCGGCGGAAGAGCGGCAGTGGAGCATGCTGCTCGACCCCAGCGCCAACCTGCAGCTGCAGGAAGTCCGCACTCAGCAGGCCCTCTCCCAGTTCACTCCGGTCGACCTCGACCAGCTTTACACCCCCGGTGGCAGCAGCGCCCTCTGGCTACACTACCGGCTCCTGCCCAGCCAGCATGAACAGCTGCTGCGGGTCTTCGCGCCTTACCTGGCCTACCTCGACCTTTACGTCCTCAAGGGCGATGAGCTGGTCGCCCATACCCGCACCGGCAGCCGCCTGCCCTTCAGCGAGCGTCCGCTGCCCAGCCGGGATTTCCTCCTGCCCCTGCCGGTCCAGCAGGAGCCCCTGGACCTCTACCTGCGCATGGCCTCGGAACACGCCCTGCGCCCCACGGTGACGCTGCAGTCTTCGGCGCTGATGGCCGCCGACGATACCCGTCCGCTGCTCTTCGGGCTGATGCTCGGGGGCCTTGGCATGCTGGTTTATTACAACCTCGTGCGTTACGCCTACTCCCGTGCCGCCGTCAGCCTCTGGCTGGCCGCCGCGCAGAGCTGCCTGATCGTCACCAGCGTCAGCCTGCTGGGCATCAGTTCGCCCTGGTTGGGCGACTGGCAGAGCGCGCAACCGCAGATCGCCAATCTTTCCATGCTGATGGCCATGGTCTGCGCCCTGGCCTTCACCGTCAGCTTCTTCCACAAGGTCTGCCCGAACACACCACTGACGCTCTTGTTGCTGGGCGAGATCGTGCTGATCACCCTCACCGCCGCCCTGCTGCTGATCGTCACCGACCTGCAGTTCAACCAACTGGTGTATGGGCTGGCCGCCATCGCCAGCCTGAGCATGTTCGCGTACGCGCTGGTCCACTGGCACCAGGGCTACCACCCGGCGCGGCTGTTCAGCCTGGCCCTGGGCGTGTTCTGCGTGGCCATCCTTGGTGCCCTGCCGGCGCTGTTCGGCTACTGGCACCTGCAATCCGACTGGCTGGCCTACACCCTGCTGGCAATCTCCACCGTTAGCGGCGTGTTCCTCAGCATGGCCCTGAGCGAACGCCAACGACGCCTCCAGAACGAAGCCTTCAGCGCCAGCCGGGCCCTGGCCGCCAGCTCCGCCGAACTCAAGGCCAAGGGTGAATTCCTCGCCAAGATCAGCCACGAAATCCGCACCCCGATGAACGGTGTACTGGGCATGACCGAGCTGCTCCTGGGGACGCCGCTGTCGGCCAAGCAGCGCGACTACGTGCAGACCATCCACAGCTCCGGCAACGAACTGCTCACCCTGATCAACGAAATCCTCGACATTTCCAAGCTGGAATCCGGCCAGATCGAACTGGACGACGTGCAGTTCGACCTCAACGCCCTGATCGACGACTGCCTCGACATCTTCCGTGCCAAGGCCGAACAGCAGCGCGTTGAGCTCATCAGCTTCATGCAGCCCCAGGTGCCCCGCGTGATCAGCGGCGACCCTACACGCCTTCGGCAGATCCTCCTCAGCCTGCTGGACAACGCCTTCAAGCAGACCGACGAGGGCGAAATCCTCCTGGTAGTAGCGCTGGACAACAGCTCGGCCCGACCCCGCCTGCGCATCGCCGTGCAGGACAGCGGCCGCCCCCTGGAGGCCGGCGAGCGCGAAGCCCTGCTCAACGCCGAATTGCAGAGCAGCGACTTCCTCGCGGCGTCCAAGCTCGGCGGCCGCCTGGGCCTGGTCATCGCCCGTCAACTGGCGCGCCTGATGGAGGGCGAGTTCGGTATCCAGAGCGGTTCCGGCCAGGGCAGCACCCTCTGGCTGACCCTGCCCTTGGACAGCCAGCACCTGGAACGCCCCGTTGCCGACCTCGACAGCCCACTGGAAGGTGCACGCCTGCTGGTTGTGGACGACAACGACACCTGCCGCAAGGTGCTGGTCCAGCAATGCAGCGCCTGGGGCCTGCAGGTCAGTGCAGTACCGTCCGGAAAGGAGGCCCTGGCCCTGCTGCGCACCAAGGCACACCTGCGCGAGTACTTCGACGTGGTCCTGCTGGACCAGGACATGCCCGGCATGACCGGCATGCAACTGGCGGCCAAGATCAAGGAAGACCCGAGCCTCAACCACGACATCCTGATCATCATGCTCACCGGCATCAGCAATGCGCCGAGCAAGATCATCGCGCGCAACGCCGGCATCAAGCGCATCCTCGCCAAGCCGGTGGCCGGCTACACGCTGAAGACCACGCTGGCGGATGAGTTGAACCAACGCAAGGCCGGCGGTTCCATCTCGCTGCCGGGCTCCCAAGTCAGCGAACCTATCCACGTCCCCAATGACTTCCGCATCCTGGTGGCCGAGGACAACAGCATCTCCACCAAGGTCATCCGCGGCATGCTGAGCAAGCTCAACCTCGAGCCGGATACCGCCAGCAACGGCGAGGAGGCCCTGAGCGCCATGAAGAACCAGCATTACGACCTGGTGCTGATGGACTGCGAGATGCCGGTACTGGACGGCTTCACCGCCACCGAGATGCTGCGGAACTGGGAAAACCTGGAACAGCGCCCGCGCACGCCGGTAGTCGCCCTCACCGCCCACATCCTCAGCGAACACAAGGAACGCGCCCGTCAGGCCGGGATGGACGGCCACATGGCCAAGCCGGTGGAGCTCTCGCAACTGCGCGAACTGATCGAATACTGGGTAGCCGAGAAGGAAATGCGCGAACGGCATGCGATGCATAGCTGACGGTTTCCCTGCGGCCTCAATGGTGGGCTTAAGCCCACTGTGGGGGCGATTTCAATCGCTATGCGGACCGCAGGTTCGCCCTTCAAATCTTCCAAGGGGCGGCTTCGCCGTCCATAGCGAATAAATTCGCCCCCACAATAGGCTGCTGGCCGGCCCCGCTACGCCCACCTCACCGCAAAAATCGGTGGCAGGTGCCCCGCCACCAGATTCCAGCTATCGCCCTGGTCCTCCGACACCCATAGATGCCCGGTGGTGGAGCCCATCACCAGGCGCTGACCGCTCGCGTCCACATCCAGCCCGTGGCGATACACCAGGTCGTAGCAGAGCTGTTGCGGCAGGCCCTGCTCCAGTACATCGAAGCGCTTGCCACCATCACGGGTGCGCGTAACGCGTAAACGCTGGTCGGCGGGGACGCGACATTCATCCTTTACCGCCGGCACGAACCAGGCACAGTCCGGCTCGGCGGGGTGCACCGCTACGGCGAAACCGAAAGTAGACGGACCGGCCTGCGGGATCTCCCGCCAATTCAGCCCACGGTCGTCGCTGACGAAGATGCCGTTGTGGTGTTGTACCCAGAGTCGCTCCGGATCAACCGGGCAGGCCACCATGCGGTGCGGGTCCTGGATGTCCGGCTCCTCGGCACGCTCCGGCGGCATGTACGCGGCGCGCATGCCACGGGTGCGATAACTCCAGCTCGCCCCCTCATCCTCGCTGTGCCAGACGCCACCGCAGGACACGGCCAACGTCAGGTGCCGGCTGTTGCGCGGGTCCACGCAGATGGAGTGGATACCCGGCTGGTCATAGCCCCCTCCGAACCAGTTGGCCCGTTCCGGGCGCTGCCACAGGCTGTCCACCAGGGCCCAGGAACTGCCATGGTCGCGGGACCTGAACAAGCCACCGGGAATGGTCCCTGCCCACAGGGTGCCTGGCTGGTCGGGGCCGCCAGGCTCCAGGCACCAGATCATCTCAACCGACGCCCCGTCCTCGCCCTCCGCGGCCTGCGCAAAGGCCGGGGCGGCGATCTCTTCCCAGTTGAGTCCCGCATCGGCCGAGCGCCACAGCTTGGGGCCGAAGTGGCCCAGGTGCAGGGCAGCGTAAAGGTGCCCGTCGCGCGGATCGGCCAGCAGCATGCTCACCGGTTCGCCCAGGAAATCCTGACGCGCCAGGCGCCAGCCATCACCCTCAGGCTCGAAACGCAGCAGGCCCTTGCGGGTCGCCACATGGATGCATCGGCTCATGGTCCTTCTCCTTGCGCCGGCTCAGCCGCCGGACAGCGCCTGGACGACGAAGATGTCGCTGGCCGCCCCGACCGGGTCGCTGAGCCGGCGGCAGTCACTGACCTGCTGGGCGTCGACGAAAACCACCACATGCCGGCGCAGGTGCCCCTGGTCATCCAGCAGGTAGCTGCGCAGCCGTGGATTGGCGGCGAAAGCCACCTCCAGCGCCTCGGCCACAGAAACGGCCATGACATCCAGCTCGGGGACATCGAGGTGACGCTGCAGGTTGGGGGTGAAGCTGATGTGCGCCATCAACGGCTCCCTGCGCGACGAAACGACCCAGTGGGAGAAGGTATAGCCGACCCCGGTGGGGCGGTTATAGTTGTGCGCCCAATGGCAGGGCAGCCTCTACACTGAGGAACGGCCCTCGCAGTCACGAACGGATGCCCCCATGCTCGAAAGCCTTTCCAGCCTGTACCTGAAGATGCTGGTGCTCTATAGCCCCTTCTTCGTGCTCTCCTGCTTCATCAGCCTGACCCGTGGCTACACGGTGAAGGAGCGCAAGAGGCTCGCCTGGAAAGTCGCCCTCGGCACCCTGGTCGCCAGTGCCCTGCTCTATCTGTTTGGCCAGGCCATCTTCAATGTCTTCGGCATCACCATCGACGCTTTCCGCATCGGCGCCGGTACCGTGCTGTTCATCTCCGCCCTCGGCATGGCCCAGGGCAAGCCGGCGGTGCAGGCGGACAACGTGCAGCAGGACGTCACCATCGTGCCGCTGACCATCCCCCTCACCGTCGGCCCCGGCACCATCGGCGCCATGCTGGTAATGGGCGCGGGCCATGTGCATTGGGACGACAAGCTCACCGCGCTGTTCGCCATTGCCATCGCCAGCGTAACCGTGGGCGCCATTCTCTATCTCTCCGACCATATCGAACGCCTCCTTGGCGACCAGGGCCTGCAGATCGTCAGCCGGCTGATGGGCCTGTTCGTCTGCGCCCTGGCCGCACAGATCATCTTCACCGGGGTGAAGAATTACCTGGTGTCCTGAACCCCCTGGGGCGTTTGCCTCAACGACGAAGCACAGCCCTCGTAGGATGGGTTGAGCCTGCGATACCCATCAGCCGATGTGATGGGTATCGCTCCGCGCAACCCGTTCTACGTGGTTCAGTCGGAAGCCCGGATGCACCAGCCAGTTGCCGGAGCGGTCCCGGGCGCCCCGGCGCGGTGCGAGCACATCCCCGCGCAGACCACTCCAATAAAGCCCCGAGCCAGCTACCACGCGCCTTTCCCGGATCTGGCACCACCCTTGCTCAAGGAAATTCCAACTTGGATACAAGATGGAACTCCAGAGCATGTCCGACGTCCCTCTCGCCTTTACCCTGACCGACTGGCAACAGGCCTATCGCGATCAACTGCAACCTGCTGACTTGCTGCACGCCCTGCGCCAGCGTCTGAGCACGGAAGACAATGCCTGGATCAGCCTGGCCAGCGCCGAACAGTTGGACGGCCAGCTCAGCGAGCTCGCCGCCCTATTGGCCGCCGCCGACGATCGAATGGAGAGCCTGCCGCTGTACGGCGTGCCCTTCGCCATCAAGGACAACATCGACGCCGCCGGCTGGACCACCACGGCCGCCTGCCCCGCCTTCGCCTACCCGGCCAGCAAGGACGCCACGGTGGTCGCCCGGCTGCGCGCAGCCGGCGCGATCATCATGGGCAAGACCAACCTCGACCAGTTCGCCACCGGGCTGGTGGGCACCCGCTCGCCCTACGGTGCGGTGAGCAACGCCTTCAACCCCGAGTACATCAGTGGCGGCTCCAGCTCCGGCTCGGCCTCCGTGGTCGCTCGCGGCCTGGTGCCCTTCGCCCTCGGCACCGACACCGCCGGCTCCGGCCGGGTGCCCGCTGGCTTCAACAACATCGTCGGGCTGAAACCCACCAAGGGCTGGCTGCCCAACACAGGGCTGGTTCCGGCCTGCCGCACGATCGACTGCATTTCGGTGTTTGCCCTGACCGTGGCCGACGCCGAGACCGTAGCGCGCATTGCCGGCGGCTACGACGCCCGCGATCCCTACTCGCGGAAGAACCCCAACAGTGCGCCGGTGAGCATGGGCGCCAAACCGAAGCTCGCCATACCGGATACGCTGGAGTTCTTCGATGACGAGCAGACCCGCGCCGTCTTCGAGACCGCCCTGGACAAGCTCCGCGCCCTCGGTGCCGAGATCACGCCAATCGACTTCAGCCCCTTCCGCCAATTGGCCGAGCAGCTCTACCAGGGCTCCTGGGTGGCCGAGCGCACCGTGGCGGTCGAGGGGGTCGACCCTGCGCACATCGACCCGGTGGTGCGCGGCATCGTCGAGAACGGCCAGAACTACAGCGCTTGCGACGCCTACAGGGCCGAGTACCTGCGGGCCGAATTGGCGCGCCGGATCAATCTGGCCCTGGAACCCTTCGACGCCCTGGTGGTGCCCACCTCGCCCACCATCCGCCGCATCGCCGAAATGGCCGAAGAACCGGTGCTCTTCAACGCCCAGTTCGGCACCTACACCAACTTCACCAACTTCTCCGACCTCAGCGCCCTGGCCCTGCCCGCCGGGTTTCGTGCCGACGGCCTACCGGCCGGCATCACCCTGCTCGCCCCGGCCTGGCACGACGCCGCCCTGGCCGCCTTCGGCAAACGCTGGCAAACCAGCCTTGACCTGCCGCTGGGTGCCACCCAGCGCGCCCTACCAGCACAGGCGCCGGCCAAGCAGGCCCCTGGCTGCGTGCGGGTGGCGGTAGTGGGGGCGCACCTCACCGGCATGCCGCTGAATTTCCAACTCACCAGCCGCGACGCAGTACTGGTGGAAGAAACCCGCACCGCCGCCGATTACCGCCTGTTCGCCCTCCCCGGCACCGTGCCGCCCAAACCGGGGCTGGCCCGCAGCCAGGACGGTGCGCCGCTGATCGTCGAGCTTTGGGACATCCCCCTGGCGCGCTTCGGCGAATTCGTCGCCGAGATTCCGCCGCCACTGGGCATCGGCAACCTGCAGCTGGAAGACGGCCGCTGGGTGAAAGGTTTCATCTGCGAGCCCTACGCACTGGAAGGCGCTCGCGACATCACCGGCTTCGGCGGCTGGCGCGCCTTCATCGCCAGCCAGCAGCGCTGACCATGCAGCTCGCCAGCACCACTAACGGGCGCCGCGAGCGCCCCGACAGCCTCGCCGGGCGCATCTACGCGAGGCTCAAGACCGAGATCAGCGAGTTCCGCCTGCTGCCCGGCGACCGCTTCAGCGAAGGCGATGTGGCCGAACGCATGCAAGCCAGTCGCACACCTGTACGCCAGGCCCTGCACCGCCTGGAGCGCGAGGGTTACCTGGAGGTGCGTTTTCGCAGCGGCTGGCAGGTGAAGGCTTTCGACTTCGAACATTTCGAGGAGCTGTACGAGCTGCGCATCGTCCTCGAACTGGAAGCGGTACGTCGCCACTGTGCGCGCCCCACACAGGAGCAACCCGAAGCACTGCAACGGCTCAGCCGCACCTGGTTGGTGCAACCGCAACCACGAGACGGCTTCGAAGTGTCACGCCTGGACGAGGACTTCCACTGCCAATTGGTGGAAGCCGCAGGCAACCGCGAGATGGCCCGTATCCACCGCGAAGTCAGCGAAAAGATCCGCATCATCCGCCGCCTGGACTTCACCCAGGCGCCGCGCATCGACGCCACCTACAGGGAGCACGCAGCGATTCTCCAGGCCATTGGCGAGCGAAAGTGCGAAGAGGCACAGCAATTGCTGAGGACCCACATCGAAACGAGCAAGGCCGAAGTACGCAAGATCACCCTGCACATGTTGCACAGCGCTCGGCAAAGACCGCAGCCGGCCCAAGGGTGACGAGGAAGACCCTTTGAAAACTGCCCGGATAACAAGCCAATAAACGCAGTAATTTCAAATACTTGTGAGAATGGAGACCGACCCCATGCAACGTCGCAGCCTGATCAAGGCGTTCACCCTTTCCGCATCCATTGCCGCCATGGGCATGTCCTGGACTATCCAGGCGGCCGAGACCATCAAGGTCGGCATCCTGCACTCCCTGTCCGGCACCATGGCGATCTCCGAGACTTCGCTGAAAGACATGGCGCTGATGACCATCGACGAGATCAACGCCAAGGGCGGTGTGAACGGCAAGCAGCTTGAGCCGGTGGTGGTCGACCCGGCTTCCAACTGGCCGCTGTTCGCCGAGAAGGCCCGTCAACTGCTGACCAAGGACAAGGTGGACGTAGTCTTCGGCTGCTGGACCTCGGTATCGCGCAAGTCCGTGCTGCCGGTGTTCGAGGAACTCAACGGCCTGCTCTTCTACCCGGTGCAGTACGAGGGTGAGGAACTCTCCCCCAACGTCTTCTATACCGGCGCCGCGCCGAACCAGCAGGCCATCCCGGCCGTGGAATACCTGATGAGCGAAGACGGCGGCAGCGCCAAGCGCTTCTTCCTGCTGGGCACCGACTACGTTTACCCGCGCACCACCAACAAGATCCTGCGCAGCTTCCTGCACAGCAAGGGCGTAGCCGACAAGGACATCGAAGAGGTCTACACCCCCTTCGGCCACAGCGATTATCAAACCATCGTCGCCAACATCAAGAAGTTCTCCGCTGGCGGCAAGACTGCAGTGATCTCCACCGTCAACGGCGACTCCAACGTGCCCTTCTACAAGGAACTGGCCAACCAGGGCCTGGAAGCCACCGATGTGCCGGTCGTGGCTTTCTCGGTGGGCGAAGAGGAACTGCGCGGCATCGACACCAAGCCGCTGGTGGGCCACCTGGCCGCCTGGAACTACTTCGAGTCCGTGGATAACCCGGTCAACGGCAAGTTCGTCGAGCAGTGGAAGGCCTACGCCAAGGCCAAGAACCTGCCCAACTACCAGACCGCAGTGACCAACGACCCGATGGAAGCCACCTACGTCGGCATCCACATGTGGGCCCAGGCCGTCGAGAAAGCCGGCACCACCGAGGTGGACAAAGTGCGCGAGGCCCTGGCCGGCCAGACCTTCGCCGCGCCCTCCGGCTACACCCTGACCATGGACAAGACCAACCACCACCTGCACAAGCCGGTGATGATCGGTGAAATCCAGGAAGACGGTCAGTTCTCGGTGGTCTGGCAGACCGAAGGCCCGCTGCGCGCCCAGCCCTGGAGCCCCTTCATCCCCGGCAACGACAAGAAGCCGGACTACGCGGTGAAGACAAACTGAGTTGAACGAGGACGTCCGGAGACTGCGCTGACCCTGACTCCCCTCCCCCCTAGCCCCTCTCCCGCAGGGAGAGGGGAACTGTTCGGAGTCCGCGGGAAAGCTCGGTGTCCGGCACGACGTCACCCCTCTCCCCCTGGGAGAGGGGCCGGGGGTGAGGGAGGTGCCTGCTGGCACAACCCTCTCTCCGCGCCATGAACCAGGAACACCCAATGCCGACAGTCCTCTATCGAATCCTCCTCGCCCTGGCCCTGCTGCTTCCTGTCGAAGCACTGGCCGGCGATGCCAACGACTTCGCCGCCGCCAATCCGGCACAGCAGGCGAAGCTGCTGGAGCGCTGGGCCGCCGAGCCCGACGCCACGCGCCAGCCGCTGCTCGATGCCCTGCAGCAGGGCCGCTTCGCCGTTGACGCCAAGCAGGCCTTCCTCGAACAGGATGGCGCCTATGCCGCCGCCGAAGGTGACGCCGCACCCAGCGGTACACCGAAGAAACTGCGCCTGAACAACCGCCTGCGCGGCCTTCTGATCACTGCCCAGGCCAGCCACCAACTGCTTGCCGCCGAAGCCACCATTCGCCTGGACGCCGCGCGCCAACTGCAGAAGAGCGCCAAGCCCGCCCAATTGCCCCTGCTCAACCAGCGCATGGTGGCCGAAGAGGATACCGGCGTGCGTGACGCCCTCTCCCTCGCCCTGGCCAACCTGCAGCTGGTCGACCCGGACCCGGCCATCCGCCTCAACGCCGTGCGCCTGCTCGGCGAAACCGGCGACCCACTGGCTCGCACCCGCCTCGAAGCCTTGCTCGATCCGGCCGTGGAAACCGATGCGGGCGTGCGCACCGCTGCCGAAACCAGCCTGAGCCAGGTCAAGCGCCGGTTGCTGGTGGGCGAGTTGCTTGGCCAGGCCTTCAGTGGCCTGTCACTGGGCTCCATCCTGCTGCTCGCCGCACTGGGCCTGGCCATCACCTTCGGCCTGCTCGGGGTGATCAACATGGCCCACGGCGAGATGCTGATGCTCGGCGCCTACACCACCTACATGGTGCAGCTGGGCTTCCAGCACTTGGCGCCGGAGATGCTGGCCCTGTATCCGCTGGTGGCGCTGCCCGTGGCCTTCTTCGTCACCGCCCTGGTGGGCATGGCGCTGGAGCGTACGGTGATTCGCCACCTCTATGGCCGTCCGCTGGAAACCCTGCTCGCCACCTGGGGCATCAGCCTGATCCTGATCCAGCTGGTGCGGGTGATCTTCGGCGCGCAGAACGTCGAAGTGGCCAACCCCGCCTGGCTCTCCGGCGGCGTGCAGGTCCTGCCCAACCTGGTGCTGCCCTATAACCGCATCGTCATCATCGGCTTCGCCCTGTTCGTGGTGGCGCTGACCTGGCTGCTGCTGAACAAGACCCGTCTCGGCCTTAACGTCCGCGCGGTCACCCAGAACCGCAACATGGCGGCCTGCTGCGGCGTACCCACCGGCCGTGTGGACATGCTGGCCTTCGGGCTCGGCTCCGGCATCGCCGGTCTTGGCGGCGTGGCGCTGTCGCAGGTCGGCAACGTCGGCCCCGACCTCGGCCAGGGCTACATCATCGATTCGTTCCTGGTCGTGGTGCTGGGCGGCGTCGGACAACTCGCCGGTAGCGTCATGGCCGCCTTCGGCCTCGGCGTGGCGAACAAGATCCTTGAACCGCAGATTGGCGCCGTGCTGGGCAAGATCCTGATCCTGGCGCTGATCATCCTCTTCATCCAGAAGCGCCCGCAGGGACTCTTCGCACTCAAAGGAAGGGTGATCGACTGATGACTCAACCCCTCAACCAGACCCTGCTCGCCCGCGCCACGACGACCCTCGGCCCGCGTGTGTCGCTGGCCATCGGCGTCGCGGTACTCGCCGTCCTGCTGGCCCTGCCACTGCTGCACCTGCTGCCCGCGGACAACCCGCTGCAAGTCTCGGCCTACACCCTGACCCTGGTGGGCAAGATCCTCTGCTACGCCATCGTCGCCCTCGCCCTGGACCTGGTCTGGGGCTATGCGGGGCTGCTGTCCCTCGGTCATGGCTTGTTCTTCGCGCTCGGCGGCTACGCCATGGGCATGTACCTGATGCGCGAAGCGGCCGGCGACGGCCTGCCGGCCTTCATGAGCTTCCTCGCCTGGACCGAACTGCCCTGGTACTGGGCCGGCACCCAGCACTTCCTCTGGGCCATGTGCCTGGTGGTGCTGGCGCCCGGCCTGCTGGCCCTGGTGTTCGGCTTCTTCGCCTTCCGCTCGCGGATCAAGGGCGTGTACTTCTCGATCATGACCCAAGCGCTGACCTTCGCCGGCATGCTGCTGTTCTTCCGCAACGAAACCGGTTTCGGCGGCAACAACGGCTTCACCGACTTCCGCCGCATCCTCGGTTTCGACATCACGGCGCCGGGCACTCGCGCCGTGTTGTTCCTCGCCACGGTGGCCCTGCTAGTGGGGAGCCTGCTGCTCGGCTGGCGCCTGGCGCGGAGCAAGTTCGGCCGGGTGCTCACCGCCCTGCGCGACGCCGAGAACCGCCTGATGTTCTGCGGCTACGACCCACGCGGCTACAAGCTGTTCATCTGGGTGCTGTCGGCTGTGCTCTGCGGCCTGGCCGGCGCGCTTTACGTGCCCCAGGTGGGCATCATCAACCCCAGCGAGATGTCGCCCACCAACTCCATCGAGGCGGCGGTGTGGGTCGCCCTCGGCGGACGCGGCTCGCTCATCGGCCCGCTGCTCGGCGCGGGCCTGGTCAACGGCATGAAGAGCTGGTTCACCGTGGCCTTCCCGGAATACTGGCTGTTCTTCCTCGGCGCCCTGTTCATCCTCGTCACGTTGTACCTCCCCAAAGGCGTGATCGGCCTCGTCAGAAAGGGAGACAAATGATGCGCGCAACCCCGGTACCCGAACTCATGCTCGAACCCGCCTTCGACCCCAACCGCGACGCCGGCAGCGGCCGCGATGCCCTGGGCCTTGGCCATGTCGCCGGCCAGGGCCTGGACGTGCGCCACGGCACCATCCTCACCCTGGAAGACATCAGCGTCAGCTTCGATGGCTTCAAGGCGCTGCGCGATCTCAACCTCTACATCGGCGTCGGTGAGCTGCGCTGCATCATCGGTCCCAACGGCGCTGGCAAGACCACGCTGATGGACGTGATCACCGGCAAGACCCGCCCCGACACCGGCAAGGCCTGGTTCGGCGAAACCCTCGACCTCACACGCATGAGCGAAGTGGAAATCGCCCAGGCCGGCATCGGCCGCAAGTTCCAGAAGCCCACGGTGTTCGAGGCACTCTCGGTGTTCGAAAACCTGGAGCTGGCACAGAAGACCGACAAATCCGTCTGGGCCAGCCTGCGGGCGAAGCTCACCGGCGAGCAGAAGGACCGCATCGACGACGTGCTCGCGGTGATCCGCCTGGAAGCCTCGCGCAATCGCCCGGCCGGCCTGCTCTCCCACGGCCAGAAGCAGTTCCTCGAGATCGGCATGCTGCTGATGCAGGACCCGCAACTGCTGCTGCTCGACGAGCCGGTGGCGGGCATGACCGACGCCGAGACCGAGTTCACCGCCGAGCTGTTCAAGAGCCTCGCCGGCCAGCATTCGCTGATGGTGGTGGAGCACGACATGGGCTTCGTCGGCTCAATCGCCGACCACGTCACCGTGCTGCACCAGGGCCACGTCCTGGCCGAAGGCTCGCTGGCCGACGTGCAGGCCAACGAACAGGTGATCGAGGTCTACCTCGGCCGCTGAAGAAACAACACTCGTAGGGTGGATGACGCTTTTCTCATCCACCGCCTTGCAGGGTGGATCGGTGAAGCGCGATCCACCCTACGCAAAGACAAGGACATCGACATGCTGACAGTCGACAAGCTCCACCAGTACTACGGCGGCAGCCACATCCTTCGCGGCCTGTCGTTCGACGTGAAGATCGGTGAAGTCACCTGCCTGCTCGGGCGCAACGGGGTGGGCAAGACCACCCTGCTGAAATGCCTGATGGGCCTGATTCCGGCCAAGGAAGGTGCGGTGAACTGGGAAGGCCGCGCCATCACCGGTTTCAAACCGCACCAGCGCGTGCACGCCGGCATCGCCTACGTGCCCCAGGGCCGTGAGATCTTCCCGCGCCTGACGGTGGAAGAGAACCTGCTGATGGGCCTTTCCCGCTTTCCCGCCGGCCAGGCCAAGGCGGTGCCGGAGTCCATCTACGAACTCTTTCCCGTGCTGCGGGAGATGAAGCACCGCCGCGGCGGCGACCTCTCCGGCGGCCAGCAACAGCAACTCGCCATTGGCCGCGCGCTGGCCAGTCAGCCGCGCCTGTTGATCCTCGATGAGCCCACCGAAGGCATCCAGCCCTCGGTGATCAAGGAAATCGGCGCGGTGATCCGCAAGCTCGCCGAGCGTGGCGACATGGCCATCTTGCTGGTGGAGCAGTTCTACGACTTCGCCGCCGAACTGGCCGACCAGTACCTGGTGATGAGCCGGGGCGAAATCATCCAGCAGGGACGCGGAGAAAACATGGAAGCCGAGGGCGTGCGCGGCCTGGTGACCATATGATGTACCCGAACCTTTGCACCGCTTGGGTTACGCCGCTTCGCGGCTAACCCACCCTACAAGAACGATCCATGAACGCACCTGCCAACACTGCCCTCTTCACTCCCAGCTGGCACGCCGAGCTGGAGCTGGCCTATGCGCTCGACGGCGCCACCACGCGCCCGGTACAGCGTCGCCACATCGGCCCGCTGCGGGTGCAGAAACACCTGCACGCCGAAGGCCCGCAGGTGTGCCAGCACATCATCGTCCACCCGCCCGGCGGCATTGCCGGCGGCGATCGCCTGGCTATCTCCGCCCGCGTCGGTGAAGGCGCCTGGGCGCAGCTCACCAGCCCCGGCGCAGCCAAGTGGTACCGCGCTGCCGGCCCGGCCTTCCAGAGCGTCGAGCTGAGCGTTGAAGCGGGCGCCACGCTGGAGTGGCTGCCCCAGGAAACCATCGTCTTCTCCGGCGCCCAGGCCGAACTCGAGACCCGCATCGAACTGGCCGACGACGCCCGCCTGTTCTATTGGGACATGGTCGCCCTCGGCCGCCCCGCTGCCCACGAACGCTTCGTCGAAGGCCACTTCCAGGCGCATCTGGATATCCGCCGCAATGGCACCCTGATCTGGCATGAACGCCAGCGCCTCGAGGGCAACGACGGCCTGCTCGATTCCCCCATCGGTCTCGCCGGCCAACCGGTGTTCGCCACCCTGATCGCCGCTGGCGAGATCGACTCCGACCTGCTCGAACGTTGCCGCGAACTGCCCTGTGCCGGGCGCGGCGACCTGACCCAATTGCCAGGCCTGCTGGTGGCCCGCTGCCTCGCCTCCGAGGCGCTGCACGCCCGCGCCTGGCTGATCGACCTCTGGCGCCTGTTGCGCCCTGCCTTGCTCGGCCGCGAGGCCGTGCCTCCTCGCATCTGGAGTACCTGATGGACCTCACCCCAAGAGAGAAAGACAAGCTGCTGATCTTCACCGCTGGCCTGGTGGCCGAACGGCGTCTGGCCCGTGGCCTGAAGCTCAACTACCCGGAAGCCATGGCGTTCATCTCCGCCGCTCTGCTGGAAGGTGCCCGCGACGGCCGGACCGTGGCCGAGCTGATGCACTTCGGCACCACCCTGCTCGCCCGTGACCAGGTGATGGAAGGCGTGCCGGAGATGATCCCGGAGATCCAGATCGAGGCCACCTTCCCCGACGGCACCAAGCTGGTGACCGTGCACCAGCCGATTGCCTGAGGCCCGTTATGTCTTACGTGATTCGCGATGCCGTCGAGGCGGACCTGCCCGGCATCCTCGCCATCTACAACGACGCGGTGGAGAACACCACGGCGATCTGGAACGAAACCCTCGTCGATCTGGCCAACCGCCGCGCCTGGCTGGCCGAGCGCGCGGCCGCCGGCTTTCCGGTGCTGGTGGCAGTGAACCAGGCAGGCGATGTGCTGGGCTACGCCAGCTACGGCACCTGGCGCACCATCGAGGGTTTCCGCCACACCGTGGAGCACTCGGTCTACGTGCGCAGTGACCAGCGCGGCCAGGGCCTTGGGCCTGCGCTGATGCAGGCGCTGATCGAACGCGCCCGCAAGGCTGGCCTGCATGTGATGGTGGCCGCCATCGAGAGCGAGAACGCCGCCTCCATCCGCCTGCACGAACGCCTCGGCTTCGCCACCACCGGGCAGATGCCCCAGGTGGGCCGCAAGTTCGAGCGCTGGCTCGACCTCACCTTCATGCAACTCATCCTGGAGTGACCTGATGATCCCCGGCGAATACCAGATCCAGGACGGCGAGATCGAACTCAACGCCGGCCGCCGCACCCTGACCCTCTCCGTGGCCAATACCGGCGACCGGCCCATCCAGGTCGGCTCCCACTACCACTTCTTCGAAACCAACGATGCGCTCGCCTTTGACCGTGCGGCCGCGCGCGGCATGCGCCTGAACATTCCGGCCGGCACCGCCGTGCGCTTCGAGCCCGGCCAGAGCCGCGAGGTGGAGCTGGTCGACCTGGCCGGCAACCGCCGCGTGTTCGGCTTCGCCGGCCGGGTGATGGGCGACCTCTGATCGCAACCGCAAGCATCACAGCATTCGTAGGATGGGTAGAGCGGAGCGAAACCCATCACTTCACAGCGCCGATGGGTTACGCCACTGCGTGGCTAACCCATCCTACGGACAGGACCCACGATGAAGATTTCCCGCCAAGCCTATGCCGACATGTTCGGCCCCACCGTCGGCGACAAGGTGCGCCTGGCCGACACCGACCTGTGGATCGAAGTTGAGAAGGACTTCACCACCTACGGCGAAGAAGTGAAGTTCGGCGGCGGCAAGGTGATCCGCGACGGCATGGGCCAGGGCCAGTTGCTGGCCGCCGATGTGGTCGACACCCTGATAACCAACGCACTGATCATCGACCACTGGGGCATCGTCAAGGCCGACGTCGGACTCAAGGACGGCCGCATCGCCGCCATCGGCAAAGCCGGCAACCCGGACATCCAGCCCGACGTCACCATTGCCGTTGGCGCCAGCACCGAAGTGATCGCCGGCGAAGGCATGATTCTCACCGCCGGCGGTATCGACACCCACATCCACTTCATCTGCCCACAGCAGATCGAAGAAGCGCTCATGAGCGGCGTCACCACCATGATCGGCGGCGGCACCGGCCCGGCCACCGGCACCAACGCCACCACCTGCACCTCCGGCCCCTGGCACATGGCGCGCATGCTCCAGGCCGCCGACGCCTTCCCGATGAACATCGGCTTCACCGGCAAGGGCAACGCCAGCCTGCCCGAGCCGCTGATCGAGCAGGTGAAGGCCGGCGCCATCGGCCTCAAGCTCCACGAAGACTGGGGCACCACGCCGGCAGCCATCGACAACTGCCTGTCGGTCGCAGACCAGTACGACGTACAGGTGGCCATCCATACCGACACGCTGAACGAATCCGGCTTCGTCGAAACCACCCTGGGTGCCTTCAAGGGTCGAACCATTCACACCTATCACACCGAAGGTGCCGGCGGCGGCCACGCCCCGGACATCATCAAGGCCTGCGGCTTCTCCAACGTGCTGCCCAGCTCGACCAACCCGACCCGCCCCTTTACGCGCAACACCATTGACGAGCACCTGGACATGCTCATGGTCTGCCACCACCTGGACCCGAGCATCGCCGAGGACGTGGCCTTCGCCGAAAGCCGCATCCGCCGCGAGACCATCGCCGCCGAAGACATCCTTCATGACCTCGGTGCGTTTTCGATGATCAGCTCCGACAGCCAGGCCATGGGCCGCGTGGGCGAAGTCATCACCCGCACCTGGCAGACTGCCGACAAGATGAAGAAGCAGCGCGGCGCCCTGCCCGAGGACGTTCCCGGCAACGACAACTTCCGCGCCAAGCGCTACATCGCCAAGTACACCATCAACCCGGCCATCACCCACGGCATCAGCCATGAAGTGGGCTCGGTGGAGGTGGGTAAATGGGCCGACCTGGTGCTCTGGCGCCCGGCCTTTTTCGGTGTGAAACCGACGCTGATCCTCAAGGGTGGCGCCATCGCCGCGAGCCTGATGGGCGACGCCAACGCCTCCATCCCCACCCCACAACCGGTCCACTACCGCCCGATGTTCGCGAGCTACGCCGGCAGCCGCCACGCCACCAGCATCACCTTTATCAGCCAGGCGGCGTTCGAGGCGGGCGTACCCGCGCAGCTGGGCCTGCAGAAGAAGATCGGCGTGGTGAAAGGCTGCCGCACGGTGAAGAAGCAGGACCTGATCCACAACGACTACACCCCGACCATCGAGGTCGACCCGCAGAACTACCAGGTGAAAGCCGACGGCCAGTTGCTCTGGTGCGAACCGGCGGACGTGTTGCCGATGGCGCAGCGGTACTTCCTGTTCTGAAATCGGCTAGTGGGCTTCGCTGCGCTCAACCCAGCCAGCAACACTTGAGTCAATCCAATAAAAAGACCAAAATTTGGCTCCATATATAGGAGCCAAATTCATGCAAAACGTTCTTGCCGATGTTGCCGTCAGCGTTTCCGAGTTGAAGAAGAATCCGTCTGCCGTGGTGTCCCAAGCCAAAGGTTCCCCAGTCGCGGTTCTCAACCACAACAAGGTCATGGCCTACATGGTTCCGGCTGAAACCTTCGAAGCCTTGATGGAGTATTTGGACGACCAGGCGCTGGCGGAAATCGTCCGCAGCCGCGCCCACGAGAAGGGAGTGAAAGTCAGCCTCGATGACCTATGAACTGGAGTTCCTGCCCTCGGCGCTCAAGGAATGGCGCAAGCTCGGCGACACCGTCCAGGATCAATTCAAGAGAAAGCTGAAAGAGCGTCTGCAACGGCCGCGAGTTCAGGGCGACGCCCTTCATGGGATGCCTGACTGCTTCAAGATCAAACTTCGATCAGCCGGATATCGCCTGGTGTATCGCGTCGAAGAGGGGCGAATCACTGTGGTGGTGATCAGCGTCGGCAAACGCGAACGTGGTTCGGTCTATGAGAGCGCCCGGAACCGAAGCTGAGACCGCCGCTCAACGCAACTGACTATCCTTGCTCCCCCGCCGGTTGTACCCGGCATAGGCAGCGCTTTCCCGGTCGTGCTCGGCCTGGCAGTTGACGCACAGGCGCACGCCGGGGACGGCCTTGCGCCGGGCTTCGGGGATAGCGGCGCCGCACTCTTCGCAGTGCGTCAGGCTCTCGCCTTTCGGCAACTGGCTGCGCGCGCGCTGGATGGCGTCTTCGATAGTGCTGTCGATCTGTTCCTGGACGGCGCCGTCGCCGGCCCAACCACTGGCCATACTGACCTCCCGCTTGCTCAAGGCCCAGTGAAAGATGTGGGCTTTCTTCCGGCCTTTTGCAAGGGGGGCGGTCGCGAGGCGACAAGTGGAGGTCGCGCTATTCCTTCACGTCCATGAACTCCTCGGCCCAGATGATGTAGTCCTCGGGCAGGGTGTACTTGTGGGTCAGTTCGGTGGCGGTGAGCTCAGTGCCGGTAGCGACCTGGCGTTGCTCGCGCAGGCAGTCGTAGGTGGCCTTGATGGCGGCGAAGTAGGCGGCATGGCCGTTGACCACGATGCGCACGCCAAGGCGGGCGAGGCGTTCGTTGTCGCGCAGCTTCGGGTTGCCGTAGGTGACCAGCATCAGCGGGATGCTCAGGTGCTCGGCGATTTGCTCCAGGTGCTCGAAGTCGGTCACGCCGACCATGCAGATGCCGTCGGCACCGGCAGCCTGGTAGGCCTTGGTGCGTTTGATCACTTCTTCCACATCCAACACCCCGGCGTGGGTGCGGGCGATGATGGCGAGGTCCGGATCGACGCGCGCCTCCAGGGCTGCGCGGATCTTGCCGACGCCCTCTTCCACCGGGATCAGGTCGGTGGACTTGCGGCCAAACTGGGCCGGCAGCAGGGTATCTTCGATGGTCAGTGCGGCGATGCCGGCACGTTCCAGCTCGACCACCGTGCGCATCACATTGAGCGCGTTGCCGTAGCCGTGGTCGGCATCGGCGATCACCGGCAGGCGCGAGACGCGGCCGATACGGGTGGCCTGCTCGACGAATTCGCTCAAGGTGATCAGCGCGAAGTCAGGGGCGGCAAGCACCTGCAGGGAAGCGACCGAACCGCCAAGGATGCCGACTTCGAAACCGAGGTCAGCGGCGATGCGGGCAGACATGGGATCGAACACCGAAGCGGTGTGATAACAGGAATCCGAGTCCAGCAGCGCACGAAAAGCCGTGCGCAACTCGTGATGAGAAGCTCTACGCATAAAGGGCACCAAAGATCAGAGGGGGGTCAGGATGAAGCCGGCTCCGTAACTCTGGAGTCGACGCCCCCGTTTTTCCATTGTCAGACTGCGCCCATTCTAACGGATCAGTCTTTCAGTTCGCTTAAGCGCCACGCGGCTTGTCCGTCACTTCGTCGGCCGCCACACTGACGCCCCCCTTTTTCGAGACGTTGCCGTGCTGGCACTCACCGCCTACCTTGGCCTGCTCCTCTCCGCCTTTGGCGCCGCCACCTTGCTCCCCCTGCAATCGGAAGCCGTGCTGGTCGCCCTGCTGCTGGGCAAGGCCCACCCGGCCTGGGCGCTGGTGGCGGTGGCGACCGTCGGCAATGTGCTGGGCTCGCTGGTGAACTGGTGGCTGGGGCGCTACCTGGAGCACTTCCATGACCGCCGCTGGTTTCCGATGAAGCCGGCGCAGTTGGCGAAGGCACAAGCTTTCTACCACCGCTACGGACGCTGGTCGCTGCTGCTGGCCTGGGTGCCGCTGATCGGCGATCCGCTGACCCTGGTGGCGGGCGTGATGCGCGAGTCTTTCTGGGTATTCCTGGCGTTGGTGACCCTGGCCAAGGCGGGGCGTTATCTGGCGCTGGCGGCGCTGACGCTTGGCTGGAACTGATGGGTCTCGCGGGCTCTACTCCTCATACGTGGATGCGCCGATGGTGGATATGAAAAGCGATTTCCCCCTACGCCCGAGAGGCCAGCCATTGTGTTTCGGGATACTGCCCAGGCGGCGGCGAACAGGTAGAGCGCCTACGCTTTCCGGGTCGCTGCCTGGAGGCCAACGCCATGAGAAAACTTGCCCTGTTGCTCGCCTTCTTCGCCCTGGTGCTTGGCGCCACGGCCGCCTTCGCCCATCACGGCTGGAGTTCCTACGACGCTGACAAGCCGCTGACCATCGAGGCCCCCGTCAAGGATCTCTCCTACCGCAACCCCCATGCCCATATCACCATCGACTACGACGGACGCGAGTGGCACGTGGTGCTGGCACCCATCAGCCGCATGTCGGCGCGTGGGCTGCCCGAGGCGGACCTCCTGCCCGGCAAGCGAGTGACCATAGTCGGCTACCCGCGCAAGGACGGCGAGGCGGAAATCCGCGCCGAGCGGGTCATCGTCAACGGACGCACGGTAGAACTGCGCTGAGGCGCCGATGGAGTTCATCCTGCCTTGGGCGGAACGTCTGGAGACGTCCCCCTTAGGTGCGCTGATGCGCGAGTCGACGCTGCTCTACCCGGCGGCCAATCTGCTGCACCTGGCGGGGCTGGTGATGTTGCTGGGGTCGATGATTCTGCTCGACCTGCGTCTGCTCGGAATCGCTCGTGAAGTTCCGCTACCGGAAGTATCCCGTCGCCTCACTCCGATTGCCATTGCCGGACTGCTGCTCCTGCTGCTCACCGGTTTCTGTCTGTTCGCCGCCGACGCCGGGCCGCTCACTGGCAATTGGCTGCTGCAGCTCAAGCTGCTGCTGGTAGGGCTGGGGATCGTCAACGCCTTGCTGTTTCGCGCCAGCTGGAGCCAACGCCTGGCCGACTGGGACCTGCGGCCGCCCCCCGCGGGACGCCTGCAGGCAGCGCTGTCGATCCTGATCTGGTGCGGGGCAATGTCGGCGGGGCGGCTATTGGCGTATATCTAGTCCGTCTTCGGACAACAGCTCACGGACGAACTGCGCCGGACAACCCCGCCTTGCTCGCGTAAACTGCGCGGCCGTTTTTTTGCCGGAACACCCGCGACATGAGCAACGTCCTCCCCGCCCAGGCCCTGGGCATCGACTTCGGAACCTCCAACTCCACCGTTGGCTGGTGGCGCCCGGACGCGGAACCGCTGATCGCCCTGGAGGACGACAAGATCACCCTGCCCTCGGTGGTGTTCTTCAACACCGAGGAGCGCCGCCCGGCCTATGGCCGCCAGGCCCTGCACGAGTACCTGGAGGGCTACGAAGGCCGCCTGATGCGTTCGCTGAAGAGCCTGCTGGGCTCGCCCCTGCTGAAAAGCGAGACCACCGTGCTGGGCAGCGCCCTGCCCTTCAAGGACCTGCTGGGCCTGTTCATCGGCCAACTCAAGCGAAGGGCCGAAGCCGCTGCTGGCCGCGAGTTCGAGCAAGTGGTACTGGGCCGTCCGGTGTTCTTCGTGGATGAAGACCCCGAAGCCGACCAGGAGGCCCAGAACACCCTGGTGGCAGTCGCACAGAAACTCGGCTTCAAGGACGTGTCCTTCCAGTACGAACCGATTGCCGCGGCCTTCGACTACGAGCGCGGTATCGAGCGCGAAGAGCTGGTGCTGATCGTCGACATCGGCGGTGGTACCTCGGACTTCTCCCTGGTACGTCTGTCGCCCCTGCGCCGTGAAGTGGCCGAGCGCCAGGACGACATCCTCGCCACTGGCGGCGTGCACATCGGCGGTACCGACTTCGACAAGCAGCTCTCACTGGCCGGCGTGATGCCGCTGTTCGGCTACGGTAGCCGGATGAAGAGCGACGCGCTGATGCCCACCAGTTACCACCTGAACCTGGCGACCTGGCACACCATCAACGCCGTGTATGCACAGAAGTCGCAGCTGGCGCTGAAGAACATGCGCTACGACATCGTCGACGCCACCGGCATCGACCGCCTGTTCAGCCTGATCGAACAGCGCGCCGGCCATTGGCTGGCCATGCAGGTGGAAGACAGCAAGATCGAACTGACCGAAGCGAAGAGCCGCCGCATAGACCTGGCGCGCATCGAGCCGGGCCTGGACGTGGAGCTGACCCGCGCGCTGTTCGAGAGCGCCATCGACGACCTGCTGGTGCGCATCCGCGCCAGCGTCGATGGGCTGCTGGCCCAGGCCGGCGTCAGCGCCGACCAGGTCGACACCCTGTTCTTCACCGGCGGTTCCAGCGGCATCCCAGCGCTGCGCCAGAGCGTTGCCGCCATGCTGCCCAATGCCCGTCAGGTGGAGGGCAACCTGTTCGGCAGCATCGGCAGTGGCCTGGCCATCGAGGCCAAGAAACGCTACGGCTGACCGAACATCGACCCACCGTCCCGACGCCAGCCGCCGGGACGCAGCGGCCACTCAGGTCGTTTTTCCAAGTGCCTGCTAGGCTCAATCCCATCGCGGGGCAAGCCCGCGCCAGATAGGGAAGATTCGCCATGAGCAAGCAAGCGATCCTGCTGGCCTGCGCCCTGGCCTCCACGGTCGGCTGCGCCAGCAAGATGGAAAACCCCACCGATTACTACACCTACCGCAACCAGCCGCTGGTCAAGCAGGTGGATGAAGGCATGACCGAAACGCAGGTGCGCAACATCGGCGGTCCGCCGTCGTCCTCGATCCGCCGCAAGGTTAACCCGGGCATCTGCAACAACTACATCCTCAATCAGGACGGTCACCAGCAGGCCTACCACGTCAGCTTCGACGGCAGTGGCCGGGTCGAGGAGCAAGGCTTCATGACCTGCGAGCAGCGGGAGCAGCTCGAACTCGAGAAGGCGCAGAAGAAGGTCGAGCACGGCGGCGGTTATTGATCCGCCTTATCGAGGCCGCCCAGGCGAAACCCATCAGTTTGCCATCACCGTATCTGGAAGCCTCGCCAGCCGAGGCTTCCAGGCTTCTCATCGAGCATTTAGCCAGCTACTGGCGCAATGCCGTCCATCGCCTGATCGTCCTCCCGACGTTCTCGGGCGAACTCTCCCCACTTTCCGATGTTCCAAGCGCAGTGTTTCAACTGCGTTAACCTTGAGGACCCATGATGTACAAGCAAGCGCTTGTCATGGCTTGTGCCCTGGCATCGATGGCGGGCTGCGCCAGCAAGATCGAAAACCCCACGGACTACATCACGTTCCGCAACCAGCCACTGGTGAAGGAAGTCGAACCCGGCATGAGTCGACAGCAGGTGCTGATCATCGGCGGGCGCCCCTCCTCCATCGTCCAGCGCAGCGTGCATCCGGGCTCCTGCAACAACTACATCCTCAACAATCAGGGTCACCAGCAGCCCTACCACATCAGCTTTGACAGCACCGGCCGGGTGCGCCACAAGGGCTTCATGACCTGCGGCCAGCGCGAACAGGCCGAACGCGACCAGCTTTGACGCGCCCTAGCGCTTACCCATCTGCTTGAGCAGCGGCGCACAGGCATTGTCCTCGCCTCCGCCCGCTGCCGGCGCCACCAGGGCCAAGAGCGCCGCTGCGGGCGCCACCGCCACCCCCAACGCCAGCATGCCCGCGCCACGGACCATCAAAGGCACCGTCTGCACCCCCGCCTGGGGATGCTTGAAGGTCCCGCGCACGTAGAGCGGCGACCGCAGGGAAAACACCCGCACCCCCTTGGAATCCGGATTGACGCGGAGGTCCAGCTGCTCGTTGCGGAAGTTGGCAGTGCCGTCGATCTGAACCAGCGCATTCTCGGTATCGAAAACGAACAGCCGGGGTGTCATCAGGCCGCCCTTCAAGCCCAGGTCCGCCGCCGCGCAATTGATCTTCACTTCCTCATCACCGAACAACTTGCCCACCAGGTAGTTGCCGATGTTGAGCCCGGCGATCTCCATCAGGTTGCGACTGATGGTGCCGTCATTGACCAGCATCTGCAGGTTGCCGTTGGCCGTGCCCAGCAATGCCGCCACTGAGTTGCCGGTGCCTGAGACATCCGCCGTGCCGTTCAGCTCGCCCAGGCTGTTGCGCATGGACTGGACGTTGGGAAACAGCGCCTTGAGCTTGAAATGCCGGGCCTTGAGCCGCGCCTTGCCGGTCAATGGCGCGCGCCTGCCGTCGAGTTGGATGGTGGCATCCAGGGTGCCTCCGGCTACGCCGAAACGCAGGGGCTCCAAGCTGAGCTGGCCGTCCTCGAGCAAGACATGGGTAGAGAGATCGGTGACGGGCAATTTCTCACTGTGCTGGATGCGTTTGCCGGTGAAGGTCACGTCGGCATCCATCGCCCGCCAGCGCTCGGTGCGGAATTCCTCCACCGGCAGCACCTTATCCGTCGGTTGCCGGGCGGCCACGCCACGGGCCTGCTGTCCGGCTCGAGAGTCGGCACCGATCAGCGGTGCCAGGTCGGTAAAGCGCAGCTGCTCCGACGTCAGGGCGCCGGAAAGCCTGGGCCGCGGCTGGCTGGCCACAAAGGTGAGGTCGCCGCGGATATCGCTGCCGCCGATCCGGCCGTTGAAGCCCTGGTAATGGAATGCCGCACCGCCGGGCTCCTTCAAACGGGCCACTAGCCGGCCATCGGTGGAATAGGCCGGGGTTTCCGGCAGGGTCACGCCGACGAGCGGATAGAGCTGGGCCAGGCTCTTGCCGGAAAGCTGTAAACGCAGGTCCAGGGCACCGAGCTCGCGCGGGTCGGTCAGGGTGCCCAGCAGGGTGATGCGGGTGTCGCCAGCCTTGATCTCTGCCTGGAGCGGGAACGGCAGGTCGGCATTTTGCAGCGCCAGCAATCCGCCCACCTTGCCTTTGCCGTCCAACGACTGGCCTTTGTAGCTGCCCTTGGCCTGCCAGCCGAACGCGTAGTCCTGGGCGGCGACCGTAACGGGCCGGGCCCCCTTGGCCGGCATGAGCTCGCTGAAAGGGATGGGCTTGCCAAGGGGATCGACGAGGATCTCAAGGCGCGTATGGGTCAGCGCGTCGTCCACCTGGACCTGCCCCTTGTCGAATCCGATGGTGCCGATATCGAGGGTCCAGCTGGAGGCTTTCTCCTCCTCGCCCTCGGTTTTGGGTGGCAGCTCGAAGGTCCAGTTGTTGCGACCATCGGCCAGACGCCAAACGCTGGCTCGGGGGCCGCCCAGTTCGATGCGCGGAATGCTCAGTTGCTGCCAGAGCAGTGGCAGCGGGGCGACGCGAAACCCCACCCGTTCCAGGCTGACGAAATCGCCGCCCTTGGCCCACTCGGGATTGCCCAGGCGCAGTTGCTCGGCAACGAAATGCGGCCAGGGCACCAGCGCCCGCCAGCCACCTTCGCCATCCTCGCGCTGCCAGACCACGCTGAGGTCCCCTTCGATGGCGAACGCCCTTCCCAGCTCAGCGGACACCCGTTCGTTGAGCGCGGGCTTGATGCGGTTCCAGTCGAACGTGCCAACCAGCACCAGCAAGGCCGCCAACAGCAGCGTCAGAACCAGCAACACCCTGCCCAGGATGCGAAGACTTCGTGTCATGCCCTTCTCCCCGTTGCCCACGGCGGCCCCTGCCAAGGCTGCGCGTTCTCCATGCCTTATCGACCCACAAATGCGCGGAGATGCTCCGCGCCATGGCCGGAAGCACATTGCCCGAATCGGGGAAATTGCCGCAAGGCATTGATTACAAAGCGATCACCTGACCATCAACGACGTTGATGGTCTCTATCTGGAGCGATCACTTCTTAATCAACGCCCCATCCGTAAGATTGGCTCCGTACCCAGTTTCCAGCCCCCTTGAGGAGCCCACGATCATGAAAACCCAAGCCTTCGCCGCCCTGTTCATCGCCGCCCTGAGCACCTCCGTCTTCGCCCTGCCGTCTGACTCCCAGCCGGTGCTGGGTGAGTCGCGGGAAGCCACCACTATCCAGGTCATCGAGCCGGTGGCTGCCGAAGGTGGCTTCATGGTGCTGGACCGCGTTGCTGAAGGTGGCGCCGACCGCACCAGTGCCAACCGCATTGCCGAAGGTGGCGCCGACCGCACCGGTGCCAGCCGTATTGCTGAAAGTGGCTCGGATCGCACCAATAGCGTCCGCGTAGCTGAAGGCGGCTCCGATCGCACCAATGCCCTGCGCGTCGCCGAAGGTGGCGCCGACCGCCTGCCACAAGCCCAACGTGTCAGCTGATCGCTACTCGCTGCAAACCCTCAAAGCCCGGCGGATGCCGGGCTTGTTGTTTGTGGGCATCCGCAATCTGTAGATCCCAAGCAAAGGCCGCCCGCACTAACCTACAAGAGCGGTTCCATAGGCGTCGTGATCAGAACAGGCTCAACTGGTCCTGCCCGTTGATCGCTTCAGGCGTCGGCGCTTGCGGGTTGTCGACAGGAGCCGCGACGCCCAGGCGCTCCGCCAATCCCGCTGCCCGCTCGGCACGGGTCGATACCGCTTCACTGAGCCGTGCCGGAAGCCCCCAGATTTCCACCTTCTTCTTCGCCCGGGTGATACCGGTGTAGAAGAGCGCGCGGCTGAGCAGAGGGCTGGGCTGCTCCGGCAGGGCCAGCAGCACCTCGGTGAATTCCGACCCCTGGCTCTTGTGCACCGTCATGGCGAAGGCACTGTCATGGCTCGGAAGCCGGGCTGGAGCGAAAGGCCGGTAGCCCTCATCGCCCTCGAAGAACACTCGCAGGCCGTGGGACGTAGCGAGGCAGAGGCCGATATCGCCGTTAAACAGGCCCAGGGCGTAGTCATTCTGCCGCACCATCACCGCGCGGCCGGGGTACCAGCGCTCGCGCGTAGGCACGCCCAGGCGGCGCTTGATACGCGCCTCCAGTGTTTCGTTGATGCCACTCACGCCCCAGGGGCCTTCGCGCTGCGCGGTGAGCGCACGGAAGCCGTTGAAGGCGGCAAAGGCGGAAGCCGGGTCAGCGGTGCGCACGGCAGCGAAGTAGGGCGCATAACCCGTCTCCAGCCGCTCCAACAGGGCCGCCGGAGTAGGGCCGGCATTCCACGCCAGGTCTGGGTGATCGCCGCGCAGCAGCTCAAGGGTGCCACGGGCATCGCCACCGTTGATGTTCCGCGCCAGCTCGCCAATGCCACTGTCGCCGGCGAATCGGTGGCTGTGGGTCAGCAGTACCACGGCGTCCCCGAGGCGCGAGCGGGGTTGTTCCACGGGCACCGGTTGGCCGGTGATGCGGGTCAGGTCGGCGGCCGCAGCCGCATCCAGGCCACGCCCTTCGCACAGCTCGGCGAACACCGCACCCGCCTCCACCGCTGCCAACTGGTCCTTGTCACCCAGCAGGATCAACCGCGCATTGGGCGGCAGGGCATCCAGCAGCTTGGCCATCAGCGCCAGGTCCACCATCGAGGCCTCGTCCACCACCAGCACATCCAGCGGCAGCGGGTTATCAGCGTGATGGCGAACCTTCGGCGTGTCGCCACGACTGCCCAGCAGCCGGTGCAAGGTGCGCGCTTCTTCCGGCAGCGCGGCCTTGATGGCGTCGGCTACCGGCAATTCGGCCTTGGCGTTGCGGATGGCCTCGGCCATGCGCGCGGCGGCCTTGCCGGTAGGCGCGGCCAGGCCGATGGCAAGCCTTTCACCGCCCGGCTGTTCCAGCAGCGCCGCCAGCAGACGTACCACGGTGGTGGTCTTGCCGGTACCGGGGCCACCGGAGATCACGGCCAGGTTGCGCCGTACCGCCTGCGCGGCTGCCAGCCGCTGCCAGTCAGGCTGCTGAGTGTTGCGGGCGAACAGGCGGGTCAGGGATTCGCCCAGTTGCGCCTCGTCCACCTCGGGGCGGGCCAACGCGCGTTGCAGCAGGTTCTCCGCCAGATGGGCCTCGTAGGCGTGGTAGCGGCTGAGATAGAGACGGGCACCGTCCAGGGTCAGCGGTGCATAGCCACCGGGTGGCGCCACCAGGGGCGAGGCTTGAAGGGCCGTGAGCCAGACGGGCAGGGCAGGCGCCTGCAGGCCGGGGCCGCCCTCGACGAACAAGGGCTGCCCGGCCCAGCGTGCCAGGGGCAGGCAGACATCGCCGTCACCCAGCGCCTGGCAACACAGCGCGGCGGCGGCCAGCACGGCGTCCGGCGCCTGTGGGTCGAGGCGTTGCAGGCTCTCGGTGAAATGGCGCTCCAGCGGTCCCAGGGACCAGTCGGCCAGGCCCATCAGCGGCCCTCCTCGAACAACAGGTCCAGCGCATCCAGCAGGCTGTCGGCGGGACGATGGAAGAACACCCCGGCATCTGGCATGCCGCGCAGGAAGAGGTACCAGGCGCCGCCCAACTGCTCGCTGGCGAAGCCCGCCAGGCGCTGGCGCAGGAAGCGTCGCAGCGCCACCAGGTAGATCAGGTATTGCAGGTGATAGTGCTCGGCAGCGATAGCCTGCTCCAGGCGCTCACCGCCGTAGTAGCCGGCGTCCGGGCCGAGCCAGTTGGATTTGTAGTCGGCGATGTACCAGCGCCCGTCGTGCTCGAAGGTGAGGTCGATGAAGCCCTTCATGAAGCCCTTGAGCGTGTCGAACTCCAGGCGCTCGGCCGCCAGGCGCATCACCTCCGGCAGCCCGTGGGCGGGGTCGGCAAGGATCGCTCGCAGGGGGCCGACATCCAGCCCGGCCACCGGGAAGGTGAAACCCAGCTCCGGCAGCCGGCGGTTGGGGGCCAATGCGGACAGGCGCAGGCCCTGGCCATCCAGGTCGGTATCCAGTACCCGCTGCAGGTGGGCGCTGGCGATCTCCGTCCAGCTGTCCGGCAAGCCGTGGCCCTGCAAGTGTTTCTGCACCAGCGTCGGCAGTTCGCCTTCACCGCGCATCCAATCCTCCAGCATGGCGTGCAGGCAGGTACCGGCGCGGGCACCACGGGGGAAAGCGAAGAAGCCCGTACCCGGTTCGCTGGCCGGCGGCACGACCAGGCCGTCGCGGTCGGGCGCTTCCATGTGCAGGCCAGCGGCCAGGCCGGAGAAGCTGCCCACCCGCCAGGCGCTGGCCAGGGTGCGGTCGAGGGTGGCCAGGCCAGCCGGGGGCAGGGCGCGGGACTCGCCCTGGGCGCTGGCGTCCTCGGCCTGCCGCGCCACCACGGCGATCTGGCCGCCACTGGCATCGGCCAGGGCCTCCAGCTCAACACGCAGGGCGGCGCCGTCGCGAGTAGCCAGGTGCTGGGCGAGCGCACCGAGCACATCGGCCTCATCCAGCTCGCGGCCATGCAACAGCCAGGCAAGGGCACAGCTGTGCAGGCCATCTTCCGGCAGCTCGCCGTCCTTCTTCGCCTTGGGCAGGGCTACCGGCCCCCAGTGCAGCCAGAGGCGGTCACGGGCGCGGGTCAGCGCCACGTAGGCCAGGCGCAGGCGCTCGGCGAAGCGCTCACGGCGGGCACCGGCACGGTGTTCGTCGAAATGCTCACCCCCCAGATCGAGCAGCGGAGTGCCGTCCTCGGCATGACAAGTGATGTCCTCGTCGCGGCGTAGCAGCGCGCCGTCCCAGAGGTAGGGGCAGAACACCAGCGGATACTCCAGGCCCTTGCTGGTGTGCACGGTGACGATCTGTACCCGCTCGGCATCGCTCTCCAGGCGCAACAGGGCGTCGTCGCCGTGGCTTTCGGCGGCGCGCTGGGCATTGAACCAGGCCAGCAGCGGCTCCAGGCCGGGACGCTGGAGGCTTTCGGTCTGCAGCAGTTCGGCCAGGTGGAGGAGGTTGGTCAGGCGTCGCTCGCCATCGGGCAGGGCAATCAGGCGCTCAGCCACGCCCTGCTCATCGAGCCAGGCGCGGAAAGCACGCATGAAGCCCTGCTGCTGCCAGAGCTGGTGGTAGCGTTCGGCGTTCTCGCGCTCTTCGTCCCAGGCATGCTCGTCGTCCTGGCAGCGCGCCAGTTGCTGGGCATCGCGCCCCAGCAGGCGGGTAGACAGGGCATAGCGCAGCACGCCTTCGCGGCCGGGCTCGGCATAGGCGGCCAGCACCGCTGCCAGCTCCTCGGCCTCTTCGCTATGCCAGACGCTGTCGCGGCCGCGACGCACGCTGGGTACGCCACGGGCAGCCAGCTCGGCGGCGACGTCCCCAGCCTGGCGATGGCTGGCGACCAGTACGGCGATATCACCGCCTTTTAGCGGCAAACGCAGGCCATCCTCGTCGAAATAAGCCTCGCCACGGGCACTGGCGGCCAGCAGGCCGGCAATGCGCCGGGCAGTGTCAGTGGCCACCGCGCTGCCGGCCTCCCCCTTGCCCAGGGGCTCATCGCCCAGCCAGACCAGCTCCAGCGGCGCACCGGTTTCTGGCAGCACCAGCTGCGCACGGGCTTTGCTGCTGGCGCCTACCGGCGGGTAATCCAGGCCAGGCTCGGCGAAGGGCAGGGGACGGTCGAATACCCGGTTGAGGGCCGCGATCAGCTGCGGCGTGGAACGGTGATTGGTGTCCAGGCTGTATTGCCGCGCGGCCTCGTCGCGGGCCTTGAGGTAGGTGGCGAGGTCCGCACCGCGGAAGGCGTAGATGGCCTGCTTGGGATCACCGACGAAGCAGAGGTCGCCCTGCTGCTCGTAGACCCGGTGGAAGATCGCGTACTGCACCGGGTCCGTGTCCTGGAACTCGTCGATCAGGGCCACCGGATAGCGCTCGCGCAGGGCCTGGCCCAATGCGTCGCCAGCCGGTCCACGCAGGGCGTCGTCAAGGCGATTGAGCAGGTCGTCGAAGGCCAGCAGGCGCTGGGCGGCCTTGCGCGCCGGCAACTCGCGATTGAGGGCGTCCAGCAAGCGCACCTGCAGGTCAATCAGGCGGGCCTCACCGGCAGGAGCGGCTTCCGCCAGTGCGTCGCAGAGCCGTTGCAACGCGGCGCAGACGGCATGCTCCGGCGCATCGAAGCCTTTTTTGGTGGCCTTTGCCAGTGCCTCGGTGCCGAGCTTTTCCAGGCCCGTTGGCGCGGCGAACAGAGCGGCCGGATCGGCGAAGTAGGCATCCAGTTCGGTCTGCCAAAGCGCGAACTTGGCGGCGTCGTAGCTGCGCTTGTTGAGGCCGTCGAGTTGGGCGAGCTGGGCAACGCATTCGGCACCCTGGCCCTGCCAGAAGCCCTGTGCATGGCTCCAGGCCTCGCTCGCGGCGGACAGATCGCCAACCTCGTGCTCCCGCGGCTCGACACGCAAGTAGGGCTTGCCCAAGTGCGAACGCAGACGCTGGCGCAACCAGGTCGGGGTAATGCGTTTCTGTGCCAAGAAGCGCGCCCAAGCCGGCTCAGCGTCGGCCAGCTCCCGCCGCCAGAGGTCGGCGAGCAGCGCATCGAGCACTTCGCGGTCGTCGGTGGCCAGCTCGCTGTCGAAATCGCCGCCGGCCTCGAACGCGGCGTCCTGCAGGGCGCGCTGGCAGAATCCGTGGATGGTGAAAATGGCCGCCTCGTCGAAACCATGTACCGCCAGCAGCAGGCGGCGATGGGCATCTTCGCCGGGATACTGCGCGTACAGCCCGGCCAGCACCGGGTCGGGCGCCGGCGCGCCTTCGTACATGGCCAGCAACGCCGCCAGTCGCGCACGGATGCGCTCGCGCAACTCGGCAGTGGCCGCCGTGGTGTAGGTCACCACCAGGATCTGCCCGACGCCGAGCTTGCGCTCCAGCAACAGGCGCGCGTACAGGGCGGTGAGCGTCCAGGTCTTGCCGGTGCCGGCGCTGGCCTCGATCAGGCTGCGGCCGGTGAAGGGGTCCTTGAGCAGGTCGAGGCTCATACAGCATCCTCCGGCTCGAACGGCTCCCTCTGGGAGAGGGTTGGGGTGAGGGAGATCAACGCCACTGCCGGGTTTCGAGGGGCAGAGCTGTAGTCTGCTTGGCGAATGAATTCGCCCCTACAGATGGATGCGTCACTGCAAGAGTGCACGGCGTCATTCCTCATCTTCATCTCCCGCCAGCGCATCCAGCGCCGGGCCCAGCAGGGTTTCGGCCAGTTGTTCGAAGCGCTCGCCCAGTGGCTCGCGGTCGCGGAAGGCGAGGGCGTACCAGGGGTCGCGGGATTCGCCGACCGGGCCGAAGTCGATGCCCTCCCAGGCCACGCGGGCCTTGGATCGGGCAGCCTCGATCGGCTCCTTGCGGCCCGGTTTGCGCAGGCCATGGACGAAGCCGTAGCTGGCCTTGGTCAGCAGGGGCAGGGGCGTGAGCAGGGCTTCGCGGTAGGCGTGTAGCCAGGGCTCCAACAGTTCGCGGGCGTTGGCCAGGGGGCCGGCCTGCCAGTCGCCAGCGGGAGAAAGCAGCCGGCTATCGCGGGCGATGCCAGGGGTGGCGGCCAGGTTGAGCAGCAGGTGGCGCAGCCAGAAGGGCGCCAGTTCCCACTCACCGAGACGGTTCAGGCGCCAGCCGAACAGACCTTCCGGGGTAACCCCGTCCAGCCAGCCGTGGATGCGCACGCCGGCCAGTTCGATATCCACCAGCAGCGGTTGTGGCACCGCCTCGGGCCGGGCTTCGAACAGACGCGGCGCGAAGGCGCGTACCGGGCCGCGCAGTTGTCCCCAGAGGGCATGGCCCAGTTCGCCGACGGGTAACCAGCCGGCGGCGCGGGCGATGCGCTTTTCGTCCTGCTCGGACCAACCACGCTCCACAGCGTCCAGGGCGAGCTGGCGCAGCCCACGCCACGCCGGGCCCTCGAGGCTGAAGGGCTCATCGCTGGCCAGGGCCTCTTCGGCCTCGGCAAGACGCAGGCCGAGGCGCTGTTCCAGGAGGAAGCGTGCGGGATGGCGGAAGCACTGGATCAGTTGGGACGGTTCCAGGGTCAACCAGTCGGCGTCCGGCTCCGGCAAGGGCAGGGCGAAGGGCGCGGCAGCTGGCTGGGGGGCTTCCGCCAGGCGCTGGGCCGCACGGAACCAGGGCGCGGCGAAGCCGGCCTGCTGCGCCCCGCCGAAGTTGGTCGAAGCGAAGGGCTGCAACGGGTGGTGCACCAGCACCCGCTCGCTGGCCTTGCACTCGCCCGCAGTGGCAGTGAGGTCGACGGTTTCCAGCAGTTCGCTGACCAGCACCGACGGCGGCAGATGGGCGTTATCCCGCGGGTCGCGGCCGACGAAGCTGAGGTAGAGACCGTCGCGCGCCGATTGCAGGGTCTCCAGCAGCAGGTAGCGGTCGTCCAGCCGCCGGGCCCGGTCGCCACGTCGGGGCTTGCGCGCGATCAGGTCGAAACCGGCGGCCGGGGTGCGGCGCGGGAAGGCGCCGTCGTCCAGGCCGAGCAGGCAGACCTGACGGAACGGCAGGCTGCGCATGGGCACCATGGTGCAGAAGGTCACGGCGCCGGTGAGGAAGCCCGAGGCGCCGCTGCCCTGATCGAGGGCCGCCACCAGGTGCTGACGCACCAGGGTCAGTTCCAGCGGGCGCTCGATGCCGGCGGCCTCGGCCTGCTCACGCAGGGCACCGCAGGCCTGGGACAGCAGCAGCAAGATATCGCCCGCCTCGCGCTCGTCGAACAGCAGGTCGATCAGGCCCTGCAGGGTTTCCGCCCACTCCGCCAGCGGGCGTGGTCGGGCCATGTCGTCGGCCAGGGCGCCCAGGCGCTGGACGAAGCCGACGAGGCGGCCGAGCAGTTGGGCGCGGGCGCCTTCCAGGGCATCCAGCGGCCAGCTGTCGCCGAGCAGGGGGGGCGCGTCGCCGGCCAGTTGCGGTGGCGCGGCGAATCCCAGCAGCAGGCGGTCCAGCCCTTGCCTCCAGCTGAAAGCACCTTCTTCCGGCAGGCCAAGACGCGCGCGGTGGGCGCCATCGCGGCCCCAGCGCACACCGGCGTCGCGCAGCCAGTCGCGCAGCAGCGGCAGGTCTTCGTTCTCGATTCCGGCACGGGCGGCCAGGGCCGGTTGTTCCAGCCAGGCCAGCAATTCTTCGGCGGCGAAGCGGCTCTGCGGCAGTTCCAGCAGGGCGAGGAAGGCTTCCACCAGCGGCAACTCGGCGCGCAGGCTGCGGTCGGCCAGGCTGAAGGGGATGCGCGGCACGCCTTCGCGCGGGGCGAACACCGCTTCGATGTAGGGGGCGTAGCGCTCGATATCCGGGGTCAGCACCACCACCTGGTCCGGGGTAAGGCCGGGGTCGGCCTTGAAGCGCGCCAGCAACTGGTCATGGAGCACTTCCACCTCGCGCAGGGGCGAATGGCAGAGGTGCACTTCCAGCGATCGATCATCCTCGCGCATGACCATGCGCTCTCCGGGATGACGGGTACGCAGGCGCAGGATGTCGTTCTGCACGGCGCGCAGCAGGCTGCTGTCGTGCAGGTCGTCGTCCTCGGCATAGACGCCGATGTCCTGGCCGCCGAGGGTGAAAAGGGCGTCGAAGAAATCACGTCCCTGCTTGCCGAGGCTAGCCAGCAGCGGATGGCCGACGTCCAGGTACCAGTCGTCGATGCCGGGCTCCGGCAGCCTCGCCAGCTCGCGGATATCGCGGATATCACCCCAAGCCTCGCGGCACGGGTTGAGGGCGAAGAGGATCACCTCGCAATGCCGCGCCAGGCCTTCCAGTACACGCATGTGATGCGGTGGCAAGCTGCTGATGCCAAACACCACCAGTCGCTCCGGCAACCCTTCGACCGGCTCACCGTGCAACCGGGCGAGCAGATCGCCCAGCAATCGCGCACGGTGGGGGTGACCATCGGCAGTGAGTTCACGCCAGAGCAGGGCCTGCCATTCTTCGTCCGCGCCCAACCCCAGCAACTCACCGCGTTCCCAGGCATCCAGCCAGTCGTCGCGATAAAGCAAGTACTGGTCGAAGACGTCGGCGATGCGCGAGGCCAGGGTCAGCCGGCGGCGTTCGTCGCCGCCTTCCAGGTACTGCGCCAGGCGTGGCGCACGGGCGAGGTTGTGCGGTTCGCACAGCCAATCGTAGAGACGCCAGCCAAGGGTGACCGGATTGAACGCGGACTGCGGCGGCAGCTCGCCAAGCACCAGGCGGGTGACATCCCAGACGAAGCGTGCCGGCAACTGGATGTCCAAGTGCATGGCGATGCCCTGCTTGCGCGCCAGTTGCAGGGTCAGCCAGCGCCCCATGCCCTGGCTCGGCACGACGACCCGGGCGGGTGCCAGCGGGTCGTTCTGGGGTTGTGCGAGCAAGGCGCAAGCCAGCTCGCCGAGGCTTTCCAGGTCGTTGGCGTGGTAGAGGTTGAGCATGGGGGCGCCGCTTGCTGAAGGTCGGCACAGGTTAGCAGCCGATCCGGCCGGCGGTCGCCCCCGTCCGCAGGGTTTTCAGAGCTCCGAGGCGGGGCCGCGGAGCTTGGCGCGGATGCGCTGGGGCAACGACCAGACATAGGCGAAGCCGATGCCCGCCGGGTGGTCGAAGCGGTCCGCGCTGTCCTGGGCGGTAAGGCTGTAATCGAACAGAGCGTGGTCGGTTTCCCGCCCCTCTACCGTGATGCTGCCCTTGTACAGGCGCAAGGCAATGGTGCCCGTGACATTCGCCTGGCTGGCGTCGACGAAGGCATCCAGCGCCTGGCGCAAGGGCGACCACCACTGGCCGCGATAGACCAGTTCGGCATATTTCAGCGCCAGCTCGGCCTTGCAGTGCAGGGTGTCGCAGTCGATCGTCAGGTCCTCCAGCTCGCGAAGGGCAACGTGCAGGATGGCGCCGGCCGGACTCTCGTAGAGGGCGCGGTTCTTGATGCCCATCAGGCTGTTTTCCACCATGTCGACGCGCCCCACGCCGTGCCGGCCGCCCAGTTCCGTGAGGCGACGCACCAGCTCGACGGCGTCCAGGCGCTGGCCGTCAAGGCGCACCGGCGTGCCCTGCTCGAAACCGATGGTCAGGCGCGCCGGGAGGTCCGGTGCGCACTCGGGGTCTGCGGTCAACTGGTAGGCATTGGCTGGAATCTTGGTACGAAAGTCGTCGATGCTGCCGCACTCTGTGCTGGTGCCCCATAGGCTGCCATCCATGCTGAAGGGGCTGTCTGGCGTGGCGCTGACGGGAATGCCATGTCGCCGGGCATAGGCCAATTCCTCGTCGCGGGACTTCAGCTCCCATTCGGCGCAGGGCGCCAGCACCTGCAGCGCCGGGTCGTGGGCCACCACGCCGGCATAGAAGCGCACCTGATCGTTGCCCTTGCCAGTGGAGCCATGGGCCACGGCCTCGGCACCTTCGGCATGGGCGATGCGCACCAGCTGGCGCGCGATCAGCGGGCGGCCCAGGGGAGCGGCCATGGTGTATCGACGCTCATAGAGAGCGCCGGCCCGCAGCGCCGGAAAGACGAAATCGCGCAGGTACTCCTCCCGCAGGTCTTCGATGAACACCTTGCTGGCGCCACTGGCCAGGGCCTTTTCGCGAATTGCCTGGAAGTCCTCCGGCTGGCCGAGATCGGCGCAGAAGGCGATCACCTCCGCCTGGTAGCGCTCCTTCAGCCAACGCAGGGCGACGGAGGTATCCAGGCCACCGGAATACGCAAGAACTATCTTCATGGGGTGCTCCTTCCCTGGATGCGGGCCGTGTCGTACCAAGAACCGTTGAAACTCATGGAAGAAACTCATGCTAGACCATGCCATGGACGCCGCCCTGGTCAGGGCCGCCGAGCGTTTCGCAACCCCGCTCTTCACCTATGACCTGGCGCGCATCCGCCGCCAGGCGATGAACCTGCTGGCGGCCCTGCCACCGGGAGCGGCAGTGCACTATGCCTTCAAGGCCAACCCGTCCCTGGGGATCTGCCGCACGCTGCAGGAAGTCGGACTGGGCGCGGATATCAGCTCGGAAGGCGAGTTGGTTACGGCCCTGGCGGCAGGTTTTCCACCGCAGCGACTGCTGTTCACCGGCCCGGCGAAATCCGCGCCGGTGCTCGAACGCCTGGGCGCAGCACGCCCGGCGCTGGTGGTGATCGAATCCCTGGAGGAAGCGCGCCGGCTCAACGACCTGGCCCGACGCCTGGGTTATTGCCAGGACGTTTTACTGCGCGTGCACCCACCAGCCAAGTTGCTGGAGGAGGCGGCCCGCGACGGTATCCCGGTGGCGGAGGCGAGCAGCAAGTTCGGCATGGAGGACGCCCGGCTGTTCGAGGGGGTGGCCGGCCTGGGCGGGCTGGCCGACCTGCGCCTGCGCGGCCTGCAATGCTATGTGGCGAGCAATGTGCTGCAGCCCGGGCGCCTGCTGCGCCCCGCCAACTGGTTGCTGGGCCGCCTGGAGGCGCTGCGCCGGCAGGGTCACGACCACCTCGACTGCCTGGATATCGGCGGCGGCCTGGGCGTGCCCTATGCCGGGGATGAGCCCGCCTTTGACCTGCCGGGCTTCAGCCAGGGCCTGCGGGCGCTGCTGGCTGACGCGTCGATGCCGGTGCGCCTGCTGCTGGAGGTCGGCCGCTACCTGGTGGCCGAAAGTGGCTGTTACCTGACCCGCGTGCTGGACGTCCGCGAGTCGCGCGGGCGCACCTGGGTGATCGTCGACGGCGGCATCCACAACCTGCTGCGCGGTTACAACGGCAAAGCCAACCGGCTGCTGCGCCTGATTGGCGGGCAAGGGCGCCCGCTGCAGCGCGTCAGCATCGCCGGCTGCCTGCCCACGCCCCAGGACGTGCTGGTGGAGGACCTCGAACTGCCGAGCCCCGTACCGGGGGACCTGCTGGTCCTGCCCAACTGCGGCGCGTACGCCTATCACCACAGCCTGCTGCAGTTCGGACTGCATCCCGCTCCGGCGGAGGTGGCGCTGAATGAACAGGGGAGCTGGCTGCTGCGACGGCGGGGGCGGGCAGAGTCAGTGCTGGAGGACCAGTATTACGCCCGATGAACAACATTTGACTTATTGGTCAGCGGTACTAATTTTCCTTCCCACCACGGAAGAACCAGGGACGGGCGACAGGATGCGCATCGTTTTCTTCGGCTTTCAGCGCTGGGGGACCGAAACCCTCGAGGCGCTCCTCGACAGCGGTCACGATATTCCCCTGGTGGTGACCCACCCGCCGAGCCGCAACCCCGCCGACAACCTCTGGGCGGCCTCCGTGGCAGACCTCGCGGAGCGCTGGCGCATTCCGCTTGTCGAATGCCGCTACGCCAACGCCCCGGAGCTGTGCGCGCGCATCGCCGCGCTGCAGCCGGACTTGCTGGTGCTGTCCAACTGGCGCACCTGGTTGTCGCCCAAGGTCTGCGACCTCGCCCGCCACGGCGGGATCAACCTGCATGACGCGCTGCTGCCACGCTATGGCGGCTTCGCCCCGATCAACTGGGCCGTCGCCAACGGCGAGACCCAGACCGGCGTCACCGTGCATCGCGTGGAAGACGAGTTGGACCTGGGCGCCATCCTGCTGCAGGAAATCGTCCCCATTCATCCACGGGACACCGCCACCGACATTTTCCAGCGCACCCTGCCGCTGTTCGCCAGCCTGGCCATCGCCGCAGTGGATGCCCTGGCGCAGGGAACCGCCCGCTTCACTGCGCAGGACGCCAGCCAGGCGACCTTCTTCCACAAGCGCGGCGAACGCGAAATGCGCATCGATTGGTCGCTTCCCGTACGGGATATCCACAACCTGATTCGCGCCCAGTCTCCCCCTTATCCCGCCGCTTTCAGCACCTTCGCCGGCCAACGCCTCGAACTGCTCGGAGCCTCGCCAGCGCCGCGGGACTACCGTGGCACGCCCGGCCGCCTGCTGTGCACCGCCGATGGCGTCGTGGTCCTGTGTGGTCCGCCCGGCCCACAGGGCCTGCTGATCGAAACCGTGGCAACCGAGCAGCACCCGGCCATGCCGGCCAGACAGTTCTTCGCCGGTTGCTCCGGCTACTTCGACTAGTCGCAAGAGGCCCACGGCGGAACTCGCCGTCGTGGAAATGGAAGACCGCGCTACACAGGAGGAACCTAAATGGACCAGTTCGTCATCGCGCCGAGCATCGGCATTGCCAGGGTCGGCAACAGCCCAGACGCCTTCTATCTCGCCCCCGAATCCATCGGCGGCCGTCCCCTGGCCTGCGACGCCCAGGGCCAGCAACTGTTCGACCACGGCCAGCCGGTGTATGTCGAGCAGTACAAGGACGCCGAAGGTCGCATCAAGCGCCAGGCCGCGCGTTTTGCCGTGTACGCCGTGGCGGCGGACGGTTCCACCCGCGAAGTCACCCTGGACGACCCGCAAGTGGCCAGCGTGCAATGGACCGTGCACGTCGCGAACAAAAAGGCCGTCTGGTACAACTTCCAGGAACTCCAGGGCAACCTGCTGCTGGGGCCGGACAACAGCTACGAGAAGGTCGGCGTGCCCCTGCGCAATGCCAGCGTTACCGGCGAGCAGGCACGCCAGCAGCTGATCATCGATCCCGGTCCGCGCACCCTGCAGGGCGCCGGCGGCGTGGCCGACTTCTCCAGCGACAGCATCCCGCCGGACTACCGCTTCGGCTCCTTCCCGCCACCGCCATCCCAGGGACTGCCGATCAAGACACTCGGGGAGATGCGCACTGACCCGCAGGGCCGCCTGCTGGTGCTGGGCGGCTACGGCCACGCCGGCGGCAACCAGTCGATCACCAGCTTCGCCGGCGCCGACGGCTGGCATGACGACATCTCCGACGGGCCGGTGACCTGCACCCTGACGCTGACCAGCGGCCAGGTGCTGAACCTGACGGCCTGGTGCATCGTCGGCTCGCCCAAGTTCGCCCCGGAACTGGAAAACATCGTCACCCTCGACGACCTGGCCTTCGATGTCGCCGTGCGCGACCTCGGCTTGCTACCGGAACTGTTCAGCAACGGCTGCTACAACCCCGACTACGTGGCCAACTACAGCCGCGACATCGAGCCCATCCTGCGACGCCCCGGTACCTACCGCTGGGTCGCGTCGGTGCCATCGCTCAACAGCTTCTCGCCGCCGCCCTTCGATGCCACCGACGCCAGCGAGCGAACTGCCGAACTGCGCCAGGCCTACTTCCGCCTGTTCCGTGATCCGGGCGAGAACGGTTTCACCGACGGCCAGCAGGGCCAACTGTTCGACGCGGACTCGGGCATCCCGATGATGCCGCTCAACTCAGGCTCCAACTCGGTAAGCAACGCGGTGCTGGCCAAGTTCCTCACCCTGACCCGTACCCAGTACTTCCTGCTCGGCCAATGGGCCGCCGGCAAATTCAGCCTCGATGCACCGGCGCCGTTGCCCGGTGTCACCGCGCTGGACCGCGCCAGCGTCGGCAACTGCGTGGGCGGCCCGCTCTGCCCCGGCATCGAAGTGACCTGGAGCCTGTACAGCCCGGAGCTCTATGAAGCGCCGTTCCGCATCCGCCACCGCCACGACGAGGCCTACTACTACCAGTACGGCCTGGACCCGCAGGAGAACGAGACCGTCCCCGGCCTGGCCTTCCAGGGCTGCGAACCGGGCGACCTGACCAAGCGCATGGCCATTCCGTGGCAGGCCGACTTCTTCCAGTGCACGGTGCAATACGTCAACTTCACCGACCCGGACGTGAACAAGGAAAACGGCGTGCCCAAGGCGCCCAGCTATTACGCCTACTGGTGGCCGCCGCAAAGCCCATGGAACGTGCTGCCCGGCGACAGCACGGCGCTCAGCCAGGACCAGTCCGGCATCCCTGCGGCGCTGCAGTCGATCTACAGCCGCGGGATCAACAGCTTCTCGGAGATGATCCAGGCCTGGCATTACCTGGGCTTCATCACCAACCAGGCGACCGGGCCCTACCGCAGCCTGTTCCCCTACTTCGTGGAGACCGAACGCAACAACGAGCGGTTCGTCGCGGCCAGCGTGGCGGTGGCAGGCGCCGGCAACGTCCTGACCGGTGCCGACGCCAACTTCTTCAACACCTGGTACCTGGCGCCCGATCCCGAGCGGCCGACGGTGGATACACGCCGGGCCATCGCCACGCGGGGGCACCTTGCACGCTGAGGCGCCGAGGACCCTCGACGTGGTGATCGCCGGGGGAGGGCCGGCCGCTTGTGCGGCCGCCCTCACCCTGCGGCGCTACACCGGTCTCTCGGTGATGCTGCTGGAACAATCGGACTACGACAGCGACAAGGTGGGCGAAACCCTTTCCCCCGGCGCACTGCCCTTGCTGGAGTACCTCGGCGTGGCCGAGGCCTTCCGCGCGGCTGGCTTCCGCCCGTCCTATGCCTTCACCGCTGCCTGGGGTGACGACCAGGTACAGGCGCGGGACTTCCTCTTCACCGGCCGTGGCTACGGCTGGCACCTGGATCGACGTCGCTTCGACAAAGGACTGGCTAGCGCAGCCGGGGCCTTCGGCGCCGAACCCGTGCTCAATGCGCGGCTGCGGCAGGTCACGCGTGAGGAAGACGGTTGGCGGCTGAAAGCGACCGTGGAAGAACACGAGCTGGCCCTGCGTTGCCGCTTCCTGATCGACGCCACTGGCCGCAGCGCATGGCTGGCAAGGGCCGTGGGTGCGAAGAAGCAGCGCCATGACCGGCTGGTGGGCATCGCCACCTACCACGACGCGTCAGCGACATCGGTAGAGGCCTGCTCCCTGGTGGAGTCCGTGCCGCAGGGCTGGTGGTACAGCGCACCGGTGCCCGATGGCCGAGTTGTATCGGTGCTGATGACCGACTCCGACCTTCTGCAGGACAACCATGCCAGCCGCACCGCGTTCTGGCAGGCCGCGCTGGAGTTGGCGCCGGGGACGCGGGCGCGCATCGGCGGGCTCGACGTACTGGAGCCACTGCGCGTCTGGCCCGCCCATTCGCAATGGCTGGAACCCTGTTGCGGCGACGGCTGGGTAGCGGCAGGCGATGCGGCGGCGGCCTTCGATCCGCTCTCGTCCATGGGCATTGGCTACGCCCTCAGCACCGGTATCCAGGCCGCGCGACTGGCCGCCGCGTACTTCACCAACCCGGCCGGAGCCCCGCTCCAGCGCCAGGCCTACAGCGACGACATACGCCACCACGTGGACGAGTACCTCACCCTCAAGCGTGGCTACTACGGTGCCGAAGGGCGCTTCGCCGGAGAGCCATTCTGGGCGCGGAGGCAGAACGGCTGAAGCCATTGACGCCTGCCGCGCCGCCTGCGCTGCCTGGGGGAGCGATTTCAGTCGCGGATGATTTCGCTCCCACAAGGCGTCTTCTTGCGGAAACAACCTCAACTTTTTTCTTCAAGCCATTGATCGGTAACGAGCAAAATGGCTGCGAACAGTCTTTACTTGTCAGCAGATACCAGAAAAGCCAGGCGAGCCCCGGATAACCGACAGGACCATGAAGGTCTAAAGATGACAATCGCGTTACACCTCGCCTGACAGCGCCGCTGTTTCCCCGCGCATGGACACAGCGGCCTTCGAGATCGCCAGGAGGGCCACCATGCTGACGCTGCTCAATCTCCTCTCGGCCGTCGCCTTGCTCATCTGGGGCACGCACATCGTGCGTACGGGCATTCTCCGCGTGTATGGCGCCAACCTGCGTCGCCTGCTCAGCCGCAGCGTGCGCCGCCCGCCCCTGGCCTTCGCCGCCGGGATCGGCGTCACCGCCCTGGTACAGAGCAGCAACGCCACCGCGCTGCTGGTCAGCTCCTTCGTCGCCCAGGGGCTGATGCTGCTGGCCCCGGCCCTGGCGATCATGCTCGGCGCCGACGTCGGCACGGCCCTGATGGCGCGGGTGCTGACCCTTGACCTGTCGTGGCTGTCGCCGCTGCTGATCTTCTTCGGGGTGATCTTCTTCCTCTCGCGCAAACAGACGCGCCTGGGCCAACTCGGACGCGTGGCCATCGGCCTCGGACTGATCATCCTCGCGCTGCAACTGATCATCGCCGCCGCCGAGCCCATCACCACCGCCAAGGGCGTGAAGGTGCTGTTCTCTTCCCTCACCGGCGATGTCCTGCTGGACGCGCTGACCGGCGCGCTGTTCGCGATGATCTCCTACTCCAGCCTGGCCGCCGTGCTGCTCACCGCCACGCTGGCCGCGTCCAAGGTGATATCCCTGAAGGTGGCGCTTTGCCTGGTGATCGGTGCGAACCTCGGCAGCGGAGTGCTCGCCCTGCTCAGCAGCAGCCTGCAGAACCCGGCGGGGCGCCGCGTGGCCCTGGGCAGCCTGCTGTTCAAGCTGGCCGGCTGCGTCCTGGTGCTGCCGCTGGTGGGGCCCCTGGCCAACTGGATCGACAGTTGGCCCATCTCCAACGCCGAACTGGTGATCGCCTTCCACCTGCTTTACAACAGTGTGCGATGCGCCCTCTGCCTGCCGCTGGCGGTGCCCATGGCGCGCTTCTGCGACTGGCTGCTGCCGGACCGCCCGCAACCCGACGACGTGGCCAAGCCGCGCCACCTCGACCCCGCAGCCCTGGACACCCCGAGCCTGGCGCTGGCCAACGCCGTGCGCGAAACCCTGCGCATGGGGGATATCGTCGAGCAGATGCTGAACAACCTGCTGCACTTGCTGCGCGGCGGCGACCCCCTGCTAGGCAAGGATATCCACAGGCTGGACGACGACATCGACGCGCTTTACACGGCCATCAAACTCTACCTGGCGCGCATGCCCCATGAGGATCTCGGCGAGCGCGACAGCCGACGCTGGGCCGAAATCATCGAGCTGACCATCAACCTGGAGCAGGCCGGCGACGTCATCGAGCGCATGCTCGATGACGTGCAGAGCAAGAAGAACGCCCAGGGCCACGCGTTCTCCGATGAAGGGCTGGCGGAGATCGTCAATCTCCACGATCAGTTGGTGGAGAACCTGCGCCTGTCTCTCTCGGTCTTCCTCAATGGCGACCAGGAGAACGCCAAACGCCTGCGCCGGGCCAAGCAGCGCTTTCGCATCCTCGAGCGGCGCTACGCCCATGCGCACGTCTCGCGCCTGCACCAGCAGGTAGTGCAGAGCATCGAGACCAGCGCCCTGCACCTGGGCCTGATCAGCGACATGAAGCGACTCAACTCGCTGTTCTGCGCGATTGCCTACGCGGTGCTGGACAACCCCGACGCGCCAGAGGCAGTGGAAGAGGAGCGCGTATCGGTCGAACCGCAGCGCTACTTCGAGCCGGAGATCGGCTCACATCGTTGAGCCGCGCTCTTCCCAGCACGCTGGCCGCTGGGCAGAATCCGGGGATGACCCCACATGACCCGTCCAGTGCCTCGGTCAGCGCCAGTCTGACCCAGGCAATCCTGCATGCTGCGACCCAGCTCGGCCTCAATCGCCAGGAGCTGCTGCGCGCCAGCCAGCTCGACGAACTCCGCCTGGGAGACCCGGACGCGCGCATCCCCTTCCGTGCCCAGGAAGCGCTCTGGGACGCCATCCACACGCGCTTGCCTCATCCGGAACCGGGCCTGGCCATTGGCCGCGCCCTGGCACCTGGCCAGTTCAGCGTGCTCGGCTACCTGCTGCAGAGCAGCCCGACCCTGGGCGAGGCCCTGGAAGCCGAGCTGCGTTATCAGCGGCTGGTTGGCGAGGGCGGCAGCCTGGCACTGGAGGTGCGGGGCGACGAACTCTGGACCCTGTATCGCCCGCTGAACCCGAAACTACCGGCGACCCGTGCGCGAGTACTGGCATTGATGGCCTTCTGGCTGGAACTGATGCGCCCGCTGCTGGCAGATCTGCGTCTGGTGCGGGCCTGCTTCGTGCATGCGGCGCCGACGGACATCACGCTCTACCAGCAATGCTTCGCCTGCCCGCTGCAGTTCGACGCAGAGGATTACGCCCTGGTGTTACCCCTGGCCCTGCGTTCGGCGCCACTGAAACAGGCAAACCCGCCCCTGCAGGCGGTGTTGCGTCAGCACGCCGAAGCCTTGCTTGCGCGCCTGCCCAGCGAAGGGTTGCGGGCGCGGGTGGTGGCCCTGCTGGGGGCGCAACTGGCGCGTGGCGAACCCGATCGCGGCGCGCTGGCCGCCGCGCTCGGCGTCAGCGAACGCACCTTGCAGCGGCGCCTGGCGGACGAGGGCAGCAGCTACCAGCAACTGCTCAATGACACCCGCTGCCACCTGGCCGAGCGCCACCTTGAGGAAGGCCACCTGCCCATCGCCGATATCGCCGTGCTGCTGGGCTACTCCGAGCCCAGCGTGTTCTTCCGCGCCTTCCGCCAATGGACCGGGCTGACACCGGGGGAATACCGGCAGAAGCACAAAGACTGATCACCGGGACGCTTGGCAACTTCATCTGTAGGAGTCAACCCACCTTTGGCGCGACTCCCCGCGCCTTGAGGAACGCCAGGAACGCTTCGCGGCTGGAATACGTCGGGCGGTAGCCGAACTCTTCCTTCAGGCGGCGGTTGTCCAGTACCGGGCGGTAGCGCAGGAAATCCAGTTGCTCCGGGCCGTACTGGGTCAGGCCGAGTGGCTTGAGCAGGGCCAGGGCGGTGCGCAGCAGGCCGGCAGGTAGGGGGCGGTAGGGCTTGCCGAGGATGCCGGCGATCTCGGCCATGCTCAGCGCACCATCGCCGGCCAGGTTGTAGATACCTTCGGCGCCGCGCTCCAGACCCTCGCGGATGATCGCCACCACGTCCTGGTCCCAGATGAACACGAAGCGGCTCTCATGGCCCTTGATGCCCAGCACCGAGCGCTTCTGGAACAGCTCGGTGATCTGGTTGTTCACCTGCTCGCCGAGGATGGTGCCGGGACGCAGGACCAGTTGGCGCAGCTGCGGATGTTGCCTGCGCGCATCGGCCAGCAGCAGTTCCACCTCACGCTTGTGGCGGGCATAGGCGAAAAGGTCGTGGCCACGCAGCGGTTGATGTTCGTCGATCCACTCCGCGTTCTCCGGGTAGTAGCCGTAGGCGGCACCGGAGCTGGTGACGACCAACTGGCCCACACCAGAAACCACAGCCGCGTCCAGCACGGCGCGGGTGCCGCCGACGTCGATGGCGTGCAGACGCGCTTCGCTCATGCCGCGCGGCGGCGTCACCACCGAAGCCAGGTGCACGATGGCGTCGGGCTTCCAGCGCTGCACGCAGGCGGCCACTTCGCGGGGCAGGCTGATGTCCAGCGACACCGGCTCGATGTTGGACTTGAGCCCTTTATGACTCAGTGGGCGGATGTCCGCGGCCACCAGGGTCCAGTCCGGGTGACGCGCGGCCAGGTCGTTCAAGACCTGCTGACCGATGAAACCGGCGGCACCGGTGATCAGGACACGCACGGCATTTCCTCCTGGACGCGAGGCGCGCGGCGACGCCAGACAGCCACCAGCAACAGGCCGGACACGATGTGCCAGAGCCCCCAGAAGCCCGCCACCAGGGCCATGTCCAACTGGCCGCCGAACTGGGTCAGGATCAGCCCCAGCGCCAGCCCGGAGTTCTGCATGCCAACCTCGATGGTCAGGGCGCGGCGGTCTGCCTCGGCCAGTCCGACCAGGCGCGAGGCGCTCCAGCCCAGCAGCAAGGCGGTGGCGTTATGGCCGACCACCACCAGCAGCACCAGGCCGGCATTGGCCACCAGCAATTGCCAATTGCCTACCGCCGCCACGACCAGGAATCCACCGAAGGCCAGCAGCGAAAAGCGTTTGAACCACGGCAGCACGCGAGCGCTCAGGGCCGGCGCGAGGTTACCCGCGGCCATACCGGCCAACAGCGGCAGCACCAGCAGTACGACCAGGCCGCCGATGATGCCGCCGGCATCGACATCCAGGCTGCTCATCTGGCCCTGGAGGAAGGCGGCGGTGTCCGGGTTGAGGCTGGCGGTGGCGGCGAAGTTCAGCGGCAGGCTGATGATCGCCAGCAGGCTCGAAAGGCTGGTGACACTCACCGAGAGCGCGGTGTTGCCGCGCGCCAGATGGGTGATGACGTTGGACAGGTTGCCGCCAGGGCACGCGGCCACCAGCAACATGCCCAGCTCCAGGCCGGGGCGCAGATCGAGGAAGAAGGTGACGACGAGGGTCAACCAGGGCAGCAGCAGGCACTGGCAGAGCAGCCCTACCAGGGCCGGCAGCGGACGTTTCAGTACCAGGAGGAAATGGGCCAGGCGCAGCTCCAGGGCCACGCCGAACATCAGCGCGGCGAGCACCAGCCCGAGTATCAGTTGCTGACTGCTGTCGTAGTTCATCGAGGAGAGTCTCTTGTTGTTCTTATGTCGCCCATGCAGGCGCAAGGCCAGAGCAGCTTAGCCCTCAACCCTCGCACCGGCAGTGACCGACATCGCCAGGCCGAGTGGCCAATCGCGACAGACACCAGCCGGTTGCCAGTCCATACGCACTGGGCCAGAGTGCCAGCATTCGCCCCGGAGCAGGACGCCCATGTCGATCAGGAAACTGCGCATCAGCGATATCGAAGCCTTGCACCGGCTGTTCGCCGACGTCAGCGCCGAAGGCGAGTTTCTCCTGCGCGCCGAAGCGCCGCCGATCGGGCCTATGCGCGCCATGCTACTGCGCGCGCTACCGTTGAACCTGCCGCAGTTCGTCGCCGATTCGGAAGGCGAGCTGGTGGGCTCCATCGAGATTTTCCCGGCCAGTTTCTGCCAGCAAGGGGACGACTCGGGCGAGGACTTCGGCTTGCTCGGCATGCAGGTGCGCAAGGACCATCGCGGCCAAGGCCTGGGAGGCCTGCTGATGGAAGCGGCGCTGGAGCAGTGCCAGCAACTCGGCATGCCGCGGGTCGACCTGACGGTGCTGAAGTCCAACCTCCCGGCCATCCGCCTCTACGAGCGCTTCGATTTCCACTGGGTGGAAGACCTGCCGCCTGTGACCCTGCCCAACGGCCGCCCCGACCAACCGCAGAAGATGCGCTTGCGCCTGGTCTGAGCCGCAGGCCGTCAGGCCGGTCGCCGCGTGCCTTCTCAGGGCTGGCGGCGGACAGTATCCTGCGCGCCTCCGTCACCAGCCCTGTCGCGACCGATGCTGCTGCCCGCCTTCAAACCCCATGTGCTCAAGCTGATCGAGCTGTTGCAGCGTCACCCACGGCTGATCGCCCTCTATGGCTTCTGCTCGGGCATGGCGAGCTTCTTCCTGGTCGATCGGGGCGCGCGGGTGGCCAAGGTGATCGCCATCCTGCTGCTGGTCAGCTGGATCTGGCTGATGCTGGAGAACCTCTTCCGACGCAGCGTCGAACGGCTCTTCGGTATCGAGCTGCCGCCGCCGCTGATGCGTTTCCTGACCCAGTTGATCCACCAGGAAAGCCTGTTCTTCGTACTGCCGTTCTTTGCCATCACCACCAGTTGGAACAGCGGCCAGGCCCTGTTCACCGGCCTGCTGGGGGCGGCAGCGCTTTGCTCGATCACCGACCCGATCTACAACCGTCACCTGGCGCCGCGCCGCTGGTTGTTCCTGGCCTATCACACGCTCACGCTGTTCGCCGTGCTGCTGGCGGCGCTGCCGCTGATCCTCCAGCAGACCACCGCCCAGAGCTACCGCTGGGCGCTGGGCATTGCCGTGGCGCTGTCCTTCGTCAGTCTGTTCGGTGTCATCCGCGTGCAGAGCTGGTGGCGCGGCCTGGGGCTGGTGGGCCTGACGCTGGCCCTGGGTGGGCTGGGCTGGGTGACGCGGAGCTGGGTGCCTCCGGCAACCCTCTGGCTCACCGAAGTGGCGGTCACCCCTGACCTGGACAACCACAAGCGCACGCCGGGTGATGGCATCAACGAAGTCAGCGCCGCCGAGCTGCGTAGCAAAGGGCTCTACGCCTATACCGCAATCAATGCGCCGCGCGGGCTGAACGAACGCATCTACCACGTGTGGCGCTTCAACGGTCGCGAAGTGGACCGCATCGCCCTGGATATCCATGGCGGCCGTGAAGCGGGCTATCGCGCCTGGACCCACAAGCAGAACTTCCCCGGAAATCCCGTGGGCCGCTGGCAGGTGCAGGTGCTGACCGAGGCAGGGCAGATGATCGGTACCCTGCGCTTCCGGGTGACACCGTCAGAGCTGCCGCCCAAGCCCCATTGATTACTCGGTCGAACGTCTCACAGCCCCCGAAGGATCAGCCGAAGAACCAGTAGCAGACGCCGATGGCCGCCAGCACGCCGGCCAGTTCCGCCGCCAGGGCGCAGCCCACGGCGTGGCGCACACGCTGGATACCCACCGAACCGAAGTAGACCGCCAGCACGTAGAAGGTGGTTTCCGTGCTGCCTTGCACCGTGGCCGCCACCAGCGCCGGGAAGCTGTCGACGCCCTGGCTCTGCATGGTTTCGATCAGCATGGCGCGGGCCGCGCTGCCGGAGAATGGTTTGACCAGGGCGGTGGGCAGGGCCTCGACGAAGCGGGTGTCCCAGCCGAACCACTCGACCATCGCGCGAATGCCATCCAGGCCGAAGTCCAGCGCGCCGGAAGCACGCATCACGCCAATGGCGCAGAGCATGGCCACGAGATAGGGCAAGAGGTTCTTCGCGACCTCGAAGCCTTCCTTGGCACCCTCCACGAAAGACTCGTAGACCGGCACGCGCTTCAGCGCGCCCACCAGGAGGAAGATCAGGATGATGCCGAACAAAGTGAGGTTGCCGAGCAAGGAAGACAACGCCGCCAGGGCCGTGGCGGAAAGGCCGGCAAGCAACGCCATGAAGCCACCCAGCAACAGCGCACCGGGCACCAGGTAAGCCAGCACCACTGGGTCCCACAGCCGCAGTCGTTGCACCAGGGCCACCGAAAGCAGCCCCACCAGGGTGGACGCGCTGGTGGCGAGGAGGATGGGCAGGAACACCAGGGTCGGGTCCTCGGCGCCTTGCTGTGCCCGGTACATGAAGATCGACACCGGCAGCAGGGTCAGGGACGAGGCGTTGAGCACCAGAAAGAGAATTTGCGCGTTGCTCGCCGTGGTCGGGCTGGGGTTGAGATCTTGCAAGGCGCGCATCGCCTTGAGCCCGATGGGCGTGGCGGCGTTGTCCAGCCCCAGGCCATTGGCGGCGAAGTTCAGGGTGATCAGGCCGAGGGCGGGGTGTCCCTTGGGCACTTCGGGCATCAGGCGGTGGAACAGCGGTGCGAGAATGCGCCCGAGCCACTCGACCAGGCCGGCCTTCTCGGCGATGCGCAGGAAGCCCATCCACAAGGTCAGGGTGCCGAACAGCAGGATCATCACTTCGACCGAGAGCTTGGCCATGGCAAACAGGCTTTCCACCATCGCCGCCCAGACACCCGGGTCACCCCCGATCCAGCGCCCCAGCGCGGCCACTGCCGCCACCAGGAAAAACCCCAGCCACAGGCCGTTGAGCATTTGCAGTCCCCCCGAAATCAATGAGGCGGATTCTAGCGGGGCAGCCTGTACCGCGGCGAATTCATTGGCGATGTCTGCGTAACCTGTTGGAGGGTCCGGAGTCGCCTTGTAGGAGCTGGCTTGCCAGCGAATGCGGACAGGTTCGCCAGCCAGGCCGAAAGGCTGCCCCATCACCGCAGCGAACGCCGGCTAACAAAAAGCCCCGACCAGGTCGGGGCTTTCCGTCGATCAGATGAAGGCTCAGTCGATCACCGTACTGCCTTGGCGCTGCGCGTTGCCGTTGCGAACGCTCGGCAGGGAAGCCAGGTAGCGCTCGCCCTTTTCGGCGTCGTACATGCCCTCCCACTTGGCGATCACCAGCACCGCCAGGGCGTTGCCGATCACGTTCAGGGCGGTGCGCGCCATGTCCATGATGCGGTCGACGCCAGCGATGAAGGCCAGGCCTTCCAGCGGAATACCGACGCTGCCCAGGGTGGCCAGCAGGACCACGAAAGACACGCCCGGCACGCCGGCGATGCCCTTGGAGGTGACCATCAAGGTCAGCACCAGCAGCAGTTGCTGGCTGAGGGACAGGTCAATGCCGTAGAGCTGGGCGATGAAGATGGCAGCGATGCTCTGGTAGAGGGTCGAGCCATCGAGGTTGAAGGAGTAGCCGGTGGGCACCACGAAGCTGCTAATGGCACGCGGCGCGCCGTAGGCTTCCATCTTCTCGATGATGCGCGGCAGTACGGTTTCCGAGCTGGCGGTGGAGTAGGCCAGCACCAGCTCGTCCTTGAAGATGCGCATCAGCTTGACGATGGAGAAACCGAACAGGCGCGCCACCAGGCCGAGGACCATGAAGGCGAAGAAGGCGATGGCGAAGTAGACCAGCACCACCAGCTTGGCCAGCGGCAGCAGGGAGGCGAAGCCGAAGTTGGCCACGGTCACGGCGATCAGCGCGAACACGCCAATGGGGGCGTAGGCCATGATCATGTGGGTGACCTTGAACATGGTCTCGGACACGCCCTGGAACACCCTGACCAGTGGTTCGCGGGTTTCCGTCGGCAGGCTGGACAGGCCAAGGCCGAACATCACCGAGAAGAAGATGATTGGCAGCATCTCGCCGCGGGCCACGGCGGCGAAGATGTTGGACGGGATCAGGTTCAGCAGGGTCGAGATCAGCGCGTGGTCGTGCTGCACTTCCTGGGCGGTCTGCTGGTACTTGGAGATATCCACGGTACCCAGCGTGCTCATGTCGATGCCGGTGCCGGGCTGGAAGAAGTTGGCCAGCAACAGGCCGACCACAATTGCCACCGTGGTGATGATTTCGAAGTAAAGGATGGTCTTCAGGCCGATGCGGCCGAGCTTCTTGGCATCGCCCACGCCGGCAATGCCGACGATGAGCGAGGCGATGACGATCGGGATGACGATCATCTTGATCAGGCGGATGAAGATGTCACCCGCCGGTTGCAGGACGTTGGCGATCCACCAGGCCTTCTCGGCACTGAAGTGGTTGAGCAGGGCGCCAATGGCGATACCCAGCACCAGCCCGATGAGAATCTGCCATGCGAGGCTCAATCTGGCCTTGGTCATAGTCGTCACCCTCTGATTTCTTGTGGAAGTAGGGAGCACGGCCTCGTCCGGGATGGCCGGCCGAACCGCAAAGGGGCGCCATGATTCATAGGGTGCTAACGGTCGTCTAATGCCGTAACCGTCTACCCCATGCCGAATCGGCATGAGCTTGTGTTGATGGAACGATGGTTCCAGCGATATCCGTATGGCGACTTCGGCATAGGACTTTTCCTAGGACGGCGGCGGCAAAGTGCATGCGCGCCATCTAGGCTGACTGGGGCCGGCCCGATCGGGCCGCCAATCTGTGGCTGAATGGAGAGCGGCGATGAAGAAGGTCCTGGTGCTGTATTACTCGATGTACGGTCATATCGAACGCATGGCGGAATCGGTCGCTGAAGGTGCGCGCAGCGTACCGGGCGTGGAAGTGACCCTGAAACGGGTGCCGGAAACCATGCCTGAGGACGTCGCCCGCAAAGCCGGCGCCAAGCTGGACCAGGCTGCACCTGTTGCCAGTCCGCAGGAGCTGGCCGACTACGACGCCATTCTGTTCGGCACGCCGACGCGCTTCGGCAACATGACTGCACAGATGCGCAACTTCCTCGACCAGACCGGCGGACTCTGGGTGAAGGGGGCGCTGATCGGCAAGGTCGGCAGCGTCTTCACCTCCACGGGCACCGGCGGTGGCTCGGAAACCACCATTACCTCGTTCTGGAACACCCTGGCGCACCACGGGATGCTGATCGCCGGCCTCCCTTACTCGGCGCCGGAACTCGGCGACATCAGCGAATTGCGCGGCGGCTCACCCTATGGTGCGGCCACCGTGGCCGGCGCTGACGGTTCGCGCACGCCAAGCGCCAAGGAACTGGCCCTGGCGAAATTCCAGGGCGCACACGTGGCGACTTTGGTGAGCAGGATGAAGTGAAGGGAGGCGAACGAAGCATTCAGTACCGAATCAGTATTTTTCCGCTGCCCACCGGGAGCTGGAGCATTTCCAGCTCCCGGCAGCAGCTTGCCTGACCCGGCCCGCATGGCTGCGGAGGCACCCCGTCTGCCCCTGGGTCACGCCGCTCCAGATGACGCGGAACAACCCGGCCCCCTGGTCCTTCAGCCCGTTACCGGGCATTGATCCCTGAAGCGTTCGAACCTCGTCAGCCGGATCGGCGCCCCATGATGAAGGACACGATGAACAGCACCAGGAAGATAATGAAAAGAATCTTCGCGATGCCCGCGGCGGTCCCGGCGATGCCGCCAAACCCCAGCACGGCGGCAACGATAGCAATGACCAGGAAAGTAAGTGCCCAGCTCAACATGGCCTTTCTCCTTCTGCTTTTGGTGTTGTCAGCGCAGCGGCCGTTGGCGCGACTGCGTAAGGACCACCGGCACGACACAGGGTGTTAGGCCGGCAGGTGTTGCGATTCTGTAGAAAGCACTGCGCGAAAAGACGAAGCGGCACAGCGAGCGGCTCAGGGCGGCGACAAGGTTCCACATGGCAAAACGCCCCCCGAGAAATTCAGAACGCCCAGCGCGGCTGGATGCCGATATCGGCCTGGATGCGCGCGCTCACCTCGTGCATCGGGCCGTCGGCGCGAACCGGTGCCGTCGACCTGCTTTGCTCCGCTGCGGGAGTCTGCAATGGCCGGGGCTGGACGCGATCACGCAATTGATACTCGACAAGCGTGCCGAGTATCACGACCAGTGCGATCAGCAGGGCCATAAGCCACTTGGATGAGCACCATGGGAAACCGTTCATCCTCGAATCCTCCCTTGGGACGGATTTGCGACCTCGAGACTTCAAGTGCATGGCCCATGCCACTCAAGGCCATCAAAGAAGCACTGCCAATTCAATTGGTTACGCCAGCGCTCCAGCCTGGCCTGACGGCACTTTGCACGATGCGGGTCTGCTCATCAGGCAAATTGCACGCTCTCAAAAGGCCCGGAACCTCCCTGTTCCGGGTGGAGTGCTCCTGGGGTGCGCAGGGGCCACAAGAGGTAAAAAGACCCATGCACATTCAGGTACAGGGAATATGGCAAGGCCTGTGCCAGTCTTTCCGATTGATAAATATCCATATGGATCAAATGGTTAGCTTTTGAGCCAGGACTTCCTACACTTGCATGCTGCAAGGGCTGTAGGAAAAGCGCGTGCAACTTGCACGATATTTCTTGGACTAACTTTCTATGACTCGGAAATGGAGTGAGAGCATGGAACAGGTAACCGAGAACCAGGGACGAATCCTGCTGGTGGATGACGAAGCCGCCATCCTGCGTACCTTCCGCTACTGCCTCGAGGACGAGGGCTACAGCGTCGCTACCGCGGGCAGCGCGGCGCAGGTCGAAGCACTCCTGCAGCGACAAGTGTTCGATCTGTGCTTCCTCGACCTGCGCCTGGGTGAAGACAACGGCCTGGATGTGCTGGCGCAGATGCGCGAGCAGGCCCCCTGGATGCGCGTGGTGATCGTCACCGCGCACTCAGCAGTGGATACCGCGGTAGACGCGATGCAGGCCGGAGCCGCTGATTACCTGGTCAAGCCCTGCAGTCCGGATCAGTTGCGCATGGCCGCTGCAAAGCAATTGGAAGTGCGCCAACTCACGGCGCGCCTGGAAGCCCTGGAGGGCGAGATGCGCCGGGTCGGCGATGGCCTGGATTCGCAGAGCCCGGCGATGATGACGGTGCTGGACACCGCCCGGCAGGTGGCCGCTACCGACGCCAACATCCTCATCCTTGGCGAGTCTGGCACCGGCAAGGGCGAATTGGCTCGTGCCATCCACGGCTGGAGCAAACGGGCGAAGAAGTCCTTTGTCACCATCAACTGCCCCTCGCTTTCGGCGGACCTGATGGAGAGCGAGCTGTTCGGCCACAACCGCGGCGCCTTCACCGGCGCCAGCGAAAGCACCCTGGGCCGGGTCAGCCAGGCCGACGGCGGCACCCTGTTCCTCGATGAGATCGGTGACTTCCCGCTGAGCCTGCAGCCCAAGCTGCTGCGCTTCATCCAGGACAAGGAGTATGAGCGGGTTGGCGACCCGGTAACACGCCGCGCCGATGTACGCATCCTCGCCGCAACCAATCTCGACCTGGACGAAATGTCCCGAGATGGCCGCTTCCGTGAAGACTTGCTGTACCGCATCAACGTGATCGCCCTGCGCTTACCGCCATTGCGGGAGCGCCACGAGGACACCCTCGACCTTGCCGAGCGCTTCCTGGCCCGCTTCGTCAGCGAGTACGGACGCCCCGCACGCGCCTTCAGCGAAGAAGCGCTGGCAGTGATGCTGGGTTATCGCTGGCCGGGCAACGTGCGCGAACTGCGCAATGTGGTCGAACGCGCCAGCATCATCTGCAACCAGGAACAGGTGGAAGTCAGCCACCTGGGCCTGGGCGACGCCCCCATCGCCAATGCACCACGGGTGGGCGGCCCGCTGAGCCTTGAAGAACTGGAGCGCGCACATATCGCCGGCGTCCTGGCCAGCAGCGAGACCCTTGACCAGGCTGCCCGCACACTCGGCATCGATGCCTCGACCCTGTACCGCAAGCGCAAGCTCTACGGCCTCTGAACGGGCCGCCGCCATGCGACTGCGTACCAGGCTGTTCCTGAGCATTTCCGCGCTGATCACCGTGGCCCTGGTGGGCGTCTTGCTGGGGTTGGTCAGCGTGATGCAGATGGCCGGCTCACAGGAGCGCCTGATCAATCAGGCCTTCTCCACCATCGATATCAGCCTGCGCATGCGCCAGCACCTGGGCGACCAGATGGTCAACCTGATGGGCAAGGATCTCGATTCGCCGGCCCTGCAGGCGTCGCAGCAAAAGTTTCTCGCCGCGCTGGAAGAGGGTCTGAATTCGACGACGGATGCGCAGACCCGCGAGCACTTCCAGCGGATCGCCGCGTCCTACCAAGTGTTCCTCGACGTGATGCGCCAGCCCGCGAGCCTGCGCTGGAGCCTGCTGGACGACGATGATTTCAGCCACGCGCTGGACATCCTGCGCACCAGCATGGTGGAACTGCAGCGTCATTCGCTGTCGGTCGTGGGAGACGCGGAAAGTGCGGCGCGCGACCGCGCCTTGCTGATCGCCAGCCTGCTGGGACTGCTCGGGGTGGCGGTGCTGCTGATCGGTTTCGTCACTGCCCAGGGAATCGCCCGGCGCTTCGGTGCGCCCATCGACGCACTGGCCAAGGCGGCCGACCAGATCGGACGCGGGGACTTCCGGGTCACCCTGCCGCTGTCGCCGGTGAACGAGATGGCGGCACTGATCCGCCGCTTCGGCCTGATGGCCGAAGCCCTGCGCCTGCTCAAGGAAACCAATATCGAGAAACTGCTGGCTGAACAACAGCGTTTGAAAGCGGTGCTCGACAGCATTGACGACGGCCTGCTGATCGTTGATCGCCAAGGGCGCATCCAGCACGCCAATCCGGTGGCCCAGCGACAGCTGTCCTGGGCGGAAGCACCGCTCGGCCGGCCGCTGTCGCAGGCCCTCGGCCGACCGGATCTGGACGAGTTGGCGCAACGCGTCTTGCGCGGTGAAACCCTTGAGGACGAGCCTGAAGACCTGGTGATCGAAGCCGATGGTGAGCAACGCCTGCTCAGTTGGCGGCTGACGCCGGTGCTGCTGGACGAGGGGCGCCTGCTGGGCGGGGTGATGGTGTTGCGCGACGTCACCGAAGAGCGTGCCTTCGAACGGGTACGCAACGAGTTCGTGCTGCGTGCCTCCCACGAACTGCGCACACCCGTGACCGGCATGCAGATGGCCTTCGGGCTGCTCAATGAGCGCCTGCGCTTCGATCCGGAAAGCCGCGAAGCCGACCTGCAGAGGACGGTCGACGAAGAGATGCAGCGACTCGTGCGACTGATCAACGACCTGTTGGATTTCTCCCGCTACCAGAGCGGTGTGCAGGCCCTGGAGCGTGAACCCTGCGACCTGGAGGAACTGCTCGCCACCCTGCGCCAGCGCTACAGCGCCCATGCCGGCGAGCGCGGCATCGAGATTGAACTGGAACTGCACCCACCGCTGCCACGGGTAAAGCTGGACCGCCTGCAGATCGAGCGCGTGCTGGACAACCTGGTAGGTAATGCCATGCGCCACAGTTCGGAAGGCGGGCATATTCGCCTGCAGGCCCGTCGCCACGGCGAACGGGTGCTGTTGAGCGTGGCGGACGACGGCGAGGGCGTGCCTTACAGCCAGCAGGCGCGGATCTTCGAGCCCTTCGTGCAGGTCGGCCACCGCAAGGGTGGCGCCGGCCTCGGGCTGGCCCTGTGCAAGGAGATCGTGCAACTGCATGGCGGCCGCATCGGCCTCTCCTCACGGCCGGGGCAGGGCGCGCAGTTCTATATGACGTTGCCGGTTTAACGTTGCCTTGCGGAATCCTTGTGGAGTCGAATTCATTCGCCCCTACAGCTTCATTCCGTTGAGCACCAGCAGCAGGGCGGCGGTTTCGGCGTCGGGCTGGCCGTCGTAGAGACGCTGGCGGTACTTCATCTGGAACGCGGCGACGATGTTGCGGGTTTCCTTATCCAGCACGCCGGTCTGCGGGGTGGTGTAGCCCTGGCGGGCGAGCTGCTGCTGGAACCAGCCGACGGTAGGCAGGGCAACGGCGAAGCGCGCCTGCTCGCGGGCTACTGCGCGCGCGTCAGGCCAGGGCACCAGGCCGGCGTCGGCGAGGCGTTTCCACGGGAACAGCGGACCTGGGTCGACCTTGCGCTGGGGCGCGATGTCGCTGTGCCCAATGATGCTGCCCAGTGGCAGGTTGTGGCGCTGGACGATGTCCTTGAGCAGCAGGATGAGGGCCTCGATCTGCTCTTCACTATAGGGTTGGTAGACCCGTCCGGCAGGGGTATCGCGGTAACCGTCGTTGACCAGTTCAATCCCGAGGGTACTGGCGTTCAGCCAGGTTCGGCCCTGCCATTCGCTCTCCCCGGCATGCCAGGCGCGACGGCTCTCATCCACCAGGCGATAGATCCTGGCCGGCTGATCGCCGATCAGGTAATGGCTGCTGACGCCATCACGGGTCAGCAGGCGCAGGGAGCTCTCCATGTTGGTGGAGGTGTAGTGCAGTACCACGTACTGCACACGACTGCTCTGGCTTACAGAGCGGTGGCTGTCATCGATGCGCAGGCCGCCGGCGCAGCCACCGAGCAGGAGCAGGGCGAGACTCAGAACGAAGGTCTTCATGGGTTCAGGTGCAGGATGCTTTGCAGGTTATCGAGCAACATGTCGACACTGAGCATGATCAGCAGCATGCCGGTCAGGCGCTCGACGGCCATCAGGCCGCGGTCGCCGAGGAAGCGCTGCAGGAAGGCGGCCTGCAGCAGGATCACAGCGGTGCAGGCCCAGGCCAGCAGCACCGCGACGTAGAGTTCCCAGAGCGCCCCTTCATGGGTGTTGCGCAGGGTCATCAGCACGGCGAGAGCCGAGGGGCCGGCCACCGCCGGGGTGGCCAGGGGCACCAGCATGGGCTCGCCGCCGGGCAGATCGCCGAGCACGCCCTCCGGACGCGGGAAGATCAGGCGCAGCGCGATGATGAACAGGATGATGCCACCGGCGATGGCGATGGACTCACGGGACAGGCCGAGACCGCTGAGGATCTTGTCGCCGAAGGTGAGGAACAAGAGAAGCAGCGCCAGGGCGAACAACAACTCCCGCAGAGCTATGCGCAGGCGTCGTTCGGGTGCCACGCCTTTGAGGGCGGCGATGAAGATCGCGATGTTGCCGAACGGGTCGGTGACCAGAAAGATCAGGACGGCAATGCCTAGGATGTCCATGGGGGCTCCCCTTAATCGATGGGCAGAAGTGTAATGGCCGGATGCGCCGGCGTCTGCGCGCAGGCTCGCGCGCAGCGCGGCGAACCTGTTGCGAAATCTTCCCCAGGCACGGCGAAGGGAAAAAGGGGGCGCGGATTATAGCGCGAGGCCAGCATGGCAATCGGACATGGGGCCTACCGGTCGGGATGAACGGCAACATGGCTTTTCCGGCTGCAGGTAATGTTGTAGGTAAGGGACACCCCAGCCGAGGAAGACCGCCATGCGCCGCGCGCTGCTCTGGTTGAAGCAGGATCTCAGACTCGACGACCACCCGGCGCTACAAGCGGCGCTCCAGGCAGATCGCCTGTTGCCCGTGTACGTCCTCGACCCTGCCTTGCTTCGACCCTCACCCTTTGGCCCACGACGGCTCGGCGTGCACCGCGCACGCTTTCTGCTGGAAAGCCTGGCGGCCCTGGATTCGGGCCTGCGCCAGCACGGTTCGCGGTTGCTGGTGGTGCACGGCCGCGCCGAGCTTGTGATCCCGACGCTGGTGGATCACTTGGGCCTGGACGAAGTGCTGACCTTGGGTGAAATCGCGCCTTACGAGCGCAATGAAATGCGCCGCGTGCGCCATGCTCTGGGCGTACCGCTCATCGAGCTGCCAGGAAACAACCTGCTGCGCGAAGAGGAGCTGCCCCGGCCGCTGAACGAACTGCCGTCGGTCTTCAACCAGTTCCGCGACCTGATGGAGAAGCGCCTGCACGTCTTCCAGCCGCGCCCGGCGCCGACCCACCTGCCGCCACTGCCCAGCGGCGCTGCAAGCCTGATGGCGCCCCTGCCGACCTTGTCGCGGCTGGGCCTGGGCGAGCCCCAGGGAGTACCCACTACCGCTTTCCCTTTTTCCGGCGGCGAACCCGCGGCCCTGGCGAGGCTGCGCGACTACCTCTGGGAAACCCAGAGCGTGCAAGGGCACCAGGAGTCCCGCAACGGCATGATCGGCAGCGAGTATTCCTCCAAGCTGTCCCCCTGGCTGGCCAACGGCTGCCTGTCGCCGCGCCGGGTGGCTGCGGAGCTGCATCGGCTGGAGGCGCAACGCGGCCGCAACGAGTCGACCCAGCAGCTGTGGATGGAACTGCTCTGGCGCGAATTCTTCCGCTGGACACTGTTGCGTTACGGCAGCGCCCTGTTTCGAGCAGACGGCCTGAAGGCCACCGCACGGGCGCCAGCCAATCTCGATGAGCGCTACCTGCACTGGTGCAACGGACGTACGGGCATGCCACTGGTGGACGCCAACTTGCGTGAGCTGGTGATGACCGGCTGGATGTCGAGCCGTGGCCGTCAGGTGGTGGCCGCTTACCTGGTCAACGATCTGCAGCAGGACTGGCGCTACGGCGCGGCCTGGTTCGAGGAGCACCTGCTGGACTACGACCCGGCGAGCAACTGGGGGAACTGGGCCTACCTCGCCGGAGTGGCCAGCGATCCGCGTCGCGCACGGGCCTTCAACGCCCTGCGCCAAGCCCGTCAGCATGACCCGGATGCCACCTACGTCAGCCTCTGGCTACCGGAGTTGCGCGGCCTGCCGGTAGAGCATCGGCACACGCCTTTCATGCTCAGCGAGCCGCAACTCGCCGGGCTGGACTACCCACGTCTGGAGCATATTCCGGAAAACTGGAAGCCCTACATCTCGAGTGCTGCCTGAGTAGACGAACCCGTTCAACCTGGTTCCGGCAGCCCTTGCGGATCGGCTTCGTTGTGCCCGGCTGACGGCTGCGCGAGCGACAGTTCGATGCGGTTGCGCCCCTGACGCTTGGCGCGGTAGAGCGCCTGATCGGCGCGCTGGAATGCGGCGTCGCTGGGCTCACCCGCGAACAGTGCAGTGAGACCGGCGGAAAGGGTGATCGACACCCGCTCGCCCTTGAAGTGAAAAGGACAGACCTCGATGGCCTGGCGCAGGTTGTCGAGCAGTTGCCGGCCACCTTCCATGGGCGTCGAGGGCAACAGCAGGACGAACTCTTCACCGCCGAATCGGGCGATGAAGTCGGTCTTGCGCAGGCGCCGGCTAAGTTCGCCGGCAATGATCTTCAGTACCTTGTCGCCAGCCAGGTGGCCGAAGCCGTCATTGATCCGTTTGAAGTGATCGATGTCGATCACCGCCAGCAACAGATCACCGCCATAGCGCTGCTGCCGGGCCAGTTCGATTTCCAGCCGCTCGTTCCAGGCCGCACGGTTGGGCAGGCCGGTGAGGGGGTCTTGCAGGGCCTTCTGGCGCTGAACTTCGAGGTTGTCGTGGAAGGTCTTGGCTTCTTCTTCCATGGTCGCAACCCGCGTCATCAGCACCTGCAGGCGTTCACTCACTTCGTGCTCGCGGGCCGTACGCTGTTGCTGGTAGCGGTTCATGGTGTCGAGCAGACCATCGAGGCGCTGCTCCAGGCTCTGCTTCAGTTGGTTCAGGTCGGTGGCGTCCTGCACGCTGGCCTGCAGGCCGCTGACCTGCTCGCGCAGTTGGTCGTCCAGGGCGCGGGCATTGCCCAACGACTCGGCATAGCCTTCCTGGGCCGCACTGAGGTGTTCGAGGAACAGCACCAGGCGCTGGTTGAGCTGCTTGAGGTAGCCGGCGAACTCACGATGGCCGCTGTCGGTTACGGCCAGCACCAGCACGCCGAGGTCGTCCAGCACCGGTACCAGCTCGTACCAGTTGAGACCGCCTTCCAGGCGCTGGCGCAGCGCCACGGCCTGGGGCTGGTGATGCTCGGGCAGGTCCAGCTCGTCGAGCAGTGCGCGCAGACTGTCGGCTACGTGAGGGGCGATGGCGCTGTATCCCGGCTCCGGCAGGGCGGGCAGGGCATATGCGGGGTCGCCTTCGCCGGTGAGGATGGCGGCGGCCAGCGGCAGGCTGTCCAGTGCGCTGCTCCGTACAGGAGCAGCCGGGAACACCGCCGGTTGTAGGGCTTCGACAGGAGCAGGCGCCTGCGGTGGGGGAGTCGGCTCGGCGACGGGCGGTGTCTCGTCCCCACCGCTGCCGAACAGGCGCTGCAGCAGCCCCGGCTTGACCACCGTCGCGTCGTCGCTGGACAACGCCTGCAGGGCCTGGCCCTGGAGTACGCCCAGCTCAGCCAGCAGTGCCGGCATTTCGCGCGATTGGCGGGCGCGTTCGTCGATCCTTTTCGCGAACTGCTTGAGGCTCTTGCGCACCTCCCGCGGCAAGTCGAGTGCAAGCATGCGGTCGGCAATGCCGGTGAGGGCGCTGACGTTCTGTTCAATTCGCTGCTGACGGCGCTGCTCGGAGTCCAGCACGGCCTTTTCCAGTCGCGGGATCAGGGCCGAGAGGCCGGCGTCCATCTGCTCGCTACGGATAATTTCGCGCAGCTCCTGCATGCACAGGTCGACTGCCTTGTCGGAACCCTCGGCCGCCAGGGAGCTGCGCACCAGGCCGCGACGCAGCAAATCGAGGCGGGCGTCCCAGCGCTTCTCGATCTTCTCCTGCTGTTCGAGGTTTTCCAGGTACTTGGCTTTCCAACGCTGGGCGTCGTCGCTCATGCAGGGATTCCGCGCTTGGGTTCGCTGAGGGTAAGGGGCAGATCGGCCCGCAGTTCGTCGGGCAGGCGTATGTCCACCGCCACCGGCAGGTGGTCGGAGATCGGCTGGCTGAGTACTGCCACTCGCTCCAGGGTAAGGCTTGGGCTGAGCAGGATGTGGTCGAGGCAGCGTTGCGGGCGCCAACTGGGGAAGGTCGCTTCGACCTGCGGGGCCAGGAGGCCGAGGTCGCGCAGGGGCGAAAACTCCAGCAGATCGTTGGCGTGGGTGTTCATGTCGCCCATCAGAACAAGGTGGCGGTATCCGCTCACCAGCTCGCGGATGTAGGCCAGTTGGCGGGTGCGGGTTCGGGCGCCGAGGGACAGGTGCATCATCACCACGGCGAGCGCATCACGTCCCTTGCCGAAGCGCATCAGGATCGCGCCACGGCCGGGCGGCCCCGGCAGCGGGTGGTCTTCCAGCAGGTTGGGTTGCAGGCGACTGAGCAGGCCATTGCTGTGCTGGGCGATGCGCCCGAGATTGCGGTTGAGCTGCTGGTACCAGTAGGGGAAGTCGCCAAGCTGGGCGAGGTGTTCGACCTGGTTGATGTAACCGGAGCGGATGCTGCCTCCGTCAGCCTCCTGCAAGGCGACCAGGTCGTAGTCGCCGAGCAGGGCGCCGATTCGTTGGAGGTTCCCAGCGCGCCCGTTGTGCGGCAGCAGGTGCTGCCAGCCACGGGTCAGGTAGTGATGGTATCGCTCGGTGCTGATACCGACCTGGATATTGAAACTGAGCAAACGCAAGCGGCCATCAGCAGGCAGCTTGCCCTTGTCGCAATGGGGGTTCACCCGTGCATCGCACGAGCTCGCCGCCCTTTCACCCACCCAGCGTCTGAGCATCGGGCGAATGCGCCGCTTACTTCGCGGCGCGCTCCTTCTCGATCAGGTGCTCGGCGACCTTGAGGGTCTGCTCCGGACCACCCGAGGAGCTGATGTCGAAACGGTACTTGCCGTTGACCACCAGGGTCGGCACGCCAGTGATCTGGTAGGCCATGGCCAGCTTCTTGGCCTTCTCCATCTGGCTCTTCACGCCAAAGGAGTTGTAAGCCTTGAGGAAGGCGTCCTTGTCCACACCTTGACCGGCGAGGAACTCCGCCATTTCATCCGGGGTGGCGAGCTTCTTGCCTTCCTTGTGGATGGCTTCGAACACGGCTTTGTGCACCTGATGTTCGACCTTCATGCTTTCGAGGGTGATGAACAGCTGGCCGTGGACGTTCCACAGGCCGCCGAACATGGCAGGAATACGAACGAAGTTGACGTCTTCCGGCAGCTTCTCGGCCCAGGGGTTGAGCGTCGGTTCGAACTGGTAGCAGTGCGGGCAGCCGTACCAGAACAGCTCCACCACTTCGATCTTGCCCGGAACGGATACCGGAACCGGGCTGCTCAGCTCGACATACTGCTTGCCGGCCTCGATGTCGTCAGCCTGGACGGCGCTCATGCCCAGCAGGCTGGCACCGGCAAGAACGGCGGAAAGGATCAGGTTACGCATGCTTCACTCCTTGAGGGGTAATGGGGCCGCAGGGGCCATGATTCGACCTGCGGCAATGCGGCGGGTTCCGGCCATTGTAACGGGCCTGGGAACGAAAAAGGGTGGCCTAAGCCACCCTCCTTCAGGTTCCAGACATCGCCCCTTAGTGTAGGCCCTGGATGTAGCTGGACACCGCTTCGATGTCCTTGTTGCTCAGCTTGGCCGCGATGCCGCGCATGATCATGCTGTCGCCATCGTTGGTGCGGTTGCCTTCGCGGAAATCGGTCAACTGCTTGGCCACGTACTGGGCATGCTGCCCCCCCAGATGCGGGAAGCCGGCGGCCGCGTTGCCGGAGCCGTCAGGCGCGTGGCAGCCGGTGCAGGCGGGCATGCCCTGTTCGAGCTTGCCGCCGCGGAACAGCGCTTCGCCACGAGCGACCACTTTCGGATCGGCGGCGCCAACGCTGCCTTTCTGGCTGGCGAAGTAGGCGGCGATGTCAGCCATATCCTGATCGCTGAGGTTGTTCAGCAGACCGGTCATTTCCAGCACGGTGCGGTTACCGGCCTTGATGTCCTTCATCTGCTTGAGCAGGTAGCGCTCGCCCTGGCCAGCCAGTTTCGGGAAGTTCGGGGCGGCACTGTTGCCATCCGGGCCATGGCAGGCACCGCAAACAGCGGCTTTGGCCTGGCCAGCCTTGGCGTCACCAGCGGCGTGGGCCATGCCGGTGATGCCAAGGGTCAACAGCAGACTCACGATTACTTTGTTCATCAGCTAATCCAACTACGGCTAAAGGGTAAAGGTGTTATGCGCCGGGCTACTTTATTGGCTCATCCACTGGATGACGGCCTTGTAGTCCTCGGCACTGCAATCCATGCACAGGCCTTTCGGCGGCATGGCGTTCAAACCATTGGTGACGCTCTGCACCAGAGTGTCCATGCCCTTGGCCATGCGCGGTTCCCAGGCAGCCTTGTCGCCTTTCTTCGGCGCCATCGGCAGCTGACCACTATGACAGGCAGCGCAGGCCCGGTTGAAAACCGCTTCCGGATCCTGAGCTGCTTGCGCGGCGAAGGACAGCGCCGCAAGGCTAGCGACGAGCAGTATTTTCTTCATGATCAACCTCATCGGAGGGCATCGCCGCGCATTCTGTCGTGCGTCGGTCGCTGCCGTGGACACCAGACCCTGGGGGATAAAGCGCACACTAAATCCGCGGCATTATATACTGGCGATGCATAAACGGAAACGAAACCGCCCTCTGCGACACCGCGTCGCACCCCTTGGATTCCCCATGTCATTGAAGAACCCCATCCTCGGTCTGTGCCAACAGGCCCGCTTTCTCATCAGTGCCGCCAAGGTCGACCAGTGCCCGCCGGATAGCGGCCTGGAAGTGGCTTTTGCGGGCCGCTCCAACGCCGGCAAGTCGAGTGCGCTGAACACCCTGACCCACGCCAGTCTGGCGCGCACCTCGAAAACACCGGGACGCACCCAGCTGCTGAACTTTTTCTCCCTGGACGAAGACCGTCGCCTGGTGGACCTGCCGGGCTACGGTTATGCGAAGGTGCCGATTCCCCTCAAGCAGCACTGGCAGCATCACCTGGAGGCCTATCTCAGCAGCCGCGAAAGCCTCGCCGGCCTGATCCTGCTGATGGACATCCGCCACCCGCTGACGGACTTCGACCGCCTCATGCTGGACTGGTCCAGCGCCGGCAACATGCCGATGCATATCCTCCTGACCAAAGCCGACAAGCTGGCCTTCGGTGCGGCGAAGAACGCGCTGCTCAAGGTACGCCAGGAAATCCGCAAGGGTTGGGGCGAAGGTGTGTCCATCCAACTGTTCTCGGCACCCAAGCGCCAGGGCATCGAAGAAGCCCATGCGGTGCTCGCGCACTGGCTGCAGCTGGACCTGGAAGAAGGCGAGGCCGAAGCCTGAATCGCAGGCAAAAAAAACCCCGGACTTCGTATGGGGAGGGGGAAGTTCGGGGTTTAAGTCTGAACCGCTAGGGCGGGGTTCAGATATCTGCCAACACTAAACACAGCAAAAGGAGCATCGAAAGGCTTCACCAGCCATTCAGTTGTGTGACTCCCCCGTCTCGCAGAAAGTTCAGACTGATTATCAAAACAGTTTGCTATGAAAATAATCCTGTTTATTCGATCAGGAACTAAGCATCTGTTTCATGCCTGAAACAGATGCTCGCCCCGAGGACGCACTCAGTGCGCCTCGTCCCAGTTGTCACCCACGCCCACTTCCACGACCAGCGGCACGTCCAGCTCGGCGGCACCGCTCATGAGCGGACGAATCTGTTCGCTCACCTGCGCCACCAGGTCCTCCCGCACTTCCAGCACCAGTTCGTCGTGAACCTGAAGGATGACGCGGGCATCCAGGCCGCTTTCCTGGAGCCAGTCGTCCACAGCGACCATGGCGCGTTTCATGATGTCCGCCGCGGTGCCTTGCATCGGTGCGTTGATCGCGGTGCGCTCGGCACCCTTGCGCATGGCCTGGTTCTTCGAGTGGATTTCCGGCAGATAGAGGCGACGACCGAACAGGGTCTCGACGAAGCCCTGCTGCGCAGCCTGCTCCCGAGTGCGTTCCATATAAGCCAGCACGCCGGGGTAGCGGGCGAAATAGCGATCGATGTAAGCCTGGGCCTCTTTGCGGTCGACGCCGATCTGCTTGGCCAGGCCAAAAGCGCTCATGCCGTAGATCAGGCCGAAGTTGATCGCCTTGGCACTGCGACGCTGGTTGTTGCTGACTTCGTCCAGCGGCACGCCGAAGACCTCGGAGGCGGTGGCGCGGTGCACGTCGCGGTCGTGGCGGAAGGCATCCAGCAGGCCTTCATCCTTGGCCAAGTGAGCCATGATGCGCAGCTCGATCTGCGAGTAGTCCGCCGCCAGCAGCTTGTAGCCCTTGGGCGCGACGAAGGCCTGGCGGATGCGACGCCCTTCGGCGGTGCGGATCGGGATGTTCTGCAGGTTCGGGTCGGTGGACGACAAGCGCCCGGTGGCCGCTACCGCCTGATGGTAGGACGTGTGGATGCGCCCGGTTCGCGGGTTGATCTGTTCCGGCAGCCTGTCGGTATAGGTGCTCTTGAGCTTGCTCAGGGAGCGGTACTGCATGATCACCTTGGGCAGCTCGTAATCCTGCTCGGCGAGGTCCGCAAGCACGTTCTCGGCAGTCGAAGGCTGGCCGGTCGCGGTCTTGGCCAGCACCGGCAGACCAAGTTTCTCGTAGAGAATGGCACCGAGCTGCTTGGGCGAACCGAGATTGAATTCCTGCCCGGCCAGGTCATAGGCCTGGCGCTCCAGCGCCACCATTTTCTCGCCCAGCTCCAGGCTCTGCTGGCCCAGCAGCTTGCCATCGACATAGGCGCCATTGCGCTCGATGCGCGCGAGCACCGGCACTAGCGGCATCTCGATTTCCTTCAGCACCTTGGCCAGGGATGGGATGGCCTCCAGCTTCTGCCAGAGCGTCAGGTGCAGGCGCAGGGTGACGTCAGCGTCCTCGGCCGCATAAGGGCCGGCCTGTTCGAGGGCGATCTGGTCGAAGGTCAGCTGCTTGGCGCCCTTGCCCGCGATGTCCTCGAAGCGGATCGTGCTGTGGCCCAGGTATTTGAGGGCCAGGCTGTCCATGTCGTGGCGGGTGGCCGTAGCGTCCAGCACGTAGGACTCGAGCATGGTATCGAAGGCGATGCCCCGCACGGTGATGGGCGTCGAGGCATGGGCCAGGACGTTCATGTCGTACTTGACGTGCTGGCCGACCTTGGCCTTGCCCGGGTCTTCCAGCAGCGGCTTGAGGGCCTTGAGCACGGCGTCGCGGTCCAGCTGCGCCGGCACACCCATGTAACTGTGAGCGAGCGGAACATAGGCGGCTTCCCCTGCCTCGACGGCGAAGGACACACCCACGACCTGCGCCTGCTGGGCGTCGATGCTGGTGGTCTCGGTGTCGAAAGCAAAGAGCGGCGCGGCTTCAAGCTTCTTCATCCAGGCGTCGAACTGCGCTTGCTCCAGCACGATCTCGTAGCGCTTCTCGGCATCGGCCACCGGCGCTTCCTCCAGCGCGAGCTGCTCGCCACTGGACTTGGCCTGGCGTTGCAGGTCATCCAGCCAGGTCTTGAATTCCAGGATGCGATAGAGCTCGGCCAGGGATTCGCGATCCGGCTCGCCGGGGTGCAGGGAGTCGATTTCGACGTTCAGCTCGACGTCGCATTTGATGGTGGCCAGCTTGTAGGACAGGTAGGCCATGTCCTTGTGCTCTTCGAGCTTGGCCGGCAGGCCCTTGGCGCCACGGATCGGCAAGGCGGGCACCTTGTCCAGGCTGGCATAGAGCACGTCGAGCCCGCCACCCACTCCGGTGAGCAGGCCGAGGGCGGTCTTCTCGCCGACGCCGGGCACGCCCGGGATGTTGTCGACCTTGTCACCCATCAACGCCAGGTAGTCGATGATGAGTTCAGGACCGACACCGAATTTCTCCTTCACGCCATCCACGTCCAGCGCGCTACCGGTCATGGTATTGACCAGCGTAATGTGCCCGTCGACCAGTTGCGCCATGTCCTTGTCACCGGTAGAGATCACCACCGGGCGACCGCCCGCGGCGCTCTGCCGGGCCAGGGTGCCGATCACGTCGTCGGCTTCCACGCCTTCCACGCAGAGCAGCGGGAGGCCGAGGGCTCGGACGCTGGCGTGCAACGGCTCAACCTGCACCCGCAGCTCGTCCGGCATCGAGGGACGATTGGCCTTGTACTCGGCGAACATCTCATCGCGGAAGGTGCCGCCCTTGGCGTCGAAGACCACCGCGAAGGGGCTGTCCGGATACTGCCGACGCAGGCTCTTGAGCATGTTCAGCACACCTTTGACCGCACCCGTGGGCAAGCCGGCGGAGGTGGTCAGCGGCGGCAGGGCATGGAAGGCGCGGTACAGATAGGAAGATCCGTCCACCAGGACGAGGGGGGCTTGGCTCATGCGTGAAATCAACCTTTATTCACCGGACCCGAAGTAGAATGGACCGATCATTGAACAGAAGGGACAAGGTTACCATGCGCGCACTGAACCGCCTTTTGCTGGCCAGCCTGCTGGCCGTCGCTCCAGTCGCCTCGTTCGCCGCCGACGAGCCATCCGGGGAACCGGACGTCACCATCCGCCAGGAAGGCGACAAGACCATCCAGGAATACCGCGTCAATGGTTTCCTCTACGCCATCAAGGTGACTCCGAAGGGCGGCAAGCCGTACTTCCTGGTTCGTGCCGACGGCGAAAGCAACTTCGTCCGCTCGGACAACCCCGACATGCTTATCCCCGCGTGGGAAATCTTCAGCTGGTAGCGCACACGCAACCCCGTAACAAGGTAGTCCAATGTCCGTATTCACCCCACTCGAACGTCCGGAACTGGAAGCTTTCCTCGCCCCTTACGGGCTGGGCCGGCTGAAGGATTTCCAGGGCATTGCCGAAGGCTCCGAGAACAGTAACTTCTTCGTCAGCCTGGAACAGGGTGAATACGTGCTCACGCTGGTTGAGCGCGGGCCGAGCCATGACCTGCCGTTCTTCATCGAACTGCTTGACGTGCTTCACGACGCGAACCTGCCAGTGCCCTTCGCCCTGCGTACGGAAAGCGGTGAAGCCCTGCGTGAGCTGGCAGGCAAGCCGGCGTTGTTGCAACCGCGCCTGCCGGGTAAGCATGTGCACCAGCCCAATGCCCATCACTGCGCGGAAGTCGGCAGCCTGTTGGCGCGCCTGCACCTGGCCACCCGCGAGCAGGTGCTGGAGCGCAAGAGCGATCGCGGACTGGACTGGATGCTCAATGAAGGCCCGTCGCTGGCATTGCAACTGGACGAGCACGCGCTGCCGCTGCTGCGCGATGCGCTGAAGGAAATTGCCGAGGTGAAGCAGCGCTTCCTCGCCCTGCCACGCGCCAACCTGCACGCCGACCTGTTCAAGGACAACGCGCTGTTCGACGGCACCCACCTGTCCGGGGTTATCGACTTCTACAACGCATGCGCAGGGCCCATGCTCTATGACCTTGCAATTTGCCTGAACGACTGGTGCTCGGACGCCGACGGTCGTCTCGACGCCCCCCGCGCCCGCGCCCTGCTCGGCGCCTATGCCGCACTGCGGCCGTTCACCGCCGCCGAAGCCGAACTCTGGCCAACGGCACTGCGCATCGCCTGCGTGCGTTTCTGGCTGTCCCGCCTGATCGCCGCCAACACCTTCGCCGGACAGGACGTGCTGATCCACGATCCCAATGTGTTCCAGATGCGGCTGGCGCACCGGCAGAAGGTCGAGCTGCCGCTGCCGTTTGCGCTCTAACGCCGGGTCGGATTCGCGTTTCGTAGGGGCGAATTCATTCGCCCCGACAAGGTTCCAGGCTCACCCACATTTGGAATGCCCGCAGTTGAGGCAGGTGGCGCAACCATCCATCTGCACCACCGCCTGTGTGCTGCATTTTCCGCAGAGCTGGGCGCCGGGCGGGAAACCCTCGCCCGGCTCGGCGGTGGAGGTGCCCAGGCTGGCTTCGTAGGCGGCGCGCTTTTCGGCGAGGTAGAGCTTGTGCTCCTCGTCCAGCTTCTGGCCTTCCATCAGGCCGATGGCCACCAGGTGGCGCTCCAGCACGGCACCGATCTCGGCCACCAGCGACGGCATATAGACGCCTCCACGCTTGAGGTAGCCGCCACGCGGATCGAACACGGCCTTCAGTTCTTCCACCAGGAAGGTGCAATCGCCGCCCTTGCGAAACACCGCCGACATGATGCGGGTGAGTGCGACTATCCACTGGAAGTGCTCCATGCCCTTGGAGTTGATGAATATCTCGAAGGGCCGGCGCTGCTCGAAGGCAGTGCCCGGGTTGAGCACGATGTCATTGATGGTCACGTAGAGCGCGTGCTCGAACAGCGGCGACTTGATCTTGTAGGTGGCGCCGACCAAGGTCTCCGGGCGTTGCAGGGTCTCGTCCATCTGCACCACGGCGGCCGCTTCCTCGGCGGCCTTGCGGGCCTTTTCCTGGTCCAGGTCCACCAGGCTGAAGCCCTTGATCTTCTTCTCGATCTTGATGGTCATGGCGGCCTCCGACCGTTCAGTACTTGCCGTAATAGCCTTCCTTCAACGCCTCGAAGAGATTGGCGGCGGTATGCACTTCGCCGTCGTACTCCACTTCTTCGTTACCGCGCAGCTCCACCTGGGTGCCGTCCTCCAGCTCGAAGCGGTAGACGGTCCTTTCCAGGTCCGCATCTTTCACCAGTACGCCCTGGAAGGCGGCTGGATTGAAGCGGAAGGTGGTGCACCCCTTGAGGCCCTGTCGCCAGGCCTGGAGGTAGATGTCCTTGAAGTCTTCGAAGGGAAAATCCGTGGGCACGTTGGCGGTCTTGGAAATGGAGGAGTCGATCCACTTCTGCGCCGCCGCCTGCATTTCTACGTGCTCGGCTGGGCTGATGTCGTCGGCGCTGACGAAATAGTCCGGCAGGCGCTGCGCCGAATGCTCGGCATCGGGCCGCGCCTGGCTGTTGACCAGTGCGCGGTACGCCAGCAGCTCGTAGCTGCGCACCTCGATCTTCTCCTTGGTCTTGCGCCCGGGGCGGATCAGGTTGCGTGAATACTGATGGGCGTAGCTCGGCTCGATGCCGTTGGAGGCGTTGTTCGCCAGGCTCAGGCTGATGGTCCCGGTGGGCGCGATTGAGCTGTGATGGGTGAAGCGCGCGCCCACCTCCGCCAGCTCGGCCACCAGCTCTGGCGCATGCTCGGCGATGCGCTGCATATAGCGGGAATAGCGGGCATGAAGGATGCGGCCGGGCACCCGATCCCCGACCCGGTACCCGTCGTCCACCATCTCCGGACGTTTGCGCAGCATGGCGACGGTCACGTCATAGTCCCGGGCCAGGACGGGGGCCGGGCCTTTCTCCCGGGCCAGCTCCAGGGCGACCTGCCAACCGGCCAGGGCCATCTCCCGCGCAACCTCTTCGGTAAACACACAGGCCTCGGTGCTGCCATAGCGCAACCTGAGCAGCGCCAGGGCAGAGCCCAGGCCAAGGAAACCCATGCCATGACGACGCTTGCCAAGGATCTCTGCGCGCTGTTGCTCCAGCGGCAGGCCATTGATCTCGACCACGTTGTCGAGCATCCGGGTGAACACCCGCACCACGGCGCGGAAACGCTCCCAGTCGAAATGGGCGTCTTCGCTGAAGGGCTCTTCGACGAAAGCCGTGAGATTGATCGAGCCGAGCAGGCAGGAGCCATAGGGTGGCAGGGGTTGTTCGCCGCAAGGGTTGGTCGCGCGGATCGCCTCGCACCACCAGTTGTTGTTCAGCGCGTTGACCCGGTCGATGAGGATGAAGCCTGGCTCCGCGAAATCGTAGGTGGAGACCATGATCATGTCCCACAGGTGCCGGGCCTGGACACGACCGTAGACCTTGCAGGCCACCAGGCCGTCCTCGCGGGTGATGTAGCCGTCGTGCACCGGCCAGTCGCGCCAGATCACCTGGGCGGAGTCGCTGAAGTCCAGCTCATCACGCTCCTTGGGGTGTACCGGGTAGAGCAGGGGCCATTCAGTGTCGTTCTCCACCGCATGCATGAACGCGTCGCTGACCAGCAGGCTGAGGTTGAACTGGCGCAGGCGGCCATCCTCTCGCTTGGCGCGAATGAACTCGCGCACGTCCGGGTGGCAAACGTCGAAGGTGCCCATCTGCGCGCCGCGGCGGCCGCCGGCTGAGCTCACGGTGAAGCACATCTTGTCGTAGATATCCATGAAGGACAGCGGCCCGCTGGTCTGCGCGCCAGCCCCGGAAACGAACGCGCCATGCGGGCGCAAGGTGCTGAACTCGTAGCCGATGCCGCAGCCGGCCTTGAGGGTCAACCCGGCTTCGTGGACCTTGCCGAGGATGTCATCCATGGAGTCGCGGATGGTGCCGGAAACCGTGCAGTTGATAGTCGAGGTGGCGGGTTTGATGTCCTGGGCGCCGGCATTGGAGATGATTCTTCCGGCAGGAATGGCGCCGTTGCGCAGGGCCCAGAGGAAGCGTTCGTACCAATGCTCGCGAGCCGCGGTGTCGGCCTCCACCTCGGACAGCGCACGAGCCACGCGCTGCCAGGTGGCGTCCGGGGTGAGATCGATCGGCGTACCGTCCTTGTGCTTGAGGCGGTACTTGCTGTCCCAGATATCCTCCGAGGCCGCCTGCAAGGCGATGCCATGGCTGCCCTGGACCTGCTTGGGCGCTCCCGTCCTGGCCATCCGCTGCCCTCCTTCAATGAAGAGTCCAGACTAGTCTGACCACGAATGCCGGCCGCTGATTCGCATCAATGCGGCCCGCGGCCCCTCTTTCACCTTAGCAGGCACTGCCGACCACCCACTCAACGTAGGCCCTGGAGCGATTACAACGCTTCCAGGCAACCGGCGAGGCCATCGCCGAGGTTCTGCAACAGGGTCTCGTAACCATTGGCGGCGACCGGTGCATTCATGCCCAGGGCATCCAGCTCGGCCAAGCGCACTTGCAGGCCGGCGGTCAGGGTGTCGGCGAGGCGCGGGCGCACTGGCGGTTCGCTGAACACGCAGCTCGGACCGGCTTTTTGCAGGCGTTCACGCATGGCGGCGACATGGCGGGCGCCGGGCTGCACTTCACTGGCCACGCTGAACACGCCGGTATGGCGCAGGCCATAGGCTGCCTCGAAGTAGTCGAAGGCTTCGTGGAAGACGAAGAACGGCTTACTGGAAACCTTGGCCATGCGTGCCTTGAGGCGGGCGTCGAGCTGGTCGAGGCGGCTTTCGAATGCTTTCAGGTTGGCCTGGTAGCGGGCGGTGTTGGCTGGATCGGCAGCCGCAAGATCGGCGGCCATGCGCGCGGCGATCACCCGGGCATTGGCCGGCAGCAACCAGAGGTGGGCATCCAGGGAGCCTGGACGGTGGTCATGGTCATGCTCGTGTTCATCGTGGCCCTCCTCTTCATGCTCGTCGTGAGGGGCCTCGAAGTGGCGTAGTTGCATGCCAGGAAGCTCCTGCAGCACTACGTTGGGCTTGTCGCGCCCCTGCAGCACTCGAGGCAGGAAGCCTTCCAGGTCCGGGCCAACCCAGTAGAACAGATCCGCCTCGCGTACCCGACGTACGTCGGATGGGCGCAAGGCGTACTGGTGCGGCGAGGCGCCGGGGGGCAACAGCACGTCGGGCTGGCCGGCGCCATCCTGCACGGCGGCGGCGATCAGTTGCAGCGGTTTGATGCTGGTCAGCAGGCGCACGTCGGCCTGGGCCGACAGGGCGCAAGCGCTGAGGAACAGGGAGACGAAGAGACGGTACACGGCACAGACTCGGCGGCAAAAGAGTAATAGAATAACGTCTCTTTCCCCAAACGTCGCCGCCACCATGCTCAAGCCGATCAGCGTGAAAGCTCCCCTGGCCTGCCGCCCCCACGACCACTCCCATTGCGTGTCCAATGCCCTGGCCGAAGCCGATGCCATCTGCAGCCGCGAGGGCCTGCGCCTGACAACCCTGCGCAAACGGGTGCTGGAACTGGTCTGGCAGAGCCACAAGCCACTGGGTGCCTACGACATTCTCGGCGTGCTGGCTGAAGAAGACGGTCGCCGCGCGGCGCCGCCCACCGTTTACCGTGCCCTGGACTTCCTGCTGGAGAATGGCCTGGTACACCGCATCGCCTCGCTCAACGCCTTCGTCGGCTGCAACCATCCGGGCGATGCCCACCAGGGCCAGTTCCTCATCTGCCGTAACTGCCAGACCGCCATCGAGCTGGAGCAATCCAGCATCAGCCAGGCCATCGTCGACAGCGCCAAATCCGTCGGCTTCGTCGTCGAAGGCCAGACCGTGGAGGTTGTCGGCCTCTGCGCCAGCTGCCAGGTGGCCGCATGAGCGATGTGCTGATCCGCCTGGACAAGGTCGGCGTCGACTTCGCCGGCCAGCCGGTGCTGCAGGACGTTCACCTGGCGGTGAAGGCAGGGGAGATCGTCACCCTGATCGGCCCTAACGGCGCTGGCAAGACTACCCTGGTACGCACCGTGCTCGGCCTGCTCAAGCCCGATAGCGGCGACGTCTGGCGCAAACCGCGCCTGCATATCGGCTACATGCCGCAGAAGCTCCAGGTGGACGCGACGCTGCCTCTGACTGTACTGCGCTTCCTGCGCCTGGTGCCGGGCGTGGACCGCACGAAGGCGCTCGCGGCCCTGGACGAAGTCGGCGCCACCCAGGTCATCGACAGCCCGCTGCAAACCATCTCCGGCGGCGAGCTGCAGCGCGTACTGCTGGCCCGCGCCCTGCTGCGCGAGCCTGAACTGCTGGTGCTGGACGAGCCGGTGCAGGGCGTCGACGTCGCCGGCCAGGCCGAGCTCTACCGCCTGATCACCCGCCTGCGCGACCGCCACGGCTGCGGCGTGCTGATGGTCTCCCACGACCTGCACCTGGTGATGAGCACCACCGACCAGGTGGTCTGCCTGAACCGCCACGTCTGCTGCTCCGGCCACCCGGAACAGGTCAGCTTCGATCCGGCCTTCGTCGAGTTGTTCGGCCAGGATGCCAAGAGCCTGGCCGTCTACCACCACCATCACGACCATGCCCACGACCTGCATGGCGAAGTGGTGAAGACCCCCTTCCCCAGCGGCACCCGTTTCACTCCCGTCCACAAGCACGGCCCCGACTGCAACCATGGCTGATTTCCTGCTCAACGCCCTGCTCGCCGGCCTCGCCCTGGCCCTTGTGGCTGGCCCCCTCGGTTCCTTCGTGGTCTGGCGGCGCATGGCCTATTTCGGCGACACCTTGTCCCACGCGGCGCTGCTCGGCGTGGCCCTCGGACTGATGCTGGACGTCAGCCCGACCCTGGCCGTAACCGTCGGCTGCGTGTTGCTTGCCCTGTTGCTGGTGACCCTGCAACAGCGCCAGCCGCTTGCCTCAGACACCCTGCTGGGCATCCTCGCTCACAGCACGCTGTCACTCGGCCTGGTGGTGCTGAGCTTCATGAGCGACGTGCGCATCGACCTGATGGCCTACCTGTTCGGCGACTTGCTGGCAGTGAGCCGCACCGACCTCTACTGGATTCTCGGCGGCAGTGCACTGGTGCTGCTGGTGCTGATCCCCATGTGGCGGCCGTTGCTGGCGATCACCGTGCATGAGGAACTGGCGCGGGTCGAGGGCCTGCCAGTGGCGGCGATCCGTCTTGGCCTGATGCTGCTGATCGCCATCGTCATCGCCGTGGCCATGAAGATCGTCGGCGTACTGCTGATCACCTCATTGCTGATCATTCCGGCAGCGGCGGCCCAACGCCACGCCCGCAGCCCCGAACAGATGGCCCTGGGTGCCAGCCTGCTGGGCCTGGTGGCCGTATGCGCCGGCCTCGCGCTGTCTTGGTTCAAGGACACGCCGGCCGGCCCGTCCATCGTGGTTTCCGCCGCCAGCCTGTTCCTCTTCAGCTTTGCCTTGCCGCGACGCGCCTGAGGTCGGCAAGCACCAGGGACGCGGCCTTCTCCGCGATCATCAGCGTCGGTGAGCAGGTGTTGCCGGAGACGATCTCCGGCATCACCGAGGCATCGGCGATGCGCAATCCCGGCACCCCGTGCACCTTCAGTTCGGCGTCCACCACGGCCTCCCGCCCCTGGCCCATGCGGCAGGTGCCCACCGGGTGGAAGATGGTGGTGCCGATCTGGCCCGCGGCCTCATACAGCTCCTTTTCGCTCTGCAGCGCCGAACCTGGCAGGTACTCTTCCGGCCGATAGCGCGCCAGGGCCGGCGCGGCTGAAATGCGCCGGGTCAGGCGGATGGCGTCGGCGGCCACGCGCAGATCCTCGACGTGACTCAGGTAGTTGGGCTGGATCAGCGGCGGAGCCTTGGAATCGACGGAACGTATATCCACCCGTCCGCGACTCTGTGGACGCAGGTTGCACACCGAAGCGGTGAAAGCCGGGAAAGGGTGCAGCGGCTCACCGAAGCGCTCCAGGGACAACGGCTGCACGTGGTACTCGAGGTTCGCCCGCGTCTGCTCCGGACCTGAGCGAACGAAGGCACCCAACTGGCTCGGCGCCATGGCCAGCGGCCCGCTGCGGCTGGCCAGATAACGCAGCCCCATGCCCAGCTTGCCCCACAGGCTGCCCGCCATCTGGTTCAGGGTTGGCACGCCAGACACCTTGAAGATCAGCCGAAGCTGCAAGTGGTCCTGCAGGTTGCCACCCACGCCGGCCAGTTCATGTCGCACGCCGACACCGAGGCGCTCCAGCAATGGCCTGGGGCCGATCCCTGAACGTTGCAGCAGCATGGGCGAGCCGACCGCGCCGGCACAGAGAATCACCTCTCGCCTCGCGCGAAACTCCTGCTGCAGACCCTCCCAGCGTCCCGACACACCCACCGCGCGGCCTTGCTCCAGCAACAGGCGATGCACCTCGACACCCGTCCGAACCGTCAGGTTCGGTCGCTGCAGGACCGGCCGCAGGAACGCCTTGGATGCGTTCCAACGCACGCCGCTGCGCTGGTTGACCTGGAAATAGCCACAGCCCTGGTTGTCACCGGTGTTGAAGTCTTCCACTGGGGCGATGCCGCATTCACCGGCGGCCTGGCGGAACGCATCGAGGATTTCCCACGACAGCCGCTGGCGCTCCACTCGCCATTCGCCGGTGTCGTTGTGGAACGCACTGGCGCCGGCGAAGTGGTTCTCGCTCTTGCGGAACAATGGCAGCACGTCGTCCCAGCTCCAGCCTTGATTGCCCAGCTCGGCCCAGCGGTCGTAGTCGGCGGCCTGGCCGCGCATGTAGATCATCCCGTTGATCGAGGAACTGCCGCCCAGCACCCGTCCACGCGGGTAGCCCAGGCTGCGACCGTGCAGGCCGGGTTCGGCCTCAGTGCGAAAGCACCAGTCGGTGCGCGGGTTGCCGATGCAATAGAGGTAGCCGACCGGGATATGAATCCAGGGATAGCTGTCGCGACCGCCAGCCTCCAGCAGCAATACGCGCACGCTCGGATCGGCCGAGAGCCGATTGGCCAACAGGCAGCCGGCCGGGCCGGCGCCGACGATGAGGTAGTCGAATTCCTGGTGGACTGGGTACATGGCACTCCTCGCCGTTCCTGTCGTTATGGCCAGCCATCTTGCAGCAACTCCAGGCCGGACAGGAGCCGAGAAAGGTCCGCAAGACCGGTCAGATGCCTCCAGAAATGCCATCCTCGCGGCCGATTTGCCCCTACTTTTTGTCCTGAGCAGCGCCGCCGTGTAGAATCGCGCGTTTTTTGAGCAATCAGAGACCCGCCGGAATGACGCTGTTCGCCACTCGTTGCCTGCCTGTTGTCGCCTTTTCCCTGCTGCTGGCTGCCTGCCAGACCGCCCAGCAAGTGGCCGACGTACCAACGGACGAACTGGTTAGCAGCTTCCGCCAACTTGACCAGGACCTGTCCGAAGACAAGCTCACCGAGGCCGAAGGCCGCCTCAAGGGCCTGGAAAGCGCCGCCGCTGGCGATACTCGCCTCGAGCAGTACCAGCGTCAGCTTGCCGAAGCCTGGCTGAAGCGTGGCCAGGTCGCTTTGCAGCAAGGCGACCTGGACACTGCCGCCAAGGCGCTCAGCCATGCCCGCAGCCTCCTGCCCCATGCTCCCGCCTTGGCCACCAGCCTGGACGGCGCCCTCGACAAGGCCCGTGAAGCGGCCGAATCCCGTGCCGAGGAAACCCGTCGCGCCGCCGAGGCCGCAACCGCCAAGGAAAATGCGGCACGCCTGGAGCAGGCCCGGCAACTGCGCGAAGCCGCCGAGCGCCAGGCCGCCGCCATCCAGGCGAACACCACACTGCCCAACGCCCCCGAGGGTGAGAAACCCCTCGTCCAGGCCGCCAAGCCGCTGCGCGCCCTAACGCCGCAGGTAGAACTGCCGCAATTCGACCGTGACGACAACGAGAACCTGCGTCGCCTGCTGGATGGTGTGGCCGCCGATATCGTCGCTCACGATTGCGCCGTGCAGATTCAGGTGCGCGAGGCCAAGGACTATCCCTGGGTCGCCGCCCTGTTGTCGGCACGGGTGAAGAAACTCGACCCCGGCTTCAAGGCGCAGTACAGCCAGGCCCTGAAGCCCGATCAGGTACCTCGCCTGGTACTCAGCCCCCGCCACTGAACACCGCTGCGAGGCTGCGACTAGACTGCACAAGGTCCGCCTGTCGCTTATTCCCTATTGCTATAGCCATAGGTCCAGAAAGATTTTCTGTGCCTATGTGCCAACAGGTAAACTTGCCGGTTTTTAGCCGATCCGGCTAACGACGAACCCACAAGGTTTCCGCAGTGATCGAATTTCATAACGTCCACAAGGCGTACCGCGTCGAAGGCCGCGAAATCCCAGCCCTGCAGCCGACCGACCTGACCATCCAGAGTGGCGAAGTGTTCGGCCTGATCGGCCATTCGGGCGCCGGCAAGAGCACCCTGCTGCGCTTGATCAACCGTCTGGAAGAACCTTCCGGCGGTCGCATCGTCATCGATGGCGAAGACATCACCACCCTCGACAGCGAAGGCCTGCGCCGCTTCCGCCAGCGCGTTGGGATGATCTTCCAGCACTTCAACCTGCTGTCGTCCAAGACCGTGGCCGAGAACGTCGCCCTGCCACTCAAGCTGGCCGGCGAACTGTCGCGCAGCGAGATCGATCGCCGCGTCGCGGAACTGCTCGCCCGCGTCGGCCTCAGCGACCATGCGCGCAAGTACCCGGCACAGCTTTCCGGCGGCCAGAAGCAGCGCGTCGGCATCGCCCGCGCCCTGGCTACCCAGCCGAAGATCCTGCTCTGCGACGAGGCCACCAGCGCCCTCGACCCGCAGACCACCGCCTCGGTTCTTCAGCTGCTGGCCGAGATCAACCGGGAACTGAAACTCACCATCGTCCTCATCACCCACGAGATGGATGTGATCCGTCGGGTCTGCGACCGCGTGGCAGTCATGGACGGCGGCGTGATCGTCGAGCAAGGTGCGGTGGCCGATGTGTTCCTGCATCCCCGGCACGCCACCACCCAGCGCTTCGTGCTCGAGGACGAGCAAGTAGACGAGGGTGAGCAGCGCGATGACTTCGCCCACGTCGCCGGCCGCATCCTGCGCCTGACCTTCCGCGGCGAGGCTACCTACTCCCCGCTGCTGGGCACCGTCGCGCGCCAGACCGGCGTTGACTACAGCATCCTTGCCGGGCGCATCGACCGCATCAAGGACACCCCCTACGGCCAACTGACCCTGGCCCTGACCGGCGGCGATATTGACGCCGCGCTCGTCTGCTTCCGCGAGGCCGACGTGCACCTGGAGATCCTGCGCTGATGGACGCCCTGCTCGCCAATATCGACTGGTACGAAATCTGGCTCGCCACCGTCGACACCTTCCTGATGCTGGGCGGCTCGCTGCTGTTCACCGTGCTGCTCGGCCTGCCGCTGGGCGTGCTGCTGTTCCTCACCGGACCGCGCCAGCTGTTCGAACAGAAGGCCGTGTACGGTCTGCTGTCGCTGCTGGTCAACGTGCTGCGCTCGCTGCCCTTCATCATCCTGCTGATCGTGATGATTCCCTTCACCGTGTTCATCACCGGCACCTCCCTGGGCGTTGCCGGCGCGATCCCGCCGCTGGTGGTCGGTGCCACACCGTTCTTCGCGCGCCTGGTGGAAACCGCCCTGCGCGAGGTGGACCGCGGCATCCTCGAAGCCACCCAGGCGATGGGCGCCACCACCCGGCAGATCATCGTCAACGCGCTGCTACCGGAAGCGCGGCCGGGCATCTTCGCCGCCATTACCGTCACGGCCATCACCCTGGTGTCCTACACCGCGATGGCGGGCGTGGTCGGCGCGGGAGGCCTGGGCGACCTGGCCATCCGCTTCGGCTACCAGCGTTTCCAGACCGACGTGATGGTCGTCACCGTGATCCTGCTGCTGGTGCTCGTACAAATCCTGCAAACCGTCGGCGACAAGCTGGTGGTGCACTTCTCTCGTAAATGACCCAGGCCGGCGCCGACCGCGCCGCCAAATGACTTCCCACAAGGAGCCGCTCATGAAGAAACTGCTGGTGGCCTTCGCCGCCCTGACCGCCCTCTCCGCCCAGGCCGACACCCTGAAAGTCGCCGCCACCCCGGTGCCCCACGCGGAGATCCTCGAATTCATCAAGCCGCAGTTGGCCAAAGAAGGCGTGGACCTGCAGGTGAAAGTCTTCACCGACTATGTACAGCCCAACGTACAGGTCGCCGAAGGCCGCCTGGACGCCAACTTCTTCCAGCACCAGCCCTACCTCGACGAGTTCAACAAGGCCCGTCAGACCAAGGTGAAACTGGTCTCCGTGGTAGGTGTGCACGTCGAGCCCTTCGGCGCTTACTCCAGCAAGGTGAAATCCCTGGCCGAACTGCCTGAAGGTGCCCAGGTGGTCATCCCCAACGACGCCACCAATGGCGGCCGTGCCCTGCTGCTGCTGGACAAGGCCGGCGTGATCAAGCTGAAGGACAACACCAGCATCACCGCCACCCCGAAGGACATTCTCGAGAACCCGAAGGGCATCAAGGTCCGCGAACTGGAAGCCGCGACCCTGCCGCGCGTGCTCAACCAGGTTGACCTGGCGCTGATCAACACCAACTACGCCCTGGAAGCCAAGCTGAACCCCACCAAGGACGCCCTGGTGATCGAAGGCAGCGACTCGCCCTACGTGAACATCCTGGTTGCCCGCGAGGACAACAAGGCCAGCGCCGACATGCAGAAACTGGCCAAGGCCCTGAACAGCCCTGAGGTGAAGAAGTTCATCGAAGAGAAGTACAAGGGCGCCGTAGTGCCGGCGTTCTGATCACTTCGCGCTGAATGAAAAAGCCCGCTCGATTGAGCGGGCTTTTTTGTGGGTGTCGAGGTATCGGTGGGCAGCGCCACCTGTAGGGGCGAGTTCATTCGCCAAGGGCTGCGAGGCGGCCCCGAGCTCAGCCCTTCGGCGTCACCAGCCCCGGCAGTTGCTCCTTGAGCTTCTGGTTGTTCAGCGGCGAGCGAATGAAGCCGCGCTGGGTACCGTCAGGCCCCAGGACCACCAGGTTGCCGCTGTGGTCCACGGTGTAGTTTTCCTTGCTGGTGTCAGCCGGGATGAAGGGGATGCTTACCGCATTGGAGAGTTTCTGCAGGGTCGGCAGGTCGGCGGTCAGGCCGATGAAGGCCGGGTCAAAGTAGCCCAGGTACTGCTTGAGCTGCTGCGGCGTGTCGCGGTTGGGGTCGACGCTGACGAGGATAATCTGCAGGTTGTTGCGCGCCGCCTCCGGCAGCAGGCCCTTGAGTTCGCGCATTTGCGCCAGCGTGGTGGGGCAGATGTCCGGGCAGAAGGTGTAGCCGAAGAACACCAGGCTCCACTTGTCCTTGAACTGGTCGACGCGCATCTTTTCACCGTCCTGGTTGGTCATTTCCAGCGCCGGCAGGGTGCGGCTCTGCGGCAGCAGGACGATGCCGGCATCGAGCAACTTGGTCGGGTCGGCCTGAGCCTGGCTGGTCAGGACTTTGTGCACGGTGAGGCCGAGCACCACGGCAACCAGGGCGACGAGGACGAAGACGGTTTTCTGGATTCGAGTCATAGGTTCAGCATCAGGTAGTGGTCCACCAGCAGGGCGATGAACAGCAGGAAGAGGTAGGCGATAGAGTACTTGAAGGTCTTGATCGCGGCGTGCGGTCTGCTGTCACGGTACAGCACCCAGGCCCATTGCAGGAAGCGCGCACCCAGGGCCACCGCGCAAACCAGATAGAGCACGCCGCTCATGTGGATGGCGTAGGGCAGCAGGCTCACCGCGAACATCACCAGCGTATAGAGCAGGATGTGCACCTTGGTGTAGTGCTCACCGTGGGTCACCGGCAGCATCGGGATATCGGCCTTGGCGTATTCCTCTTTGCGATGAATGGCGAGCGCCCAGAAGTGCGGCGGGGTCCAGGCGAAGATGATCAGTACCAGCAGCAGCGGTTCGGCGGACAGGTGCCCAGTGACCGCTACCCAGCCGAGCAGCGGCGGTGCGGCGCCGGCCAGGCCGCCGATCACGATGTTCTGTGGCGTGGCGCGTTTGAGGAAGCCGGTGTAGAGCACCGCATAACCCACCAGCGAAGCCAGGGTGAGCCAGGCCGTCAGCTCGTTGGTGAAGGCCAGCAGCAGGGCCTGGCCGACGAGCGCCAGGATAAAGGCGAACGCCAGGGCCGCGACCGGCGAGACACGCCCATTCACCACCGGGCGCTTCAGCGTCCGCGCCATGATCGAATCGATGCGTCGGTCCACCACATGGTTGACCGCCGCTGCAGCCCCCGCGCAGAGGCCGATGCCGAGGTTGCCGAACAGCAGCACCGTCCAGGGCACGCCGGCGCGCGTGGCGAGGAACATGCCCACCAGCGAGGTGATCAGCATCAGCACCACTACCTTGGGCTTGGTCAGCTCCAGGTAGTCGCGCCAACTGGCGTGGGCCTGGCTGTGTCCTTGGCTGAGCAGTGTGGCCATGGCGTGTTCTCCTTATTTACTGTGCGAAGTGATCGCCGTAGGAGCGAGCTCTGCTCGCGAACCCCCGGCAATCTCGCGTTCGCGAGCAGAGCTCGCTCCTACTGAAAGAGCCGGGTGGCGCACCCGGTAATTCACTGAAACCAGCACCAGCAGCAACAGGGCGCCGCCGCCGTTGTGGGCGACGGCCACCGGCAGCGGCAGATGGAACAGCACGTTGCTGATGCCCAGCCCCACCTGCAGGCAGAGTGCCGCCAGCAGCAGTCCGGACAGTCGCGACAGTCCGTTGCGATGGAGTTGCCAGGCAACGCCCAGCAACACGAGGGTCACGGCCAGCGCACCCAAGCGGTGAGTCATGTGAATGGCGGTGCGGGCGTCACTGTCGAGCTGGCCGCCCAGGTAGTTGGGGCCGATGTGCTGAGTCAGGTGGAAGCCATTGGCGAAGTCCATCGTTGGCCACCACTCCCCGTGGCAGGTGGGCAGGTCGACGCAGGCTACCGCTGCATAGTTGGAGCTGACCCAGCCGCCCAGCGCGATCTGTCCGATCACCAGCACCAGCCCCAAGGCTGCCCAGTGCCGCAGTCGGGACGGCAGTTCGACTGCGGGAAAGGCGTTGGACAGCCGCAGACAGAGCAGCAACAACAGCGACAGGGTGGTGAAACCGCCCAACAGATGCGCAGTGACGACCTGGGGCCAAAGCTGGAGGGTCACCGTCCACATGCCGAACGCGGCCTGTGCGATCACCACGCCCACTAGCAGCAACGGCAACTTCAGTGGCTGTCCGTCCTGACCACGCTGGCGCACGGCATGAACGGCAAGGCCGAGGATCACCAGTCCCAGGGTACCGGCGAAATAGCGATGGACCATTTCGTTCCAGCCCTTGTCGGCTTCCACCGGTGCATAGGGGAAGTTGGCTTCGGCGTGGGCCAATTGGGCTTCGGTCTGCGGCACGGCGATGAAGCCGTAGCAGCCGGGCCAATCCGGGCAACCGAGGCCGGCATGGGTCAGGCGGGTGTAGGCGCCCAGTAGCACGACCACAACCGCCAGCAGGGTGGCGAACAGCGCGAGGCGGAATCCGGGCAGGCTCTTGTACTTATCCACAGCAACTGCTCCTCACCTTTCCAGTGAAAGGGATCGTTCAACCGATATTGGACAGCTTCAGCAGGTGGCGCAGGTCGTTGAGAATCTGCTTTCCCTTCGTGGTGCCGTCGTAGCGCAGGACCAGGTTGCCGTGGGGGTCGACTATCCACAGCAAGGCGCCGCCAAGGTTCTCGGTGCTCTTGCCGTAGGCGCCGGCATCCAGGCCATAGCGCTTGAGCTGTGGGTATTCCTGCTTGAGCTTATCGGCGTAGTCCGCTGGCAATCCGGTAACGGCCAGGGCGTGGCTGGCGCGGGAGGCCTCGCGACCCAGGCCGATATGGATTTGCCGCGCGGCATAGACCAACGCCTGGCAATCGGCCTCGCAGCCGGCCGGAGCGGTCACCAGCAGTTGCCAGGTTTCCTGCGGCGCCGCGTCCTGCACGCCGAGGTCGGCCAGCGTCTGTCCATTGCCAATCAGGACGCCGTGATAGCTGCGGCCTTCCGGCACCCAGAAGCTGAACTTGTACATGGCGGTGGCAAGCATCATCGGGCCGATCACCACCATCAGGATCAGCAGCAGTTGAATCCGCCCACGACGGCGCGGCGGTGCCGCCTCAGGCATGGCGAGTGCTGGGTTCATTGTTGTTCTCCCGTCCTTTGCGCAATCCGAAATAGATGAAAAGGCCGAACAGGGCCGCCGTCAGGGCGAACCACTGCACGGCGTAGCCGAGGTGTTTTTCCGGCCCCATGGCGACCACCGCCCAGTCGGTGCGGTAAGCCGCCGTGCCTTCTTCCAGGCGCAGCTCCAGGGGCAGTCCGCTGCGACCGAGGTGCTGCCAGAGATCCGCGGTATCCACCTGGCTGATCAGTTGCGGCCAGCCGGCCGTTTCGAGATGTTTGAGTTCGAAGGCAGCGCCCGGCGGTACGTAGGCCCAGGCAACGAGTTCCAGCTCGCCTGCGGGGGTAGTGAAGGCTGGCGCCACGCGGCGGTCCGGCCAGGGCAGCCAGCCACGGTTGACCAGGAGCCATTGCCCGCTCGTGCTGTCCTGAAAGGGTTGCAGCAACTCGATGCCGGCCTTGCCGTCGCGGATGCGGCTGTCCAGAAACAGGCTGTGCGCTGCGTCGAAATGGCCGTGCAGGCGCACACGCAGGTAGGCGGGAGCGGGGCTGGCGAGGAGGTGTTCGATCGTGACAGGTGGGGCAATGCGGCGGGCATCGGCGGCAGCCAGAAGCTGGCGCTTCTCATCCGCGCGGGAGAGCTGCCAGAAGCCCAGCGCGAGCAACACCGGCAGCAGGGCCAGCACCACCAGGGTGGGCACCAGGCCGGGTCGGAAGGCGCTCACGAGCGCCCCCCGTGAGGCTGAGCAGGGCTGGCTATACTGCACAACATCCCCCTTCCCCCGGAGTCACGCATGCTCAAGGCAGCGATCGTCCTCATGTTGCTTGCCACGGTGGTCAGCCTGTTCAGCGGCCTTTTCTTCCTGGTCAAGGACGAAGGTCGCAGCTCCCGCGTGGTCAATGCGCTAACGGTTCGTGTGGTCCTGGCCGCCCTGACCCTGGCGCTCATCGCCTGGGGTTTCTACAGCGGCCAGTTCGTTTCTCAAGTCACCTGGTAGACCGGAAGCCCCCACCTCCGGCCACCGTTTTCACAGCACGTAGACGAAGGTGAACAGGCCGATCCACACCACGTCCACGAAGTGCCAGTACCAGGCCGCCGCCTCGAAGCCGAAATGGTGATCGCTGTCGAAGTGGCCACGCAGGATACGGATCAGCATCACCGTCAGGATCAGCGCCCCCATGGTTACGTGGGCACCGTGGAATCCGGTGAGCATGAAGAAAGTGGCCCCGTAGATGCCCGACCCCAGGGTCAGCCCCAGTTCCTTGTAGGCATGGATGTATTCCTCAGCCTGGAAGCCCAGGAACACCACACCCAGCAGGATGGTCGCCGCCAGCCAGGCCTTGAGTGGACCACGCTTGTTCTTGCGCAGGGCGTGGTGGGCGAAGGTCACGGTGAAACTGGACGTCACCAGCAGGAGGGTGTTGATCAGCGGCAGGTGCCAGGGGTCGATCACGGCCTTGGGCGGCGGGAACAGCTTGGAGTCGGGGTTCTCCAGCAGAGGCCAGGCGTACTCGAAACTCGGCCAGAGCATGTTGGCGATACCCTTGTCGCCTTCGCCTCCAAGCCAGGGGCCAGCGAAGTGGCGAACATAGAAGAGGGCGCCGAAGAAGGCAGCGAAGAACATCACTTCGGAAAAGATGAACCAGCTCATGCCCCAGCGGAAGGAACGGTCCATCTGCCCGCTGTACAGGCCCGAACGGCTCTCGCGGATCACCGCGCCGAACCAGCCGAACATCATGTAGGCGATCAACAGTCCGCCGACGAAGAAGATCATCGGCCCGTTGGATTCCGGTCGGTCGTACTTCAGGTCGTTGAACCAGGTTCCCAGCCCATAGACTGTGACCAGCAAGGCAATGGTGGCGATGATCGGCCACTTGCTCTGGGCCGGTACGTAATAGTGCTCGTGACTTGCCATCGTTGTTGTTCTCCTTATCGTCCCGTCAGCCGTCATTCCTGGCGACTGGTGGCTTGCGGGCGGTGATATCGAACAGCGTGTAAGCGAGTGTCAGGTGATGTACATCGGCCGGCAGGTCACGGTCGACGATGAAGCGCACCGGCATTTCGATGCGCTCGCCGGGCTGCAGGACCTGCTGGGTGAAACAGAAGCATTCTGTCTTGTGGAAGAAGGCCGCCGCCTTGGACGGCGCCACGCTGGGAATCGCCTGGGCGGTCATTGGCTTGTCGGTCGGATTGTAGGCGACGAACAGCATCTCGTTGCTCGCGCCCGGATGCACCACCAGGTCATCCGCCCTGGGGCGAAATTCCCAGCTCATCCCCGCCGCGTTGGTGGCGAGGAACTGCACCCGCACCTGACGTTGCTGGTCCTCGGACTGCGCGCCCTCGTAGGCCGAGCCCGTGGTCTTGCCATTGATGCCGAAGGCCTGGCACATCACGTCGTAGATCGGCACCAGGGCAAAACCGAAGCCGAACATCGCCACCACCAGCACCAAAAGGCGCTGGATCAGGCGGCGAGTGCTCAATTCCCCGCTCATCTCACTTCACTTCCGGTGGCGTGGTGAAGGTGTGGTAAGGCGCCGGCGAAGGCACCGTCCACTCCAGCCCCTCGGCGCCATCCCAGGGCTTGGCCGGGGCTTTCTTGCCGCCACGGATGCACTTGATGACGATGAACAGGAAGAGGAACTGGGTCGCGCCGAAGCTGAAGGCACCGATGGAGGAGATCATGTTGAAGTCGGCGAACTGCAGGTTGTAGTCCGGAATCCGCCGCGGCATGCCGGCCAGCCCCACGAAGTGCATGGGAAAGAAGGCCATGTTCATGCCGATGAAGCTCAGCCAGAAGTGCAGTTTGCCGAGCGTCTCGTCGTACATGTGGCCGGTCCATTTCGGCAGCCAGTAGTACGCCGAGGCGAAAATGCCAAAGATGGCGCCCGGCACCAGCACGTAGTGGAAGTGCGCCACTACGAAGTAGGTGTCGTGGTACTGGAAGTCCGCCGGTGCGATTGCCAGCATCAGCCCCGAGAAGCCACCGATGGTGAACAGGATGACGAAGGCCACGGCGAACAACATCGGCGTCTCGAAGGTCAGCGAGCCTTCCCACATGGTGCTCACCCAGTTGAACACCTTCACCCCGGTGGGCACGGCGATCAGCATGGTGGCGAACATGAAGAACAGCTCACCGGTCAGCGGAATGCCCACGGTGAACATGTGGTGTGCCCAGACGATGAACGAGAGAAAGGCAATCGACGCCGTGGCGTAGACCATCGAGGTGTAGCCGAACAGCGGCTTGCGGCTGAAGGCCGGAATGATCGCGCTGACCGCACCGAATGCGGGCAGGATCATGATGTACACCTCAGGATGGCCGAAGAACCAGAACACATGCTGGAACAGCACCGGGTCACCGCCGCCGGCAGCACTGAAGAAGCTGGTGCCGAAGTGGATGTCCATCAGCATCATCGTCACGCAGCCGGCCAGTACCGGCATCACCGCGATCAGCAGGAAGGCGGTGATCAGCCAGGTCCAGACGAACAGCGGCATTTTCATCAGGGTCATGCCCGGAGCGCGCAGGTTGAGGATGGTGGCGATCACGTTGATCGCCCCCATGATCGAACTGATGCCCATCAGGTGGATGGCGAAGATGAAGAAAGTCACGCTTTCCGGCGCGTAGGTCGTGGATAACGGCGCGTAGAAGGTCCAGCCGAAGTTGGGCCCTCCGCCTGCGGAGAACAACGTGCTGACCAGCAGGCCGAAGGCAGCCGGCAGCAGCCAGAAGCTGAAGTTGTTCATCCGCGGCAGCGCCATGTCCGGCGCGCCGATCATCAGCGGGATCATCCAGTTGGCCAGGCCGACGAACGCTGGCATCACCGCGCCGAAGACCATGATCAGGCCGTGCATGGTGGTCATCTGGTTGAAGAACTCGGGCTGGACGATCTGCAGGCCGGGCTGGAACAGCTCGGCGCGGATCACCATGGCCATCGAGCCGCCCAGAAGGAACGCGGCGAAGCTGAACCACAGGTACATGGTCCCGATGTCCTTGTGGTTGGTGGTCAACACCCAACGCATCAGGCCCTTGGCCGGACCGTGGTGGTGATCATGCCCGGCATGATCGTGGTCGATCACTGCACTCATGTCAGTCTCCCTATAGGCCGGTGTCTTATTCATTGGCTTTGCGCCTGCTTCAGGGCGAGTACTTCCTTCGGCGTCACCATGTCGCCGGTGTTGTTACCCCAGGCGTTGCGCTCATAAGTGATGACGGCGGCGATATCGACCTCGGAAAGCTGCTTGCCGAAGGCGGCCATGGAGGTGCCAGGCTTGCCGTGGAAGACGATGTTCAGGTGATCTGCCTTGGGTCCGGTGGCGATCTTCGAACCCTTGAGCGCCGGGAACATGGGCGGCATGCCCTGGCCCTCCGGCTGGTGACAGGCCGCGCAACTGGTGTGGTAGACCTTGTCGCCGCGCTCGACCAGCTCTTCGAGCGTCCATTCCTTGTCGGTCAGCTCCTTGAGCTTGGCCGTCTCTTCCTTGCGCTGGGCCAGCCACTTGGCGAAGTCCTCCTGGGACTTTGCCTCGACCACGATGGGCATGAAGCCGTGGTCCTTGCCACACAGTTCGGTGCACTGGCCACGGTAGAGGCCGGGCTTCTCGATGCGGGTCCAGGATTCGTTGACGAAGCCGGGAATCGCATCCTTCTTCACCGCCAGCGCAGGCACCCACCAGGAGTGGATCACATCGGCCGCGGTGATCAGGAAGCGCACCTTGGTGCCCACCGGAACCACCAACGGCTGGTCGACTTCCAGCAGGTAGTGCTCGTCCTTCGGCGCCTTGTTGTGGATCTGATCGGCAGGTGTGGCCAGGTTGCTGAAGAACTCCACGTCCTGGCCCAGGTACTTGTAGTGCCATTTCCACTGGTAACCGGTGATCTGCACATCCAGTCCGGATTCGGAGGTGTCATAGATGTCGATCAGGGTCTTGGTCGCCGGCACCGCCATCAACACGAGGATGACGAAGGGCACGACGGTCCAGAGGATTTCCACAGTGGTGCTCTCGTGGAAATGCGCCGGCTGTTGGCCGGTGGAGCGGCGGTGGATGATCATCGACCAGAACATGGCACCAAAGACCACAACGCCGATAACGACGCAGATCCAGAAGATGGTCATGTGCAGATCGAAAACGGTGCGGCTGACCTCGGTAGCGCCGGGCGCCATGTTGACTGTCCAGGCAGCCTCCGCCTGGCTGAGAATCGACCACAGCAGGAGTCCCATCCAGACTCGTGGATGTCGCATCATTGCGGGTTCCCCTTCTCGTTCTTGTTATCCCGCCGGCTGGGCCAACGGCTTGGGGACGGCTGTCCGGACTACCAAACTCAGACCGCCGACCTCGGCACGCAGGTGCACAGTCGGGTTCCATCAGGTAATGCCTTTCGAGTCGGAGTATAGACAGGGACTTCCGGCGCGCAACGCGATCCAAGAAATGTCTGAAGGCGCGTAAGCCTTGTCCTAAACGCCACGGCTGGCGTGGGTCGGCAGCAGATGTCAAAGTGCCTTTATAGCGCGCCCGAATAACTGTGAAGCGATTATGACAATCCGGTCTTAGCGGTTTCGTCGGGCGAGCTAAGGTCTCTTCTTCACCTGTTAATCCCCGCAAACCGCCATGTCCTTTTCAGGAGCAGTCATGAACACCGCCGCACTGCGCGAAGTCATCCAGCGCGCCCTCAAGAACGAAGCAGCCTCTAGCCAACTGACCCGGATTCTCGAAACCCAGATCGACAGCCTGCACCCCGCCATTCGCCTGCCGGCGGACGACGCGCAGGGTGTGCTCGCCCGTTTCATCTCCGCCTACGTGGAACAGGTTCCAGACGTGCTGGATGCCGCCGCCACCGTCGCCCGCGAAGCGGGCATCGAGTCCCACATCAAGCCAGTACTCAAGGTCGCCGAACAATTCTTCCTGCAACCGCCTGCCCTGATGGCCGGCCACGAGGGTCTGGAAGGCCTGCTCGACGAGGCCTACCTGGCCCATCGCCTGGTGGAAGAAGTCAACGACCGCTACATCGTCCACTTCGGCCAACCGCTGATTCCCCTGGATACCACGGTGGCCAACCTGATCGCCCACCAGTTGATCGGCGAGCCCTTCGCCAACCAGTTGGATGAAGCCGTGCACCACGCCGTGGAGGGACTTCTCGATGAGGAAGTGTTCAACCTGCCCTCGGCCCAAACCTATCGCCAGCAATTGCACGATCCCAAGGTGGAAGAGGCCTGGAAGCGCTGGCCGTGCCTGTCCCAGCAACTGGGCGTCGGGCTGGAACTCAACCCGGGCCAGCGTGCGGCAAGCTGAATGGCGAATGACCCAGGCAATGAAAAAGGGGCTGCATCAGCAGCCCCTTTTTGCATCACTCCGACTGGTAACGCGGTCGTGGCGTGGCCATCGGCAGCGGGCCGTCGCCGATGGTGCGGAAGCGGCCCTGCTCAGCATCATAGGCCTTGATCACCGAGGTTTCGATGTCATAGACCCAGCCGTGGATAAACAACTGGCCGCTGGCCAGGCGCGCCGCCACCGAGGGGTGGGTGCGCAGATGGTCCAGCTGGGCCACCACGTTTTCCTCGGTAAGCACGCCCAGGGATTCGTGATTGGCGCAGCCGCAGTTCTCCTGCACCACCACCTTGGCCACCTCGGCATGACGCAGCCAGGCCTTGACCGTAGGCATGCGTTCCAGGGTCTGCGGGTCCATCACCGCCTTCATGGCACCGCAGTCAGAGTGTCCGCAAATGATGATGTGGTGCACGCCGAGGGCCATCACCGCGAACTCGATGGCAGTGGAAACGCCACCGTTCATCTGGCCGTAGGGCGGCACCACGTTGCCGACGTTACGGGTCACGAACAGATCGCCTGGGGAGCTCTGGGTGATCAGCTCGGGGACGATGCGCGAGTCGGCGCAGGTGATGAACATGGCGCGGGGTTTCTGCTCATGGGCGAGCTTCTTGAACAGTTCTTCCTGCTGCGGGAAGACCTCGTCGCGGAAACGCTGTAAGCCCTCGACTATGTTCCGCAGCGCCTCTTCCGCACTTTCACTGCCTTGCTTGTCATGCTCGTTGCTCATGCTGCCAACCTCGGTCACTGTAGGAATTGTCTTTTATGCCGCCCATTATCCATCTGATTGCCGGCATTTGAATTCCTACAGGACTGCCGCAACAGCCTCCCGAGTCACACCTCACAGTAACGCCATTTGTCCGCCGGGCGGACAGAAGCGCGAACAGTCCAGTTCGTCGCCGCGACGACGGTTCAGGCCCAACTTGCGGAGGGCCACGCCAAAGCGCTGCGCCAGCAACTCGGCGAAGGGGCCCTCGCCCTTGAAACGGTGGCCGAAGCGGCTGTCGTAGATTTCCCCGCCACGGCATTGGCGGATGATGCTCATCACATGGGCGGCGCGTTGAGGGTAGTGCGCCTGGAGCCACTCCTCGAACAGCGGCCCCACTTCCCGCGGCAGACGCAGCAACATGTAGTTCGCCTGCCGCGCCCCGGCGTCGCGCGCTGCTTCCAGCAGGCTTTCCAGCTCCATGTCGTTGATCATTGGAATCATCGGCGAACAGAGCACGCCCACCGGAATACGGTTCTCGCTCAGCACACGGATGGCCCGCAGTCGCGCCGACGGGGCCGCGGCACGAGGTTCGAGGGTACGTTTCAACTCATCGTCGAGGGTGGTGAGGCTGATCATCACCGCCACCAGGTTCTGTTCCGCCAGTTCGGTGAGCAGGTCGAGGTCGCGCAACACCAGCGAACCCTTGGTGACGATCGTCACCGGGTGGCGATAGCGCAGCAGTACTTCAAGCGTCTGGCGGGTGAGACGGTGTTCTCGCTCGATGGGTTGGTACGGATCGGTGTTGGAACCAAGGTTGATCGGCGCACACTGGTAGCCGGGCTTGGAAAGTTGCTGTTCAAGCAGGGCCACCGCGTTGGTCTTGGCGATCAGCCGGGTCTCGAAATCCAGCCCCGGCGACATGTCCCAGTACGCATGGCTGGGCCGCGCATAGCAGTAGATGCAGCCATGCTCGCAGCCGCGATAGGGATTCACCGAACGGTCGAAGGGCAGGTCCGGCGATTGGTTGCGGGTGATGATGCTCTTGGCGGTTTCCAGTCGCACCTCAGTGGCGCGGCTGGGCGGGACTTCCTGGAACCAGCCGTCATCCAGCGCCGCCGAGGTGGTTGGCGCGTAGCGATTGAACGGATTGCTGGCGGTACCGCGGCCACGGGGAGGGAGAGTGGCGGACATCGGGCGAACTCCACGCTAACTGTATATTTATACAGTATATGCAGCTTTCTCCTACGTCTGGCCAGTTTCTGCCGGATGGCGGATCAACCTACACAAGACGAACCGTCAGCGCGCCGTAGCCATGCTGGCCGGGAGTCCCGCCCAGTTCGATGCGCCTCTGGTCGGCCAGTTCGCGAGCGCGCCAGAAAGCGAAGAAGTCTGTGACGAAGAAGCCGTCGCTACCGGCCATTAGCTCGGCCATCACCCGTGGCAGCGGTTGCCATTCCGGGGTGCAGGCGGCGAGGAGCATGGCATCTACGGCGGCGTGACCCTCACCCTGGAAATCGCCATCGCGCCAGCGACGGATATCGGCATTGGCAGCCACGGCAGCATGCCACTGCCCGGCGAGCCGGGCCCTGCGCCCAGCCTCGACCTGTACCGGCAGGTAGTAGGTGCCGAGCGCGGTGGGCTCGATCATGCCGACCGCGCGACGCGTACGTACGCTGCTGTTCCCAGTACCGCAAGGCACCTCCCAGAGCGCCAATTCGCTGCCCTCCAGGGCGGCGGCCACGCGGGTCAGCAGGAGTTGCTCGGAGCAGCTGTCGCCATGCCAGACGGCCACCGATTGATCCTGGCGCGCCAGCCCGGCGAGCCAGTCGGTATCTCCACTGAGCCCGGGCGCGAAATCCGGCCTGGGCGTCACCGCCTCGGGCCAGACATCCAGCCAGAACTGCGCACGGGCGGTGCAGGGCGGTTGCTCGACATCCACCAGCGGGCCGACAGCAAGATCATCGCGCAACACACGCAGATGGCTCGCGGCAGCCGCCTCGCCAATCACGCGGCCAACACCGACAGCCGCCACGTCCCCACACACCAGATGCCACATACGCCCTCCTTGGCTCGCGCGTTATTCGGTGGGTTTCTTCAGCTTGGGATTGGGGAAGAACTGCACCCCCTGGACCTTGGGGTCGGCCGGCTTGGGCTTGGGCTGGTTGACTCGCGTGCCAAGTTCCTTCGGCACCGACTGGCCCTGGGCGTTGAGGGTGTCGGCGTAACCGCAGGCCACGCACTCGCGGTGCGGCACACCGTCTTCGTCCCACATCTGGATCTTGTCCATTTCGCTGCACGCTGGGCACACGGCACCGGCGATAAAGCGTTTCGGCGTCGCCGTCATGCCGCGTCCTCCGTCAGGCCGCTGTGGCGCAGCAGGGCGTCAATGGACGGCTCGCGACCACGGAAATCGACGAACAGCACCATCGGCTCCTGGGAACCACCACGGGCCAGGATGGCGTCGCGGAAAGCACGGCCGGTGGCCGGGTTGAGCACGCCTTCTTCCTCGAAACGGGAGAAGGCATCGGCAGACAGCACTTCCGCCCACTTGTAGCTGTAGTAACCGGCCGCGTAACCGCCAGCGAAGATGTGCGCAAAGCTATTGGCGAAGCGGTTGAACACCGGCGGTCGCATCACGGCCACCTCGTCGCGGATCGCTTCCAGCACGTCGAGCACGCTGCGACCGTCGCCGTGGGTGGCATGCAGTTCGAAGTCGAACAGGGAGAACTCCAGCTGGCGCACCATCATCAGGCCGGACTGGAAGTTCTTCGCTGCCAGCATCTTGTCCAGCAGGTCCTGGGGCAGCGGTTCACCGCTCTGGTAATGACCGGAGATCAGCGCCAGGCCCTCGGGCTCCCAGCACCAGTTCTCCATGAACTGGCTGGGCAACTCGACGGCGTCCCAGGCCACGCCATTGATACCGGAAGCACCGGCGTGCTCGACACGGGTCAGCAGGTGATGCAGGCCATGACCGAACTCGTGGAACAAGGTGGTGACTTCGTCGTGGGTCAGCAGCGCGGGCTTGTCGCCGACGGCAGGGGTAAAGTTGCACACCAGGTTGGCCACCGGCGCGATCAGCTCGCCGCTGGCGTTGCGGCGCTTGTCGCGGGCGCCGTCCATCCAGGCACCGCCGCGCTTGTTGGCACGGGCGTAGAGGTCGAAGAAGAAGCGCCCGACGTGCTGGCCGTTCTCGCTGATTTCGAACAGGCGCACGTCAGGGTGCCAAGTATCGAAACCGGACAGTTCCTTGATCTCGATACCGTAAAGCTTCTGCACGATGGCGAAGAGCCCGGAAAGCACCTTATCGATGGGGAAGTAGGCCCGCAGGATCTCCTGGGAAATGCTGTAGCGCTGCTCGCGCAGCTTCTCGCTGAAGTAGCCCACGTCCCAGCTTTTGAGGTCGGCCACGCCCTGCTCGGCAGCGAAGGCCTTGAGCTCTTCCAGGTCCTTGGCGGCGAAGGGCTTGCTGCGCTGGGCCAGGTCGCGGAGGAAGCCCAGCACCTGCGGAGTGGACTCGGCCATCTTGGTGGCGAGGCTCAGGTCGGAGAAATGCGCGAAGCCCAGGAGCCGGGCCAGCTCCTGGCGCAGATCGAGGATTTCGGCCATCACCGGGCCGTTGTCATTCTGCCCGGCGTTGGGGCCCTGGTCGGAGGCGCGGGTGCAATAGGCGGTGTAGACCTCTTCACGCAGGGCACGGTCGTCGGCGTAAGTCATCACCGCGTAGTAGCTGGGGAACTCCAGGGTGATCAGCCAGCCGTCCAGGCCCTTGGCCTCGGCGGCCTGCTTCATCTGTGCCTTGGCCGAGTCGGTGAGGCCGGCCAGCGCCGCTTCGTCGTGGATTTCCTTGGTCCAGGCCTGGGTGGCGTCCAGCAACTGGTTGGAGAAGCGGCTGCCCAGCTCGGACAGCTTCATCTGGATTTCGCCGTAGCGCTGCTGCTTGTCGGCCGGCAGGTCGATACCGGACAGGCGGAAGTCACGCAGGGCGTGGTCGAGAATGGTCTTCTGCGCCACCTCATAGCCGGCCGCTTCAGGGCTGGCGGCCAGGGCCTCGTAGGCCTGGAACAGTTCGCGGTTCTGGCCGATCTCGGTCCAGTACTCGGACAGTTTGGGTAGGCAGGCCTCATAAGCGTTGCGCAGTTCGGCGTTGTTGCACACGGCGTTCAGATGGCTCACCGGGCTCCAGGCTCGGCCCAGGCGCTCGCCCAGTTCGTCCAGCGCCAGCACCAGGCCCTGCCAGGTCGGCGTGCCGTCCTGACGCGCCAGCAGGTCGGTGATGGCGGCGCGATTGTCGGCAAGGATCTGGTCAACCGCAGGCTCGACGTGTTCCGGACGAATGGCGGAGTAGGGCGGCAGATCGAAGTCTTGCAGGAGGGGATTGCTCAGGGTCACGGCATTCACCTGTATTCGGGAAAGGGCGCGGGCTGCACGAGGAGACGAGACACAACCCGGATGTTGGCCATCTTAATTACAATCGCCGCCAGACGCAGCCTCAGGAATCTCTATGAACCCGATCAGAACCTACCAGGGCATCCCCCCTCAGCTCGGCGAGCGAGTCTTCGTCGATGCCTCCGCCGTGATCATCGGCGACGTGCAACTGGGCGATGACAGTTCCGTCTGGCCGCTGGTGACCGTCCGCGGCGACATGCACCGCATCCGCATCGGCGCGCGCACCAGCGTGCAGGACGGCAGCGTGCTGCACATCACCCATGCCGGTCCCTTCAACCCGGACGGCTACCCGCTGGAGATCGGCGATGACGTAACCATTGGCCACAAGGCCTTGCTGCACGGCTGCACGGTCGGCAGCCGGGTGCTGATCGGCATGGGCAGCATTGTCATGGATGGCGCGGTGATCGAAGACGACGTGGTACTCGGCGCCGGCAGCCTGGTACCGCCGGGCAAGCGCCTGGAGAGCGGCTACCTCTACGTCGGCAGCCCAGTGAAGCAGGCCCGCCCGCTGACCGACAAGGAAAAGGCCTTCTTCACTTACAGCGCCGCCAACTATGTGAAGCTGAAGGATCTGCATATCGCCGAAGGCTATGGGGGCTGATTCGATGCGCTACCAAAACATCCTCTTCGACCTCGATGGCACCCTCACCGACCCGCGTGAGGGCATCACCCGTTCGGTGCAGTACGCGCTGGCCAAGCTCGACATCCACGAACCGGACCTGGCCAACCTGGAACACTTCATCGGCCCGCCGCTGCTGCAGTGTTTCATGCAGACCTACAGCCTGACCGAAGAACGCGCCTGGGATGCCGTGAACCATTACCGCGAACGCTTCAAGGTCACCGGGCTCTACGAGAACCGCGTCTTCGACGGCATCGACGCCTTGCTCGGACGCCTGCGCGAACAAGGCCGCACGCTTTACATCGCCACCAGCAAGCCGACGGTCTTCGCCCGCGAGATCGCCCGGCATTTCGGTTTCGACCGGCACTTCAAGCACATCTACGGCAGCGAGCTGGACGGTACCCGTACCAACAAAGTCGAGCTGATCGCTCACCTGCTGGAAGAGGAAGGCCTGGACCGCGGCAATACCCTAATGATTGGCGACCGCAAGCACGACCTGATCGGCGCCAGTCACAATGGCCTGCACGGTGCGGGAGTGGGTTACGGCTTTGGCAGCCGCGAGGAACTGATGGGAGAGGCGCCAGCCTATTACTTCGCCAGCCTGGATGAGCTGAGCCGGGCGTTTGGGTAACGCGATTTCCCTTCAGGGGCGATTCCAATCGCCAAGGGGCACGCAGTGCGCCTTGGAAGGTCACAGGGGCAACCCTTCGGGTTGCTTGGTGAAGGTGTTGGCTATGTCTGCGTAAAGTGTTGAAGGTCCTGGAATCCCTTGTAGGAGCTAGCTTGCTAGCGAACGCGGACATTTTCGCCAGCAAGCTGGCTCCTACAGGCGTCCAGGTTCACCGGTTGCTCTCTAGCAACAGCTAACGCAGACATAGCCAATGTGTTCGCCTCCGCAACCGCTCGCTTGGCGTTTTCAGATCAATCCCCATTGCGCTGGTAGATGATCTTCCTGGTGCCGTTCTCGCAGGAGCCGACCACCATGTTCTGGTCCTTCACTTCGGCATTGGGGACTATCTCCAGGGTGTAGCTGGTCACCCCGGCGGCCTGGATCTTCACTTCGATCTCCTGCTTCAGCTCCTCGCAGGGCTTGGGCGCCGCCAGGGCGGTACCTGCCAGCGCACTCAGCATCAGGACTACAGCAACTCTCTTCATCGCCTGCTCCATTTCCTTGGTGTCCTGGCCGTTTGACTGGCAGCCAGCCTGGCAAGTTCTAGCGGTTTGCCACCAGGCTTTCCAGTGCCTTCGTACGCGCCTGCAGCGGTAGCTCACCCAGCTTACGAGCCCGCTGGTAGAAAGCCGGCCAGTCCCCCCCCACCTCCCGGAACAACGCGGCGAAGGCCGGTACCCACTGGTCATAAAGGCCGAAGGGCAGCAGCTTTGCGTTGTTCATTGGCCCCTCCACCCATGCGTCATAGCGGTTGTAGCCGCCCCACTCGCGGTCACGCAGCGCACGGTAGTCGCGACGCATACGCTCGAAAGTCTCGGCCTTGGCCTGACGCATCCGCTCGGGGGGCAGGCCGCTGGCGTAAAGGCGCGTCAGGCGCTCGCGGGTATCCAGCACCAGGCGGGTGAGGGCGTCCCGGCGTTCGGAGACGTCATCGCCTTGGCTCGACAGGCCACGGCTTGTGCGCCATTGCTTCAGACCTTCACGCTCGACGAAGCTGGCGAATGATTCGTTGAAAGCGGTATCCCCCGGCACGTAAAGCCGCTGGTGGGCCAGCTCGTGGAAGATCAGCGCGGCGAGGCGGTCGTCGTCCCAACGCAGCATGGTATTAAGCAGCGGGTCATCGAACCAGCCAAGGGTGGAATAGGCCTCGACGCCCCCGACCCAGGTGTCCAACCCCTGCTGCCTGAGGAGCGCCGCAGCGCCACGGGCACGGCCCAACTGGTAGTAACCGCGATAGGCGACGCAGCCCGCGATGGGAAAGCAATGCGTCTCCGGTTGCAGGGAGAACTCCTGCGTGGCGAACAGGTTCCAGACCACAAAGGGACGCTGGATATCGGCATAGACCCGGTAACTGCCGTTGTCCGGCAGCCCCAGCGCCACGCTGGCGAAGGTCCGCGCTTCCTGGGTAAGGGTAAGGCGCTGGCGCAGTTGCGGCGGCTGGGCCGGATCGTCGATCAGGCCCTGCACCGGCTGACGGGCGTACAAAAGCGCCATCTGCCCACGGGCCAGTTGGTTGTAGTAATCCAGGCTGGAACAACCGCTCAGCAGCCAGGCGCCCAACAGGGGAACCCAAGGCCGGCGAACGCGGTCAAGCAATTCGATAAGAAAGGTGGTCGGCATGCCGCGACACTAGCGCATTGGAACCACCTACTGCCATTGAACGGAGTCCTGCATGCGCCCTCTGCTGCTTTCCCTGCCGCTGCTCAGCCTTGGTGGCTGCGCCCTGCTGATGCCCAGCCCCGACCCGGACCAGGCGTGGATTTCCTTGCGCAAGCAGGAAGGCCAGGTGGTGCAGGCCAACCGGGTTGACGACAAGACCCTGGCCGATCCGCGCTACTTTCAGGTCACGCCGGGGCGGCATGAACTGGAGGTTCGCCTGGAATTCGAAGTCGGCGGACACGATATCGGCCAGGAGAGTCCGAGCTACCGGCGCACCTGCCTGCTCAAGCTGGCCTACGCGGATTTCGCCGCTGGCGAGCGCTACCAATTGGAAGCCGGCGGCATCGGTTTCCGCCCCTGGGCGCGGCTGTATGACGAACAGAACAAGGAAGTGGCCAAGGCTCGGGAAAGTCGCTGCGGCGATGTCTGAAATCTCCGACAAGGAGGTATTCTGAGATCATCCGCCCCTAAAGGAGACTCGCCATGCGCGCGGTGTTCGCCCTGACGCTGCTGGCCAGCCTCGCCGCCTGTGCCAGCCAGTTGCCTGATCCCGACCCACGAATGGCCTGGATCGATATCGTGCCCGACCCCAGCGACACCCTCATGGCCGACCGCCTGGACGACAGGCGCTGGGATGACGGCCGTTACTACCAGGTGCTGCCCGGCAAGCATGAACTGGAGCTGCGCTATCAGTTCGAGGTTGGCGGCGCGGGCGGAGGCTTTGGCATGAATGCCGAGCCCAGCCGCATCACGTGCTACATGATTCTGCGCTATGACGGTTTCGAGGCCGGCAAGCGCTACCGCGTGGAAGCACGCAACGCCGCCAACCAGCCGATGGCCTGGCTCTATGGCGAGAACCGCGAAGTACTCGCCAGGCACGAGATATTCCCGCGCTGCGGCCCCTTCTGATTCCGCTCAGTCACGCAGGCTAGCGAGGATGTCGAACGCTCGCAGCCGGTGTTCGTGCTGGTAAAGATCGCAGGTGAAGATCAGCTCATCGGCATCGGTCTGGTCCAGCAGCACCTGCAGACGTGCGCGAATCTTCTCCGGCCCGCCCACCATGGCCATGGCCAGGAAACTGCCCACGGCATCCTTCTCATGGGGCAGCCAGCGACCGGCCATGCTTTCAACCGGCGGGCGCAGCACCAGGCTTTCGCCACGAATCAGGGCAAGTACCCGCTGATACACCGTAGTGGCGAGGAACTCCGCTTCTTCGTCCGTGGGTGCCGCCACCAGAGGCACGCCGAGCATCACATAGGGTTTATCGAGCACCGCCGAGGGGCGGAAGTGGTTGCGGTAGACACGAATCGCCTCGTGCATGTAACGCGGAGCGAAGTGCGAGGCGAAGGCATAGGGCAACCCCTTCTGCCCGGCGAGCTGTGCGCTGAACAGGCTGGAGCCGAGCAGCCAGATGGGCACATTGGTATCCGCCCCCGGCATGGCAATCACCTTCTGATCGGGCTGACGCGGGCCAAGGAGCATTTCCAGTTCTTCGACATCCTGCGGGAAGTCGTCGGCGCTACCCAGGCGATCACGGCGCAGCGCGCGAGCGGTGAGGTGGTCGGCACCCGGCGCACGGCCCAGCCCCAGCTCGATTCGCCCCGGGTAGAGGCTGGCGAGCGTACCGAACTGCTCGGCGACCACCAGCGGCGCGTGGTTGGGCAGCATGATGCCGCCAGAGCCCAGGCGAATGCGGGAGGTACCGCCGGCGAGGTAGGCGAGCAATACAGCGGTGGCGGAGCTGGCGATGCCATCCATGTTGTGGTGCTCGGCCACCCAGAAGCGCGAGAAGCCCAGGTGTTCGACATGGCGTGCCAGCGCCAGGGAGTTGTGCAGGGCCTGGGTGGCGCCGCCGTGGTCACGGACGGGCGCCAGATCGAGGACGGAAAGGGGCAGATTGGACAGGGCAGACATGGGCAAGACCTTGGCAGGGGATAGGCCGGAGCCATATCCGAGTGAATCAGTAGGTCTTACTCTAGGGATTGGCGTCCAAGGCCGCTAGAAGGCACTTTTCGGTAACCAGGGCACCAGAAGGTAAGGATTGGGCCGGCAGGGGATGCCGGCCCCGGAACCGCAGTGCGATCAATTGCGCTGGTAGACGATCTCCTTGCTGCCACCCTCGCACGTGCCCACCACCTGCTTGCCGGCGGCGCTGCCCTTGTCGACGACTTCCAGGGTGTAGGAGACAACACCCTTGGCCTTGAGCTTGGCGTCGATCTCGGCCTTGAGTTCCTCGCAGGGTTTCACGGCGGCGAAGCTCGAACCGGCCAGGGCAAAAAGGCCAAGACCCAACAGCAATTTCTTCATGGATGACGCTCCCTCGTAATGGATGATTGACTCACACGAGCCATCCGCTCCCGCCTGGTTCCAACAAGGCCAGGGGCGGACGGTCAGAGCCTAACCGAATTCAGGAGCGGGGGATGTGCGTCACCTCGCTCGCCCGGACGAGTGTCAGCTGTCGCTGATCCGGAAGCCGATCTTAAGGGTCACCTGGTAATGGCCGACCCGGCCATTCTCGATATGTCCACGGGTCTCCACGACCTCGAACCAATCCATGTTGCGAATCGTCCTCGCCGCTTCGGTGAGGGCATTGTTGATCGCCTCATCAATGCTGGTGCGTGAGGTACCGACGATCTCGATCTTCTTGTAGGTGTGGTGATCAGACATGGCGTATCTCCTGTGGCAGGCACGGGTGGGTTCCCCAGCAAGGCTAGCCAAGAATGCCGCTATCGGCCCGTCAGTTCCTCACGCAACCAGTGGGCCAGGCGCTCAGCGCGGCGATCCATCTGCCGCGCCTGCACCCAGAGCGAAAGGCGTGCCGGCGTCTCGACGAAGCCCCAGGGCGCAACCAGACGGCCGGACGCCAGTTCGTCTGCGACCAGTTGCTGCGGGGCGATGGCCACACCGAGACCGGCTACCGCCGCTTCCAACAGGTAGTAGAGGTGCTCGAAGCCCTGGCCCAGGCGCAGTCGCTCAGTCGCCAGCCCCTGCGCCACCGCCCACTGGGGCCAGGCCTGGGGCCGCGACACGGTGTGCAACAGAGGCTCCTCCAGCAATGCGGCTGGTGCGGCGCAGGCCAGGGCGTCGTGCTGGGTGTAGCGCGGGCTCAGCACTGGGCCGATAGATTCCGCCGCCAGCTCGAACACCCGCATGTCCGCCGGCCAGGGCGGCTCGGCGAAGCAGAGGGTGGCGTCGACGCCAGGGCGACGCGGGTCCAGTTCGCCCTCGCTGGCCGAGAGCTGCAGGCGCAGTTCCGGGAGCGCGCGGTTGAGCCGGTCCAGGCGAGGTATGAACCAGCGCGCCAGTAGGCTGCCCGGACAGCCAAGGACGAAGGGCGCATCCTCGCTGCGCCTCTGCAGGTCGGCGCACACACCGCGCAGGCGCTCGAAAGCATCGCCAGTAGCATCTCGCAGGCGCTGGCCGGCATCCGTGAGTTTTACGCCACGGCCGTCTTTGCTGAACAAGGCAACGCCCAGTTCCTCCTCGAGCAACCGCACCTGGCGGCTCACTGCGCCATGGGTGACGTGCAGTTCGTCGGCCGCACGACTGATGCTCTGCAGGCGTGCCGCCGCTTCGAAGGCACGCAGGGCGTTCAGGGGAGGCAGGTCTCGGCTCATGGAAATCCGTGAGTTTTACTGACAGGTTAAAGCAATCTAATCGCTTTTCCGCTGGCCAGCCAGCGGTAGAATGGCTGCCATCACCCATTTCTCCCTCACCCCCGGCCCCTCTCCCGGCGGGAGAGGGGAGCAAGAGCAGGAGCACACCATGACCTCATTGCGCACCGGCCCTGACGCCAAGGGCCTCTTCGGCGCCTTCGGCGGCCAGTATGTCGCCGAGACCCTGATGCCGCTGATCCACGACCTGGCCCGCGAATACGAAAAGGCCAAGGACGATCCGGAATTCCAGAATGAGCTGGCCTACTTCCAGCGCGACTACGTCGGCCGCCCGAGCCCGCTGTACTTCGCCGAACGCCTGACCGAACACTGCGGCGGCGCGAAGATCTACCTCAAACGCGAAGAGCTGAACCACACCGGCGCGCACAAGATCAACAACTGCATCGGCCAGATTCTCCTGGCCCGGCGCATGGGCAAGAAACGCATCATTGCCGAGACCGGCGCCGGCATGCACGGCGTGGCCACCGCAACCGTGGCCGCCCGCTTCGGCCTGCAGTGCGTGATCTACATGGGCACCACTGACATCGACCGCCAGCAGGCCAACGTCTTCCGCATGAAGCTCCTGGGCGCCGAGGTGATTCCGGTCACAGCCGGCACCGGCACCCTGAAAGACGCGATGAACGAGGCCCTGCGCGACTGGGTGACCAACGTCGACACCACCTTCTACCTGATCGGCACCGTTGCCGGTCCGCACCCGTACCCGGCCATGGTCCGCGACTTCCAGGCCGTGATCGGCAAGGAAACCCGCGAGCAGCTGGCCGAGCAGGAAGGTCGCCTGCCCGACAGCCTGGTCGCCTGCATCGGCGGTGGCTCCAACGCCATGGGCCTGTTCCACCCCTTCCTCGATGACCAGAGCGTTGCCATCGTCGGCGTCGAAGCGGCCGGCCACGGCATCGAGACCGGCAAGCATGCGGCCAGCCTGAACGGCGGCGTTCCTGGCGTGCTGCACGGCAACCGCACTTTCCTGCTGCAGGACGAGGACGGCCAGATCATCGACGCCCACTCGATTTCCGCCGGCCTGGATTACCCCGGCATCGGCCCGGAACACGCCTGGCTGCATGACATCGGCCGCGTCGAGTACACCTCGATCACCGACGACGAAGCCCTGGCAGCCTTCCACCAGTGCTGCCGCCTTGAAGGCATCATCCCGGCCCTGGAGAGCTCCCACGCCCTCGCCGAAGTGTTCAAGCGCGCCCCGAACCTGCCGAAGGACCACATCATGGTGGTGAACCTGTCCGGTCGTGGCGACAAGGACATGCAGACCGTTATGCACCACATGCAACAGGAGCAGAAAGCATGAGCCGCCTGCAGACCCGCTTTGCCGAACTGAAGGAACAGAACCGTGCCGCCCTGGTGACCTTCGTCACCGCCGGCGACCCGAACTACGACGCGGCGCTGGCCATCCTCAAGGGCTTGCCGGACGCCGGCGCCGACGTGATCGAGCTGGGCATGCCCTTCACCGATCCGATGGCCGACGGCCCGTCCATCCAGCTGGCGAATATCCGCGCCCTGGGCGCCAAGCAGAACCTGGCCAAGACCCTGCAGATGGTTCGCGAATTCCGCGCCGGCAACCAGACCACACCGCTGGTGCTGATGGGTTACTTCAACCCCATCCACTACTACGGCGTGGAGCGTTTCATCGGCGACGCCAAGGAAGCCGGCGTAGATGGCCTGATCGTGGTGGACCTGCCGCCGGAACATAACGAAGACCTCTGCCACCCGGCCCAGGCCGCGGGCATCGACTTCATCCGTCTGACCACCCCGACCACCGACGACAATCGCCTGCCCACCGTGCTCGAAGGCAGCTCCGGCTTCGTCTACTACGTCTCCGTGGCCGGCGTGACCGGCGCCGGCTCCGCCACCCTGGAGCATGTGCAGGAAGCGGTTACCCGCCTGCGCCGCCACACCCAACTGCCAGTGGCCATCGGCTTCGGCATCCGCACCGCGGAGCACGCCGCCAACATCGCCAGGCTGGCCGACGGCGTGGTGGTGGGCTCCGCCCTGGTGGATCAGATCGCCAAGGCCGAGTCCCCCGAGCAAGCCGTTAACGGCGTCCTCAGCCTCTGCAAGACCCTCGCCGAAGGGGTACGCGGCGCCCGCGCCTGATCCACGCCCGCAGCACAAGAAAGCCGCTGTCCCTCAAGGGAACAGCGGCTTTTTCGTGGGTATTCGTCCCGACGCCTCCTGTGGGGGCTAATTCATTCGCCAAGCGGGCCGAAGGCTCGCCGGGGGGGCTGCTTTGCAGCCCTTTTTCGAATGAATTCGAACCCACAGTCGATCAGTCGACGCATCAGAGGTCGTACTCGATCGCGCCGTCCTCGAGACCCGACAAGTCCAGCGGCCGCACCGCGCCCATCCACATCGGGTAGTCGCGGTGGTCGCGCAGGTCGCTGCCGGTAATGGGGTGTACCAGCACGGTGAGGCCATCACGGTGCAAGGCCAGCCAGGGGATCACCTCGCCGAACAGCTCGGGCTTGAACGCCAGCTGGCAGCTCCAGTCGGGATGCGGGCCAACGGGCTTTTCGTGGACACGGCCCATCTTCAGCGGAAAGCGCCTGGCAGCTTCCTCGCAGAGCGCGCGGGCCCGGTCGAGGCTGTCGGCATCGAAGTAGACATGGGCGTGGAAACCCTTGATCCGGGGGGTGAGTGTCTGGGTCATATGGCGATTCCTTCCCGATGCCTGATGAGCTGGGCCTGGCGGGCTTCGTCACCCAGTTCCTGCTGCAACCAGTCGACGAAGCACTTCATCAGCCGTGCGCGGCGCTTGCGCTCAGGCTGCACCAGGTAATAACCGAATTCCGAGCTGACGCTGGTGTCCAGCACGCGCGCCAGAAGGCCCTGGTCGAGCAGGTCGTCCACCAGATAGCGCCAGCCGATGGCCACGCCCTGGCCGGCGATGGCGGCCTGGATCAGCAGGGTGTAGTTGTCGAAGCGCAGCATACCCGAGCCCGGTGGCTGGGCGATCCCGAGTTCGCGAAACAGTGCATTCCAGTCGAACCAACGGGTACGCACTTCGGGCTTCAGGTGCAGCAGCGGCAACTCGGCCAGGGCCGCCACCGGCAGCGGCTGGTCACGCCCGGCCAGCAGGCGCGGGCTGGCGATGGGGAAGACCTCCTCGCGGAACAACAGCAACGCCTCGCCGTGCTTGAAGCGGCCGTCGCCAAAGGCAATGGCAATGTCCACTTCCGAACGCAGCATGTTCATGGTGCGATCACTGGTGACGATGCTGACGTCGATTTCCGGGTTGGCCTCGTGGAATCGGTGCAGGCGCGGCATCAGCCAGTAGGCGGCGAAGGCGAAGTCAGTGGCCACTTGCAGTACCTCGTGCTGCGGTCGCGAGCCGATGGCGTCGAGTCCGGCATTGATGCTTTGCAAGCCCTCCTGCACATGCAGGAACAACAGGCGGCCAGCGTCAGTGAGTTCGATGCCGCGGTAGACGCGATCGAACAGGCGGGTCGCCAACTGCTTTTCCAGACGCTGGATCTGTTGGCTCACCGCAGGTTGCGTAGTGCCCAGCTCCACGGCGGCAGCGGTGAAGCTGAGATGGCGGGCAGCGGACTCGAACACCCGCAGCAGGTCCAGGGACAATTCAGAGTGAAGCTCTGCCATAACGTTTGCTTATCCGAGTCATGTTCCGCTGTGCGGTTTACCAGTTGGGTCGCTGACGCAATCATCGTCTCCAGCACTTTCGCATAATTCGACGGTATGGATAAGCGAACGATGAGACGTCCCAACATCCTCTTCATCATGGCTGACCAGATGGCGGCGCCGATGCTGCCCTTCTACGCCCCTTCCCCCATCAAGATGCCGAACCTGTCGCGCCTCGCTGCTGAAGGCGTGGTGTTCGACTCGGCCTACTGCAACAGCCCGCTGTGTGCGCCCTCGCGTTTTACCCTGGTAAGCGGTCAGCTGCCGTCGAAGATCGGCGCCTACGACAACGCGGCCGACTTCCCCGCCGACGTGCCCACTTACGCCCACTACCTGCGCCGGCTGGGCTATCGCACGGCACTGTCGGGCAAGATGCATTTCTGTGGCCCGGACCAGTTGCACGGCTACGAGGAGCGCCTGACCAGCGACATCTACCCCGCCGACTACGGCTGGGCCGTGAACTGGGACGAACCGGACGTTCGCCCGAGCTGGTACCACAACATGTCCTCCGTGCTGCAAGCCGGCCCCTGCGTGCGCACCAACCAGCTGGATTTCGACGACGAGGTGGTGTTCAAGGCGCGCCAGTACCTCTACGACCATGTTCGCGAGCGTGCAGGGCAGCCCTTCTGCCTGACCGTCTCGCTGACCCATCCCCACGACCCTTACACCATCCCGGCCGAGTATTGGGACCGCTACGACGACGCTGACATTCCGTTGCCGCGCATGCAGTTCGCCGATGCCGAACAGGACCCGCACAGCCAGCGCCTGCTCAAGGTCATCGACCTTTGGGGCAAGCCGCTGCCGGAGGCGAAGATCCGTGATGCACGCCGCGCCTACTTCGGTGCCTGCAGCTACGTGGACGACCAGATCGGCGCATTGCTGAAGACCCTGAGCGAGTGCCAGCTGGCTGAGGACACCATCGTCGTCTTCTCCGGCGATCACGGCGATATGCTTGGCGAGCGCGGCCTCTGGTACAAGATGCACTGGTTCGAGATGGCGGCCCGCGTGCCGTTGCTGGTCCACGCCCCTGGCCGCTTCCAGGCGCGACGGGTGAGCGAGTCCGTCTCCACGGTCGACCTGCTGCCCACCTTGGTAGAACTGGCCGGCGGTGAACTCGACAACAGCCTGCCGCTGGATGGCCGCTCGCTGCTGTCCCACCTTCAGGGCCGGGGCGGGCACGACGAAGTGCTGGGCGAGTACATGGCTGAAGGCACTACGAGCCCGCTGATGATGATCCGTCGCGGCCAGTACAAGTTCATCTTTTCCGAAGAAGACCCCTGCCTGCTCTTCGACCTCGCCAACGACCCGCAGGAGCTGGAGAACCTGGCCACCTCAGCGGATCACCAGACGCTGCTGGCGGCCTTCCTCGACGAGGCCTGGGCACGCTGGGACCTGGCAGCCATCGCCGAGGCGACCCTGGCCAGCCAGCGCCGACGCCGCTTCGTCGCCGAAGCGCTGACCCATGGCAAGCTGAAGAGCTGGGACCACCAGCCCTTCGTCGACGCCAGCCAGCAGTACATGCGCAACCACATCGACCTGGACGACCTGGAACGCCGCGCGCGTTTCCCCCAACCCTGACCCACTCTTGCGAGGAACGAAGGCATGAAGACGATCAATGCGGTGCTTGCCGGCGGCTTACTGCTGGCCGGTCTGGCGTTCAACGCCCAGGCGGAGGACGCCAGTTGCGCCACGGTGAAGTTGGGCGATCCAGGCTGGAGCGATATCGCCGTGACCAATGGCGTGGCGCGCTTCCTCCTAGACGGCCTGGGCTATCGCACCGAAACCTCGACGCTGGCGGTGCCGATCATCTTCGCCGGCCTGCACAAGGGGCAGATCGACGCCTTCCTCGGCAACTGGATGCCGGCCCAACAGAGCAGCTACGACAAATTCGTCGCCGCCGGCAGCGTCGACAAAGTGGCGCAGAACCTCTCCGGCACCGAGTACACCCTGGCCGTTCCGCGTTATGCCTTTGATGCGGGCGTGAAGACATTCGCCGACCTGGACAAGTTCGCCGACAAGTTCGACCGCAAGCTCTATGGCATCGCTTCTGGCTCACCCGCCAACGAGTCGATCCGGCAGATGATCGCCAACGATGAGTTCGGCCTGGGCGACTGGAAGCTGGTGGAGTCCAGCGAGCAGGCGATGCTGGTGCAGGTAGGCCGGGCGGTAAAGCGTGAGCAATTCGTGGTGTTCCTCGGCTGGACACCACACCCGATGAACGTGCAGTACGACATGGCCTACCTCAAGGGCGGTGAGAAGTACTTCGGCGAGAGTGGCAGTGTGAACACCCTGGCGCGCAAGGGCTTCGCCGCCCAGTGTCCGAACGTGGGCAAGCTTCTGGCCAACTTGCAATTCACCCAGGAGATGGAGAACGCCATCATGGACCAGGTGCTCAACAGCAACGCCGACAACGACGCGGCCATCAAAGCCTGGCTCAAGGCCAACCCGGCGGTGATTGACGGCTGGCTGCAGGGCGTCACCACCCGCGATGGTAGCGATGGGTTGGCGGCGGTGAAGGCAAAGCTCTGAACGACGAACTGACGGTGCAAGAGCCTCATCCGACGTGAAACTCGCCGACCTCTTCCCCTTCCTGCACTGGCTACCCGCAACGCGTGCCCACAGCCTGGGTCGCGACGCACTGGTGGGCCTGACCGGCGCCATCCTTGCCCTGCCACAGTCCATCGCCTACGCACTGATCGCCGGACTGCCGGCAGAGTACGGGCTCTATGCTGCGGTGGTGCCGGTGATCATCGCCTGCCTCTGGGGGTCGTCGTGGCACTTGATCTGCGGACCGACGGCAGCCATTTCAGTCGTGCTCTTTGCCAGTGTCAGCCCGCTGGCCCTGCCAGGCAGCCAGGACTACATCGGGCTGGTGCTGTTGCTGACTTTCCTCGCCGGCGCCTTTCAGTGGCTGCTGGGCATTCTGCGCTTCGGCTCCCTGGCCAACTTCGTCTCCCAGTCGGTAGTGCTCGGCTTTACCCTGGGTGCGGCATTGGTAATCGCCCTCGGCCAGGTACCTAACCTGCTCGGCCTGGCCAATCTGGAAGGGCGCGCCACGGCCTGGCAGAGCGCTCTGGAGTTGGCCAGACATGTGCGCGAAGTGCATTGGCCATCGCTGGCGGTGGCGGCTTTCACCCTCAGCCTTTCCATCCTGGTGCGCAGCCTGTGGCCGCGCCTGCCGGCGCTGCTGATCGGCATTATTGGCGGCAGCCTCCTGGTGCTGGCGCTGCCCGCCACCTTTTCCGGCGTCGAACGGGTTCACCCCTTCAGCGGCAGCCTGCCGCCGCTTGCCTCGATTCGTATCGACGCCGAGGACGTGCTGCGCCTGCTGCCATCGGCCGTGGCCTGCGGCCTGCTCGGCCTGGTCACCAGCCTGTCCATCGCCCGTGCACTGGCCAGCCAGTCGCGGCAGGTACTGGATGCCAACCAGGAAACCCGTGGCCAGGGCCTGTCCAACCTGATCGGTGCCTGGTTCTCCGGCTACCTCTCGGCAGGCTCTTTCACACGTTCCGCGCTGAATCTCCAGGCCGGCGCCCAAACACCGCTGGCAGGCGTCTTTTCGGCGCTCTGGGTGGCACTGTTCGCCCTGCTGGGCGCGCGGCTGATCGACCACATCCCGCTGCCGGCGATGGCGGCAAGCATCCTGCTGATCTGCTGGGGGCTGCTGGACAGGCACAGCGTGCGCCAGCTCTGGCGGGTCAGCCGGGCAGAGTTCGCAGTAATGGCGCTGACCTGCGTCGCGACGCTGCTGCTGGAGCTGCAAACGGCCATCTACGCCGGAGTGCTGGCGTCGTTGTTCTTCTACCTGAAACGCACCTCACAGCCACGGGTGCTGCAGGCGAAGGAGGGGGATGCCGAGGTGCTGCGCATCGAAGGGTCGATCTTCTTCGGCGCCTGCCCGTACCTGCAGAAGCTGATCCAGCGCAGCCGCGCCGGGCGCCTGGTGCTGGATGCGCACCATGTGAATTTCATCGACTACGCCGGCGTGAGCATGCTCCACGACGAAGCGCGGCGCCTGGGCGGGGAAGGGCGCAGCCTGGTGCTACGCCGCGCCAGGCCGCAAGTGGAGCGGGAACTGCGCAAGCTGGAAGGCGAGAGCAGCGGACTGCTGATCGAGCGTTGATCGGTAGAATGGGTGGAGCCTGCGATACTCATCAAACTCTGCGCAGCAGCATGGGCATCGCTCCGCTCGCGGAACGCCGCCCTCCACATCCTACAAAAGCTCGGCTTAACCCTCGCTCCCGCGGTCAGCCTTGCGCCAGCTGCCGACGCAGTTCGGCAAGGACCGGCGCGCTGTCGGGCAGTACGCCGCGCCAGAGCAGGAAGGCTTCGGCCGCCTGCTCCACCAGCATGCCCAGGCCATCCAGGGTACGCGCGGCACCATGCTCGGCGGCCCAACGGTTGAACGCGGTCATTTCCTTGCCGTACATCATGTCGTAGCAGACGGTGTGACCTGGCTTGATCAGGCTGGGCGAGATGGGCGGCAGATTACCGGCAAGGCTTGCCGAGGTGCCGTTGATGATCAGGTCCACCGGTTCTTCCAGCCAGTCGAAACCACTGGCGGAAACAGGGCCCAGTTCAGCGAACAACTGGGCCAGGGCTTCGGCCTTTTCCACGGTGCGATTGGCAATCACCAGGGCCGCCGGTTTTTCCGCGAGGATCGGCTCGATAACCCCACGCGCGGCGCCACCGGCACCCAACAGCAGGATGCGTTTGCCGCTGAGATTCACGCCGGCGTTGCGGGTGAGGTCGCGCACCAGCCCGGCGCCGTCGGTGTTGTCACCCAGCAGGCTGCCATCATCGAGCTTTTTCAGGGTGTTCACCGCGCCGGCACGTTGAGCGCGGGCGCTGAGGCTACCGGCCAGTTGATAGGCCTGCTCCTTGAACGGCACGGTGACGTTGCCGCCCTTGCCGGTTTCGAAGAACTGGCGGGCACAACCGGTGAAGTCGTCCAGCGGCGCCAGTACGGCTTCGTACGTAAGCTGCTGGCCGGTCTGCTCCGCGAACAGACGGTGGATCAGCGGCGACTTGCTGTGGCCGATTGGGTTGCCGAAGACGCAGTAGCTATCCATCAGAGACCTGCCTCCTTCAGCCAGTCGCGGTCCTTGAGGAAATACTCGGTCAGGCGCGCCTCTTCGCTGCCCACCTCCGGTTTCCAGTCATAGCCCCAGCGCACCTGAGGCGGCAGGGACATGAGGATGGACTCGGTACGGCCACCAGACTGCAGGCCGAAAAGGGTGCCGCGGTCGAACACCAGGTTGAACTCCACATAGCGTCCACGGCGGAACGCCTGGAACTCGCGCTGCTGCTCGGTGTAGGGCGTGTCCTTGCGCTTCCTCAGGATCGGCAGGTAGGCCTCCAGGTAGGCATCGCCGATGGCGCGCATGAAGGCGAAACTGGTGTCGAAGTCCCACTGGTTCAGGTCGTCGAAGAACAGGCCGCCAATGCCGCGCGGTTCGTTGCGATGCTTGAGATGGAAGTAGCGGTCGCACCATTCCTTGTAGCGCGGGTAGACGTCGGCACCAAAGGGCGCGCAGGCGTCGCGGGCGACCTTGTGCCAGAGCACGCAATCTTCCTCGACGGCGTAATAGGGGGTCAGGTCGAAGCCGCCGCCGAACCACCAGACGGGTTCTTCGCCTTCCTTCTCGGCGCAGAAAAAGCGCACGTTGGCGTGGGAGGTGGGCACATGGGGGTTTTCCGGGTGGATCACCAGGGACACACCGAGGGCCTGGAAGCCGCGACCGGCCAGTTCCGGGCGGTGGGCACTGGCCGACGGCGGCAGGTTGGCGCCGAACACATGGGAGAAGTTCACGCCGCCCTTCTCGATCAGTCCGCCGTTCTCGATCACCCGGGTGCGGCCGCCGCCACCAGCGGGACGAGTCCAGGCATCTTCGTAGAAGTCGGTCTTGCCGTCTTCGGCCGCGAGCGCGGCGCAGATGCGGTCTTGCAGATCGAGCAGGTAGGCCTTCACGGCCTCGATACGGTCAGTCACGTGGTCAACCCTGGCAGCGGTTAGGTGGCGGAAAAATGAGCAGGCAAGCATACCACCGCCCAAGGGCCCGGGCAGCTTGACGGAAATCAAGGGGAGGCGTTGGATGAGAGCTTTTCCGACCAGGAGGTTGCAAGCATGGCCAGACGCATCCAGTTCTCCGCCTACGGCGGTCCGGAGGTCCTCGAGTATGCGGAGTACCAGCCGGAGGAACCGGGGCCGCAGGAAGTGCGGGTGCGCAATCGCGCCATCGGCCTCAACTTCATCGACACTTATTACCGCAGCGGCCTCTATCCGGCACCGAATTTCCCCACCAGCCTGGGTACAGAGGGCGCAGGTGAAGTGGAAGCGGTGGGCAGTGCGGTCACCCAGTTCAAGGTGGGCGACCGCGTCGCCTACGCCACCGGTCCGCTAGGCGCTTACAGCGAGCTGCATGTGCTGCCTGCGGACAAGCTGGTGCGCCTGCCGGACAGCATCAGCTTCGAGCAGGCCGCCGCCGTGATGCTCAAGGGTCTGACCGTGCAGTACCTGCTGCGCCAGACCTACGAACTCAAAGGTGGCGAAACCATTCTCTTCCACGCCGCCGCCGGTGGGGTCGGCCTCATCGCCTGTCAGTGGGCGCGCGCGCTGGGCGTGAAGCTGATCGGTACCGTCAGCTCGCCGGAGAAAGCCGCGCAAGCCAAGGCCAACGGTGCTTGGGCGACCATCGACTACAGCCATGAGAACGTCGTGCAGCGCGTGCAGGAGCTCACCCACGGCGCCAAGTGCCCGGTGGTCTACGACTCGGTGGGCAAGGACACCTGGGAAACGTCACTGGACTGCGTGGCGCCACGCGGCCTGATGGTGAGCTTCGGCAACGCCTCGGGGCCGGTCACTGGAGTGAACCTGGGCATCCTCGCGCAAAAAGGCTCGCTATTCGTCACCCGGCCGACGCTGTTCGGCTACGCCAGCACGCCGCAGCGCCTGCAGGCGATGGCCGACGAGCTGTTCGGGCTGATCGCCGATGGACGCATCAAGGTGGAGGTGAACCAGCGCTTTGCTCTGGCCGACGCGGCCAAGGCACACACGGCCCTGGCCAACCGCCAGACCACCGGATCGACCGTGCTTATCCCCTGAGCACGCGGCCGCTGGCCAGGTCGCGGATCACGCTGGGATTGCGACGCCCGCCAAGGGCGCCGCCCAGCACTGCGTCCAACTTGTCGCCGAAATACTGCTGCACGCGCAGGCGCGAGTAGGCGGCGGGGCGGCCGGAGGGGTTGGCGGAGGTGGACACCAGCGGGCCGGTGTGGGCGCAGAGGTCGCGTACCAAGGGGTGGTCGCTGACGCGCAGGGCGACGCTGTCGTGCTGGCCGGTGATCCAATCGGGCAGCAGGTTCTGGTGCGGCACCAGCCAGGTGTTCGGGCCGGGCCAGCTGCTGGCGAGCCGGTCGATCCAGGCGTCCGGCAGGCCTTCGAGGAGGAAATCAAACTGGCGGATGTTGTCCGCCACCAGGATCAGCCCCTTCTCCACGGGACGCTCCTTGAGCGCCAGCAGGCGATACACCGCGTCTTCGTTCCAGGGATCGCATCCCAGCCCCCAGACCGCCTCGGTGGGATAGGCGATCACACCACCTTCACGCACGACCCGCGCCACTTGCTGCACACGCCAATTGCTGACCATCAACCGCTCCCCGCAATACTGGATCGGCAAAGTGTACAGGGCTCAACCTTGGCGATGCACCCAGCAGCCGGCCTCACGGGCGACGCGGCCCAGCAGCTCCAGATCGGTGAGCTCGGCGAGCAGGCGCGGCAACTCCCAGCCACTGGCCGCGGCCAGCCCTTCGCTGCTGTAGGGCGCAGCACGCAGCAGTTCGAGCAGCGGATGGTCGCCCTGCGTCGGGGCATCGGACCGGGGCTCGGAAGGCATGACCTGCCAGCCGCGCAGAGCCTCAAGGATGTCCTCCACCTTTTCCACCAGGGTCGCGCCTTCGCGGATCAATTGGTGACAGCCTCGCGCACCGGGGTGGTGGATGGAGCCGGGAATAGCGTAGACCTCTCGGCCCTGCTCAGCGGCCAGGCGTGCGGTGATCAGCGAGCCGCTGGAGGGGCTGGCCTCGACGACCAACACACCGAGGGATAGGCCGCTGATGATGCGATTGCGCCGGGGGAAGTTGGCCGGTTGCGGCGGGCAGTCCAACGGCAGTTCGGATACCAGCGCACCACCTTCAGCGACGATGCGCGCCGCCAGGCTGCGGTGGCGGTTGGGGTAAATGCGCTCTAGGCCAGTCCCGAGCACCGCCACCGTTGCGCCTCCGACCTCCAGCGTCCCCTGGTGGGCCGCGCCATCGATGCCCAGGGCCAGTCCGCTGGTGATGACGAATCCCCCACCCGCCAGGCTGCGGGCAAAAGCTCGGGCAGTATCCAGGCCGGCCGCCGAGGCGCGGCGGCTGCCAACCAGCGCCAGCTGCGGACGCTCCAGCAGCGTGGCGTCGCCGGCGACATAAAGCAGTGGTGGCGCGTTGCTCAGTTCCGCCAGCAGGGCGGGGTAGGCGGGGTCATCCCAACACAGCACCTGGTGGCCGGGTTGCTCCAGCCAGGCCAGGGCGCATGCCGCGGCATCACGGATTTCCGGGCTTCGCCGCGGATCGGCGGAGGCTCCCGGCAGGCCCAGGGAACGCCACGCGGCAGCCGGCGCGCTGAGGGCAGCGGACGCGGAGCCGAAGGCTTCGAGCAGACGACGGAAACGGGCAGGGCCGAGTTCGGGGAGGTGGTGCAGACGCAGTCGAGCTTCCAGCTCGGCAGGGGAGATTGATGGCACGTCGATCGGTCCTTGATCGCGCCGCGATTGCGGCAGGACCGCCATCAATACAACAAGCCCCCGCAGGGCGGGGGCTTGGAGGTGTTACGGGTTGTGTACCTTGTCCAGCACCGCCAACTGGCGGGTGGCAGCGAGGACCAGGCCGTAGCTGAGCTTGTCGTAGGTGCGGAACACCATCAGCAGGCCGGCGCGCTCGTCGGGGATCTTGATGAACTCGTCGGTGACGCGGTCACGTACGGTTTCGCCGGTTTTGTAGACCGCCAGCACGTTGCCTTCCACCAGGCCATCGCGTTTGCCCTTGTTGATGGTCACCACATCGAACTGGCCGATCTGGGTCACACCACGCGGTACGTCGAGGATCACGCCGTTGATGTCGCGGTCCGGCGCGCTGGGCATGAAGGTGGAGTTGATCGCGCGTTCCTCGGTTGGGAACAGGCGATCGCCCAGGCGCACTTCCTGGGTGGAACGGGACAGTAGCAGGGTGCCGATATCGCCTTCGTCGGCCACCATCTCGCCGCCGCCGATGTCGTCGGCGTTAACACCGAGGAACTCCTTGGATTCCGGGTCCACGTAGGTCTTGCCCTGGCGGAAAATGCCGTAGACCGGCTGTTCCTGGGAGAAGTTGCCACGCGCATAGACACGATCACCGGCACCGCTGACCACGCGCTCGGCATTGCCGGCGACGATGTAGGGAGCGGTTTCGAATTCCTTGGGATCGTCGATGATGCGGTTGGTCAGCAGGAAGGCGTTGATGGCTTCCAGCGGGATCGTCGGAATGGCTTCCGCCATCGGCGTGCTGCGCACCTGGGGCGACAGCTTGATCGTGCCGCGGGAAGCGCCGCGGTTCAGCATCAGGCGCGGCTGGCCGTCGACATAGACCAGGCTCAGCATGTCGCCGGGATAGATCAGGTGCGGGTTTTCGATCTGCGGGTTGGCGTGCCAGATTTCCGGCCACTTCCACGGCTGGCGCAGGAACTTGCCAGAAATATCCCAGAGCGTGTCGCCCTTGACGACGGTGTAGCGCTCCGGATGCCCTTCCTTGAGTTCCACCGCAGCCTGGGTCAGGCCACTGGCGGCCAGGAGCAGCAGGGCGAGTAGTGATTTCCTCATGCGGTGAATCCCTTTATTATGTTCATTCACATGCAACGCCCTGAGAGCCGCCCCAACCGGGCTCTTCAGCCGTTTTTCGATGCTGCTCACCATCTTAGCAGCGGATTTTTAACTTATTCCACAAGTGCATCACAAACGCATATGGCGATTCTGAACATTCTCGAGTTCCCCGATCCGCGGTTGCGCACCATCGCCAAACCGGTTGAGGTGGTCGACGACTCCATCCGCCAGCTGATCGACGACATGTTCGAAACCATGTACGACGCTCCGGGTATCGGCCTGGCCGCCACCCAGGTGAACGTTCACAAGCGCGTGGTGGTGATGGACCTATCCGAAGACAAGTCCGAGCCGCGGGTCTTCATCAACCCCGAGTTCGAGTCCCTGACCGACCAGATGGACCAGTATCAGGAAGGCTGCCTTTCGGTACCGGGCTTCTATGAAAACGTCGATCGTCCGCAGAAGGTGAAGATCAAGGCCCTGGACCGCGACGGCCAGCCCTATGAGCTGATCGCGGAGGGCTTGCTGGCCGTGTGCATCCAGCACGAATGCGACCACCTCAACGGCAAGCTCTTCGTCGACTACCTGTCGTCCCTCAAGCGCGACCGCATCAAGAAGAAGCTGGAAAAGCAACATCGCCAGCAGGCTTGATTCCCTCGATCCCAAAGGCTTGCTCCGGCAAGCCTTTTTCTTTAGCGAGTACCCATGACTGAGCCCCTGCGCCTCGTCTTCGCCGGCACCCCGGAATTCGCCGCGGAGCACCTCAAAGCCCTGCTCGACTCCCGCCACCAGGTCATCGCCGTCTACACCCAGCCGGACCGCCCGGCCGGTCGTGGGCAGAAGCTGATGCCGAGCCCGGTGAAACAACTGGCCGTGGAACACGGCATCCCGGTGCTGCAGCCGCCGACCCTGCGAGACCCGACCGCCCAGGCCGAGCTCAAGGGCCTCGATGCAGACTTGATGGTGGTGGTTGCCTATGGCCTGATCCTGCCTCAGGTGGTGCTCGATACCCCGCGCCTGGGCTGCATCAACAGTCACGCCTCGCTGCTGCCTCGCTGGCGCGGCGCCGCACCGATCCAGCGCGCGGTGCAGGCAGGCGATGCACAGAGCGGTGTCACCGTGATGCAGATGGAAGCCGGCCTCGACACCGGTCCGATGCTGCTCAAGGTCACCACACCGATCCGTGCAGAAGACACCGGTGGCAGCCTCCATGACCGCCTCGCCCAACTCGGCCCGAAAGCAGTGCTGGAAGCCATCGAAGGGCTGGCCGCCGGCACCTTGCAGGGTGAAGTCCAGGACGACGCCCTGGCCAATTACGCCCACAAGTTGAACAAGGACGAGGCGCGCCTCGACTGGGGTCGCCCGGCCATTGAGCTGGAACGCCTGGTGCGCGCCTTCAACCCCTGGCCCATCTGCCACAGCACACTCGATGACGAACCCTTGAAGGTGCTGGCCGCCGTGCTCGGTGAGGGCAAGGGCCAGCCCGGCCAGATCCTCGCCGCCAGCAAGGACGGCCTGACCGTCGCCTGTGGCGAAGGCGCCCTGCGCCTGACCCGCCTTCAATTGCCCGGCGGCAAGCCACTGAACTTCGCCGACCTTTACAACAGCCGCCGCGAGCAGTTCGCCCTGGGCAAGGTACTGGGCGCATGAACCCTCGTCTCGCCGCCGCCCGCGCACTGGCCGCGGTACTTTCTGGCAAGGCCTCGCTGGGCGGTAGCCTGCCGCCCCAGTTGGACAAGGTGGAGCCCCGCGACCGCGCCCTGGCCCAGGACCTCGCCTTCGGCGCCGCCCGCTGGCAGCCACGCCTTGCCGCCCTGGCCGAACGTCTCTTGCAAAAGCCTTTCAAGGCCGCTGACAAAGATGTGGAAGCCCTGCTGCTGGTGGGCCTCTACCAGCTCTTCTACACGCGCATTCCCGCCCACGCAGCCATCGGTGAAACCGTCGGCTGCGCGGACAAGCTGAAGAAACCTTGGGCCAAGGGATTGATCAACGCCGTGCTGCGCAACGCACAGCGCGATGGCGAGACAATCTTCGCCGAGCTGGAACGTGACCCGGCAGCGCGCACCGCCCACCCGCGCTGGCTGCAAAAGGCCCTCAAGGCCGCCTGGCCGGAACACTGGGAAGCGGTCTGCGCAGCGAACAACGCCCACCCGCCGCTGATCCTGCGCGTCAATCGCCGCCATGGCGGCCGCGACGCCTACCTGACCGAACTTCGCCAGGCCGGCATTGCCGCCGAGCCCTGCACCTTCAGCCGCGACGGCATCCGCCTGGCCGAAGCCTGCGATGTGAAGACCCTGCCAGGCTTCGCTGAAGGTCGCGTCAGCGTGCAGGACGAGGCCGCCCAGCTGGCCGCCGACCTGCTGGAACTGGCCCCCGGTCAACGCGTGCTGGATGCCTGCTGCGCACCCGGCGGCAAGACCTGCCACTTGCTGGAGGCGGAGCCCGGCCTGTCCGAAGTGCTGGGCGTGGACCTGGAAGAAAGCCGTCTGGTGCGCGTGCGCGAAAACCTCGCACGCCTCGGCCTGGATGCCCGCCTGATCGCCGCCGACGGCCGCGACACCGGAACCTGGTGGGACGGCAAACCGTTCCAGCGTATTCTCCTCGACGCGCCCTGTTCGGCCACCGGAGTGATCCGCCGTCACCCGGATATCAAGTTGACACGCAAGGAAGAGGACATCGACGCACTGGCCAAGCTCCAGGGCGAGCTGCTAGACGCTCTCTGGCAGACCCTGGAGGTGGGCGGCGTGCTGCTCTACGCCACCTGCTCCACACTGCCCATGGAAAACAGCGACAACATCGCGGCCTTCCTCGCTCGCACCCCGGGGGCCCGCGAACTGGATATCCCCGGCCCGTTCGGATTGAAACAACCCCATGGCCGCCAATTGCTGGCACAAGAAGTCGGCCATGACGGTTTCTACTATGCCAAGCTGGTCAAGATCGCCGCTTCGCCCCGCGGCTAAGGGAGTCTGCAGTGAAGATCATCATTCTCGGCGCCGGCCAGGTTGGCGGCACCCTCGCCGAACACCTGTCGGGGGAAGCCAACGACATCACCGTGGTCGACACCGACGGTGATCGCCTGCGCGATCTCGGCGATCGCCTGGACATCCGCACTGTCCAGGGCAAGGGGTCCTTCCCCACCGTGCTGCGCCAGGCCGGTGCCGACGACGCCGACATGCTGGTGGCAGTCACCAACAGCGACGAGGTGAACATGGTCGCCTGCCAAGTGGCCTACACCCTCTTCCACACGCCCACCAAGATCGCCCGGGTGCGTGAAGCGGCCTACCTGACCCGTACCGGCCTGTTCGACAACGAAGCCATCCCGGTGGACGTGTTGATCAGCCCCGAACAGGTGGTCACCAACTACATCAAGCGCCTGATTGAGTATCCCGGCGCGCTGCAGGTGATCGACTTCGCCGAAGGCAAGGCCCAGTTGGTGGGGGTCAAGGCGTACTACGGTGGTCCGCTGGTGGGGCAGGAGTTGCGACAGATCCGCGAGCACATGCCCAACGTGGATACGCGCGTGGCCGCCATCTTCCGCCGCAACCGGCCGATCCTGCCCAAGGGCGACACCGTGATCGAGGCCGACGACGAGGTCTTCTTCATTGCCGCCAAGGCGCATATCCGTGCCGTGATGAGCGAACTGCGCCGCCTGGAAGACAGTTACAAGCGCGTGGTGATCGCGGGCGGCGGGCACATCGGCGAACGTCTCGCCGAGGCCATCGAAAGCCGTTACCAGGTGAAGATCATCGAGATGAGTCCGGCGCGCTGCCGTCATCTCTCGGAAGTCCTCGACAGCACCATCGTGCTGCAAGGCAGCGCCTCCGACCGCGACCTGCTGGTGGAAGAGAACATCAACGATGCGGATATCTTCCTGGCCCTGACCAACGACGACGAGGCCAACATCATGTCCTCGCTGCTGGCAAAGCGCCTGGGTGCGCGGAAGGTGATGACCATCATCAACAACCCGGCGTATGTGGACCTGGTGCAGGGCGGCGATATCGACATCGCCATCAGCCCGCAGCTGGCCACCATCGGCACCCTGCTGACCCACGTGCGCCGTGGCGATATCGTCAGCGTGCACTCCCTGCGCCGCGGCGCGGCCGAGGCCATCGAAGCCATCGCCCATGGCGATGCCAAGTCGAGCAAGGTGGTGGGCAAGATGATCGAGGACATCGCCCTGCCGCCAGGCACCACCATTGGCGCCATCATCCGCGACGAGGAAGTGCTGATCGCCCACGACGATACGGTGATCGAGTCGGGCGACCACGTGATCCTCTTCCTGGTGGACAAGAAGTACATCCGCGACGCCGAGCGCCTGTTCCAGGTTGGCCTGACCTTCTTCTAAGGGGACACCGCATGCTCGAAGGACTGGAAAAGATGCTGGCCAAGGGCGTGGACAACGCGCTGTTGCGCTTCGGCCTGGGCAAGGGCTACCTCGACCAGGGTGATGCCGCCAAGGCTGCCCTGCACCTTCGCCGCTGCGTGGAGCAAGACCCGAAGTACTCCGCCGCCTGGAAGCTGCTGGGCAAAGCCCTGGAGACGCAGGGCGACTTCCCCGCTGCACGTGAAGCCTGGACCCAGGGCCTGGATGCCGCCCGCGCCCATGGCGACAAGCAGGCGGAAAAGGAGATGACCGTATTCCTCAAGCGCCTGGACAAGCGCGGGGGCGCTACGGCCTGATCAATCGGCTCTCCCCGTCAGATTTTTTCGGCAATAGGTCATTTCGGCTGGTGGACATCGGCAATAGGCGGCGCTGAACGCCCTTCGCCCCACCGCCCGAAAGCGGCGGGGCTCCGGATCACTGGCCGCGCAGGTAGCCGAGGGTCTGTTCGGTGGTCCACAGCGCATTGGCGATGAACCGGAAGTTGATCAACGCGGCCAGGTAGCCATCGCCTTCCGGGGTCGTCGGACCCGCCGTGGCGTCGCGCACCACCGCGACTTCAAACCCGGTCTCCAGCAGCTCTCGCAGGTGGGATTCCACACAGAGGTTGGCAGCCATACCGGCCAGGATCACCTGCGACACGCCGTGCTTGCGCAGTTGCAGCGCCAGGTCATTGGTTTCCGGGCCATAGACTTTGTGCGGCGAGGCAATGATGGTCTTTCCGTCGAGGATGTAGGGCTTGTACTCGGGCAGGAAGTCCGCGCCGGAGTTTTCGAAGCCTTCCAGGTTCAGCGGCCCTTTGCGGTCGAACATGCCGATGTTGTGCATGACTTTCTCCAGCGGTCCGCCGAACTGCCACTGGTGGTCGCTGGGGTAGTAGTAGTGCGGCGATACGGCAACCGTGATGCCGGCCGTCTTGGCCGCGGCAAAGAGCTGGCCGATGTGCTTGACCGTATCGTGCTCGGTAATGCTTTTGCCGAACACACTCCAGCTCACCCCTTCAGGGCTGAGGAAGTCGATCTGCGGGTCGATGACCACCAACGCGGCGCGGGCCAGGTCGAGCTTCATGCCCGGGTCAGGCAGCGCGGGTTCGAGGGGATCGGCGTAGGGGGATGTCTGGCTCATGAGGGTGAACTCCTGTGGGCTGTGGATAAATCGCGCAGGGCCATGGCCGCCGGCCTTCTGGCTGGCTAACATCGGCTTGAGTTCATCCTATGGCCGTGCCCCCGACGGCTTTTCCCAGGACGTACAGGATCTTTGCCAGGTTGTCCCCGATGGATGTCCTTTCCGAGTTTTTCGAACGCACCAATCTCCAGGGCCGACTGTTCTTCGCCGGCCGCGTGGACGGCGCCCTGATGCTCGACAAGCCACCCGGGATGGCATTCATCCATCTGGTGGAGCGTGGCGGCCTCGACCTGATCCAGCCGGGCATGCCGAACGTGTCGATCAGCCAGCCAAGCGTGCTGTTCTGCCCCAGTAGCTGCCGCTACCAGTTGCGTTCCAGCTCCATGGAAGGAGCCGAGCTGATCTGCGCTTCCTTCCGGTTCGGCAGGGGCACGGCACAACCGCTTCCCCTTGGACTGGAAGAAACCCTGGTATTCCCGCTCGACGCCCTCGGCCATGCGCTGCCGGTAATCCGTGCCCTGGTGGAGGAGTTCCAGGACCAGGCGCCAGGTCGCGCCAAGGCGCTGAACCTGCTGTTCGAGTATCTCTTCGTGCTGCTGGTGCGGCGGGCAGTCCAGGACGGCAGGATCGCCGGAGGCCTGTTCTACGCACTGCAGGATCCTCGGCTGGGCTCCGTACTGAGTCGGCTGCATGACGAGCCCGAAGCGGACTGGAGCGTGGAACGGATGGCGGGCCTGGCGGCGATGTCACGCTCGAAGTTCTCCGCCTGGTTCAGCCGGGTGCTGGGCGTCTCGCCCATGGGCTATCTGAGCGGCTGGCGCATGAAAGTCGCCCAGGACCTGCTGCGAGACGGAGTGCCGATCAAGGTTGTGGCAGACGCTGTGGGCTACAGCTCGCAAGCGTCCTTTTCCAGAACCTTCGCCAGCCTGGTGGGATGCCCACCGGCGGAATGGCTGCGCCAGGATGCGCGCGAGGCACCGACAGTAAAGGCGCGCCTCACCACTGCGGACGACTAGTCGCTGTCGAGGAAACGGAACCCGGCGCCCTCGGCATCCACGCGCATCACCTCCATCTGCAGGATCGGCGCCTCGATCGGCAGATCCTGCACCTGGCCGCAAACGATGCTGCCGACGGACAGGGCGGTCAGGTCGGGATGGCGGACATAGACGCCGCCATCGGACAGGTCACGGGTCTGGGCAATCAGGTCGCCGAAGCTCGGGTGGCTGATCTTGATCCTGCATTTCATCGGAGTTCGGGGAAATTGACGCTGGTTCGCCATGAGATCGCATCATCCTGAGCCGTTTTCAGCGCTCGTTAATACGGCTTATCGCGACTCGATTCAACCCTTCCACGGTTGAGAAATACCCGTCCATGAAAAAGGCGCCTCTCGGCGCCTTGTTCGTCAGTACCACTTCTTCTCGCCCTCGGGGCGTTTCTTGAAGCGCTTCATGCTCCACATGTACTGGGTCGGGTAGGCCCGCACGTATTTCTCAACCACCTGGCTCATGGCGGCAACGCCTTCTTCGACGTTCTCGCTGTACATACCTTCGGGGGCGGCTTCGAGGATGACCTTGAAGCCCGAGCCATCGGGCAGGCGCAGGGCATGGAGGAACACGCCACGCGCCTTGCCACCGGCGAGCATGCCAGGGACGAACTTACTGGTCAGCGCCAGGGTACCGAGGAAGGGCACGAAGACGCCCGCCGACAGGCTCGGCTCCGGGTCCGCGGGAATGCCCACGGCACCGCCCTTGCGCACTTCCTTGATGACGCTGAGGATGCCTTCCTTGGTGGACGGCGCCACACGGTTACCCAACTGCACACGCTGCTTCTGCAGCAGCTCGTCCACTGCCTTCAGCTTCGGCGGGCGGTAGAAGATGATGGGTCTGCACTGGGCGCAGTAGAAGTGGTTCAGCACTTCCCAGTTGCCCAGGTGGCTGGTGATGCCCACCACGCCCTTACCACTGGCCAGGGCCTCGCGCAGCACTTCCAGGCCTTCCACTTCGCGTACCAGCCCGATGGATTTCTCCGCCGGCCAGATCCAGGCGCAGGCGCTTTCGGTGAAGGTCTTGCCGATGTCCATCAAGCTCTGGCCAACACGCTGCTCCAACTCCGCCGGCGACCACTCGGGGAAGCATTTGGACAGGTTGATCCGCACCACGTCGCGGGAACGGTTCGGCAGCTTCCACATCAGCCAGCCAATGGTCGCGCCAACCGCTTGCACGGCGCGCCAGGGCAACATCGCGAAGAGGCGCAGGAAGCCGACAATCAGCGCACCTTTCAACTTATCCACAGGCAACTCCAGGACGTTCGAAAGCGCGCATTCTACCCTCGCACCGGATCACAGGGTCAGCTCGCGATAACGGTCGCAGTCGGTGGTGTGATCCATGACCATGCCGGCGGCCTGCATGAAGGCGTAGCAGATGGTCGGGCCGACGAAGGTGAAGCCGGCCTTCTTCAGTGCGCGGCTCATCGCTTCGGCCTCGGGAGTAGCCGCCGGGACCTGGCCGCGCTCGCTGAAGTGGTTGACCTTCGGTTTGCCGCCGACGAACGACCACAGCAGCGCTACCGGGTCTTCCTGGCGCAGCCAGGCCTGGGCGTTCTGCCGCGCGGCCTTGAGCTTGAGAAAGTTGCGGATGATGCCCGGGTCCTGCATCAGCTTCTCGATCTCCTCATCGCTCATTACAGACAAGCGCTTGGGGTCGAAGCCAAACAGCACCTCGCGGTAACGCTCGCGTTTCTTCAGCACGGTGATCCACGACAGGCCAGCCTGGAAGCCTTCCAGCAGGAGCAGTTCGAAGAGCGCCGCCGGGTCCTTCAGCGGTACGCCCCATTCGGTGTCGTGGTAGGCGATGTAGAGGGGGTCGTCATTGCACCAGAAGCAGCGTGGCATAAGGCTTTCCATGCGGTTGCGGCGGGGTCGGATCGGGTATACTCCGGCATTTTCCGTCGAAGACCCAGCACAGGTGAAATTCGTGAGCCAGACTACGCCCGCCGTGCGCACCTTCCAAGACCTGATCCTCGCCCTGCAGCAGTACTGGGCCGAGCAGGGCTGCGTGGTGCTCCAGCCCTACGACATGGAAGTGGGCGCCGGTACTTTCCACACCGCCACCTTCCTCCGCGCCATTGGCCCGGAGACCTGGAACGCCGCCTATGTGCAGCCGTCCCGCCGGCCGACCGACGGCCGCTACGGCGAAAACCCGAACCGCCTGCAGCACTACTACCAGTTCCAGGTGGTCTTGAAGCCCAACCCGGAAAACTTCCAGGAGCTGTACCTCGGCTCGCTGAAGGCCATCGGCATCGACCCGCTGGTGCATGACATTCGCTTCGTCGAGGACAACTGGGAATCGCCGACCCTTGGCGCCTGGGGCCTGGGCTGGGAAATCTGGCTGAACGGCATGGAAGTGACCCAGTTCACCTACTTCCAGCAGGTCGGTGGCATCGAGTGCTACCCGGTCACCGGCGAGATCACCTACGGCCTGGAGCGCCTGGCCATGTACATCCAGGGCGTCGATTCGGTGTACGACCTGGTCTGGGCCGACGGCCCCTTCGGCAAGGTCACTTACGGCGACGTGTTCCACCAGAATGAGGTGGAACAGTCGACCTACAACTTCGAGCACGCCAACGTCGAGAAGCTGTTCGAACTCTTCGACTTCTACGAAAGCGAGGCCAACCGCCTGATCGAGCTGCAGCTGCCGCTGCCGACCTACGAGATGGTCCTCAAGGCTTCCCACACCTTCAACCTGCTGGACGCCCGCCGTGCGATCTCGGTGACCGAGCGCCAGCGCTACATCCTGCGCGTGCGCACCCTGGCCCGCGCCGTGGCGCAAAGCTACCTGCAGGCGCGCGCGCGCCTCGGCTTCCCCATGGCCACTCCCGAACTGCGTGACGAAGTACTGGCCAAGCTGGAGGCTCAAGAATGAGTGCACAAGATTTCCTGGTAGAGCTGGGCACCGAAGAGCTGCCTCCCAAGGCCCTGAAATCCCTGGGTGATGCCTTCCTCGGCGGCATCGAGCAAGGCCTCAAGGCCGCCGGCCTCGGCTATGCCAAGGCCCAGGTGTTCGCCGCCCCGCGCCGCCTGGCAGTAGTGGTCGAGCAACTGGCCACCCAGCAGCCTGATCGCAGCGTCAATCTCGACGGCCCTCCGGTCCAGGCCGCCTTCGATGCCGAAGGCAAACCGACCCAGGCTGCCCTGGGCTTCGCCCGCAAATGTGGCGTCGACCTGGAACAGATCGACAAGAGCGGCCCGAAGCTGAAGTTCAGCCAGACCATCCCCGGCCAGCCCGCCGCAGGCCTGCTGCCCGGCATCGTCGAAACCTCCCTCGCCGCGCTGCCGATTCCGAAGCGCATGCGCTGGGCCGCCCGCCGCGAAGAGTTCGTCCGTCCGACCCAATGGCTGGTCATGCTGTTCGGCGAAGAAGTTGTCGACTGTGTGATCCTCGCGCAGAAGGCCGGCCGTGAATCCCGTGGCCATCGTTTCCACAACCCGGACAACATCCGCATCAGCAAACCATCCACTTACCTGGAAGACCTGCGTAGCGCCCACGTGCTGGCCGATTTCGCCGAGCGCCGCGAGATCATCGCCAAGCGCGTTGCCGAGCTGGCCGCCGAGCAGAAGGGCACCGCAGTGGTTCCCGCGGACCTGCTGGACGAAGTGACTGCCCTGGTCGAGTGGCCAGTGCCGCTGGTGTGCTCCTTCGAGGAACGCTTCCTCGAAGTGCCGCAAGAAGCCCTGATCACCACCATGCAGGACAACCAGAAGTACTTCTGCCTGCTGGACGCCAACGGCAAGCTGCTGCCGCGCTTCATCACCGTGGCCAACGTGGACAGCAAGAATCCTGCACAGATCATTTCCGGCAACGAAAAGGTGGTGCGCCCGCGCCTCACCGACGCCGAGTTCTTCTTCAAGCAGGACAAGAAGCAGAAGCTGGAAAGCTTCAATGAGCGCCTGAAGAACGTCGTGTTCCAGGCCCAGCTCGGCACCGTGTTCGAGAAGGCCGAGCGCATATCCCGCCTGGCAGGTTTCGTGGCCGAGCAGATCGGCGCCGACCCGGCCCGCGCGGCCCGCGCCGGTATCCTCGCCAAGTGCGACCTGGCCACTGAAATGGTCGGCGAGTTCCCTGAGATGCAGGGCATCGCCGGCTACTACTACGCGATCAACGATGGCGAGCCGGAAGACGTCGCCCAAGCACTGAACGAGCAGTACATGCCCCGTGGCGCTGGCGCCGAGCTACCGCAAACCCTCACCGGTGCAGCCGTGGCCGTGGCCGACAAACTGGACACCCTGGTTGGCATCTTCGGCATCGGCATGCTACCCACCGGCAGCAAGGACCCCTTTGCCCTGCGTCGTCAGGCCCTGGGGGTGCTGCGCATCCTGATCGAGAAGCAGCTCAACCTCGACCTCGGCGCCGCCGTCGCCTTCGCCGTCGACCTCTATGGCGCCAAGGTGAAGTCCGAAGGGCTGGCCGACCAGGTGCTGGAGTTCGTCTTCGACCGCCTGCGGGCCCGTTATGAAGACGAAGGCGTGGACGTGGCCGTGTACCTCTCCGTGCGTGCCCTGCAGCCGACCTCGGCGCTGGACTTCGACCAGCGCGTGCAGGCCGTACAGGCCTTCCGCAAGCTACCTGAAGCTGCCGCCCTGGCCGCTGCCAACAAGCGCGTCTCCAACCTGTTGAGCAAGGCTGAAGGCAGCGTGCCGAGCAGCGTGGACAATGCGCTGCTGCAGGAAGCCGCCGAGCAGGCCCTGGCCAAGGCCGTGGCTGACGCCGAGGTGGCCCTGGCGAACGCCGGCAGCTATCGCGAGGCGCTGGAGCGCCTGGCCAGCCTGCGTGAGCCGGTAGACAGCTTCTTCGAGGCCGTACTGGTCAACGCTGAAGATGCCGCCGTGCGCAGCAACCGCTATGCACTGCTGGCCAAGCTGCGCGGCCTGTTCCTGGGCGTGGCTGACATCTCGGTACTGGGCTGATACAAGCCCGTGGACCGGATACCCGACGCCTGGTGCTTCGGGTATCCGGCTCTACGCTTCAGGCAATGTTCATGAAACTACTGATTCTCGACCGCGACGGCGTCATCAATGAAGACTCCGACGCGTACATTAAATCTCTCGAGGAATGGGTCCCCATTCCCAGCGCCATCACCGCCATCGCCAGCCTGAGCAAGGCCGGCTGGACCGTGACCGTGGCCACCAACCAGTCTGGCATCGCCCGTGGCTACTACGACCTCGCCACGCTGGACTCCATGCATGCCCGCTTGCGCGAACTGGTGGCAGAGCAGGGCGGTGAACTCGGCGTGATCGAGTATTGCCCGCACGGCCCTGACGAAGGCTGCGATTGCCGCAAACCCCGTCCCGGTATGCTAAAGCGCATCGGCGAACACTATGGCGTGGACCTTGCTGGCACCTGGTTCGTTGGCGACAGCAGTGGTGACCTGGAAGCCGCGCGGGCCGTCGATTGTCAGCCCGTTTTGGTGAAGACCGGCAAGGGCGAACGCACCCTGGCCAAGCCGTTGCCGGCGGGAACCCTGGTATTCGACGATCTGGCGGCAGTCGCCACACATCTACTTCAGTAAGGTCAACAGCTCCCATGACGACAGTGCAGGCCATCAGAACCTTCCTCTTTTACCTGCTGCTATCGTTGAGCGCCTTCATCTGGGGCACGCTAAGTCTCTTCTTCGCACCGTTCATGCCCTTCCGGGCACGCTACCGTTTCATTGTCTGGCGCTGGTGCCGTTTCGCCGTCTGGCTGGCCAAAGTGATGGTCGGCATTCGCTACGAGGTGAAGGGACTTGAGAATGTGCCTGATCGGCCCTGCGTGATCCTCGCCAAGCATCAAAGCACCTGGGAGACGTTCTTCCTCTCCGGTGCCTTCGAGCCCCTCAGCCAGGTGGTCAAGCGCGAGCTATTGCGCGTGCCCTTTTTCGGCTGGGCCATGGCACTGATGAAGCCCATCGCGATTGATCGAAGTAATCCAAAGGCTGCCCTCAAGCAACTGGCGGCGCAGGGCGACGAGCGCTTGAAGCAGGGTGCCTGGGTGCTGATTTTCCCCGAAGGCACTCGAGTTCCGGTCGGGCAGATGGGCAAGTTCTCTCGGGGCGGCTCAGCGCTGGCAGTCAATGCCGGACTCCCCGTCCTACCGGTAGCGCACAATGCCGGGCATTTCTGGCCAAAGGAGGGCTGGGCCAAGCGCCCCGGGACCATCCAGGTCGTCATTGGCCCCGCGATGCAGGCAGCGGGAGAGGGTCCGCGTGCGATCGCCGAGCTGAACGAACGAGCCTTCGCCTGGGTGGAAGCCACTCAGCGCGAGCTCGAGGGCCCGCAATCCGCAGCGACTCTGGACCAACCGGCCTGATCTGTGGATAAGCTGTTAACAAAATTTTGGCTAATCGCCGAAATCATAGCGCAAGCCACTGATCTACAAGGGTTTACCTTTTACGCTAAGGCTTAGCGAGAAAGTGCATAACGATTTCTGCCATCCCCCGGTATTACCCCTTCAGATACGTCGAATCCAGGGTGTTGAAACAGCGGATAATCCGTTCGCGTGCGACGCCCGGGAAGTTCTTCTCAGTCAGCACCACCAGCACAGCGGGCTTGACCCGGCCTGAACGCAGCTGCCGTGTCATGTAAGCGCTGATCTCTTCATCGGAGATGCACGATGCATCCCCCTTGCTCTCATCCATCTCGTTGCTCCTGTATGGCCTTCTGGGCCTCTGCAAGCGCCTCCAGACTACGCTCCCCAATCAGTCGCCGACACACCCAACAGCCATGGGAACGCGCACCCGCGTCGCAACCGGATCGATAAGGGAATCAGAAAAGGAACGGAGTTTTCGCAGACCTGAAAGCACTGAGGGGAGCCGAAGCTCCCCTCAAATGTTTTTTCTTTTTTGTTGTTGTTCTTATCGAGTATTCGTTGTTGTTTTTTGCTACTGGCTACTAGCGAGCCAGAATTGGCTGGTCCCAACATGGACCGAGGGCAAACGGATTTTTTTGGACGCTGATCATGCCATCGTCATTAACTGAACCAACCAGAGCGCCGCTACCTCAAGGTAGTTTTATTGTTCTGTTGCTCTAGCCACCGGGTATGGAACGACACACCCTGTCCAAAAAAATCGGTTTGCTTCTTCTCTGGGCTGTTGTTGTTCTGTCAGAGTCGAAAAAAGTTCTTTTTGAAGCTTGTTATTGTTGTTGTACCGTCTATAGAGCATGACTCGTGCCATGTTTTTGTAAATCCTTACAAATCAATACCTTACAAAAATAACGCTCTCGAGAGCGCTCTGTTACGGCCCTGAAATGTTCCGATACGACCCGCCCTGATGCCCCAAAGCCGGACCATGGGTAACACCCCTCACTCTGGATTGCCACCGTAGTGTTACCCCCTGTTTCACGCGTGTAACCCATTACCCTGAATAGGAAAACTCCTCAGGTTCGAGCTGCCGCCAGCAACGATATGATCCAACCCAACGGGCGTTCATCGCCCTGCATATCCAGGACGAACTCTTGACCCCGGAATGCGCTGTCCAGCAGGCAGCCGTCTTCGGCACATGCCCATCGATTGGGATTTCGGTGAAAGCTCAGCCCACGCTGACCCTTCCCGGGAGCAAAGAAGGTCGGTAAACGCCAGCGCGTCTGGCGCTTCGAGTCGGAAGCAGTCAGCACCAGGCGCTCATCCAGATACGAGAAGGTTCCGGCTCCCGGATAACCCGCGGCAATTCCATCCAGACTCAGCTTCTCCCTGGCCAGGTACAGGGTATTGGAGGCATCCTTCCCATATGCGAAGTGAGGGTGATAACGCGCCCAAGGTATCGTGTCCCCAAGCAATTCGTCGACCTTGAGAACTTTGCCTACTTGCAGCCAGCCCCAGATCACCTGGCGGGGTGCCTGGCGCGGGCTGAAGCGCCAACCACCGGCAACCTGCTGTACGGGGCGAAAGGAGCCGAAGAAGAGAAACAGATCGCCGACCGTCACGCCCTCATTACGCAAGTGTCCCTGAGCACTGCCACTTTGCCCCAGCATCGGTGTCCAGCCAGGTAAGCGGGGTAGGGCGTCGGCGCGTAGGTCAGGGTCCAGGTGAGCCCCTTCGCCCTGCCAGCGCGCATTAAGCGTCAGCTGGCACACCAACTCACCAAGGTTGGTGCCGCAGTAGTCGATCTCCCCGTAGGAGATGGACGATGCATCGTCCGGGATGGGGAGTGAGCAAAGGCGTCCATCTGGCAGTATTGGACTCGGACAACCCCCGGCGGACGAATCGAAACCCTTGCGGCTCAGGATGATTCGCATCGCCGGGCTCCTCCATTACGCATGGTTGATTGATCAATGCTTGCTGCCGGCGGACCCCGAGGATCCGCACTAGATCTGGCCATGACGCGACGTTATTCGATTGGCCAAGATCATCCGCAGCAGCGTACAGCGGTTCGCGCAGCGTTCGGGCCGCTCCTGATTCGGGGACAACGCAACACCCACGCACTCGCCAGAACGCACGTTGAATTTTTTTACTTACCAATAGCTGCTTGGAATCGCATCGGAGCAGGGGTTCGTGCTGGTCACAGCGATCGACTTCAAACTCTCCGAAACCTGCCTCGCATAGCGCGAGAAGTCTTCGTCTTCAGAGAGGCTGCGCTTGAATGCTACAGCTGAACACATCGTCCAGACCTGGACGTTATCCGGATCGCTCTGGGCCAGTTCACTGTAGTGTTCCGCGATTAAGGCGTAGGTTTGGTTCACCGCTGAAACTTGAGCTGCGGCCCTTCCCTCCACCCGTTTCAAGGTACTAGGAGTGCCAGCAGACGGAACTCGATCCGTCTCGATGGTGCCCGGATCGAGGAGGCGCAGCGAGAATGTGGATCCACTATTTTCACTGTAGAACTGGTAACTGCCGTCAGGTTGCCGCTCATAGATCGATCGCTTGTTTGGCTCGACGACAACCAGGTTATCTCCGTCTTGCTCGATATTGATGGAGTAATTCCCGCCTTCGAGTACATAGGTGCCATCGAGAAAGCCCCGGCCGTCCACCTCAGACGACTCTGTGCTGACCACCTCTTCAGGGGGCAACGGCTGGACAGCTACTGAAGGCTCCAGCGGGGGAGGATCATCCTGATCAACTTGAACTGCCCCCACCGAGGGAGCCTGAAACTGAAGATCCGGCTTCGCCAGCGGCTCAACGTTCGCAGTCTCTGCCTTAGGTTTTGGGGGTAAGGGATCTTCTACAGCCTTCGGCACATACGTCGACGGTGGGGCTGGCAACGGAATCATGATAGGAGGAATCACAACACCGAACTGGTTCTGCGCCTTCAAGCTCTTGATCACCTCGGTCGCCTGAGCCTGGGCATGTGCTTGCCGCTCCGTCTCGGTCATCCAAGGTGCGTGAGTACGCAGCATCTCCACGTGGCCTTGCATGTACGACTTGTAGACTTCGTCGTAAGACGAAGGCACCCCCGGATGTGTGCCACAAGCCGCCAGGACCAGTGACAGACTCACAATGCTGGCGAGCAAGCCATACTTCAAGAAGTCACTCCTATGGCGACTGTTGCCGACGACACACATGGTGGCTCTGAGAGATTAAACCGAATGCCTCATACCAAACCCTATCCAGGCCAGCCTTGCGAAGTAACATCTCATGCGAGCTGGAGAGCCCTCTTGAGACGGCTTCCGTTGATCACATACACGCGCCGCGCAGCGTCCCTGAACGATGCGGCCTGATGGCGCCAGTACTCCCTGGATTCCGAATCATAGGTTTTCTCTGCAAGACAGGCCAATGCGCCCGTCCCATCAACGCCACTTCGCAAACCGTTTGGCGGTGCTTACCTGATAGGTGCAAATAGCCTGCTTGGTCCTTCACGCCCGCCTAATCCCATCATTTAGTCATTTAGCGGAAAAAGAAAAACCCCGGCTTTTGGCCGGGGTTCGATCTTTGATTGCAACGTCGGTGACATTCAGACGCGCATACTGCCTTTCGACGCCACGTCAGACGTCGAGGTTCGACACCGCCAGGGCGTTGCTCTCGATGAAGTCACGACGCGGCTCGACGGCGTCACCCATCAAGGTGTTGAAGATCTGGTCGGCGGCGATGGCGTCTTCGATGGTGACCTTGAGCATGCGACGGACAGTCGGGTCCATGGTGGTTTCCCACAGCTGCTCCGGGTTCATCTCACCCAGCCCTTTATAGCGCTGGATGGTGTGACGCTTGGTGCTTTCGGTCATCAGCCATGACAGTGCTTCCTTGAAGCTCGTCACCGGCTTCTTGCGCTCACCACGCTGAACGTAGGCACCATCTTCCAGCAGGTTGTTGAGTTGGTCGCCCAACTCGGTCACCTGGCGGTAGTCGTTGCTGGCGAAGAAATCCCGGTTGAAGGTTATGTAGTGAGACAGACCATGAGCAGTTTGCTCAACTTCCGGCAGCCACAGGTGACGCTCGCGGTCTTCACGAAGGCTGGCGGTGTAGGTCAGACCCGACTTCTCCGCTGCCTTCAAACGCGCCTGCAAGCCTTCCAGCCAGGCTTGCATCGCCACCTGGTCGGAGAGCTGATCAACACTGACACGTGGCAGGTAGATCATGTACTCAGTCAGGTCCTGGGGATACAGGCGCGACAGGCGCTTGAGGGTGCGCATCACGTTGCGGTAATCGTTCACCAGACGCTCGAGGGCCTCACCGGAGAGGCCCGGTGCATTCTCGTTGACGTGCAGGCTAGCGTCTTCCAGGGCCGACTGGGTCATGTACTCATCCATGGCCTCGTCATCCTTGATGTACTGCTCCTGCTTGCCCTTCTTCACTTTGTACAGCGGCGGCTGCGCGATGTAGACGTAGCCGCGCTCGATCAGCTCCGGCATCTGCCGGAAGAAGAACGTCAGCAGCAGGGTTCGGATGTGCGAACCGTCGACATCGGCGTCGGTCATGATGATGATGTTGTGGTAGCGCAGCTTCTCGATGTTGTACTCCTCACGCCCGATCCCGCAGCCTAGTGCAGTAATCAGGGTGCCAACTTCCTGGGAGGACAGCATCTTGTCGAAACGGGCTTTCTCTACGTTGAGGATCTTGCCCTTGAGCGGCAGGATCGCTTGGGTCTTGCGGTTGCGGCCTTGCTTCGCCGAGCCACCCGCAGAATCACCCTCCACAATGTAAAGTTCGGAAAGGGCAGGGTCTTTTTCCTGGCAGTCGGCCAGTTTTCCCGGCAAACCGGCGATATCCAGGGCCCCCTTGCGGCGGGTCATCTCACGGGCCTTGCGCGCCGCCTCTCGGGCGCGTGCGGCGTCGATCATCTTCCCAACTACGGCCTTGGCTTCGTTCGGGTTTTCCAGCAAGAAATCAGCGAAGAATTTGCCCATTTCCTGTTCCACCGCGGTTTTCACTTCGGAGGAAACAAGTTTGTCCTTGGTCTGGGAGCTGAACTTGGGATCCGGCACCTTTACCGAAATGATGGCAGTCAGACCTTCGCGCGCATCGTCACCGGTAGTGGCGATCTTGTACTTCTTCGCCAGGCCTTCCTGTTCGATGTAGTTGTTCAGGTTACGGGTAAGCGCGGAGCGGAAGCCCGCCAAGTGGGTGCCACCGTCACGCTGAGGAATGTTGTTGGTGAAACAGAGGAGGTTTTCGTTGAAGCTGTCGTTCCACTGCAGGGCGACTTCTACACCAACGCCGTCTTCTTCACGCTGAACATTGAAGTGGAAGACCTCATTAACGATAGTCTTGTTGGTGTTCAGATACTCGACGAATGCCTTTAGGCCGCCTTCGTACTTGAACAGTTCTTCCTTGCCGCTGCGCTCGTCGCGCAGCACGATGCCTACGCCCGAGTTGAGGAAGGACAGTTCACGCAGGCGCTTGGCCAGGATGTCCCAGCTGAAGTGGATATTGCTGAACGTCTCAGACGACGCCTTGAAATGCACTTCGGTGCCGGTACCATCGGTCTCACCAACCGGGCGCAAGGGGAACTGCGGAACGCCATGGCGGTAGATCTGTTCCCAGACCTGACCAGCACGACGGATGGTAAGACGTAGCTCTTCGGACAAGGCGTTCACAACGGAAACACCCACGCCGTGAAGGCCACCAGACACCTTGTAGGTATTGTCGTCGAACTTACCACCCGCATGCAGCACGGTCATGATGACCTCGGCGGCAGAAACCCCTTCTTCCTTATGGATATCTACCGGAATGCCACGACCGTTGTCGCGAACGGTGATGGATTCGTCAGTGTGGATGGTGATGCTAATTTCCGAGCAGAAGCCGGCAAGCGCTTCGTCGATCGAGTTATCAACGACCTCGAACACCATGTGGTGTAGACCTGTCCCATCATCGGTGTCGCCGATGTACATGCCGGGGCGTTTGCGTACGGCATCCAGCCCCTTCAGCACCTTGATGCTGGAAGAGTCGTACGTTCTGTTCTCGCTCATGCTTCACTCCCGATGATCGTGGGGCTGATACAGCCATGTTCCACGTGGAACATGGCAACTGGCGTATCCGTGCGCCAGCCATCCCTCAGAAATTCATGGTCAACGCAGGTAATGAACACCTGGCAATCCAAATCTTCCAGCAAACGGCAAAGTGATTGCCGATGCTGCTCGTCCAACTCTGACGGTAAGTCGTCAACTAGGTAGATGCACTGGCCACGTTTCGCATGGTTCACCAAATGGCCCTGGGCGATTCGCAGGGCGCAAACCACTAGTTTCTGTTGACCGCGCGACAGTATGTCTGCCGCGCTATGTGCACCTGAACGCAATCGCAGATCGGCGCGTTGCGGACCGGCCTGGGTGTGTCCGATTTGTTGATCGCGGAGAAGGGAAGTGGCCAGCACTTCGGACAGCTCCCGATCCTTGTCCCAGCCACGGTAATAACTGAGCGTGAGACTGTCGAGGTTCACCAGGTCAGCGAGAGTCTGTTGAAAGACCGGTTTCAACGCCTGGATGTAGGCCCTTCGATACTGGTCTATCTCATCACTGGCCAGGCATAGTTCCCGGTCCCAAGCCGCCTGCGAAGCGGGGTCCAGTGTACCATGCCGGAGCCACGAGTTCCGCTGCCTCAGCGCCTTCTGCAGTCGCTGCCAAGCGGGAAGGAAGCGAGGTTCCACGTGGAACACTCCCCAATCGAGGAACTGTCGACGTATCTTCGGAGCACCTTCGAGCAGACGGAAACTGTCCGGGTTGATCAGCTGAAGCGGCAAGGCCTCTGCCAGCTGGGCAGCACTCTTAGCATTCTGCCCATCGATGCGAATCTGGAACTCGCCCTGGCGATCCCGAGAGATGCCCAAACTACTCTGCCCACCCTCAGCAAGGCCGACTTGACCAAACACCGTACACGCAGACTGTTCGTACTGAATGACTGGTTGCAGCCGAGTACTGCGAAACGAACGGGCAAGACCGAGGAGGTGGATTGCTTCCAGCAGGCTGGTTTTTCCGCTGCCGTTAGCGCCGTAGAGAATGTTGATGCGGGGGGAGGGGGAAAGGGTCACCGGCTGCAGATTACGCACACCGGTGACCGAGATACGGCTGAGGGACATTGAGTCGTTACAGACGCATCGGCATTACGACGTAGGATGAGTCGTCGTTGCCAGCTTCCTGCACCAGGGCACTGCTGTTCGCATCGGACAGAATCAGACGGACCTGCTCGGTGGACATCACGCCCAGTACATCCAGGAGGTAGCTCACGTTGAAGCCAATCTCCAGGTTACTGCCGTTGTAATCGACCGCTACTTCTTCTTCAGCCTCTTCTTGCTCTGGGTTGTTCGCCTGGATCTTGAGCAGGCCGGAAGCGAGCGTCAGGCGAATACCACGGTACTTTTCGTTGGATAAGATCGCCGTACGGCTGAAGGCCTCGCGCAGCGCCTGGCGGTCACCGATAACCAGCTTGTCACCGCCACGGGGGAGTACGCGCTCATAATCCGGAAACTTACCGTCCACGAGTTTGGAGGTGAAGGTGAACTCACCGGTAGTAGCGCGGATATGATGCTGGCCCAGAACAATGCGAACTTCACCGTCCTGCTCTGTCAGCAGGCGAGCCAGTTCAAGGATACCTTTGCGCGGCACAATGACCTGGTGCCGGTCGACGCCTTCAAGTCCGGCTTCCATGGCACACATGGCCAGCCGGTGACCGTCTGTGGCGACGGCACGCAGGACACCGGCATTCACCTCCAGCAACATGCCGTTGAGGTAGTAACGAACATCCTGCTGAGCCATGGCAAAACTGGTGCGTTCGATCAGCCGACGCAGCTTGCTCTGCACGAGACTGAAATTCAGCGAGCCAGGGCCTTCCTCCACGGTCGGGAAGTCGTTCGCCGGCAGCGTCGAAAGGGTGAAGCGGCTACGACCTGCCTTGATGAGCAGCTTCTGCTCATCGAGACGGATGTCGATCAGCGCGTCGCTGGGCAGGCTCTTGCAGATGTCCATCAGCTTACGGGCCGGTACGGTAATCTCACCCGGCTCAGCCGGTTCTTCCAGGGCAACGCGCCCAACCAGCTCGACCTCGAGGTCAGTGCCGGTCAACGATAGCTGCTGGCCTTCGACTACCAGCAGCACGTTCGAGAGGACCGGCAAGGTCTGGCGGCGCTCGACGACGCCGGCGACCAGTTGCAGGGGTTTCAACAGGGCTTCGCGTTGAATTGTGAAATGCATGGTCTAGTCCCTTGCCTCTTGGGCTGCGGTCAGGTGGTCAATGTACGCAGCAGATTCTTGTAATCCTCGCGGATATCCGCGTCGGATTCCCTTAGTTGTGCAATCTTACGACAGGCGTGCAGCACCGTGGTGTGGTCTCGTCCGCCGAACGCGTCGCCGATCTCCGGAAGGCTGTGGTTCGTCAATTCCTTGGACAACGCCATGGCGACTTGCCGAGGCCGAGCCACCGAGCGCGAGCGGCGCTTGGAGAGCATGTCGGACATCTTGATCTTGTAGTACTCGACTACGGTGCGCTGGATGTTATCGATGCTGACCAACTTGTCCTGCAGGGCCAGGAGGTCCTTGAGCGACTCACGGATCAGTTCGATAGTGATATCCCGGCCCATGAAGTGGGCGTGGGCAATCACTCGCTTCAAGGCACCTTCCAGTTCGCGCACGTTGGAACGAATACGCTGAGCGATGAAGAACGCGGCGTCGTGCGGCAGATCCACCTTGGCCTGCTCGGCCTTCTTCATCAGGATGGCCACACGGGTTTCCAACTCGGGCGGTTCAACCGCTACCGTCAAACCCCAGCCGAAGCGGGACTTGAGGCGCTCTTCCAGGCCTTCGATTTCCTTTGGGTAGCGGTCACTGGTGAGAATCACCTGCTGACCGCCCTCCAACAGGGCGTTGAAGGTGTGGAAAAACTCTTCCTGCGAACGCTCCTTGCGGGCGAAGAACTGAATGTCGTCGATGAGCAGCGCGTCTACAGATCGATAGAATCGCTTGAACTCGTTGATGGCATTCAACTGAAGGGCCTTCACCATGTCTGCCACGAATCGCTCGGAATGCAGGTAAACCACTTTGGCATTCGGATTCTTCTTCAGCAGGTGGTTACCCACAGCGTGCATCAAGTGGGTTTTACCCAGACCCACGCCGCCATAAAGGAACAGCGGGTTGTAGCCGTGTTTGGGGTTATCCGCCACCTGCCAGGCCGCCGCGCGGGCCAACTGGTTGGACTTGCCCTCGACGAAGTTCTCGAAGGTGAAGGTGCGATTCAGGTAGCTGGTGTGCTTCAACGCCCCTTCCACTTGCACGGAACGCTCCGTACGGATCGCTGGTGCAGATACCGCCGATGCCAGCGGATCGAGGTTGTCGCGGGTTTCTTCCACGGTCTCGATGCGCTTATGCGATGGAGCGGTAGGAGGGGGTGGCGGAGGCGCCATGACCGGAGGCGGGGGCGGTGGTGCCTTCCGCGGTGCCGGGCTGCGCTTACTGCCTATTAATAAGGAAAGAGCAGGCGCCAGGCCGTTGCCCCGTTCGCCGAGCAACTCGAGGAGCCGCCCCATGTACTTCTCGTTGACCCAATCGAGTACGAACCGATTCGGCGCGTAGACGCGCAGTTCGTCTCCATCAGCTTCAACCTGCAATGGGCGGATCCAGGTGTTGAATTGCTGGGCAGGCAGCTCATCGCGCAAGAGCTCCACGCACTGCTGCCAAAGTTCCACTGACACGGATGTCCCCCAAGTCGGAATGATGCCGGACTCAAACAAAACAGCCGTCATTGTAGCCGCGGCAGGAAGAGTTATCCACACGAAAAATGTCGAATGGGTGAATAAAATCAATATGTTATTCACCGCGCAGAATCACGTTGTGCTTGGCATGAATCTTGTGGATAACCATGCCATAACCCGGCCTTATCTCCTGGGGAAAAGTGCCTGCATAACTCGCCTGTGGGTAACCTCGCCATTCACCCCCAGCTTCTACCCAGATCGCCCACAACCAGAGCACCTCTTTCTGACAAGGTTGTTAGTCGGCTCACACGCAGACAGCATGCGGCCTGTGCTGGGTTTTCCACAGGCAAGGTGCTGGCCCAGTTATAAAAAACATAACCAAGCTTTTTTAAATTCCCCTTTCTTCTATATTCTTTTACTCGACAGCGCTGGTTGGAAATTGACCTGCCCGCACCGTTTCACTAGAATTGCCGGTCTCTTTAAACGGGGGCCACTTCCGGCCCGTAGTGACCACCAGGTAAAAGCATCATGAAACGCACTTTCCAACCCAGCACCATCAAGCGCGCTCGCACCCACGGTTTCCGTGCCCGTATGGCCACCAAGAACGGCCGCCAAGTCCTGTCGCGTCGTCGCGCCAAGGGCCGCAAGCGCCTGACCGTCTGATTTATCCGGAACGGGTGGTGAGTCAGGGCTTCGATCGGGAAAAGCGACTGCTGATACCCCGACAGTTCAAGGCAGTCTTCGACTCACCCACCGGAAAGGTTCCCGGCAAGCACGTCCTGCTCCTCGCGCGTGACAACGGCCTTGATCACCCCCGCCTGGGTCTGGTGATCGGCAAGAAAAGCGTCAAGCTTTCCGTCGAGCGCAATCGCCTAAAACGCCAGATTCGCGAATCCTTCCGCCATAACCTTGAGTTGCTGGTCGGATGGGACATCGTCATCGTGGCGCGCAAAGGCATCGGCGATCTGGAGAATCCTGAGCTGAGGCATCAGTTCGGCAAGCTCTGGAAGCGCCTCGCGCGCAGCCGGACTCGCCCTGAACCTGCTCCCGGATCAGGGGTGTCCGACAGTCCCCATGCGTAAACTGGCCCTCGCTCCGATCCAGTTCTATCGCTACGCCATCAGTCCACTGATGGCCAGTCACTGTCGTTTCTATCCCAGTTGTTCCTGCTACGCGCAGGAGGCCATCGAACAGTATGGCGTCCTGCGTGGCGGCTGGCTGACCCTGCGTCGGCTGGGCCGCTGTCATCCGTGGAATCCGGGCGGCTATGACCCGGTGCCACCTGCCAACACTCCCCAACCTCCTTCGATGGCCGAGTAATCATGGATATTCAACGCTCGATCCTGATCGTCGCCCTGGCAATCGTGTCCTACCTGATGGTTCTGCAGTGGAACCAGGACTACGGCCAAGCCGCCCTGCCGAGTGCAGGCAATAGCGCAAGCTCCGCGCAAGCGACGCTGCCGGACGACAACGCAACCGCCAAGTCCGGCGACGACGTGCCGACCGCCAGCGCTGAGCGCAGCGAACCGGCAACTCCCCAGACCGTCGCTCCCAGCAGCGAACTGATCCGTGTTGAAACCGACGTACTGAGCCTGGCCATCGATCCGAATGGCGGTGACATCGTCCAGTTGACCCTGCCGAAATACCCGCGACGCCAAGATCATCCGGATGTGCCTTTCCAGCTGTTCGACAATGGTGGTGAGCGCCTCTACCAGGCCCAAAGCGGCCTGGTCGGTGCCAATGGTCCGGACGCCCGGGCCAACGGACGCCCGATGTACAGCGCCACTCAGCGCAGCTTCAAGCTGGCCGATGGTCAGGAACAACTCGTAGTCGACCTGACATTCAGCGAAGCCGGTGTGAACTACACCAAGCGCTTCACCCTGAACCGCGGCAAGTACGAGCTGCAGGTGGCCTACAAGGTCGACAACCAGAGCGCCCAACCCTGGTCCGGCAGCATGTATGCCCAGCTCAAGCGTGACGCCAGCGCCGACCCGTCCGCAACCACAGCCACTGGTGTGTCCACCTACCTGGGCGCTGCGGTCTGGACTCCGGATGAGCCGTACAAGAAGCTTTCCATGAAAGACATGGATAAGCAGCCCTTCAAGGAAACCGTGCAGGGAGGCTGGGTCGCCTGGCTGCAGCACTACTTCGTGACCGCCTGGGTTGCACCGAAGGACCAGAACAACGCCATCCAGACCCGCAAGGACTCCCGTGGCAACTACATCGTCGGTTTCGTAGGTCCTTCGCTGAATGTCCCAGCAGGTGCTTCGGCCGAAACGTCCGCGATTCTCTACGCCGGCCCGAAGACCCAGGATCACCTCAAGGAACTCTCCCCGGGCCTGGAACTCACGGTCGACTACGGCTTCCTGTGGTTCATCGCCCAACCGATCTTCTGGCTGTTGCAACATATCCACAGCCTGCTGGGTAACTGGGGCTGGTCGATCATCGTCCTGACCATCCTGATCAAGGCTGCATTCTTCCCGCTCTCGGCGGCCAGCTATCGCTCCATGGCACGTATGCGTGCCGTGTCGCCGAAGCTCCAAGCCCTGAAAGAACAGTTCGGTGACGATCGCCAGAAGATGTCCCAGGCGATGATGGAGTTGTACAAGAAGGAGAAGATCAACCCGCTGGGCGGCTGCCTGCCGATTCTCGTGCAGATGCCAGTCTTCCTGGCCCTCTACTGGGTACTACTGGAAAGCGTAGAAATGCGCCAGGCCCCGTGGATGTTCTGGATCACCGACCTGTCGATCAAGGACCCGTTCTTCATTCTGCCGATCATCATGGGCGCCACCATGTTCATCCAGCAGCAACTCAACCCGACGCCGCCGGACCCGATGCAAGCCAAGGTACTGAAGCTGATGCCGATCATCTTCACCTTCTTCTTCCTGTGGTTCCCGGCTGGCCTGGTACTGTACTGGGTGGTCAACAACGTCCTCTCGATCGCACAGCAGTGGTACATTACCCGGCAGATCGAGGCGGCCAGCAAGAAGGCAGAAGCCTGACAGCGACGCCAGACAGCTTGAACAAGACGCCCCCTCTGGGGGCGTCTTGCTATCTGCCATTCGTAGATCCCAAGGTATCCACAGATGAATCCTATCCGTGACACCATCGTCGCCGTCGCCACCGCCCAGGGCCGGGGGGGCGTGGGCATCGTCCGCGTATCCGGACCCCACGCCGCGCGGATCGCCGAAGCCATCAGCGGTCGCTCGCCCAAACCCCGCTTTGCTCACTATGGCCCCTTCCTTGATGGTTCCGGGCAAACCCTGGACCAAGGAATCGCGCTCTATTTTCCAGGCCCCAACTCCTTCACCGGAGAAGATGTCTTTGAACTCCAGGGCCACGGCGGCCCGGTCGTACTCGACCTGCTGCTGCGCCGTTGCATGGAACTGGGGGCTCGCCAGGCACGTCCCGGTGAGTTTAGCGAGCGAGCATTCCTCAATGACAAACTCGACCTGGCCCAAGCGGAAGCCATCGCCGATCTCATCGAAGCCAGTTCCGAACAGGCGGCGCGCAATGCCTTGCGCTCGCTGCAGGGCGAGTTCTCCAAGCGCGTACATGGACTGACCGAGAAGCTGATAGAGCTACGCATCTACGTGGAGGCCGCCATCGACTTCCCCGAGGAAGAAATAGATTTCCTCGCCGATGGCCATGTGCTTGGCCTTCTGGATGGCGTGAGGGAAAACTTATCCACAGTCATCCGAGAAGCCGGCCAGGGCGCTCTGCTGCGCGATGGCATGACCGTAGTGATCGCTGGTCGCCCCAATGCTGGAAAATCCAGTCTGTTGAATGCGCTGGCAGGGCGCGAAGCAGCCATCGTGACCGAAATCGCCGGCACCACCCGCGACGTATTGCGGGAACATATCCACATCGATGGCATGCCCCTGCACGTTGTAGATACTGCCGGCCTGCGCGATACCGACGACCATGTGGAAAAGATTGGCGTCGAGCGCGCCCTCAAGGCCATTGGCGAGGCTGACCGGGTGCTTCTGGTGGTAGACGCTACCGCACCCGAAGCGGCCAATCCTTTCGCACTATGGCCAGAGTTCCTTGACCAGGAGCCGGAGCCAACGAAGGTCACCCTCATCCGAAACAAAGCCGATCTCAGTGGCGAGGCTAGCGCGCTTGAAATCAGCGACGATGGGCATGTCACCCTCAGCCTGTCGGCTCGCTCCGGAGACGGCCTTGAGCTGCTTCGCGAACACCTGAAGGCCTGCATGGGTTATCAACAGACTGCCGAAAGCAGCTTCAGCGCCCGTCGTCGTCACCTTGAAGCCCTGCGTCAGGCGGGTTCCTTCCTTGATCACGGCCGTTCCCAGCTTACGCTCGCCAGCGCTGGCGAACTGCTCGCCGAGGACCTGCGCCAAGCCCAGCAGGCCTTGGGCGAAATCACTGGCGCATTCAGCTCCGACGACCTGCTTGGCCGCATCTTCTCCAGCTTCTGCATCGGCAAGTAAGCGTCCCCCCTCCTTTCTTATCCACAGAGAACGCAACTGCCTGCCAAACGGGCGGTTCGTTCCTGCCTTCTCGCCTGAAAAATCCTTCGCCGGAACCCTGTTGATAACTGGCCCTTAACCCAGTCCATAACCCTGGTGAAAAGCCGATGGATAAATCTCCTGTGCATAACTGCCATTTAGATACACAGCTTTCTGACGGCATACTCAACGGCTACAGCCAGGAACGCCACAGAGTTATCATCCTCTGAGACTGCCGGTCTTAACGGTCTTGATTAACTTATCAACAGAAAAGCCTTTCCCTAAGGTATAAACATAAAAACAGGCTTTTTAAGAAATTCTTCTCTCTTTTCTATTCTTACCCACAGAGACTTTTCCCCATCTGGATAACTTCCCGGGGAGAAGGCCGGGAAAGCTATTGGCTATTTTTTGGCCAGACGGCTTCATGAGAGCGAGTGAATTCCCCTATACTGTGCGGCTTTCTCTATTTCCCAGCCTTGAACAGGCACGAGGTGCGTGGTGGATTTCCCTTCCCGTTTTGACGTGATCGTGATCGGTGGCGGCCATGCCGGCACTGAGGCCGCCTTGGCGGCCGCACGCATGGGCGTGAAGACCCTGCTGCTGACCCACAATGTGGAAACCCTCGGCCAGATGAGCTGCAACCCGGCCATCGGTGGCATCGGCAAGAGCCACCTGGTCAAAGAGATCGATGCCCTCGGCGGCGCCATGGCTATCGCCACGGACCTGGGGGGCATCCAGTTCCGTGTACTGAACAGCCGCAAGGGACCAGCCGTTCGTGCCACGCGCGCTCAGGCTGACCGCGTGCTCTACAAGGCCGCGATTCGCGAGATTCTCGAGAACCAGCCGAACCTGTGGATATTCCAGCAGGCCTGTGACGACCTGATCGTCGAGAACGACCAGGTCAGAGGCGTCGTGACTCAGATGGGTTTGCGCTTCCTCGCTGAATCCGTAGTGCTCACCACGGGCACCTTCCTCGGCGGACTTATCCACATTGGTCTACAAAACTATTCGGGCGGCCGCGCAGGCGATCCGCCGTCCACTGCGCTGGCCCGCCGCCTGCGAGAGCTGCCGCTGCGTGTCGGTCGACTGAAAACCGGCACCCCGCCGCGCATCGACGGTCGCTCTGTGGATTTCTCGGTAATGACCGAGCAACCAGGCGACACCCCGATCCCGGTCATGTCCTTCCTCGGCTCGAAGGAACAGCACCCGCGCCAGGTCAGCTGCTGGATCACCCATACCAACTCGCGGACCCACGAGATCATCGCCAGTAACCTCGATCGCTCGCCGATGTATTCCGGCGTGATCGAAGGCATCGGTCCGCGCTACTGCCCGTCCATCGAAGACAAGATCCACCGCTTCGCCGACAAGGACAGTCACCAGGTGTTCCTCGAGCCGGAAGGTCTGACCACCAATGAGCTGTATCCCAACGGTATCTCCACATCGCTGCCATTCGACGTGCAGCTGGACATCGTCCGGTCCATTCGCGGTATGGAGAACGCGCATATCGTGCGTCCGGGCTATGCCATCGAATATGACTACTTCGATCCACGCGACCTGAAGTACAGCCTGGAAACCAAAGTCATCTCCGGCCTGTTCTTCGCCGGCCAGATCAACGGCACCACGGGCTACGAAGAAGCCGGCGCCCAGGGCCTGCTCGCTGGCGCCAATGCCGCCCTGCGCGCCCAGGGCAAAGAAGCCTGGTGTCCGCGTCGCGACGAGGCCTACATCGGCGTACTGGTAGACGACCTGATTACCCTGGGTACCCAGGAGCCCTACCGCATGTTTACGTCACGCGCCGAGTACCGGTTGATCCTGCGCGAGGACAACGCCGACCTGCGCCTCACCGAAAAGGGCCGCGAGCTCGGCCTCGTGGACGACAACCGCTGGGCGGCTTTCGAAGCCAAGCGCGAGGGCATCGCACTCGAAGAGCAACGGCTGAAAAGCACCTGGGTCCGTCCTGGAACGCCCGAGGGCGATGCAATCGCCCAGCGTTTCGGCACCCCGCTGGCCCATGAATACAACCTGCTCAACTTGCTGAGCCGTCCGGAAATCGATTACGCCGGACTGGTGGAAGTCACCGGTGGTGGCGCGGAGGATTCGCAAGTTGCCGAGCAGGTAGAGATCAAGACCAAATACGCCGGTTACATCGACCGGCAGCAGGACGAGATCGCACGCCTTCGGGCCAGCGAAGATATTCGACTGCCTGACGACCTGGACTACGCCACCATCTCGGGTCTCTCCAAGGAAATCCAGCACAAGCTCGGCAACTCCCGTCCGGAGACTCTCGGCCAGGCCGGTCGTATCCCCGGCGTGACCCCGGCGGCGATTTCCCTGTTGCTGATCCACCTGAAGAAACGCGGTGCCGGCCGCCAGCTGGAGCAGAGCGCCTGATGTCCCTGGTTTCCCAGCGCCATGCCGACGAACTGGCCACTGGCGCACAGCAACTCGCTGTAGAACTCACCCCGGAAAAGCAGGAAAAGCTCCTCGCCTACCTCGCCTTACTGATCAAGTGGAACAAGGCTTACAACCTGACTGCGGTCCGTGATCCGGATGAAATGGTCTCGCGCCACCTCCTCGATAGCCTGAGCGTTGTGTCTCATGTCGCCGAGCTTGGGGATAACTGGCTGGACGTCGGTAGTGGCGGCGGTATGCCGGGCATACCGCTGGCCATCCTGTTCCCGGAGCGCCGCTTCACCCTGCTCGATTCCAATGGCAAGAAGACCCGTTTCCTGACCCAAGTGAAGCTGGAACTGAAACTCACCAACCTCGAAGTGGTCCACAACCGGGTCGAAGCCTTCGCTCCCGAGCAGCCGTTCAATGGCATCGTCTCGCGCGCCTTCAGTTCGTTGGAGGATTTCAGCAACTGGACGCGCCATCTCGGCGATGGCGAAACACGCTGGCTGGCCATGAAAGGCTTGCACCCGGACGACGAGCTGCAGGCACTGCCTGCGGACTTCCGCGTCGAGTCCGCGCATCAGCTGGAGGTTCCCGGTTGCCAAGGTCAGCGCCATCTGCTGATACTGCGCCGCACGCTATGAGGGGGAAGGCAGCCATGGCCAAGGTATTCGCAATTGCCAATCAGAAAGGCGGGGTCGGCAAGACCACCACCTGTGTCAACCTCGCCGCGTCGCTGGTCGCTACCAAGCGGCGCGTGCTGCTGATCGACCTCGATCCCCAGGGCAACGCCACCATGGGCAGCGGCATCGACAAGCTTGCCCTTGAGCATTCCGTCTATGACGTGCTGACCGGCGAGTGCGACCTGGCTACGGCCATGCAGTACTCCGAGCACGGCGGCTACCAGCTGTTGCCGGCCAACCGCGATCTCACCGCTGCGGAAGTGGCATTGCTGGACATGCCCAGCAAGGAACATCGCCTGCGCGAAGCCCTCGCACCCATTCGCGAGAATTACGATTACATCCTCATCGACTGCCCGCCTTCGCTGTCGATGTTGACGATCAACGCTTTGGTCGCTTCCGATGGCGTGATCATCCCCATGCAGTGCGAGTACTACGCACTCGAAGGCTTGTCGGACCTGATGAACAGCATCCAGCGCATCGGCCAGCTGCTGAACCCGAACCTGAAGATCGAGGGCCTGTTGCGCACCATGTACGATCCGCGCATCAGCCTGACCAACGACGTTTCGGCGCAGCTCAAGGAACACTTCGGCGACAAGCTCTACGATGCTGTCATCCCTCGTAACGTACGGCTGGCCGAAGCCCCTAGCTTCGGCATGCCGGCCCTGGTCTACGACAAGCAATCCCGTGGCGCCATCGCCTATCTGGCGCTGGCTGGCGAACTGGTCCGACGCCAGCGCGCCAAAGCCAAAACCGCTACCGCATAAGGAATCCGCATGGCCGCGAAAAAACGAGGTCTGGGCCGTGGCTTGGACGCCCTGTTGGGCGGCAGTACCGTCACCACGCTTGAAGAAGAAGCCGTAAAGGTCGATACCCGCGAGCTTCAGCACCTGCCCCTGGACCTGATCCAGCGCGGCAAGTATCAGCCCCGCCGCGACATGGACCCCACTGCCCTGGAAGAACTGGCCCAGTCGATCAGGGTTCAGGGCGTCATGCAGCCCATCGTGGTGCGCCCCATCGGTGCGGGACGCTTCGAGATCATCGCCGGTGAGCGCCGCTGGCGCGCCAGCCAGCAAGCCGGGCTGGACAAAATCCCGGCCATGGTCCGAGAAGTGCCCGACGAAGCCGCCATCGCCATGGCGCTGATCGAAAACATCCAGCGCGAGGACCTCAACCCCATCGAGGAAGCCATCGCGCTGCAGCGTCTGCAGCAGGAATTTCAACTCACTCAACAGCAAGTGGCTGAAGCGGTCGGCAAGTCCCGCGTCACCATTACCAACCTCCTGCGCCTGATCGGCTTGCCTGAAGAGATCAAGACCCTCCTTTCCCACGGCGACCTGGAAATGGGGCACGCTCGGGCGCTGCTCGGTCTACCCCTGGAGCGTCAGGTGGAGGGGGCGCGACATGTTGTCGCACGAGGCCTGACCGTGCGCCAGGCCGAAGCACTGGTACGGCAGTGGCTGAACGCCACTGAAAAAGCTGTCGAGCCGGTCAAGGCTGATCCGGATATCAGCCGGCTTGAACAGCGCCTGGCTGAGCGGCTGGGCGCTCCGGTGCAGATCAAGCACGGCCAGAAAGGCAAAGGTCAACTGGTCATCCGATACAACTCCCTCGACGAGCTGCAGGGCGTCCTGGCCCACATTCGCTGAAACATTTGGCGCTGTAGCGACGGTCGGATTTCACTACCCGGCAGTTGAACAGGGGGGGTTCCCCCCCTATACTCTGCGCGCAATTTTGTCGGCACAAAGTATGCCAAGTCGTTGATTCCAGCGGCCGACACCAGAGGAACTGCTGCGATGGATATCCGCACGCCAAACCGCTTGCCCGTCCATCGTCTACCGGTCTTTCCGGTGTTGCTGGTTCAACTGGTCGTACTGCTGCTCGCCGCTGTCGTTCTCTGGCAGTGGCGGGGTACGGTGGCTGGATATTCTGGCTTGTGCGGCGGCTTGATCGCCTGGTTGCCGAACCTGTATTTCGCCCGCAAGGCGTTCCGTTACAGCGGAGCCCGTGCAGCCCAGGCGATAGTCCGCTCTTTCTATGCGGGCGAGATGGGCAAGTTGATTTTGACGGCAGTGCTGTTTGCACTGACGTTTGCAGGTGTGAAACCCCTGGATGCGCCGGCAGTTTTCGGCGCTTTCCTGCTGACTCAGTCCGTCAGCTGGTTCGCGCCCCTGCTGATGAGAACAAGATTTTCGAAACCTTAGGGCGTTTGAGGCAAACATGGCAGAGCAAACCGCTTCGGGCTATATCCAGCACCACCTGCAGAACCTGACCTTCGGTCGTCTGTCCAATGGCGATTGGGGCTTCGCCCACAGCGCCGAGCAAGCTAAGGAAATGGGCTTCTGGGCTTTCCACGTCGACACCCTGGGCTGGTCCATCGGACTGGGCCTGATCTTCGTGCTCCTGTTCCGCCTGGCGGCCAAGAAAGCCACCTCCGGCATCCCTGGTGGTCTGCAGAACCTGGTGGAAGTCATGATCGACTTCGTCGACACCAACGTTAAGGACACTTTCCACGGTCGTAATCCGCTGATCGCCCCGTTGGCGCTGACCATCTTCGTCTGGATCTTCCTGATGAACGCCATCGACCTGATCCCGGTGGACTGGATCCCGATGCTGGCCGTCCTCATTTCCGGTGATTCGCACATTCCGTTCCGTGCTGTTCCGACCACCGACCCGAATGCCACCCTGGGTATGGCCTTCTCGGTGTTCGGCCTGATCATCTTCTACAGCATCAAGGTCAAAGGCATCGGCGGCTTCCTGGGCGAACTGACCCTGCACCCCTTCAGCAGCAAGAACATCTTCGTTCAGATCCTGCTGATTCCGGTCAACTTCCTGCTCGAGTTCGTCACCCTGATCGCCAAGCCGATCTCTCTGGCACTGCGTCTGTTCGGCAACATGTACGCCGGCGAGCTGGTGTTCATCCTGATCGCCGTGATGTTCGGCGCCGGCATTCTGCTGCTGAGCGGCCTGGGCATTGCCTTGCAGTGGGCGTGGGCTGTGTTCCACATCCTGATCATCACCCTGCAGGCCTTCATCTTCATGATGCTGACCATCGTCTATCTGTCGATGGCGCATGAGGACAACCATTAAGAACCTCTTGGTGCACCTGGTCGCTCTCCCGCTGGGAGGAAATCAAGTGCACCGGTGATTCTGATGGTCTCGCGCCACGGCGCGGGAAGCCCGCAAGGGCAGTGGGAACAAAACGATTTCGCTTTACCGCTTCACTTAAACCTTAACCAACACGACATAAAGTCGGGAGGAAAAATGGAAACTGTAGTAGGTCTGACCGCGATCGCCGTAGCTCTGCTGATTGGTCTGGGTGCCCTGGGTACCGCCATTGGCTTCGGTCTGCTGGGTGGCAAGTTCCTGGAAGGCGCTGCTCGTCAGCCGGAAATGGTTCCGATGCTGCAAGTTAAAATGTTCATCGTGGCCGGTCTGCTTGACGCCGTAACCATGATCGGCGTTGGTATCGCTCTGTTCTTCACCTTCGCTAACCCGTTCATTGCTCAGGTAGCCCAGTAATCCTCGATTTTCGAGGATTCGACTGACAACGAACGAGCGAGGTGTTGGCGTGAATATTAATGCAACCCTGATCGGCCAGTCCGTTGCGTTCTTCATCTTCGTACTGTTCTGCATGAAGTTCGTGTGGCCTCCGGTCATCACTGCTCTGCGTGAACGTCAGAAGAAGATCGCTGATGGCCTGGACGCTGCCAACCGTGCGGCTCGTGACCTGGAGCTGGCCCATGAAAAAGTGGGTCAGCAACTGCGCGAAGCCAAGGCTCAGGCAGCTGAAATCATTGAGCAAGCCAAAAAGCGCGCTACCCAGATCGTCGATGAATCTCGCGATCAGGCACGTGCTGAAGGTGAGCGCCTGAAGGCGCAAGCTCAGGCCGAGATCGAGCAGGAACTGAACAGCGTCAAAGACGCGCTGCGCGCCCAACTGGGTAGCCTGGCCGTTAATGGTGCCGAGAAGATCCTGGGTGCCACTATCGATCAAAACGCGCACGCGGAGCTGGTTAACAAACTGGCAGCCGAAATTTAAGCGAGGGCGATCATGGCAGAACTGACCACGCTGGCCCGACCTTACGCCAAGGCTGCTTTCGAGTACGCCCAGGCCCATCAGCAGCTGGCCGCTTGGTCGGCCATGCTAGGCCTGGCCGCTGCGGTGTCGCAGGACGACACCATGCAGCGTGTGCTCAAAGCCCCGCGACTGACGAGCGCAGAGAAAGCCAACGCCTTCATAGAGGTGGTTGGCGACAAGTTCGACGCCCAGGCACAGAACTTCATCCACGTTGTTTCCGAGAATGGCCGCCTCGTGCTGCTGCCGGAAATTGCCGAACAGTTCGAGCTCTACAAGGCCGAACAAGAGAAATCGGTAGACGTGGAAGTCACCAGTGCCTTCGCATTGAGCGATGAACAGCAAGACAAACTCGCCAAGGTTCTCAGCGCACGGCTCAGCCGGGAAGTGCGTCTGCACGCCGTGGAAGACTCCAGCCTCATAGGTGGTGTAGTCATCCGCGCCGGCGACCTGGTTATCGATGGCTCGGTTCGCGGCAAAATCGCGAAACTGGCCGAAGCGTTGAAATCTTGAGTTTGAAGGGGCAGCAGAGCAATGCAGCAACTCAATCCTTCCGAAATTAGTGAAATCATCAAGGGACGTATCGAGAAACTCGACGTCTCTTCCCAAGCCCGCAACGAGGGCACCATCGTTTCCGTCTCCGACGGCATCGTGCGCATTCACGGCCTGGCCGATGTGATGTACGGTGAGATGATCGAGTTCCCGGGCGGCGTTTACGGTATGGCGCTGAACCTGGAGCAAGACTCCGTTGGTGCCGTGATCCTGGGCAAGTACACCGGTCTGGCCGAAGGTATGAGCGCCAAGTGCACCGGCCGCATCCTGGAAGTCCCGGTTGGTCCGGAACTGCTGGGTCGCGTCGTTGACGCCCTGGGCAACCCGATCGACGGCAAAGGTCCGATCAACGCTGCTGCCACCGATGCGGTGGAAAAAGTAGCGCCGGGCGTGATCTGGCGTAAGTCGGTAGACCAGCCGGTACAGACTGGCTACAAGGCCGTTGACGCCATGATCCCGATCGGCCGTGGCCAGCGTGAGCTGATCATCGGCGACCGTCAGATCGGCAAGACCGCCCTGGCTGTCGACGCCATCATCAACCAGAAGAACAGCGGCATCCGCTGCGTATACGTAGCCATCGGTCAGAAGCAATCGACCATCGCCAACGTAGTTCGCAAGCTGGAAGAAAACGGCGCCCTGGCCAACACCATCATCGTGGCCGCCAGTGCTTCCGAATCCCCTGCTCTGCAGTACATCGCTCCGTACTCTGGCTGCACCATGGGTGAATACTTCCGCGACCGCGGTGAAGACGCCCTGATCATTTACGATGACCTGTCCAAGCAGGCCGTAGCCTACCGCCAGATCTCCCTGCTGCTGCGCCGCCCGCCGGGCCGCGAAGCCTACCCGGGCGACGTGTTCTATCTCCACAGCCGTCTGCTGGAGCGCGCTTCCCGCGTTTCCGAAGAGTACGTCGAGAAGTTCACCAACGGCGCTGTGAAAGGCAAGACCGGTTCCCTGACCGCCCTGCCGATCATCGAAACTCAGGCTGGTGACGTTTCCGCGTTCGTTCCGACCAACGTGATCTCCATCACCGACGGTCAGATCTTCCTGGAATCCGCCCTGTTCAACTCGGGTATCCGTCCGGCCGTTAACGCCGGTATCTCGGTATCCCGTGTGGGTGGCGCGGCCCAGACCAAGATCATCAAGAAGCTGTCCGGTGGTATCCGTACCGCCCTGGCCCAGTACCGTGAACTGGCTGCGTTCGCGCAGTTCGCTTCCGACCTGGACGAGGCTACCCGCAAGCAGCTCGAGCATGGTCAGCGCGTTACCGAGCTGATGAAGCAGAAGCAATACGCGCCCATGTCCATTGCCGACATGTCGCTGAGCCTGTACGCCGCTGAGCGTGGCTTCCTGCAGGACATCGAGCTCGCCAAGATCGGCGCCTTCGAACAAGCCTTGATCGCCTACTTCAACCGTGATCACGCCGCACTGATGGCGAAGATCAACGAGAAGGGTGACTTCAACGACGAGATCGACGCCGGCATCAAGGCTGGTATCGAGAAGTTCAAGGCCACCCAAACCTGGTAAGCCGCAGCGGGGGGTCGTAAGGCCCCCCGCCTGCTAACCCGATAGGTGTTACATGGCAGGCGCAAAAGAGATTCGCAGCAAGATTGCGAGCATCAAAAGCACGCAGAAGATCACCAGCGCCATGGAAAAGGTGGCGGTCAGCAAGATGCGCAGGGCTCAACTGCGTATGGCTGCCAGCCGCCCCTACGCGGAGCGCATCCGCCAGGTGATCGGTCATTTGGCCAACGCGAACCCGGAATACCGCCATCCCTTCATGATCGAGCGTGAGGTCAAGCGCGTCGGTTACGTGGTGGTGAGCAGCGACCGTGGTTTGTGCGGCGGCTTGAACATCAACCTGTTCAAGACACTGGTCAAAGACATGGCGGGTTACCGTCAGGACGGCGTGGAGATCGACCTCTGCGTGATTGGTGGCAAGGGTGCGGCCTTCTTCCGCAACTACGGCGGTAACGTCGTTGCAGCCATCAGCCACCTCGGCGAGGAACCCTCGATCAACGACCTGATCGGCAGCGTCAAGGTCATGCTCGATGCATACCTGGACGGCCGTATCGATCGCCTGTTCGTGGTCTCCAACAAGTTCGTCAACACCATGACGCAGAAGCCGACCGTGGACCAACTGGTTCCGCTGGTGGCCGACCCGGATCAAGAGTTGAAGCATCACTGGGATTACCTCTACGAACCCGACGCCAAGGAGATCCTCGAAGGTCTGCTGGTGCGCTACGTGGAATCCCAGGTGTATCAGGCCGTGGTAGAAAACAACGCCTGCGAGCAGGCGGCACGGATGATCGCGATGAAGAACGCCACCGACAACGCCGGTGACCTGATCAGCAACCTCCAGCTGATCTACAACAAGGCGCGTCAGGCAGCGATCACTCAAGAGATTTCGGAAATCGTCGGCGGCGCTGCCGCGGTTTAAGACCGGTTCATATATTTAGAGGAACCAGATATGAGTAGCGGACGTATCGTTCAAATCATCGGCGCCGTTATCGACGTGGAATTCCCGCGTGATCAGGTGCCGAACGTATACGACGCGCTGAAAGTCAGCGGCGTCGAAACCACCCTGGAAGTTCAGCAGCAGCTGGGCGACGGCGTGGTTCGTTCCATCGCAATGGGTTCGACCGAAGGCCTCAAGCGTGGCCTGGACGTCTCCAACACTGGCAAAGCCATTTCCGTCCCGGTCGGTAAAGCGACCCTGGGCCGCATCATGGACGTGCTGGGCAACCCGATCGACGAAGCCGGCCCCATTGGCGAAGAAGAGCGCTGGGTTATCCACCGCGACGCTCCGTCCTACGCCGAGCAGGCGGGTGGCAACGAGCTGCTGGAAACCGGCATCAAGGTAATCGACCTGGTTTGCCCCTTCGCCAAAGGCGGTAAGGTCGGCCTGTTCGGTGGCGCCGGTGTAGGCAAGACCGTAAACATGATGGAACTGATCCGTAACATCGCGATCGAGCACAGCGGTTACTCTGTGTTCGCCGGCGTGGGTGAGCGTACTCGTGAGGGTAACGACTTCTACCACGAGATGAAGGATTCCAACGTTCTGGACAAAGTGGCCCTGGTATACGGCCAGATGAACGAGCCGCCGGGCAACCGTCTGCGCGTTGCACTGACCGGCCTGACCATGGCCGAGAAGTTCCGTGACGAAGGCCGCGACGTTCTGCTGTTCGTCGACAACATCTACCGCTACACCCTGGCCGGTACCGAAGTGTCCGCGCTGCTGGGCCGTATGCCGTCCGCTGTGGGTTACCAGCCGACCCTGGCCGAGGAAATGGGCGTTCTGCAAGAGCGCATCACCTCCACCAAGACCGGTTCGATCACCTCCATCCAGGCCGTATACGTTCCTGCGGACGACCTGACCGACCCGTCCCCGGCGACCACCTTCGCCCACCTGGACGCCACCGTCGTACTGTCCCGTGATATCGCGTCCCTGGGTATCTACCCGGCCGTTGATCCGCTGGACTCGACCTCCCGCCAGCTGGACCCGCTGGTGATCGGTCAGGACCACTACGAGACCGCTCGTGGCGTTCAGTACGTTCTGCAGCGTTACAAGGAACTGAAGGACATCATCGCGATCCTGGGTATGGACGAACTGTCCGAAGCGGACAAGCAGCTCGTTAACCGTGCTCGTAAGATCCAGCGCTTCCTGTCCCAGCCGTTCTTCGTGGCCGAAGTCTTCACCGGTTCCCCGGGCAAGTACGTGTCGCTGAAGGACACCATCGCTGGCTTCAAAGGCATCCTCAACGGTGACTACGACCACCTGCCCGAGCAGGCGTTCTACATGGTCGGCGGCATCGAAGAAGCCATCGAGAAAGCGAAGAAACTGTAACCCCCTGAGCGCCCGGCAACGGGCGCTTACGTGAGGCAAGCGTATGGCTATTACTGTCCATTGCGATATCGTCAGCGCCGAAGCGGAGATCTTCTCCGGTCTGGTGGAGATGGTGATTGCGCACGGCCACCTGGGCGATCTGGGTATCGCTCCGGGTCACGCCCCGCTGATCACCGACCTCAAGCCGGGTCCGATCCGCCTGGTCAAGCAGGGTGGTGAGGAGGAGGTGTACTACATCTCTGGTGGTTTCCTCGAGGTCCAGCCCAACATGGTGAAGGTTCTGGCCGACACCGTGCTGCGCGCCGGCGACCTGGACGAAGCTGCTGCTCAGGAGTCCCTCAAGGCTGCTGAGAAGGCCCTCCACGAGAAGGGCGCGGAGTTCGATTACTCCGCCGCCTCCGCTCGTCTGGCCGAGGCCGCGGCGCAGCTGCGTACCGTCCAGCAGATCCGCAAGAAGTTCGGCGGCTAAGGCCCAAGGCTTCTTTGTGGATAAGTAAAAGGGTAGCCTTGGCTGCCCTTTTTCTTTTCCGGCATTCCGGTTTTCGCTTACCAGCCTGATTCGGTGATTTTTTCCATGTCCCTCGATATCGTCATCCTCGCCGCTGGCCAGGGCACGCGCATGCGTTCGGCCCTGCCCAAGGTCCTGCATCCGGTGGCCGGCAAGGCCATGCTCGGCCACGTCATCGATACTGCCCGCAAGCTCGAGCCCAAGAGCATCCATGTGGTGATTGGCCACGGTGCCGAAACCGTCCGTGAGCGACTGGCCGCAGAGGACCTGAACTTCGTTCTCCAGGCAGAGCAGCTGGGTACCGGCCACGCCGTCGCCCAGGCCCTGCCGCAGTTGTCCGCCGAGCGCGTGCTGATCCTTTACGGCGACGTGCCGTTGATCGAAGTGGAAACCCTGCAGCGTCTACTGGAGAAGGTGAGGGAAGATCAGCTCGCCCTCCTTACCGTCGAGCTGGAAGACCCCACCGGCTACGGCCGTATCGTTCGTGACGCCGGCGGCGTGGTGAAGGCGATCGTTGAGCACAAGGACGCCACCGCTGAGCAGCGCACCATCCGTGAGGGCAATACCGGAATCCTCGCCGTTCCCGGGAAGCGCCTGACTGATTGGCTCGGACGCCTGTCCAACGACAACGCCCAGGGCGAGTACTACCTTACCGACGTCATTGCGATGGCTGTGGCCGACGGCCTGGTGGTGGCTACCGAGCATCCCCATGACGCCATGGAAGTACAGGGGGCCAACGATCGCATCCAGCTTGCTGAACTCGAACGCCACTACCAGAAACGTGCCGCTCGCCGTTTGATGGCCCAGGGTGTGACCCTGCTGGATCCGGCCCGCTTCGACCTTCGCGGCGAAGCGACCGTGGGCCGCGATGTACTGATTGATGTGAACGTGATCCTCGAAGGCAAGGTCGTGATCGAGGACGGTGTGCAGATCGGCCCGAACTGTGTGATCAGGGACAGCACCTTGCGTCGCGGTGCCGTGGTCAAGGCCAACAGCCACCTGGAAGGTGCCGAGTTGGGCGAGGGTGCCGATTGTGGTCCGTTTGCGCGCCTGCGTCCTGGGGCCGTGCTGGGCGCCAATGCTCATGTGGGTAACTTCGTCGAGCTGAAGAACACCGTGATGGGGGAGGGCGCCAAGGCCGGCCACCTGGCCTATCTCGGCGATGCTGATATCGGTGCACGTACCAACATCGGTGCCGGCACCATCACTTGTAACTACGATGGCGCCAACAAGTTTCGCACCGTGATGGGCGAAGATGTCTTCATCGGTTCCAACAGCGCTCTGGTGGCCCCGGTCACCCTGGGCGACGGTGCGACAACTGGTGCCGGTTCGACCATCACCCAGGACGTACCCGCCAATACCTTGGCTGTCGGCCGCGCCAAGCAGCGCAACATTGAAGGCTGGAAGCGTCCGCTGAAGATCAAGAAGTAGGTCTGTGGATAAGCGACCTGTGGATAACGTGTGATCCAGACGAAAGGCGGCCCAGGCCGCCTTTTGTCGTTTTCGGGGTTGACGCAAAAGCTTCGTTAGGTTTTGATTCGCGCCATTATCTTTCGAAACGAAACTTTCGTTGATGTCGAAGCGCAACACGCCCCAACGCCGCCACGCTATCCTTGCGCTGCTCGACGAGCAGGGCGAGGTGAGTGTCGACGCGCTGGCAAAGGCCTTCGCCACGTCCGAAGTGACCATCCGTAAAGACCTGACCGCGCTGGAGAAGAACGGCCTGCTGCTGCGCCGTTACGGCGGCGCCGTGCCGATGCCCCAGGAACTGATCGGGGAAGGCAGCCAGCCGGTATCGTCCTACAAGCTGGCGATCGCCCGCACTGCGGTCAGCTGTATCCGCGAACACGCGCGCATCATTATCGACAGCGGCAGCACCACCGCGGCGATGATTCCCGAGCTCGGCCACAAACCTGGCCTGGTGGTGATGACCAATTCCCTCAGCGTCGCCAATGCCTTGCGCGAGCTGGAGCATGAGCCCGTGCTGCTGATGACCGGCGGCACCTGGGATCCGCATTCCGAATCCTTCCAGGGCCAGGTCGCCGAGCAGGTTCTGCGTTCGTACGATTTTGACCAACTGTTCATCGGTGCCGACGGGATCGATTTGCAGCGCGGCACGACCACATTCAACGAACTGCTGGGGCTTTCGCGGGTCATGGCCGAAGTGGCCCGCGAGGTGATCGTCCTTGCCGAATCGGACAAGGTCGGCCGGCGCATCCCCAACCTGGAGCTGCCCTGGAGCAGTATCCATACCCTGATTACCGATGAGCGCCTTGCTGCCGAAGCGCGCGAACAGATAGCTGCGCGCGGGGTCAAGTTGATCTGCGCGCGTATTGATTGAGATAGGAGAACAGCCATGTGTGGCATCGTTGGCGCCATCGCCGAGCGCAATATCACCGCAATCCTGGTCGAGGGCCTGAAGCGCCTCGAGTACCGTGGCTATGACAGTGCCGGGGTGGCCGTCTTCACCAACGATGGCGATCTGGACCGTCGTCGCCGCGTCGGCAAAGTTGCCGGGTTGGAGCAGGCACTGGCCGAGCAGCCCCTGGCCGGTCGACTGGGCATCGCCCACACCCGTTGGGCGACCCACGGCGCTCCCAGTGAGCGCAACGCCCACCCGCATTTCTCCGGTGACCAGCTGGCCGTCGTGCACAACGGCATCATCGAGAACTACGAAGCACTCCGTGAGCAGCTCAAGGGGCTTGGCTACGTCTTTACTTCGGACACCGATACCGAAGTCATCGTGCACCTGTTGCACCACAAACTGAAGACCGTCACCGACCTTGCCGATGCACTCAAGTTCGCAGTGGCCGAGCTGCATGGCGCCTATGGCCTGGCTGTGATCAGTGCCAGCCAGCCCGACCGCTTGCTCGCAGCCCGCAGCGGCAGCCCCCTGGTGATCGGCCTGGGCCTGGGCGAGAACTTCCTCGCCTCTGACCAACTGGCGCTGCGCCAGGTTACCGACCGCTTCATCTACCTGGAAGAAGGCGACATCGCCGAGATCCGCCGCGATAGCGTGCAGATCTGGGACGAGCAAGGTCATGCGGTTCAGCGTGAGCAGGTGCAGTACCACGAAGGCGCCGAAGCTGCCGACAAGGGCGAGTATCGCCACTTCATGCTTAAGGAAATCCACGAGCAGCCCAAGGTCGTGCAACGCACCCTGGAAGGCCGGCTGGGCATCGACCATGTGCTGGTCAACGCCTTTGGTCCGCGCGCCGCTGAGCTCTTCGCCAAGGTCCGTAACGTCCAGATCGTCGCCTGCGGTACCAGCTACCACGCCGGCATGGTCGCCCGTTACTGGCTGGAAGACTTGGCCGGTATCCCTTGCCAGATCGAAGTGGCCAGCGAGTTCCGCTACCGCAAGGTGGTGGTCCAGCCGGACACCCTGTTCGTGACCATTTCGCAGTCCGGCGAAACCGCCGATACCCTGGCTGCCCTGCGTAACGCCAAGGAGCTGGGCTACCTGACCAGCCTGGCCATTTGCAACGTCGGCACCAGCTCCCTGGTGCGCGAATCCGACCTGACCCTGCTGACCCAGGCCGGCCCGGAAATCGGCGTGGCCTCCACCAAAGCCTTCACCACCCAACTGGTCGGCCTGATGCTCCTGACCCTGTCCCTCGGCCAGGTACGCGGCACGCTGGATGCGGGCGTAGAGGCCGGACTGGTGGAAGAACTACGTCGTCTGCCGACCCGCCTGGGCGAAGCCCTGGCCATGGACAAGACCGTGGAGAAGGTCGCGGAGCTGTTCGCCGAGAAGCACCACACCCTGTTCCTAGGCCGCGGTGCCCAGTACCCGGTGGCGATGGAGGGCTCGCTGAAGCTCAAGGAGATCTCCTACATCCATGCGGAGGCCTACCCGGCCGGTGAACTCAAGCACGGTCCGCTGGCCCTGGTGGACAGCGACATGCCAGTGGTCACCGTCGCGCCGAACAACGAACTGGTGGAGAAGCTCAAATCCAACCTCCAGGAAGTGCGTGCCCGTGGCGGTGAGCTGATCGTGTTCGCTGACCGTGAAGCAGGTATCGACAATGGCGTGGGCACTCATGTCGTGGCCATGCCGCACATCGATGACTTCTTGGCACCGATCCTCTACACCATCCCGCTGCAGCTGCTGTCTTACTACGTCGCCGTGCTCAAGGGCACTGACGTGGACCAACCGCGAAACCTCGCGAAGTCCGTGACTGTCGAATAGTTCAGGCACTTCGAACTGGAGAAGCCCGGTTCGCCGGGCTTTTTTGTTGTCTAAATTGATGGAGGCTATCAACTCGATAGTCTGACAACCGTTCAGGGTGGTCTACCTTTCCAGTGTCCTTGGTGAAGGAGGAGTTCCCATGCTTGCGCAACTTCCGCCGCTCCTGCGCGATCTGAAACTGCCGCTGCGCTTGCAGCTCTGGGATGGCAAGGAAATCGACCTCGGCCCGAATCCCACGGTGACCATGACGGTGAAAGATCCCAGTCTGGTCTCCCTGCTCAGCCGGCCAAGCCTCGACACGCTGGGCGCTGCCTACGTCGAAGGGCGCGTGGAACTTACCGGGCCGATTCTGGAGGTGATCCGGGTTGGCGATGCCCTGAGTGAAGCGCTGATTGGTGACGAAGATGCGACGGTTCCCGAGCGCCAATCCCACGACAAGGCTACCGACGCTGCGGCTGTCTCCTATCACTACGATCTGTCCAATGACTTCTATGCGCTCTGGCTGGACCCCGAGATGGTCTATTCCTGCGCTTACTACCCGACCGGAACCGAGGATCTGGCCAGCGCCCAGCAGGCCAAGCTGCACCACCTTTGCCGCAAGCTTCGGCTGAAACCCGGCGAGTACCTGCTTGACGTGGGTTGTGGCTGGGGAGGGCTGGCGCGCTTCGCCGCGCGCGAGTACGGCGTCCAGGTGTTCGGCATCACCCTGAGCCAAGAGCAACTTGCCTTGGGGCGGGAGCGGGTCAAGGCCGAAGGGTTAGAGGGCAAGATTGATCTGGAACTGCTGGATTATCGTGACTTGCCGCAGGACGGCCGCTTCGACAAGGTGGTCAGCGTCGGCATGTTCGAACACGTCGGCCATGCCAATCTGCCGGTCTACTGCCAGCGGCTGTATGGTGCAGTGCGCGCAGGTGGGCTGGTTATGAACCATGGCATTACCGCGCGCCATCCGGATGGCCGTCCGGTCGGACGGGGTGCTGGCGACTTCATCGACCGTTACGTCTTCCCCCACGGCGAACTGCCACATCTGGCCACCATGGTTACGGAATTGAGTCTCGCCGGCCTCGAAGTGGCGGATGTGGAGAGCTTACGGCTGCACTACGCGCGGACCCTGGAGTTCTGGAGCTGCAATCTGGAAGCCAACCTGGCCAAGGCCGCCCAGTTGGTGCCTGAGCAAGCGCTACGCATCTGGCGGCTGTATCTGGCCGGTTGTTCCCACGCCTTCCAGAAGGGCTGGATCAACCTGCACCAGATCCTCGCCACCAAGCCCCATGCGGATGGGGCCCTTGAGTTGCCGTGGAGCAGGGCGGACCTCTACGTTTCATAGCGCCAGGCATATTCAGCTACGGCGTCGTGGGCGTGGAGGCTTTCCGAATGCACGACCCGTAGCTTGTAGCCCTCCAGCCAATCTTGTTCGCGCAGGGCCCTGCCCAGGCGTCGAGCGGCATCCTCGCAAAACATCAGATTCTTGCCATTGGCCAGGGCAAAGGCTTGCTCATCCGCGCGCTTGACTGCTGTCTGGACGGCGGTGCCCAAGGCCTGTTCGGCCAGGTCGGCCAGACGACGAATCGGAATGGATTGGAACGTTCCCAGGCGCACCCACAGCCTGGCGTTGCTGCGCTGGCTGTGTGGGGTGGCGACTATGCCCTGGGTGCTGCCCAGCCAGGCCAGCACGTGCTCCAGCTCCAGCGGGTGGTCGGCGAAATCCATGGTGAATCGTTGCTGGATCAACTGACGAGCAAGGGCGGCGGAACACGGGCACGTGGACGAGTAAGCCAACTCCAGCTGAAGTTCCACGTGGAACCCCCGTCGATCCTGGCGCGCAAGGATTTCAAAAGGATATGCCCTCCATCCAGATAGGGCGCTGACCAGCGCTGGTCGCTTGAGCAGCATCTCGCCGTACAGCCTCAGGCTGGCGCTGGTGGACAGTCCCTGATGACTATCCAGGAAGCGCGCCAGCACCCGGCGCAGGAGGTGGGTGGACAGTTCCTGCTGCTCCAGTTCTTCCAGTGCCAGATAAAGCCGCGACATATGGATACCCCGAGCACTGGCGTCATCCAGGCTGACACCGGCATCGGCGTGTGCGACGACACGCTGGCTGTCTACCAGCAATGGCTGGGCAATACCGCACATGCCGACCCAGTCCAGGGGCAGGTTGAGGCTGTCGGTTTGGGCGGCGATATCCGGGAGAGGGATGACGTTCATCGGGAGGGCTCTTGAAATCGATGACTAATGTTATGTTATAACAAGTTTAAGTCAATGAAGATCGCCACCATGCCAGACACTCCACTCAGCCGCGAAGAACTGTTGGCCCAACCCGCCGAGGCCTACATGAACGACATCCAGCGCGCGTACTTCCGTGATCTGCTGGAGCGCCAGCGAGAGGAATTGCGCCAGCAGATTGACGATGAGTTTGGTGCGCTGCGTGAGGTCGAGCCGGCCAGTGACGAAATCGATCTCGCCAGCCGCGAGGAACAGCGGCTGTGGCAGTTGCGTCTGCTGGAACGGGAGAAGCGGCTGCTGGACAAGATCGACGAAGCCCTGAGTCGCATCGCCCGAGGCGAGTATGGCTGGTGCGAGGAAAGCGGCGATCCCATTGGCCTGCGTCGCCTGTTGCTACGCCCCACGGCAACCCTCTGCCTGGAGGCCAAACAACGCCAGGAACGACAAGAACGCCACCATCGCCCCGCCTGAAGGACACCACCATGGACCAACGCTTACCTGTCACCCTGCTGTCCGGCTTCCTCGGCGCCGGCAAGAGCACGCTGCTCAACCATGTGCTGCGCAATCGCGATCAGCTACGTGTGGCCGTGATCGTCAATGACATGAGCGAAATCAACATCGATGCCAGCGAGGTACAGCGGGACGTCAGCCTGAACCGCGCCGAAGAGCGCCTCGTCGAGATGAGTAACGGATGCATCTGCTGCACCCTGCGTGAGGACCTGCTGGAAGAGGTCAGTCGTCTCGCCCGCGAGGGGCGCTTCGATTACCTGCTGATCGAATCCACCGGCATCTCCGAACCGCTGCCGGTGGCCGAGACCTTCACCTTTCGCGACGAGCAGGGCCGAAGCCTTTCCGATGTGGCCCGCCTGGATACCCTGGTGACGGTAGTGGATGGGGTGAACTTCCTGCGTGACTACCAGACCGGGGAAAGCCTTGAAAGCCATGGTGAATCCTTGGGCCAGGACGATGAACGCTCGATCAGCGACCTGCTGATCGAGCAGGTGGAATTCGCTGACGTGTTGTTGATCAGCAAGGCCGACCTGATCTCCAGTGCGGAGCGCGACGAACTGACCGCCATCCTGCGCCGCCTCAATCCCGTTGCTGATGTGCTGCCCATGGTCATGGGCCAGGTAGACCTCAAGCGCATCCTCGATACCGGCCGTTTCGATTTCGATCGTGCCGCCCAGGCGCCGGGCTGGCTGAAGGAATTACGGGGCGAGCACACCCCGGAAACCGAGGAATATGGCATCGCTTCCACGGCGTACCGCGCGCGAAGGCCGTTCCATCCGACGCGCTTTTTCCACTTTCTGAATCGCGAATGGAGCAATGGTCGCCTGTTGCGTTCCAAGGGGTTCTTCTGGCTGGCCAGCCGCTACCGCGACGCCGGTAGCTGGTCCCAGGCCGGTGGCCTGATGCGCTACGGACTGGCCGGTGCCTGGTGGCGCTTCGTACCCCGTGAGCGCTGGCCCGACGACGAGGAGGGCCTGCGCACGGTGCTCCAGCACTGGACCGCGGACGTGGGGGACTGCCGCCAGGAACTGGTGTTCATCGGCCAGGGGATCGACTTCCAGCGCCTGCAGGCCGAACTGGATGCCTGCCTGCTGGATGAGGACGAGATGGCCGGGGGGCCGGAAGGCTGGAGTCTGCTGCCCGACCCCTTCGGCCCGTGGCACGTCGAGGAGGCTGCCTGATGCGGGTACAGCAGCTGGACTCCACCCCATACCCAGTGCTGGGCGATGGCCCGGACGTGCTCGGTGAGGCATTGCAGGACGGGGTCAACCTCGCCATCTGGCGCCGGCAACTACCCCTGCATGTCCAGGGCTTCGCCAACAGCCTGCTGGCGCTGGGTGAGCCGCTGGCCGAGTCCCTGATCCTGGAACTGCCAGATGCGGATTGCGAGCCCAACCTCTCTGACCTCGTCGCCGGCTTCGCCGACCTGGAGGGGCACCGGGGATTCATCGCGGACGTGGGCTGGTTGGTGCGAGCTTTCGCCTGTCTGGTGGATGCCCGGCGCATCGGCTTGCGTCTGCGTCGCCTGGACAAACCCATGTGCCCGCGCTTCCACGTTGACCATGTGCCGCTGCGGCTGATCACCACCTACGCGGGAGCGGGCAGCCAGTGGCTGCGAGAGGGCGAGATGGTGCGTTCGCGTTTGGGCGATCCCGCCGCCGAGCCGGTCCGGGTTGTGGATAACCAGCAGATGGCTGCCGGCCATGTTGCCCTGTTCAAGGGCGAGAAGTGGCAGGGCAATGAGGGGCGTGGAATTATCCACAGGTCGCCGCAGGACGTGCCGGACAAGGGCCGGTTGCTGCTTACACTGGACTGGTTGGGTTAGGTGCAGCTTCTGGCGGCTCTGCGTCACTCCCACTGGCCCTGGCTCTGCCCTTCGCAAAAGGGCTTCAGGTAGCGCGCATCGCTGGCTACACCGTAATAGTGAATGTCCTGGCGATAGGGCTGGTTGCTGACCCTGGCATTGCGACAGACGCCAAAGGCTCCGCTGGGGCAGTTATCCACAAAGCTCACGTCGATCTTCTGCCCTTTCATTTCCGGCTTGCAGAAGCCGTCACGGAAGAGTTGCCGCGGGATGCTACGGTTCTCCTGGCAGATCTTCACGTCCACGCCCTCGCCCTGGCTGTGCACCACACAGGCATCGGCATGGGCACCAGAGGACAGCAACAGCAGCACGGGCAACAACCAGACACGCATCGGGAGGGTCTCCAGGCAATGAAGGACGCGACTCTAGCACGGTGCTTTCTAAGCCCGCTGTGAAGCAGCACCATAGGTCCATGCTTACTCATATCCCTACCCATCTCATTGCCGGCCCCCTGGGGGCCGGCAAAACCAGCCTGATCCGGCATCTGCTGGCGCAGCGTCCTGCGCACGAACGCTGGGCGGTGCTGATCAACGAATTCGGGCAGATAGGCCTGGACGCCGCATTGCTGGCCCGCAACGACGACGGGATCGCCATCGCCGAGGTGGCGGGCGGCTGCGTCTGCTGCGTCAACGGCGCGCCCTTCCAGGTTGGCCTCGGCCGGCTTCTGCGCAAGGCACGGCCGGACCGGCTACTGATTGAGCCCTCCGGACTCGGACACCCGGTCGAGCTACTGCGTCAGCTACGCGAACCCCCTTGGGAAGGCGTTTTGGCGCTACAGCCAAGCGTCGTGGTGCTTGACGCAGCGGCGCTGGCTACCGGCCAGCTACTGCCAGACAGCCAGCGGGAGGCCATTTCCAGCGCTGGCCTTGTGCTACTAAACAAGGCCGAAAACCTGGATTCGGTCACCTGTGAACAACTTGCCGCCACATTACCTGCCGTGCCCATGCTGTGGACGACGCAGGGCAGGCTTGAAATCCAGTGCCTTCCAGGCATCCATGCACAGAGTGGAAAAGCTGTTGGTATCAATGGTTTACCAACAGGTGTGGATAAGCCTCAGGTTCTGTGGAGGAATCCGGCCGAGCCGATCTGCCAGATCCAGGTGAGCGACGATGCCTGGAGCATCGGCTGGCGCTGGCATCCCAGCCAACAGTTCGAGCTGATGCGTGTGCAGCAATGGCTGGCCAGCCTGCCCTGGCGCCGCGCCAAGCTGGTACTGCAGAGCAACGCCGGCTGGCTCTCCGGGAACGCCCTGGACGGCGCGCCGATCCACTGGCAAGCCAGCGAGTGGCGCAGGGATTCGCGTCTGGAGCTGATCTTCGCCGGGCCCCAGGACGAGGCGGCGCTGAAGGCGGGAATGGCAGCTTGCCGGCTTCCGTAGGGTAGGGCGGGTGGCGTCCCGCGAGGTCCAGGTTCCACGGCGGTGGGTTTCGCTTCGCTCTGCGCCATCCTACGGTCCGTGCATGTTCGGGGCGGAAACAAAAACGGGCCCCGAAGGGCCCGTCTGATGTCGATCCTTGTCCGGGATCAGTCCTGGTTCATCCGCGAATGGGTGCGGGTGTCCTTCATGAACACGTACACCAGCAGCGAACAGGCGATACAAGCGGTGACGTACCAGTAGAAGCCACTTTCCATGCCGATGCTCTTGAACCACAGGGCCACGTACTCGGCGGTGCCGCCGAAGATCGATACGGTCAATGCATAGGGCAGGCCCACGCCCAGGGCGCGGATCTCGGTGGGGAACAGCTCGGCCTTAACCACGGCGTTGATCGAGGTGTAGCCGCTGACGATTACCAGCGCCGCCATGATCAGGAAGAACGCGCCCCACCAGGTCTCAATGGTGTGCAAGGTACTGAGGATCGGGTAAGTGAACAGAGTGCCCATCACGCCAAAGGCGATCAGGATCGGGCGCCGGCCGATCTTGTCGGAAAGCCCGCCGACGATGGGCTGCAGCAGCATGAACAGGAACAGCGTGGCGGCCGAGATCATGGTCGAGTCGTTCTTGGCCATGCCCACGGTGTTCACCAGGTACTTCTGCATGTAGGTGGTGTACGTGTAGAAGGCCAGGGTGCCGCCCATGGTCAGGCCGATCACGGTGAGCACTTCCTTCGGGTGGCGCATCAGGGTGCGCAGCAGGCTTTCCTTCGGCTTGTCCTTCTTCTTGGTGAAGGAGTCAGTCTCTTCCATACCGCGACGCAGGAACATGGCCACCACCGCGCACAGGGCGCCGATGAAGAAGGGCACGCGCCAGCCCCAGCTTTCCAGCTGCTCGGTGGTCAGGGTCTGCTGAAGGATGATCAGCACCGCCAGCGCGATGAGCTGACCGGAGATCAGGGTCACGTACTGGAAGCTGGAGAAGAAGCCGCGTTGCTCCTTGGTTGCCATCTCCGACAGGTAGGTGGCCGAGGTGCCGTACTCACCGCCCACCGAGAGGCCCTGTAACAGGCGTGCGACCACCAACAGGATTGGCGCCGCCACACCAATGGTCTCGTAGCTGGGGGTCAGGGCGATGATCAGCGAGCCGAAACACATCAGCAGCACCGAGGCCAGCAGCGCGGCCTTGCGGCCCTTGCGGTCGGCGTAGATGCCCATCAACCAGCCGCCGATGGGGCGCATCAGGAAGCCCACGGCGAAGATCGCCGCCGTGTTGAGCAGTTGGGCGGTCATGTCGCCCTGGGGGAAGAACGCTTTGGCGAAGTACAGCGAGAAGGCGGCGTACACGTACCAGTCGTACCACTCGACCAGGTTGCCGACCGAACCGCTGAAAATGGATTTGATGCGTTGTGATGTCGTGCGGGGTTCTGCAGAGGCAGCCAGGGTGCTGGAGCTATCCATCATCTTTCCTCGACGCTTAGTAGTTGTTGTCGTGGGCGCTGGCCAAGGCCGCGCTTGTGCGCAGGGCACATAGCAGGAGCTGTGCCAGGGGAGGAAAGGCCCGGAATAGAAGGGTTACAGCCTGATTTCGCGGCGCTTATGCGCGGAATCCTGCCGATGCCGCGGGGGCGATGAGCAAGATTCCGCCGATGGCAAAGGGCCTGGCGCGGAACTCCTGTAAGGACGATTTCAATCGCCAAGCGGAGCGTAGGTTCGTCCCCAGGATTATCAGGGGGCAGCTGCGCTGCCCTTGACGAATGAATTCGCGCCTACCGGGGTGAGGTCAATCGTCGGCGTCCGGGAGGAACTCGCTGCGCTCCAGGCCGTGGCGGAGCATCTTCTCGTTGAGGGTGCGGCGCGGCAGTTGCAGCAAGGTCATCACCGCCTTGATGTCGCCCTGGCAGCGGGCCAAGGCCTGGCGCAAGCATTGCGCTTCGTAGGCTTCCATCAGGTCGGCCAGAGAGGGTTCGCCTTCGCGTTCTGCCTGGCCTGTGGATAACCCCAGTACGTGGCGCTCGGCGGCGTTGGCCAGTTCGCGCACGTTACCTGGCCAGTTGTGTGCCAGCAGTTGCGCCAGCTCGGCCGGTGTCAGGGTCGGTTGTGGCCGGCTCAGCCGCTCGCTCGCCTGGCGGGCAAAATGCTCGAACAGCAGGGGAATGTCTTCACGCCGCTCGCGCAGCGGTGGCAACTGCAGTTCGGCCACGTTCAGGCGGTAGAGCAGGTCCTCGCGGAAGCGCCCGGCGCGGACTTCCTCGCGCAGATCCGGTTTGGTGGCCGCCACTACGCGGATATCCACAGCAATGCTCTGGTTCGAGCCCAGGCGCTCCAGGCGCTGTTCCTGCAGGACCCGCAGCAGCTTTACCTGCTGGGCGAGGGGCATGCTTTCGATCTCGTCGAGGAACAGCGTGCCGCCGTGGGCGTGCTCGATCTTGCCGATGCGTTTGCCCTGGGCGCCGGTAAAGGCGCCGCTTTCGTGACCGAACAGTTCGCTCTCGAAGAGATTCTCCGGGATGGCCGCACAGTTCAGTGCCACGAAGGGTTTACCGGCGCGGGGACCGAAGTCGTGCAGGCAGCGCGCGACCATTTCCTTGCCGGAGCCAGTCTCGCCACGTAGCAGGATGTTCACGGGTGTCGCGGCAAGGTCGAGCACTTGCCGTCGCAGTAGCCCCATGGGGCGGGCAACACCAAGCAGGCGGCCTTCGAGCTGGTCCTTGAGCTCCGCCTGCACGCGCAGACGACGGTTTTCCTGGACCAGCCGGCGCTTTTCCAGGGCGCGGCGCAGGCTTTCCAGCAGGCGCTCGGCGGTGAAGGGCTTCTCGATGAAGTCATAGGCACCCAGGCGCATGGCTTCGACCGCCTGGGGCACATCGCCATGGCCGGTGACCATCAGGAAGGGCAGTTCGCGGTCCAGCGCTTGCACCGCCTGGAGCAGCGCCATGCCGTCCATGCCGGGCATGCGCAGGTCGCTGACGACTACCCCGGGGAAATCGGCATCAAGGCGTTTCAGGCAGTCCTCGGCACTGGATTCCACCCGCACTTCGAAGCCGGATAGCTCAAGCCACTCTCGCACGGCTTCGCGGATGGCCGCTTCGTCGTCGACGAAGATCACCTGGGCAGTCATGGCTATTCCTCTCTGGCTTTATCCACAGGCAGGCGCAAGCTGAACAGCGCGCCCTCGCCCTGGTTGGCGGCGCTCAGGGTGCCGCCCAGTTCATGGACAATGGCGTAGGACACCGCCAGCCCGATTCCCAGGCCGGCACCCGCCGGTTTGGTGGTGAAGAAGGGGTCGAAGACCCGTGGCAGATCCGCTTCAGCGATGCCGCCGCCATTGTCGGCGACCTCAAGCAGCCAGTGGCCGTTTTCGCGGCGCAGTGTTATCCACAATCTCGGGTCTGGCTTGCCGGCCACGGCGTCGAGGGCATTGCGCAACAGATTGACCAGCACCTGCTCCAGGCGGATGGCATCGCCTGATACCCAGGCCGGCGTGTTCAGCTCTTGGCTGATCTGCACCCTGGCATCGCGCAGATTGGGCGCCAGCAGCTGCAGGGACTTATCCACAACACTGCCCAGTTCTAGGCACTCGCGTAGGCCGCCGGGGGTCTTGCGTGCATAAGTCTTGAGATGGCCGGTTAGTGCGGCCATGCGCTGCAACAGCTCATCATGGCGGGACAGCGCCTTGCGCGCTTGCTCCAGCTGGCCGCTGTCGAGCATCAGGCGCAGGCTGGCCAGGTGCATCTGCAGGGCAGTGAGCGGCTGGTTGATCTCATGGGCCAGGGCTGTGGACATCTGTCCCAGGGCCGCCAGCTTGGCGGCCTGGATCAGTCCATCCTGGGCGGTGCGCAGGGCGGCGGTACGTTGCTCCACCAGTTGTTCGAGCTCCTCCCGGCTGCGCTGGCGGATGCGCGCCAGGCGCCAGCGCTGGTGCAGGAACAGCCCGAGGAAGAACAGCGCCAGCCAGGCGCCTCCAGCGGCAAGGCTGGCGGCACGCGCGCTGCCGGCCGCCTCCTGCGGCGTGCGCAGCAGGTGCAGGGTCCAGCCTTCACTGGGCAGCGGCAGGCTTTCCCAGAGATAGTCGGCGCGACCTTTCGGCCCTTCGACTTGGACCAGTCGGCTGCCTTCGCCGAAGTCGATACGCGTAGTGTGGATAAGTGGCGCCAGGGGTTGCTTGTCGTACTGGCGGGTGGTGGCCATCTCGGCGCGGCCCTCGGCCGAGATCGGCTGCAGCTCCCGGTAGCGCCACCCTGGCTGGTTGGCAATGAACACCACGCCTCGGGCGTCGCTGACCAGGATGATGTCCGATCGCTGCCCCCATTCCTGTTCCAACTCGGGGAATTCCAGCTTCACCACGATGGCGCCGATGAAGGCCTCCTCGACGCTGCGCACGGCGCTTGCGAGGAAGTAGCCAGGAATCCCGCTGGTCACGCCCACCGCATAGAAGCGGCCGCTGCCAAGGCGCCGGGCTTCCGCGAAGTAAGGACGGAATCCATAGTTGTGGCCGACGAAGCTGGTGGGCAGGCGCCAGTTGCTCGCGGCCACGGCCAGGCCATCGCGGTTCAGCAGTTCCAGGGTGGTGGAACCGGCGGCGCGGTTCATCTGTTCGAGCTTGAGGTTGAGCAGCTGCTGCTCGTGCTTATCCACAGGCCCGGCCAGCGTGCCCCGCAGCTCGGGGTCCAGCGCCAGCACGGCGGGTAGGGCGCGGAAGCGGTCGATCAGGGTGCGCAGGCTGCCGGCGTAGAGTGTGAGCTGCTCGCGAGCCTGCTCACCTTCATCGAGCAGGGCCTGGCGCTCCGCCTGGCGACCGGCCAGATGCATCGCCAGAAACAAGCCGGCGAGCAGCAGCAGGATCAGCAGGGCTATGCGCAGGGAGCGGGAAATCAAGGCGTGGCGTCCGCAGGTCAGAGGCGGCGACGATATCACGGCCGGCTATGGCCACTGCTCTCGACGCATGTCAGCGGATACACTTCGCGCAGACATTTCGAGGCACGTTCGATGCAGTTGATCCCTTGGTCCCACTCGACTTCCGCCGGTTTCACCCTGCGGGGCTGGCACAGCCCGGCCTCCGGCAAGCCACTGCTGCACTTCCTTCATGGCAATGGTTTCTGCGGTCGCACCTATACGCCCTTGCTGCAGGCACTGGCGGAGGATTTCGACCTCTGGCTCTGCGATATCCAAGGCCACGGTGACAGCGACCACGGCGGCCGCTTCCTCGGCTGGAACCGTAATGCCGAACTGGCGGTAGAAGCGTTCGAGTGCGGGCGCGGGCCGTTCGGCGAGGTGCCACGGGTGGCGGTGGGGCACAGCTTCGGAGGTGTACTGAGCAGCCTCATCCTGGCCCGCCATCCCGAGCTGTTCAGCCGCGCGGTATTGCTCGATCCGGTGATCTTCACCCCGGCGATGATCGGCGTGATGGCCTTTTCCGAAGTCCTCGGCCTGCACCGCCGCACCACCATGGCCAGCCGCGCGCGAGCGCGACGCAACCACTGGGCCGACCGCCAGGCCGCGTGGAACGGCCTGCACGGACGCGGCATCTTCAAGGGCTGGACCGAGGAGGCCCTGCAGGGTTACGTCGACCACGCCATCAAGGCTGTGGATAACGGCGTCGAGCTGAAGTGCCGGCCGAGCCGCGAGGCGGAAATCTTCAGTTCCTTCCCGAAACGCCTGTGGCCGTCCCTGGGCCGCATCGTCACGCCAACCCTGATTCTTCACGGCCAGCACAGCTACCCCTTCGTGGCCAAGTCGGTGGCGCGCCTGACTGCCCTCAACAGCCATGTCAGCGCCCAGGTGGTGGAGGGAGGACACTGCTTCATGCAGGAGTATCCACAGGCCAGTGCCGAGCGCACGGCCGAGTTCCTGCTGCGCGCGCTATGAGCCATGTCTGCCAGTGCGACTGAGGGGATGTTATCCACAGAATGCAGCGCCACGAGTCGGGCTGCGCGCTATCGGATGAGCCAGGTGCGGTTCAATCCACCCGGCGCTGCTCATCCGGCTTGGGATGGCTACGCCGCCACTCGTTCATGTGGATAACCTTGTCATCGAGCTGGGGTTCGGCCTTGAACGGGTGGGCCTCGACGTCGATGCGGCCCAAGTGGTTGCCGAACATCTGGATGCTGCCGGTGAGACGCTGCTCGCCGGTGACGGTGAACTCGAAGTCATAGACGCGTGCCAGACGGCGATTGCCCTTGCCGTCGCGCACCATTGCCAGGCGGCGAAAGGCGACATTGCCATCGAGCAGCTCCACATCGAGCCGTGCGCAGTGCTGTTTGGCCAGGGCCAGGGCACGCTCGCGCACACCATGGCCGCGCCACAGCCAGGCTGCACCGGCGGCGAACAACATCAGCAGGAAAACGTCAGCCAGGCTCAGCATGATGACTCCAGAAAGATAGGCCCAAGCTTAAACCATCCAAGGAGGTTTTCAGCTGGCCATTTCGACGCGGTTCCGTCCCAGTTGCTTGGCTCGGTAGAGCGCCGCATCGGCCACACCCTGCAGGCGGTGCAAGTCGTCATTGGCGCTGACGCTGGCCAGGCCGATGCTCACGCTGACCCGGATGGGGCCGCCCGGCGCGGCGATCTCCAGACCGTGCAGCGCCATGCGCAGGCGCTCCAGCAAATGGTGGGCGGAATCGGCGCTGGTGTCCGGCAGCAGGAAGATGAACTCCTCGCCGCCGTAACGGGCGAAGAGGTCGGTGCGTCGCGCCTGCTGCTGGCAAAGCTGGCTGAACTGACGCAGTACGTCGTCACCTACCTGGTGCCCATGGCGGTCGTTGACCTGCTTGAAGTGGTCCAGGTCGAGCAGCGCCAGGCACAGCGGCGAACTTTGCCGCCGTGCCCGCTGCAGTTCCTGTTCGGCGCGCTCTTCAAAGGCACGGCGGTTGAGGGCTCCGGTGAGTGGATCGGTGGTGGCAAGGTGCAGCAGCTGGCGCTCCAGGGCCTTGCGATGGCTGACGTCGCGGATCTCCACCAGGCGCTGCTGGGATTCGTCCAGAGAGGCTATGGCCAGTTCAGCCGGGAAACCGCCGCCGTCTCCACGCCGCGCCTCGATGTCGTGCGGGCGGCCATCGGCCTGCCGTAGCAGGTTGGTCAGCAGCGGTCCCTCGGCCTCACCGACCAGTTGGGACAGGGGTTGGCCGAGCAGTTCCTCCCGGCGCTGGGCGAAAAGCTGTTCGAGCATCGGGTTGGCATCGAGTATGCGGCCGTCCTCCACCACCAGCATGCCGGCGTTGGCGACACCCATCAGGCGCTCGAAGCGGTGCGCGTTGGCCTCGGCCTCGCGGGCATGGCGCTGGCTGTCCTGGAGGATGCGGCGCATGGTCATCAGCGCCAGGCCCACCAGGGCGATGACCCAGAGCGGGATGCCGAAGTTGTACGGCAGCAGGTAGCTCACCGAGCGGGTGACATCCTGATGCTCCACCTGCTGCAGCCAGTCATGCACGCCGATGGCCGCGCGCAGCAGCGTGACCAGTGCATAGCCCAGCAGGGTGATGCCGACAAACAGCCGTACGCTGCGCAGCGCGGGCTCGCGCCGTTCGGCCAGGAGCACATGGCACGCTTGCAGCGGCATGGCACCGCCGATGGCGGCATAGAGGGCGACCATCAGCTCGGTATTGATCGGGCTGATCCAGTACCAGCAGTTCACCACGACCATGGCGCCGGCACTGGCCGGTACCGTCCAGTAAGGCGGACGCAGGCCCAGGAAGCGGAACACGCCGAGTAGCAGAATGGCTTCGCCTGCCAGTTGGGTGGCGTTGCCCAGCACATTCAGGAGCGGGCTGCCGCTGGCCATGAAGCCCATGAACAGCAGGATGCCGAGGATCAGGGTCCAGGCGCCAGCCATCCAGAATCCCGGGCCCCGGTAGGGCCGCGAGAAATACCAGAGTGCGGTGCAGGCGACGGCGCTGGCGAGCATCAGGTTGAGCCCGAGCAGCATGGGGGAGAAATAGAGGGTTTCCATCGAGGCCCTCCCGGGCCTGGTATCCGACGCGTGGATTCTGGCACCGCCAGGTGCGGCTGTCTTGCGGCCAAACGGTTGGAAATGCGGCGCATTTGGCCTGCGGCCTTCTGCCCCAGCGACTAGGCTTCTACCCAGGCAGGGGCTTGGCTAGCATAGGCGCCCCCGGCAGACCGGCATGGAACCTTCCCTGTGACCCACGGCAGAGCACGACAGCGCGGCGCCTGGCTTGGCCTTCTGGCCATGCTGCTGCTGTTCGTCGGTCCGCTGGTGTCCCAGGCTCGGGACATGGGGCCGGGCGGAGCGCCGGCCTGGATGGACGAACTGGCCTGCGCCACTGACCACAGTGCGCCCAGCCATGAGCCGTCCACGCCCAGCCACGAGATGTCCTGGGCCAAGTGCGGTTACTGTACTCTGCTGTTCAACTCACCGGCCCTCAGCCCCCAAGCGCTTTACGGGCTGGTCCTGACTGACTTCGCCCTCCCGGCGCCGACCTTGGCGACCCAGGCTGGCCATGGCTCGCGGGCAATCTTTCCCGGTGCCCTGACCCGCGCTCCCCCCGCAGCACTCGCCTGATCCAAGCAACCCCGTTACCGCATTACTCGCACAGGCGCCGGCAAGCCCGTTGTGCGCGCGGACCATTGGCTCATCCGAGAACATGACAATGTCGAAGAGCACGGTTTCCTTCTACAACATGGCGTGGCGCTGGCATTTCTATGCCGGGCTATTCGTCATCCCCTTCATGATCATGCTGGCGGTTACCGGCAGCATCTACCTGTTCAAACCCCAGTTGGACAACCTGCTCTACAGCGACCTGATGCGGGTCCGGCCTGCCGGGCAGGCACTGGCCGCCGATCAGCAACTGAGCAAGCTCCTGCAGGTTTATCCACAGGCCCAGGTCACGCAGTACCTGCCGCCAGTGGATGACAGCCATAGCGCGCAATTCGTCGCCAGCCTCGATGGCAGCAAGCAGAACCTCTTCGTCGATCCCTACAGCGGCGAGGTGCTCGGGACACAGGATGCCGAGTACAACCTTCAGGCGGTTGCTCGTTCATTGCATGGCACTTTGCTCGTGGGCACATGGGGTGATCGCCTGATCGAGCTGGCCGCTGGTTGGGGCATTGTCTTGGTGGTTTCCGGGCTCTACCTCTGGTGGCCACGCGGCCAGGGCATGCGCGGCGTGTTCTGGCCGCGCCTGGCCAATCGCGGACGGCTGTTCTGGCGCGACCTGCACGCGGTGACCGGCTTCTGGGGTTCCCTGCTGCTGCTGTTCATGCTGCTCACCGGCATGACCTGGACCGGCTACTGGGGAGAACGCTTCGCCGACGTCTGGAACCGCTTCCCGGCCGCCATGTGGAACGAGGTGCCCAAATCCGACCAACAGGCCCGCAGCCTGAACAGTGCCTCTGACCAGACAGTGGCCTGGGCGATGGAAAACACGCCAATGCCAGTGTCTGATCCCCATGCCGCCCACAAGGGCCACGCAGCCGGTGAAATGACCAGCACCTCTGGACAGATCGGCCTGCAGCAGGTGGTGGATACCGCTAGCGAACGAGGCGTGGTGCCGGGTTACAGCGTAACGCTGCCGGCGGATGCGACCGGCGTGTTCACCATCGCCGTGTTTGCCGACGACCCGCGCAACGATGCGACGCTGCACATCGATCAGTACAGTGGCAAGGTGCTGGCCGACGTGCGCTGGACGGACTACGGTGTGGTCGCGAAAAGCGTCGAGATGGGCGTGGTACTGCATGAAGGCAAGTTTTTCGGGCTGGCCAATCAGTTGCTGATGTTCGGCGTCTGCCTTCTGATCCTGCTGAGTGCCGTCAGCGGTCTGCTGATGTGGTGGAAGCGCCGTCCCCAGGGGCGTTTCGGTGCGCCGCCGTTGCCTCATTCGCTGCCGCTGTGGAAAACCGCCGTGGTCATCATGGTGGTGCTGGGTGCGGCATTTCCCCTGGTAGGCGTCTCGCTGCTGCTTATCTGGGCCCTGGACTGGCTGGTGCTGTCCCGCTTCGGCGGTAGCCGTGCCGTTACGGGCTGATACCCGATCTGCGCCCGCCCGGAGGCGGGCGTCACTATCCCTTTCGAATGGAGTTCAAACAATGCGCAAGACCCTGCTGACTCTCGGAGCCCTGCTGAGTTTTTCCGGTGGCCTGGCAGCCCATGAGTACGACACGGGCAACCTGCACATCGAACATCCCTGGGCCCTGGCCGTGCCCGCGGTATCTCCCAATGGCGCCGCCTACCTGGTTATCCACAACAAGGGCGCGGAGGCCGACAAGCTGCTCGGTGCCGATACCGCCCGAGCCGGAAAGACCGAGGTTCACGAGCACTTGCATAAGGACGGCCTGATGAAGATGCAGCAGGTTCCCGGCGGCCTGGACATTCCCGCGGGTGGCGAAGTGCGCCTGGAGCAGGGTGGCTACCACCTGATGATGTTCGGCCTGAAGCAGCCGTTGAACGCGGGTGACAAGTTCCCCATGACCCTGCACTTCCAGAAGGCGGGCGACCTGGAAGTGGAAATCCACGTGCAGAAGGAAGCGCCGGCCGGTAACGCCGAGCACCAGCACTGATTCCTACCTGCGGGGCCGTCCGGCCCCGCACCTTCGCGCGCCCAATTATCCACAACCACCGCTCGGCGGCCTGGTTTGCCGGGTGGCTGCGCCTCTTCTAGCCTGATCCCATCGCACGGAGCACCCGCCGGCAGGACGCCAGCCCCCGCGAATTACGCGGCCTCGCATGAATCATCTGCCCCCCGCTGTTTCCTGGCGATGCACTGCATCCGGTCCAAGGCGCTGCGCATTTCGCCGCGTCTGGCCGTCCCCTGCCCAGATGAGCCGAACAAGGAGATGGAAGATGAACACAGCAAGGACATTCCGTGTTGCCTGGTTCCTGTCATTGATGTTGCTCTGTGCAGGCCCGCTGCTGGTCGCCGGTTCGGCGCAGGCGGCCAGTCCGGCATGCAGCGCCAGCCAGGACTGGATCACCAACCCCGCACCACCCAGCGAGATACCTGAAGGTAGCAATGCCGATTTCTGCGACTTCTACCAGTTCGCTTGGCAATGGTTTTTCCAACTGGTGAGCCCGTCCCAGAGCGATCCGAGCCTGCGCAACTTCCAGGTCAACGCCAATTACCCGATCCTCCAGGCGACCGGCACCAATTCCTGTGATCCGGCCAAGCAGGCCGAAGTGATGTTCGTGCGTCGCGATAAGCCCATCGCTGCTGGCACTTCCTTCCAGATTCCGGACCGCACCGGTCAGGCGGGTGGCGGCGACACCATCTTCGACCAGAGTGGCAATGTGGTCTTCTACGAGATCCGCTTCAGCCAGAGCCTCTGCAACGTGCCGCAGATACAGAGCGCGCCGAACTTCCCGGCCGGTACCACCGAGCTCAAAAGTGCCTGGCGGGTCATCACCAATGCCGACAAACCGAATTACTTCTGGATAGAGGCAAACGTGGATGGGGTGCCCGGCAACGAGTTGCTGGGGCTGGTGGGGTTCCACATGGCCATCGCCACCGCGCTGCACCCGGAGTTCATCTGGGCCACGTTCGAGCACCGCAGCAACGTGCCCGAATGCAGCAATCCGGGAACCGCTCCGGCTGGCGGATGGTCTTTCACCAGCCCGGCCTGTGCTGTGGATAACCCACCCTCGACCTGCAACATGAACCAGGCCGCGCCCAGCACCAGCCTTACCGGAACGCCCTCGGAAATCTGCCGGGTCTACCATGATGGGACCAACACCGCCGACCACGAAGCCGCCACCAACATCGCCGATATCGACAGCCTGAACACGCAGATCCAGGGCTTTCTCTCGGCGTTGGGCAGCGACAACCCCATGAGTGTCTGGCAGAACTACATGAATGTCGGTGCCCTCTGGGAAAACGACGTGACCCAGCCCTCCTCCACATTCTCCAACCAGCGCGGCTCCATGCGCCTGGCCAATTCGGTGATGGAAACCACCTTCCAGAACGTCGACCCGACGCAACCCTTCATTTCCAACTGCTTCGGTTGTCACAACTTCAACGGCAGCGGAAACAGCAACACCATTCCCTGGGCCAGCTTGAGCCACATCTTCGACGACGTGATGCAGGGCCAATGTGCCACCCCGCAGGACGTGCAGGCCGGCCCCATCTGGAACAACAGCCAGGCCGCGCAGACTTGTCCGCAGGTGTGCAACAGCAAGGGCGGCTGGAACGGCAACTGGAAGACCACTGAACCCGGAAGTACGTCGGTCTGCGGCTGCTGCGGGGGATAAGCCCGTTTCGCGGAAGCTGAACGTTTATTGATCAGTTTCATGCAGGCCACGCCAGTCGCGGGATACAGCCGTGCCCGCACAGCTTATCCACAGACGGCTGCACAGATATTGTGTGCAGCCGTCGGTGTAAGTCATTGAAATTGTGTGAAAAATGCTCAATTGGCGGAAGCCGGCGCAGCATCTGGCTTACAGCCATCCATAGACATCTTATGCACAGGACCATCCACGCGATTTGGGTACAAGCGTGGAAAACCATTCACCGGATTGTGAGTTACTCGCCAGTGGTGGGAGCTCCAGGTGATGGCGTAGCCGTGGGGGGCAGGGCTGGTCAGGGAATGATCAGACGGTGTGAGGGTGCACCAATACTGGCCTACAGCGATGCCTGAACAGCTTATCCACAGATACCTGCACAGATAATGTGTGCAATGAATAGCGCAAGTGATTGAAATAGAACGAAAAAAGCACAGAAGCTGAAAAGCCGCGTCAGGCCTGCTTCCTGGAAGTCGAACTACAGTTTATCCACAGATGAGTCCACGGATTTTGGGTAAAAGCACTTGTTCCCTGTGAACAGATCTCTGGCATTCGCTACTTGTAGGGAAGCTTGCCCGCCAAGCCAAGGTGGCTTGGCCAGGTTTCGCAAATGAATTCACTTCCACAGGAAAGGCGATGCAACGCCTTATGCACAGCGGAGCCTTGCCAGCTTCAAGCTGGATAGAAAGTGATCATCTCGATGGAGGCCTCGTCATCCGTGACCTGCAGCATTGTCCGCACAAGCTATCCACAGATGGCTGCACAGATATTGTGCGCAATGACCGAGTTATCCCTATGATTTTGCTTGAAAAATGTCCAGACAGTGGAAAGCTGCGCCAGGATTGGCGCCTGTACATCCATTGACATCTTATCCACAGAAGCATCCACCAAAATTGGGGGAAAAGGCTCTGTAATGGGCATTTTCTCCCGAAGAAGGAGGCTGCAGCAGTGCCTGCTTCACGGGGGATAAAACATGATCAGAAACTGATCAATCCCTGAAAAGGCCCGGCTGGCAAGGGATAGCGCAGTGTCCGAACAGTTTATCCACAGTTTGTTGCACAGCATCTGTGCGTAATGCACAGGCCAAGTGATTGAAAACGTTCATAAAATAGCCAGTGAACAGGAAGGCCCGCATGACGCGGGGCCTGGAGGTTGGTCTACACCTTATCCACAGGCCCTTCCACTGATTTTGGGGAACAGGAGGAAAAGCGCGGGTTCAGATACCCTCGCGCATTTCCTGATAGCGCTGTTCCAGCTCCTGGCGAATCTGGCGGCGCTGCTGGGCTTGTGCGAATCGGCGCTTCTCGTCCGTGGTTTCCGGCTGCAAGGGCGGTACTTGTGCCGGGCGGCGTTCGTCGTCCAGGGCGACCATGGTGAAGAAGCAGCTGTTGGTATGGCGTACCGAACGTTCGCGGATGTTCTCGGTGACCACCTTGATACCCACCTCCATGGAGGTATTGCCGGTGTAGTTCACCGAAGCGAGGAATGTCACAAGCTCGCCGACATGGATGGGTTCGCGGAAGATCACCTGATCCACCGACAAGGTGACCACGTAGCGCCCGGCATAGCGGCTGGCGCAGGCGTAGGCGACTTCATCGAGATACTTGAGCAGGGTGCCGCCGTGGACGTTGCCGGAGAAGTTGGCCATGTCCGGGGTCATTAAGACGGTCATCGACAGATGTGCGGTTCCGGGTTCCATGCTGGCCTCGTCGGTAGTGGGGGCGGTCTGAGATAGACGCAGGCTGGCGCCTGGGCGCCACAGGGGATAATCACGCAACGCCATGCGGGCTGTGGATAACCGTGCGGTCAGGGCGCGGCATCGGGTTGCTGGCAGGCCGGGTATTCCTCCGCCAGGTCGCTGGGGCCGCAGGCCAGGCCGTGCTGCTTGCGTAACTGGGCTAGCTCCTCGCTCTGCTCGATCAGGAAGCGGTCGAAGGCTTCCAGTATCTCCGGATGCTGCAGGCTGCTGGCGTGGAACGCGGTTTTCGCAAGTGGCAGGTCCGGGTCCAGCAGCAAGCGATCGCCACCGAGATTGGTGTTCGCGTCCAGGTAGTGGTGCAGCACTTCCGGGTTGGCATAGATGGCGTCGATGCGCAGGCGCAGCAGCATGCGTACCAGCGCGCCGATATCGCTGGCCTCCACCAATTGCACCTGGCCGTCGCGCAGGCGGTCCTGCCAGGCCTCGGGGGTGAAGCCGCGTACGGTGCCCAGGCGTCGTACCGCGTCTATGCCCCGTCCCAGATGCTCGCGCAGCACCAGGCTGCCGTCGACGATGCGGATGATCGGTCGGCTGTAATACAGGCGCGCATCGCCCTTGAGCTGGCGCGACCAGGCGGGGTTGTCGGGAAACACCAGCATCAGCCGGTCGGTGGTTTGCAGATTGCGGTGCAGGCGGTTGATCGGCAGGGCTTCCAGCTCAAGGGCCAGGCCCTGGTCGATGGCGAAGCGCTGCAGAACCGCGATGGCATAGCCTTCAGCCGGCTTGCCGGGGAGTGCCCGGTAGTAAGGCAGGTAGTCCTGGCTTTCCAGGCCGACGCGCAAGGGCTCCGCTTGGCAGACACCGAGAGCCATCGACAGCAGCGCGAGGATCGCAGCTTTCATTGGGCGGGCCCGGAACAAGATGAGAATGCCGATGAGCCTAGCAGGCGGGCGGGCAAACTTCAGCGCCCGGCCAGGCCGGCCGGGCGCTTCGCTGGACCGCGAGTCCGGCATCAGGCGTGGGTCAGGTACCAGCGCCAGTCCTGCTCGCCCACTTCGCTGACGAACTGGCGGAACTCCTCCCATTTGATGGCGAGGAAGATCCTCAGGAAGTCCTCGCCCAGGGCATCCCTGGCCCAGGTCGACTGCTCCAGATTGCGCAGGGCGGTCAGCCAGTCGGTGGGCAGGGTTTCCCGGGCTTGCTCGTAACCATTGCCAACGATGGGCTCACCCGGATCGATCTGCTCGCGAATACCCTTGTGGATGCCGGCGAGAATCGCGGCGGCAGCCAGATAGGGGTTGGCGTCGGCTCCGCAGATACGGTGCTCGACATGGCGGCTCTTGGCCGGGCCGCCGGGTACGCGGAAGGAAACGGTGCGGTTGTTCACGCCCCAGCTCTTGGCGAGCGGTGCGTAGCTATTGGCCTGGAAACGACGGTAGGAGTTGGCGTTGGGGCAGAAGATCGCCAGCGCGTCGTTGAGCGTGGCCATCATGCCGCCGATGGCGTGGCGCAGCAGCGGGGTACCGTGCGGGTCCTCGCTGGCCATCAGGTTGTTGCCCTGCTCATCGGCCAGGCTCACGTGCATGTGCAGGCCGCTGCCGGCCAGGTCGCCGAAGGGTTTGGCCATGAAGCAGGCGAACAGCCCGTGCTTGTTGGCCACGCCTTTGACCAGGCGCTTGTAGCGAATGCCTTCGTCGACCGCGCGCAGGGCATCGAATCGGTGTTCCAGGGTCAGCTCCAGTTGGCCAGGAGCATATTCGGAGATCGCAGTGCGCACCGGCAGGCCCTGGGCCTCACAGGCGGCATAGAGGTCGTCGAGGAAGGGCTGCAGCTGTTCCAGCTCGTAGACGCCATAGACCTGCGGCGCCTGCGGGCGCACGCCATTCATCTGCAGCGCCGGCTGCGGACGGCCGTTGGCATCGCGGTTCTTGTCCAGCAGGTAGAACTCCAGCTCGACTGCCATCACCGGGTGGTAGCCGTCGGCCTTGAGGCGCTCGATGGCGCGTGCCAGCACATGGCGCGGATCGCCGGGGGTGGCCGGCAGGCCCTGGGTCGGGTGCATGCTGACCTGCACCTGGCCGGTGGGCGTAGTGCGCCAGGGTTGCAGGGTCAACGAGCCGGGCACCGGGTAGGTCCAACAGTCGGCGTCTGCGACTTCCCAGACCAGGCCGCTGGCTTCGACGTCCTCGCCCTGGATGGTCAGCGAGAGGATGGAGCTGGGCAGCGGACGGCCGTTCTCGAAGATCGCCAACAGCTCGTCACGGTGCAGCAGCTTGCCGCGCGGAATGCCATTGGCGTCGATCAGCATCAGCTCGATGCTGCGGACGTCCGGGTGTTGTTCAAGGAAGTCGCGGGCTTCCTGGGGATCGGCGAATTGCATGGTCGTTCTCGCGTAGGGTGGAAGGCGCTTCATCCATCCACCGGGGTTGGGTGTTGGTGGATGAACAGAGCGTCATCCACCCTGCGGATCATTCGCGGGCGCCGGGGATCGCCAGCAGTTCGGTAATGGCCTCGTCCAGGGTGACAATCAACGTGTCCACGTCGGCGGCGGTGGTGGCCGGGCAGCACAGGGTCATGTTGTGGAATGGCGTGATCAGGATGCCGCGGTTGATCAGGTAGAGGTGCAGGGCCATCTGCAGCTCATCGTGGAACGCGGCCTCGGCCTCGGCGCCGGTGCGCGGCGACACCGGGCAGAACTGGAACTCGCTGCGCGCGCCCAGTTCGGTCACCGACCATTTCAGGGCGTGCTTGGCAATCAAGCTGCGGAAGCCGTCGGCCAGGCGCTTGGCCAGCGGCAGCATGTGGTCGTAGGCCGCCTGGGTCATCACCTGTTCGAGGTTGGCGCGCATGCAGTGCATGGCCAGGGCGTTGGCCGAGAGGGTGGTGCCCATGCCGCTGTGGCCGTGGCCATGGCTGTCCTGCTGGGCCTGCTTGCGCGAGGCGAGCATCCTGTCGGCCATCTCCGCGCTGCAGCCGAAGATGCCGCAAGGCACGCCGCCAGCAATGGGTTTGCCAACCACGAAGAAGTCCGGGTCGAGGTTCCACAGCTGGGTGCAGCCGCCGATGTTGGTGGAGATGGTGTGCGTCTCGTCGATGATCAGCAGGCTGCCGTACTTGCGGGTCAGCTCGCGGCACTTCTGCATGAAGCCCGGATCGGGCAGGACCATGCCGATGTTGGTCATCGCCGGTTCGCAGAGCAGGGCACAGACGTCGCCTTGGGCCAGCGCGGCTTCCAGCGCCTCGACATCGTTGAAGGGAACGGCGCGGCTGTACTGGGTCAGGTCGTAGGCCTGGCCGACCAGGCCGGAGCGGTGCACGGTCTCGCCGTCGCGGCAGCGCACCATCACGTCGTCCACGGTGCCGTGGTAACAGCCGTCGAACACCAGCAGGGTCTTGCGCCCGGTAATGGCGCGGGCCCAGCGCAGCACATAGCGGTTGGAGTCGGTGGCGGTGGCGGTCACCTGCCAGTAGGGCAGGCCGAAGCGCTGGGCCAGCAGCTCGCCGCAAACCACGGCATCCTCGCCCGGCAGCATGGTGGTCAGGCCGTTGTTGGCCTGCTCGGCGATGGCGCGGGCAATCGGGTCCGGCGAGTGACCGAACATGGTGCCGGTGTCGCCCAGGCAGAAGTCGATGTACTCGTGGCCATCGACATCGTAGAAGCGGGCCCCCTTGGCGCGCTCGACGAACAGCGGGCAGGGCGTGGACCAGTCGGCCATCCAGTGCATCGGCACGCCAGCGTAGAGGGACTTGTGCGCGCGTTCAGCAAGTGCGACGGATTTCGGGTTGCGCTCGAGAAAGCGGACGCGCTCGCGGGCGGTGAAGGTTTCCACAGCGGCTTGGCTGATTCCACTGGCAGTCATATTGAACACCTCGTTCGAATTTCTGCACATCGTGTTTTGTGATCACAATTCTGTCAAGACTTGCGAAAAAAGGCGCTGAAATTTAACGTTAAACATGATTTGTGATCACAGGATAGAACGAAAGGCCGGAGGGAAAGCCTCCTCTGGTCTGGGTTCGCCCTGCGGTCCAGGCCACCACCCACAACAGAAGGCGACCAAAACCATGCGTAATTGCAGCCTGACCCTGAACCAACTGCCGGCGCCGCCGGCCCTTGCACGGTGATATGCCCATGGCCGAGAACCTGCAGGAGCAGCTTTACCAACGACTACGCGAGGGCCTGCTGGCAGGCCAGTACAAACCCGGCGAGCGCCTGAAGATCCGCGATCTCGCCGCTGCCTGGGGCACCAGCCCGATGCCGGTACGCGCCGCCTTGCAGCGCCTGGTGGCTGAAGGCGCCCTGGAGGGCGAGCCACAGCGCTCGGTGCGCGTGCCACCGATGACCCGTGAACGCTTCAAGCATATATTCCAGGTGCGCATGGCGCTGGAGGGCATGGCCGTAGAAGCGGCCGCTGGCCAGCTCTCCCGCGATGAGCTGGATGTCCTGCGGGGGTGCATGGAGCGCATGGATATCGCCATCGAACAACGCGACGTACAGGGCTACCTGACCGACAACAGCCGGTTCCACCGGGTGCTTTACGGCGCCTGTGGCAACCCCATCCTGCTGCGGACCATCGAAACGCTCTGGCTGCAGGTCGGCCCTTTCTTCAATCGCCTGTTCACCGAGGCGGACCTGTCGTTGCGTCTCAACGACTTCCACGAGGACGCCTTAAAGGCGTTGCAGGCGGGCGACGGCAAGGCCGCGCGCGTTGCTATCGAGCAGGATCTTTCCTACTTCGGCCAATTCCTCCTCAACCTGCTGGAACTGGACTTCGCCCAGGCCCGCAGCGGCTGATGATGCTTTCCGACGGGAGCGAGTCTGGCTCGCTCCCGTGGGACATGAGCGTCGTTGGTCAGCTGGTCAGCCAGACGTCCCGGGCCCAATGCCAGACCGAGTCCCAGCTCTCGTCGGTGAGCTCGCCTTCGTCGCCGTCCCACAGCACCACTTCGCCTTCTCCATCGACCACGTAGTAGTCACGGCCGTCCTGGCAAAGCGGCACCAGGTCGCGGGGTACGCCCAGGTCCCAGGCGACGGCGGCGACTTCCGGCAGATAGGTGTGGGATTGCGGGTCGGTGACGGTCACCGGCTCCAGGCGGCCGTAGATCACGTCGCTGACCTTGAGCAGGAACTCGCGCAGTTCGAAAGGCAGGTTGATCAACAGCTGCTCCTCGATCTCCACCAACTGCTCTTCGTCCGGCAGCTCCAGGGGAACCGGCACTGGCTCGTTGAGTTCGCGCAGTTGTTCGATGACTTCTTCCATGGCGACAGGCCCTCATGCATTGGGATGCGCTTTATACAGTAGCCAAGCTTGGGAAGAAAAAAGCCTTGTCGTAACGTGGCAGAGACTCCGTTGCCAATCCGTTTGTCGAGGCCCCCATCATGGCGATCACCTGGTCCTGCAAGCACCACAGCGAACTTGATACCCACGAGCTCTGCTGTTTTCTGGCCCTGCGCTGCCGGGTGTTCGTGGTGGAACAGAACTGCCCCTACCTGGATGTCGACGGCCAGGACCTGGAAGCTGGCACCTGTCATGTGATGGCCTGGGAACAGGGCACGCTCCTGGCCTACCTGCGCCTGCTGGACCCGGCCACCCAGGGCGGCGACGTAGTGATCGGTCGGGTGGTCAGTGCCGCCCAGGCGCGAGGCCGCGGCTTGGGCCACGGGCTGATGGAACGGGCCCTGGACGAAGCCGGCAAGCGCTGGCCGGGCATGCCGGTGTATCTCTCCGCCCAGGCGCACCTGCAGGACTACTACGGCCGCTATGGCTTCTTGCCGGTGACCGATCTGTACCTCGACGACGGCATTCCTCATATCGGCATGCGCCGCGCTTAGGCCCGGGGCTGCTAACGGCGGCCTTGTTCAGCACCAACTGCTTCAGCCCGTTCCGACACGCTGGCTAAACTTTGTGCACTGATCCGGTTGCCCGAGGCAGCTTCCGATCCCTGGTTATCCACAGGAGGTGCAACATGCGAATGGCCGCAACCCTGCAGCGCAGCCTGGAGCGTGCCCATGCCCAATTCGATCTGGTGCCACACCCGCACTCGGCCACCAGCCTGGAGTCGGCACGCGTTGCCAATATCCCCGCCGAGCGCCTGGCCAAGACGGTAATCCTCGACGACCGCCAAGGCCATTTCCTCATGGCAGTGGTGCCTGCCAGCCGCCATCTGGACATGGGCAAGGTGCGCAAGGATGCCAAGATCTGGCAGCTCACCCACGAAGCCGATCTATCCCGCCTGTTCAAGGACTGCGAACTGGGCGCCGTGCCGGCGCTGGGCGAGTCCTATGGCATGAACATGCTGGTGGACCCGCAACTGACCCGGCAACGGGACATCTACCTGGAAGCCGGCGACCACCAGAACCTGGTGCACATGCGCATGGATGAGTACCTGAAGCTGGTGCCGCATGCCGAAGTCTGCGAGCTCTGCCATTAGGGCGATGATCAGCTGCGCTTCGGGAAAGCGCTGGCGCGCTGAATCATGAAGAAACTCAAGGGTGTTCGACCGCCCATTCCGCCGCCCTTCTGGTTCCGCCGCTCCCTTGCGCGTCGGCGTTGGCGCAGGGGTGGCGGTCGCCATCAGTGAAATGAAAAACCCGGGACAAGCCCGGGTTTTTCATTGCAGAAGCGATCAGTTCTGGCGGATGCCCGCCACCAGCCAAGGCTGGTTGTCACCGTTGACGCGCTCCATGCGCCAGCTTTCGCTGAAGACTTCACCCTGGTCGAAGCGGGAAGACTTGGAGACGCCGTTGAAGGTCAGGGTAGCGACAGTCTTGTCGGCCAGTTCGTCGATGCCGTCCAGTTGAACCTGAAGGTTGTCGACGTAGGTGGACTGGTAGGCGTCGCCCAGGCTGGCGCGTTCTTCCTTGAGGAAGCTCAACATCTGCGGAGTGACGAACTCGGCGATCTTGTCCATCTCGGCCGCGTCCCAGTGCTGCTGCAGGGCCATGAAGTGTTCGCGACCGGCTTCGACGAAGCGCTGCTCATTGAACCAGCTCGGGGCATTGAAGGCGGGCTGGGCGACCGGGGCGGCGCTGCCGAAGATCGACGCCGGCTGTTGCTGCGGCATCTGCGGCATTTCACGCTGGAACGGTGCATGGCCGGCCATGGCGGGCTGACCCTGCTGCTGGGCACGTTTGCGCGCGGCCAGGAAGCGGAAGATCAGGAAGGCGATCAGGCCGATGATCAGGAAGTCGAAGATCTGCATGCCATCGAAACCGTCGCCCATGAACATGGAGGCGAGCAGGCCACCGGCGGCGATGCCGGCCAGCGGGCCGAGCCAACGGGAAGCACCGCTCGCGGCGGCGGCTTTGCCGGCTGCAGCAGGGGCAGCGGCGTTCGGGGTTTGCTGGGCGGGAGCTGCCTGGCGGGTCTGGTGGGTCGGCGCGGAGCCGAAGGACTTGCCGCCACCCATACGCTTGGCGGCGTTGACATCCAGGCTGAGCGTCAGGCTGACGCAGAGGGCCAGGGCAATACTGAGAAATCGGCGCATCAGGGGCTTCTCTTGGTTATGAATCCACGCGCGCCATGCTGCACAGTCAGTCGCGCGATAGCTAGGGGCAGAGTGTTTCGGAATTTTGTCGGACAGCTCCGTCGGCCTTTTCCGGGCATGCCGTTCATCTGCGCAGCAGGAAAACCAGCGGGCCGCAGCGCAACTGTTGGCGCAACAGGGCGCGCAGGTCGGCCTCGTCTTCCATGGGGTGACGCAGCCAGTGGATGAAGGTGCGCAGGTAAGCGCCAGTCAACAGGCTTTCTTCGGCGATGCGACACAGATGCAGGGTTTCTCGTTGTGCCGCTTCGCGCCACCACTGCACCGTACGACTGACCCGCAAAAGGCCCAGCACCTGCAAATGGAAATGACCGGGCTCCAGCTTGTAGAGCAGCATCTGCCCGGTCACCGAACGGTGCGGCGCCAGGGCGCCAAGCCAGGCGATAAGAAGTTCTTCCAGGCGCTTTTCCGCGTTCAGGGCCGGCAGGTCGCTGCCCTTGCCGCGTTCCAGCAAGGCTTGGTCGGCGCGGTCGAACCAGGCCTCCACCAGGTCGTCCTTCTGTTTGTAGTGTTTGGCGATGGCGTCGAGGCCGACGCCGAGCTCGTTGGCCACCTCGAACAGGTGCAGCCGCTCCCAACCGCAGGTGTCGGCCAGGTTCAGGGCGCAATCGAGAATGTGTTGGGCGCTGGGAGAGCGGGGCATGGACGTACCTCCGCCACTCAGTATGGCCAAGCGAAACGAGGCGGCGGGGGCATCGGACGGGCGGAGGGTAATGCCGAAGGGGGTGGCGGCTGCTCTTGTGGGGGCGAATTCATTCGCGAAGGACAGCGTAGCTGTCCCAAGGGCCTCAGGGCAGGCCTGCGGCCTGCACAGCGAATGAATTCGCCCCCACAGCGGATCGTGGCGATTGTCGGCTCAGAGCGGCTGCAGTTTGGCGTAAGCCAGCATCAGCCACTTGCTGCCCTCACTCTCGAACTTCACCTGCACCCGTGCCTGGGCACCGGCGCCTTCGAAGTTGAGGATGGTGCCTTCACCGAACAGCGCATGCTGGACGCGCTGGCCCAGGGAGAAGGGCGTTTCCGGCACGGCGGCGCCATCGAAGATGGAACCGTGACGACTGCCGGCACCCATGGGGCGGCTGATGCTGTTGTTCAGCCGCACTTCACGGATCAGCTGTGGCGGCACCTCGCGAACGAAGCGCGAGACCTTGTTATAGGTCTCGCTGCCGTACAGCCGACGGGTTTCGGCATAGGTCAGCACCAGGCGCTGCATGGCACGGGTGACGCCGACATAGGCCAGGCGGCGTTCTTCTTCCAGGCGGGTCGGGTCTTCCATGCTCATCTTGTGCGGGAAGAGGCCTTCTTCCATGCCCACCAGGAACACCAGCGGGAACTCCAGGCCCTTGGCGCTGTGCAGGGTCATCAGCTGCACGCTGTCCTCGAAGGCGTCGGCCTGGGTTTCCCCGGCCTCCAGCGAAGCGTGGCTGAGGAAGGCCTGCAGCGGGGTGAGGTCGTCCTCGGGCTCTTCGTTCTCGAAGGCGCGGGCAGCGCTGACCAGTTCTTCCAGGTTTTCCACCCGGGCCTGGCCTTTCTCGCCCTTCTCATCCTTGTGGTAGGCCACCAGGCCGCTCTGCTCGATGACGGTCTGGGTCATCAGGTGCAGGGGCATGTCGAGGGCCTTGGCGGCAAGGTTCTCGATCAGTTCCATGAAGGCCGCCAGGGCGCCGGAGGCTCGGCCAGCCAGGGCCTTGTTGGCGAGCATCAGGCGGATCGCTTCCCACATCGCGACTTCATTGACGCGGGCGAACTCGCGGATGTTCTCCACGGTTTTCTCGCCGATGCCGCGTGGCGGCACGTTGATTACCCGCTCCAGCGCGGCATCGTTTCCGCGACCGTCGAGCAGGCGCAAGTAGGCCATGGCGTTCTTGATCTCGGCGCGCTCGAAGAAGCGCTGGCCGCCGTAGATGCGGTAGGGAATCTTCTCCCGCAGCAGGGCCTCTTCCAGCACCCGCGACTGGGCGTTGGAACGGTAGAGGATGGCAATCTCGCTGCGTGCCATGCCGTCTTTCAGCGCGCTCTCGATGCTCTCCACCACATAGCGGGCTTCGTCGTGCTCGTTGAAGGCGGCATACAGGCCAATGGGTTCGCCTTCTTCGCCCTCGGTCCAGAGCTCCTTGCCCAGGCGCCCTTGATTGTTGGCGATCAGGGCGTTGGCGGCCTTGAGGATGCCCGCGGTGGAGCGGTAGTTCTGCTCCAGGCGGATTACCTCGGTGTCGGGGAAGTCGCTGGAGAACTGCTGGATGTTCTCGATCCGCGCGCCGCGCCAGCCGTAGATGGACTGGTCGTCGTCGCCCACCACCATCAGGCTCTGGCCGCCCTTGGCGAGCAGGCGCAGCCAGGCGTACTGCACGGCGTTGGTGTCCTGGAACTCGTCCACCAGTACATGGCGGAAGCGTCGCTGGTAGTGCTCCAACAGGCTCGGGCGGTCGCGCCAGAGGTCGAGGGCGCGCAGCAGCAGCTCGGAGAAGTCGATCACCCCGGTGCGCGCACAGGCAGCCTCGTAGGCTTCGTAGATCTTCAACATGGTGCCGAGGAACAGATCGCCGCCGGCCTGGATGTGTTGCGGGCGGATGCCTTCGTCCTTCTGTCCGTTGATGAACCACTGGGCCTGGCGTGCCGGCCAGCGTTGCTCGTCGAGGCCGAGGTCGCGGATCACCCGCTTGACCAGTCGCTGCTGGTCGTCGCCGTCGAGGATCTGGAAGTTCTCGGACAGACCGGCTTCCTGCCAATGGGCCCGCAACAAGCGGTGCGCCAGGCCGTGGAAGGTGCCGACCCACATGCCTGCCGGGTTGATCCCCAGCAATTGCTCGATGCGCTGGCGCATCTCGGCGGCAGCCTTGTTGGTGAAGGTCACCGACAGGATCGAATGCGGTGAAGCCTGCTCCACCTGGATCAGCCAGGCGATGCGGTGCACCAGCACGCGGGTTTTGCCGGAACCGGCGCCGGCAAGCACCAGTTGACGCCCCAGCGGGGCCGCTACGGCCTGGCGTTGAGCGTCGTTGAGGGAGTTCAGGAGGAGGGAGAGATCGTCGCGCATCGCGGCATTCTAGGGACGTGGACGGGGGAGGGCAAACGGATGACCGGATGGTCAGCTGGGCGGTCGCTGATCCCCGTGCCAGAGACCCTCCTAAAGTTGGGGGACGCTCGTCTGGAACCTCGCACATAAAGCTATTGCAGCTTCTTCCCGCTCGGGTAAGCTCCGGGCTCGCTTAGGCAGACCATTACAAAAAAAGCGCCTATGACCGCTAATTCAATGCCCGTCGGCCCGGCCCTGTCCCTGGCGGACAACCGCGAGATCCGCCAGCAGTTCGCGACCGACATTGCGGCCGAACGCACGCGCCTCCTTTATCAGGGCTCCCAGGTCCCGACCCTGTTCATGCTGCTCAACGGCCTGGCCTGCGCCTATCTGCTCTGGGCGCCGGGCAACAGCCTGCTGCTTGGTGGCTGGCTCGCTTGGCTGGTGTTGCTGGCCGTCCTGCGCCTGACCCAGGTGGCTGCCTTCAAGAAAGCCCAGCCCACCCAGCAGGCCTGCCCACGCTGGCGCCGCGCCTTCCTCCTCGGCGCGGGTGCTTCGGGGCTGACCCTGGCTTTCGCCGCCGTGGTGCTGGTGCCGCCGGACGCCTTTGTACAGCAGGCCCTGGTCTATGGCCTGATTGCCGCTGCCATTCTTTCCGCCAGCGTCGCCTACGCTGTCAGCCTGTCGGCGTTCCTGACCTTCGCCTTGCCCTGCCTGCTGCCGTCGATTACCTGGCTGCTGCTGGGCGATACGCCGTTGCTCCGCGGGTGGGGCGTGCTCGGGGTGATACTCGCCGCCTCGCTCATGGTGGTGGCCTGGCAGGTCAACCGGCTGGTGCAGCGCAGCCTGCTGCAGCGCTTTCAGAACCTGGCGCTGATCAGTCACCTGGAAGCAGCCAAGGGACGCGCCGAAGGCCTCAATGAAGAGCTGGCCCGCGAGGTGGAGCAGCGCCGTCGTGCCGAACGCGAGTTGCGCCGCACCCACGCTGAGCTGGAAATGCGCGTGGCCCAGCGCACCCTGGAGCTGGCCGACGCCAGCCATGCACTCTCCAAGAGCGAGGCGCGCCTGGCGCTGGCGCTGGAGGCGAGCGAGCTGGGGCTGTGGGACTGGAACCTGGAGACGGATGAGGTCCATCACTCCCAGCTCAAGGCCATCTTTGGCATTGAGGCCGAGGACGTAACCCGTGTGCTCAGTGACCTCAAGCCGCGCCTTCACCCGGACGACCTGCCGCTGTTGCGCCGGGCCTTGGTCGAACACCTCAAGGGCCGCACCGATGGCTACTCCATCGACTATCGGGTACGCCACAACGACGGCCACTGGGTCTGGGTGGAGGACCGTGGTCGGGTGGTGGAGCGCGACGGCGGCGGCAAGGTGCTGCGCATGCTCGGCACCCGCCGCGACATTACGGCGCGCAAGGTCCGCGATGAAGAACAACGCCTGGCGGCCACCGTGTTCGAGGCGGCCAGCGAGGGAATCGTTATCCTCGATCCCGACTACCGGGTGATCCAGACCAACGCGGCCTTCAGCCAGGTCACCGGTTATCGCCAGGAAGAAGTCATCGGGCGCAGTGTCGCTACCCTCATTGGAAGCCGCGAGGCGCGCCGCCGCTATCACCTGATCCGTGAAGAGCTGGAGCAGAGCGGCAGCTGGCAAGGCGAGCTGGTGGATGCGCGCAAGAGCGGCGAGCTCTACCCCCAGTGGCTGCAACTCAACGTGGTACGCGACTCGCGGGGCAATGTCAGCCATATCGTCGGCTTCTTCGCCGACCTCACCGCTCGCCGCGAGGCCGAGGAGCGCCTGCGCTACCTGTCCAGCTACGACGAGCTCACCGGGCTGGCCAATCGCACCCTGTTCAAGGATCGCCTTCACGAGGCCAGCCAGCGTGCCCGCCAGAGCGGCCGCAGCCTGGCGCTGCTGCACATCGACCTGGACCGGTTCAAGGTGCTCAACGATAGCCTCGGCCACGAAGTGGCCGACCAGTTGCTGCGCCAGGTTAGCCGCCGCCTGACCCAGGCGGTGCCGGAAGCCGACACGATCGCACGCCTGGCTGGCGATGAGTTCGTTGTGATCCTCGACGCCTATGGCAGCGTCGCCAGCCTGGCGCGCCAGGCCAGTCGCCTGCTCGGCAAGTTGCGCATGCCAATGACCGTGGGCGGCCACGAACTGGTGATCAGCGGCTCTCTTGGCATCAGCCTGCTGCCGGACAACGCCCGCGACATTTCCGCCCTCATCAGCCAGGCCAACATGGCCATGCAGCACGCCAAGCACCTGGGTGGTAATACTTTCCAGTTCTTCACCGACAACCTGCAGGCCTGCACCCTGGAGCGCCTGCAGTTGGAGAACCAACTGCGCAAGGCCATCGAGGAAGGCCAGCTGGAAGTCTTCTACCAGCCGAAGTTGGGCCTGGCCGATAACAGCCTGAACGCCGCCGAGGCGCTGGTGCGCTGGCGCCATCCGCAGCAGGGGCTGGTACCGCCCGGGGATTTCATCGGGCTCGCAGAAGAAACCGGGCTGATCGCCCCCATCGGGGAATTCGTGTTGCGCCAGGCCTGCCAGCAGGCCCGTGAGTGGCAGCGCCAGGGCCTGGCGGACATCCGCGTTTCGGTGAACCTGTCGATGCACCAGCTGCGCCAGGGCAACCTGGTCAGCCTGGTTCGTCAGGTGCTGGAGGAAACCGGTCTGCAGGCGCGCCTGCTGGAGCTGGAGCTGACCGAAAGCCACCTGCTGGAAAATGTCGAGAACGTCATCGCCACTTTCCACCAATTGCGCCAGCTCGGCGTGAAGCTGGCCATCGACGATTTCGGCACCGGCTATTCATCCCTGAGCTACCTCAAGCGCTTCCCGGTCGACTACGTGAAGATCGACCAGACCTTCATCCGTGACCTCTCCGCAGGTAGCGAGGACGCCGCCATTACCCGCGCGATCATCGCCATGGCCCATAGCCTGGAGCTGAAAGTGGTCGCCGAGGGTGTGGAGAACCAAGAGCAGCTGAACTTCCTGCGCAGCCAGCGCTGCGACGAGATCCAGGGCTACCTGATCAGCCCGCCAGTGGAAGCACCGCAGTTCGTGCGGCTGCTCAAGGAGCAGGCCACCGCGCTCTGGCGCTGACACCCGCACCGGGACGCCGATGCGGGAGTCGATCCGGTCGTAGGGTGGATATCGCATTTCATATCCACCTGCGGAGTCAGGCGCTTGCAGCGGTCCGGCTGTTGCCGCTGCTGAACCAGCGCAGCAGCAGGGCGTTCTCCAGGGGCAGGTCCGCAGGCAGCGGCAGGTACAGCGTGTGGCCGTCCCCCGGCGCAACGGCCTTGCGCTCGCCGTAGCGGTTCTCCAGCGCTTCCAGGCGGAAATCCAGGTTGCCCTGCGGGGTCATCAGTTGCAGGCGGTCGCCTACCGCGAAGTGATTCTTCACCCGTACTTCCGCCAGGCCCTGGCGAACCACCCCGGTCAGCTCGCCAACGAACTGCTGGCGCTCGGCCAGGGAGTAGCCGTGTTCGTAGTTCTGGTACTCGTCGTGTACGTGACGGCGCAGGAAACCCTCCGTATAGCCGCGGTTGGCCAAGGACTCGAGGTCGTCCATCAGGGCGCGGTCGAAGGGGCGGCCGGCAACGGCGTCATCGATGGCCTTGCGGTAGGCCTGAGCGGTACGTGCCACATAAAAGTGCGATTTGGTGCGGCCCTCGATCTTCATCGAGTGCACGCCCATCTGCAGCAGCCGCTCGACGTGATGCACAGCGCGCAGGTCCTTGGAATTCATGATGTAGGTGCCGTGCTCATCCTCCCAGGCGGACATCATCTCGCCGGGGCGATTGGCTTCTTCCAGCAGGAACACCCGGTCGCTGCTCGCCCCGCAGCCGAGGGTCGGCACTACCTGGCCCAGCTCATCTTCGCGCGCCGGTTGGGCGTTGTACTGCCAGCGGCAGGCATTGGTGCAGGTGCCCTGGTTGGGGTCGCGATGATTGAGGTAGCCGGACAGCAGGCAGCGGCCGGAATAGGCCATGCACAGGGCGCCGTGGACGAAGACTTCCAGCTCCATGCCGGGCACCTGCTGGCGGATCTCGCCGATTTCCTCCAGGGACAGTTCGCGGGACAGGATCACCCGACTCAGTCCCTGCTGCTGCCAGAACTTCACGCTGGCCCAGTTCACCGCATTGGCTTGCACCGAGAGGTGGATGGGCATCTGCGGGAAATGCTCGCGAACCAGCATGATCAGGCCGGGATCGGACATGATCAGCGCATCCGGTCCCATGGCGATCACGGGCTCCAGGTCTTTGAGGAAGGTTCGTAATTTGGCGTTGTGCGGGGCGATGTTCACCACCACGTAGAAGCGCTTGCCGGCCGCGTGGGCTTCCGAAATGCCGAGGGCGAGGTGGGTGTGGTCGAACTCGTTGTTGCGCACCCGCAGGCTGTAGCGCGGCTGGCCCGCATACACGGCATCGGCGCCATAGGCGAAGGCATGACGCATGGCCTTGAGGGTACCGGCGGGGGAGAGCAGTTCGGGACTGTGCATGGCGCGGCTCGCGGTGTGTGGGCGATGGACGCGCGATTCTAGGGAGGGGGCGAGGGCGCTTTATTGCTCCAGAGCAATGCGCCGGTGCCGCTGCGGTGGATATCCGCCCGGTGGATTTCCACCGCAGCGGATGCTGGCCGTGCGAGGGGTGGACGCGCTTTTCTGTTCGCCAGCCGCGCGCGTCAGTCGTGCCACTGCCGGCCGTGCAGTTCCAGCAGGCTGTGGGCCTGTTCCGGACCCGTGGAGCCGGCGGGGTAGGGGCGCGGGCTCTGGTAGTGCTCGTGCCAGCCTTCGAGGATGGGGTCGACCCAGCTCCAGGCGGCTTCCACCTCGTCGCGGCGCATGAACAGCGTCGAGTCACCCTCGATCACATCCAGCAACAGGCGCTCGTAGGCGTCCCAGCGACGCTGGTGGCTGAAGGCCTTGGCCAGGTTCAGGTCCAGCTCCACGGGCTCCAGGTTCATGCCTTTGCCAGGCGACTTGGCCATCAGTTGCAGGCTGATGCGTTCTTCCGGCTGTAGGCGAATCAGCAGGTGGTTGGCCTCGCCATCGGTGAACAGGCGGTGGGGCACTGGCTTGAACTGGATGACGATCTCAGAGTACTTGCGCGCCAGGCGCTTGCCGGTGCGCAGGTAGAAAGGCACGCCGGCCCAACGCCAGTTGTCGATCTCGGCCTGCACGGCGACGAAGGTTTCGGTGTCGCTGTCGTTGTCGACGTTCTTCTCGAAGTAGTAGGCCGGCACTTCCTGGCCGCCGATCTTGCCGGCGCTGTATTGGCCACGCACGGTCTTGTCGCGCACGTCCTGCCCGGAGATGGGTTTCAGCGCTTCGAGGATTTTCACCTTCTCGTTGCGCACCGCTTCGGCGTCGAAACGCACCGGCGCCTCCATCGCCACCAGGCAGAGCAGTTGCAGCAGGTGGTTCTGCACCATGTCGCGCATGGCCCCGGAGCGGTCGTAGTAGGCGCCGCGGTTCTCCACGCCGAGGGTCTCGCAGACGCTGATCTGCACATGGTCAATGTGCCCGGCACGCCAGATCGGCTCGAACAGGCCGTTGGCGAAGCGCAGGGCCATGAGGTTCTGCACGGTTTCCTTGCCCAGGTAGTGATCGATGCGGAACACCTGGGATTCGTCGAACACCTTGCCGATGGCGGCGTTGATCGCCTTGGCCGATTCCAGCGAGTGGCCGATGGGCTTCTCCAGCACGATGCGCGATTGCGGGGTAACCAACTGGGCGACGGCCAGGTGTGCGGCGACGTCCTCGAACAGGTCGGGAGCGGTGGCCAGGTAGTACACCCGCCCGCAGCCGGGGTCAGGCCCAAGGTAGCGGGCCAGGCGGCCGAAGTCGGCGCTCTGGGAAACATCCATGGCGAAGTAGTCCAGACGCTCGGAGAAGCCCCGCCAGGCCTCGGTGGTGAAGTCGGCGCGGGCCACCTGGGCACGGCAACGGCGTTCGGCCAGCGCGCGGTAGCCGTCACGGTCGAGGGCGTTGCGGGCCAGGGCGAGGATGCGCATCTGCGGATGCAGGCGCCCTTCGCGATGCAGGTGATAGAGGGCCGGAAGCAGTTTGTGCAGCGCGAGATCGCCGGTACCGCCGAAGACGAGCATGTCGCAGGAGCTGGTCAAGGATGCGATCTCCCTTCCTTGCACGCGGATAAAGGGTCGTTCAACTGGGCGGAAAAGCGGCTCATGTAGTATAACTACACGATCACTACAGCCTGGTTCAGCCGATCATAACCGAGTCGAGGCCCGTTGCATGACGGAAGAAACCGGCAAAACCTCCATTCCAGACAGAGCCTGCCCTGTGAATCTGCTGCAACATATCGCTCAGTCGCGGCATCTGCTGCGCAAGTCGGAACTGAAAGTCGCCGACCACGTCCTGCTCGATCCCGCCGCGGTCATGCACAGCTCCATGGCCGACTTGGCCCAGGGGGTCGGGGTCAGCGAACCTACCATCGTGCGCTTCTGCCGTGCCATCGGCTGCGGCGGCTTCCAGGATCTGAAGCTGAAACTGGCGCAGAGCCTGGCTGCTGGTGCCAGCTTCGGCCAGTTTGCCATTCACGAAGAGGACTCGGTCGCCGACTTCAGCCTGAAAATCTTCGACACCACCCTGCATACCCTGATGGAAGTCCGCGAGAAGCTCGACCCGGAAGCCCTCCAGCGGGCCATCGGGGCTTGCGCCCAGGCGCAACGCGTGGAGTTCTACGGCTTCGGCGCTTCCGGTGCAGTGGCGGCCGATGCCCAGCACAAGTTCTTCCGCCTGCTGCTCACGGCGGCGGCCTACTCCGATCCGCACATGCAGGCGATGTCGGCGGTCACTCTGAAGCCATCGGACGTGGCCATTTGCATCTCCCAGTCGGGCCGCTCCAAGGATCTGCTGATCACCGCCAACCTGGTGCGTGAAGCCGGTGCCACACTGATCACCCTCTGCCCGAGCCAGACGCCATTGGCTGACCTGGCCACGGTGAATCTTGCCATTGACGTGCAGGAAGACACCGAGATCTACACCCCGCTGACCTCGCGCATCGCCCACCTGGTGGTGATCGACGTACTCGCCATGGGCGTCGCCATGGCCCGTGGCCCGACCCTGGTCAACCACCTCAAGAGTGTGAAGCGAAGCCTGCGCAGCCTGCGTCTATCGCCCAAGTCGGTGAAGAGCGCCGAGGACTGACTCAGAGGGTCCTGATCGAGCGAGCCGTCGGCTTCTGACGCGCAGCCAATCAGGCCAGCCCCTGGCGTACCAGCAGCCGCTCGATGGCTTCGATGAAGGGCCCGCTGCCCGGCCAGCTGGTAATCCGTCCCAGCGGCCGGCCGTGGTACAGCGCGATGAAGGTCGGCACGCCGTGCAGGCCGAAGCGCAGGGCCAGCGCCGGGTCTTCTTCCACTTCGTCGTGCAGCCAGCGTACCTGCGGCCACTGGCAGCGCTCCTGGGTGCGCAGCAGGTCGTGCTTGGCGACATCGCAGAGCGGACAGTCGTCCTGCCAGAGATAGAGCAGCACCAGCCGTTGGCGTTCGCTGGCCAATACGTCATCAAGGATGCTGGCGCGCACCCGTTGGATCGGAAAGCGTTGGAAGAACTCGACGGCATTGCTCATGGCGTCCTCCAGCGACGTTGCCCTTAACTGCTGAGCAAAGTCGGGCCGTGCCGGTCTGTCCAGCTATCAGCCCGATAGCCTGAAATCTCGGCTTCACCACAGATTCACCGAGCCTTCGCGAAAGCGTCACAGGTGCGGGCGATGCTGCGCCTACCGGACCCCACCCAGGGAGAGATGCCATGCAACGCTTTCACGATGATTCCGCCCATCTGGACAGCAAGACCCGGCGCAAACTGGAGGACCAGCGGCGTATGCAGTTCCGTCGCGCCATCGAAGACCGCTGCGAGCAGCGCCGGCTGCAGATGGAATGCTCGGACTACCCCTACCCTGAGCTGATCGCCGTTAACTACCTGTTGTCGTCAAAGGCAGTGCGCCGGAAAAGCGGTGGGAAAGCGCGCTGATCTGTGCGCGTTCTTCGCGGATAAAGCTTAGAAATGCCTGGGCGACCGGCGACAGCCGCTTGCCCTTGGCGTGAACCGCGCACCAGCTCCGATAGAGTGGCAACTCCTCCACCGGCAGCTCTCGCAAGAGCCCAGTCGCCAGTTCCAGGCTCACTGCGTGACGTGGGATCAGGGCGATGCCAAGGTCGGCCACCACACATTCCTTCTGTGCATCCAGCGAGGCCACTTCCATGGTCTGGGCGAAGTGCGCGCGCTTCTGCTGGAAGTATTCCTCGCAGGCCTTGCGCGTGCCTGAGCCGGCCTCGCGCACCAGCAGGGTATAGGGCTCCAGGTCCTTCAGCGTCAGTTTGGCGGCGTTGCATAGCGGGTGGTCGGGCGGCGCCACCGCAACGATCGGGTTGTTCAGGAAGGGCAGGAACTCCAGCGCCATGTCCTGGGGCACCAGGGACATGATCACCAGATCGTCGCGGTTGTCCGAGAGGCGCTTGATCACCTGGGCGCGGTTGGTCACCACCAGGTGCAGGCTGACGTCCGGGTGCTGCTCGCGGAAGGCGGCGAACAGGTGCGGCACGAAGTACTTGGCGCTCGATTCCACCGCCAGATTCAGCTGGCCCTGCAGGGAGCCCTGCAGATCAGAGAGCTGCATGTCGAGGCTGGCCAGGCGCTGGAAGATGTCGCTGCTGGCGCGCATCAGCGCCTCGGCCGCGTCGGTCACGTAGAGCTTCTTGCCGACGTACTCGAACAGCGGCTGGCCCACCAGTTCTTCGAGTTGGCGAATCTGCAGGCTGACGGCCGGTTGAGTCAGCGCCATCTCCTCGGCCGCGCGGCTGTAGGAGCGGCTTTCATACACGGCACGGAACACCTGGAGCTGGCGCAGCGTCATACGCAGCAGGGTCTTGCGCATCGATTTTGGCCTCGAGGGGTGGGCAGGGTTGCTGACTATAAGCTCAACCTAATGGATACCCCAATAATTATTGATTGGGGTTATTCCCGCTCGCGGCGTAGGGTAATGACGCGACCGCTACACGATCTGCGGTCACCCAACGACCGGCCCAGCCGTTCGCCTGTTCACTTGGTCGAGGGAAAGCTCGTGATCAAGAAAATCCTGATCGCCAACCGTGGTGAGATTGCCGTCCGCATCGTGCGCGCTTGCGCCGAGATGGGCATCCGCTCGGTGGCCATCTACTCCGATGCCGACCGGCACGCCCTGCACGTCAAGCGTGCCGACGAAGCCCACAGCATTGGTGACGACCCGCTGGCCGGGTACCTGAACCCGCGCAAGCTGGTGAACCTGGCGGTCGAGACCGGCTGCGATGCCTTGCACCCGGGCTACGGTTTCCTCTCCGAAAACGCCGAGCTGGCGGACATCTGCGCGGAGCGCGGAATCAAGTTCATCGGCCCGAGCGCCGAAGTGATCCGCCGCATGGGCGACAAGACCGAAGCCCGCCGCAGCATGATCAAGGCCGGCGTGCCGGTCACCCCTGGCACCGAAGGCAATGTCGCCGACCTGGCTGAAGCACTGCGTGAAGCCGAGCGCATCGGCTACCCGGTAATGCTCAAGGCCACCTCCGGCGGTGGCGGTCGCGGTATCCGTCGCTGCAACAGCCGCGAGGAGCTGGAACAGGCCTACCCGCGCGTGATTTCCGAAGCCACCAAGGCCTTCGGCTCGGCAGAAGTCTTCCTCGAGAAGTGCATCGTCAATCCGAAGCACATCGAAGCGCAGATCCTCGCCGACTCCTTCGGCAACACCGTGCACCTGTTCGAGCGCGACTGCTCGATCCAGCGCCGCAACCAGAAGCTCATCGAGATCGCCCCGAGCCCGCAGCTCACCCCCGAGCAGCGTGCCTACATCGGTGACCTCTCGGTACGCGCGGCCAAGGCCGTGGGCTACGAGAACGCCGGCACCGTGGAGTTCCTGCTCGCCGAGGGCGAGGTGTACTTCATGGAGATGAACACCCGCGTGCAGGTGGAACACACCATCACCGAGGAAATCACCGGCATCGACATCGTCCGCGAGCAGATTCGCATCGCCTCGGGCCTTGAGCTGTCGGTCAAGCAGGACGACATCATCCATCGCGGCTTCGCCCTGCAGTTCCGCATCAACGCCGAGGACCCGAAGAACAACTTCCTGCCGTCCTTCGGCAAGATCACCCGTTACTACGCCCCTGGCGGCCCCGGTGTGCGCACCGACACCGCGATCTACACCGGCTACACCATTCCGCCGTACTACGACTCCATGTGCCTGAAGCTGATCGTCTGGGCACTGACCTGGGAAGAAGCCCTGGACCGCGGCCTGCGCGCCCTCGATGACATGCGCGTGCAAGGGGTGCGGACCACCGCGCCCTACTACCAGGAAATCCTGCGCAATCCCGAGTTCCGCAGTGCCGAGTTCAACACCAGCTTCGTTGAGAGCCATCCGGAGCTGACCCAGTACTCGATCAAGCGCAACCCGTCGCACCTGGCCATCGCCATCGCCACCGCCATCGCCGCCCACGCCGGCCTGTAGGGGAAGGATTCAGAACATGAGCAAGAAGATTTCGATCACCGATACCATCCTGCGCGATGCGCACCAGTCCCTGCTGGCCACCCGCATGCGTACCGAAGACATGCTTCCGATCTGCGACAAGCTCGACAAGGTCGGCTACTGGTCGCTGGAAGTCTGGGGCGGCGCCACCTTCGACGCCTGCGTGCGCTTCCTCAAGGAAGACCCGTGGGAGCGCCTGCGCAAGCTCAAGGCCGCCCTGCCCAACACCCGCCTGCAGATGCTCCTGCGCGGCCAGAATCTGCTGGGCTACCGCCACTACAGCGACGACGTGGTACGCGCCTTCGTCGCCAAGGCCGCGGTCAACGGCATCGACGTATTCCGCATCTTCGACGCGATGAACGACGTGCGTAACCTGCGCACCTCCATCGAAGCGGTGAAGGCCGCCGGCAAGCATGCCCAGGGCACCATCGCCTACACCACCAGCCCCGTGCACACCATCGAGGCCTTCGTGGCCCAGGGTCGCGCCATGGCGGACATGGGCGTGGACTCCATCGCCATCAAGGACATGGCGGGCCTGTTGACCCCGTACGCCACTGGCCAATTGGTGAAGGCGCTGAAAGAAGCGCTGCCGCTGGATGTGGTCGTGCACTCCCACGACACCGCCGGCGTGGCCAGTATGTGTCAGCTGAAAGCTGTGGAGAACGGCGCCGATCGCATCGACACCGCCATCTCCAGCATGGCCTGGGGTACCAGTCACCCGGGTACCGAATCCATGGTTGCCGCCCTGCGCGACACCCCGTTCGACACCGGCCTGGACCTGGAGCTGATCCAGGAAATCGGCATGTACTTCCACGCCGTGCGTAAGAAGTACCACCAGTTCGAGAGCGAGTTCACCGGCGTGGACACCCGCGTGCAGGTCAACCAGGTACCGGGCGGCATGATCTCCAACCTGGCCAACCAGCTGAAAGAGCAGGGCGCCCTGAACCGTATGCCGGAAGTGCTGGCGGAAATCCCGCGTGTTCGCGAGGACCTCGGCTTCCCGCCCTTGGTCACCCCGACCTCGCAGATCGTCGGCACCCAGGCGTTCTTCAACGTGCTGGCTGGCGAGCGCTACAAGACCATCACCAACGAGGTGAAGCTCTACCTGCAAGGCCGCTACGGCAAGGCACCGGGCCAGATCAACGAGCAGCTGCGTCGCCAGGCCATCGGCAATGAAGAGGTCATCGACGTCCGTCCGGCCGACCTGCTCAAGCCGGAGCTGAACAAGCTGCGCGAAGACATCGGCAGCCTCGCCAAGTCCGAAGAGGACGTACTGACCTTCGCCATGTTCCCGGACATCGGCCGCAAGTTCCTCGAAGAACGTGCCGCCGGCACCCTGAAGGCGGAAGAACTGCTGCCCATGCCCAACGGCAAGGGTGCGGCCCCGGTCGGCGGCGAAGGCACTCCGACTGAGTTCGTGGTGGACGTGCATGGGGAGAGCTACCGCATCGACATCACCGGTGTCGGTGTGAAGAGCGACGGCAAGCGCCACTTCTACCTGTCCATCGACGGCATGCCGGAAGAAGTGGTGTTCGAACCGCTCAACGAGTTCGTCGCAGGCTCTGGCAGCAAGCGCAAGAGCGCCGGTGCGCCTGGCGATGTCAGCACCACCATGCCGGGCAACATCGTCGATGTGCTGGTGAAGGAAGGCGACCAGGTGAAAGCCGGTCAGGCCGTGCTGATCACCGAGGCCATGAAGATGGAAACCGAAGTCCAGGCGCCTATCGACGGTACCGTCAAGGCCGTCCACGTTGCCAAGGGCGACCGCGTGAATCCGGGCGAAGTCCTGATCGAAATCGCCTGATTGCTCCGAAGAGAGTCCCCCTAGGGAGCCGCAAGGCTCCCTTTTTTATGTCCGGGAAACTGTAGGAGACTCCATGTCGGTCAGTCGTGCAGCGGCGCTGTAGGTTGGTCCTCGCGGAGCGAGGCCCAACATGGCGGTGTATCGACTTCGCACGTTGGGCTTCGCGGAGCCCAGGCATAACCTACAAGAACGCGCCCTCTGCCTGTGCGATCTCAATCGCGATGGCGTTCCGCAGGAATGCGCCGCGGAGGCACCGGCTCAGGGCGACGGCGTCGCCCTTGAGCGAATGAATTCGCACCCACCGGTACCTGGTGTCCCGCTTTTACCGATCAATGAATTTTTCAATCGTCGCCATGCAAATCCCTTCTTGGCGCCGCGCGCATGACCGCGCGCATTCTGGCCTTCCAGCCGACGCCGCCCGAGGAGGACACGCCATGAAAACCGTCGCACAGATGCTCCGCGCCAAACCGCAACAGAGCGTTCACACCATCGATGTCGAGACACCGATGCTGGAGGCACTGCGGGTGATGGCCGAGCTGAACATCGGTGCTCTGCCCGTGACCGAGGGCGGGCGCCTGGTCGGTATCGTCAGTGAGCGTGACTATGCGCGCAAAGGCGTGCTGCAGGGACGCTCCTCCGTGGCGACGGTGGTGCGCGAGTTCATGACCGAACCGGTACTGACGGTGACGCCGAAGCAGAGCATCCGCGAATGCATGTCGCTGATGACCGATCAGCACATGCGCCACCTCCCGGTGGTGGAGGGCGGCGAGCTGGTCGGCCTGCTGTCCATCGGTGACCTGGTGAAAGAGGCCATGGCCGAACAGGACGACCTGATCCTGCACCTGGAGCAGTACATCCGCGGCGAAGTGGCCTGAGCCCGCCCGATGTCCCTTCGTTCCAGCACTGCACTCGACCCCTGCGCAGGATGTGGTTGAGCGAAGCGAAACCCATCAGGCGGAGCGGGTGAAGGGAAGAGCGCCATCCACCCTAAGGCGAATTTGTTGTTTCGGGCAGGCTTTCGTAGGGTGGACCACGCTTCATCGGTCCACCATCGAAATTCAGCTGAGCACTTCCCGCCCTGTGCTCAGTCCGCCATTTCCCCGCAAAGGTCCACGGCAAACCACCGCTCTACCTCTGCCTGACCGAGCCCGGCACCGAGCAGGGCGAACAGCTTGCCCAGCGCCGCCTCGCGGGTCATGCCGCCGGCAGGTACCAAGCCGGTGGCCAGCAGTTGGCTGCCGGCTGCGTAGACGCCCGCCTGCACATGCCCGGCCGGGCACTGGCTGGTGGCGGCCAGCACTACTCCGCGCTGGTGGGCGGCACGCAGGACGTCCAGTAGGGCCTTGTCGTCCGACGGGCCGGTACCGCTGCCGTAGCATTCCACCACCAGGCCTTGCACACCGCTGCCGAGCAGCGCGTCCACATGGCTGGCCGCAAGGCCGGGGAACAGCGGCAGTACGGCGAGGTTCACCGGCTGGCGAGGGGTGCGGTAATCGAGGCCGGCTGGAAGGGTTCCGGCGCGCTCGCCGTCGCGGGGGCGCGGCAGCTCGGCGAAGGCGTCGAAGGCCTCCGAGCGCAACTTGCTGGTGCGGGCGCCATGCATCAGTTCGCCATTGAAGAAGAGGTGCACGCCGGGGGCGACTCTTGCCTGCAGCGCGTTGATGGCACCCAGCAGGTTCGGCCAGGCATCGCTGCCTTCGCTGCCGGCTGGCAGCATGGCGCCAGTCAGTACCACCGGTACCGACAGGCCAAGCAGCAGGAAGCTGAGGGCCGCCGCGCTGTAGGCCAGGGTGTCGGTGCCGTGCAGCAGCAGCACGCCATCGTGGCCGCGTTCCACCGCGTCGACGATGGCATCACGCATGGCCAGCCAGTTGGCCTGGCGCATATTGGCGCTGTCGATCAGCGGCAACATTTCCTTGAAGTGCCACTCCATTGCCGTTCCCTGGCTGTCCAGCTGCTCGCGCATGCGCGCTTCGAAGCCGCTGGCCGGGGCCAGGCCTTCGGGAGTCTGCAGCATGCCGATGGTGCCGCCGGTGTAGAGCACGAAGAGGTTCTTCACAGCATTCATGGGTCTGGATAACTCGGAATATCAGGGTGCAGATACGACAGTGCCGCTCCCCGCGTCAGCGGAGGAGCGGCACCAGGTCTTGCCGGTACAGCGAATCAGCGGTGGCTCTGAGCCAGTTTGCCTGCCGCTTCGACACTGGAGGTCTCCGCCTTTTTGTTCCAGGCGTCATGGTCGATGTCCAGGTCGGCGAACTTGCTGGCGTCGAACACCGGCTCTTCCACGCCGGCCTTAATCTGGGCGTCGTAGTCGTGCATCAGGCGCATGCCGATCTTGAACAGAAGCGCGATGGCCACCAGGTTCACCAGGGCCAGCAGACCCATGGTCACGTCGGCGAAGCCGAACACGGTGGACAGGTCCTGCATGGAACCCCACAGCACCAGGGCCATGACCAGCACGCGGTAGGCCTGGAGCAGGATGCGCTTGGTGCTGAAGAAGCTTAGCGCGTTCTCGCCCAGGTAGTAGTTGTACACCAGGGTGGTGAACACGAAGAGCAGCAGCGCCACGCTCACGAAGATGCGACCCCACTCGCCGACTTCCGCCGCCAGGGCGGTCTGCGTCAGCACGACGCCGGCCATCTCGCTGCCCGGCTGGTACACGCCGGAGAGCAGGATGATCAGTGCGGTGCTGGTGCACACCAGCAGGGTGTCGATGAACACGCTGAGGGACTGCACGATGCCCTGGGCAGCCGGGTGTTTGACCTCGGCCACGGCGGCTACGTTGGGCGCACTGCCCAGGCCCGCTTCGTTGGAGAACAGGCCGCGCTTCACACCCATCAGGATGGCTGCACCCACGCCGCCGGCAAAAGCAGGCTCCAGGCCAAAGGCACTCTTCACGATCAGGGCCAGGGTCGCCGGCACTTCGGTGAAGTTCATGCCGATTACCACCAGCGCCATCAGGATGTAGGTACCCGCCATGATCGGCACGAGGACGTCAGCCATCGCGGCGATGCGCTTGATGCCACCGAAAACGATCAGGCCGATAACACCCACCAGGGCGACTCCGCTGATCCAGGTCGGCAGACCGAATGTGTCATGCAGCGAGGTGGCCACGGTGAAGGACTGCACGGCGTTGAAACCGAAGCCGAAGGTCACCAGCAGCAGGATCGAGAAGATCACCGCCAGCCAGCGCTGGCCGAGACCATGCAGGATGTAGAAGGCCGGGCCGCCACGGTAGGTGCCATCGGCTTCGCGACGCTTGTAGAGCTGGGCCAGGGAGCACTCGAAGTAGCTGGTCGCCATGCCGAGCAGCGCCACGACCCACATCCAGAACACCGCGCCCGGGCCGCCGAGCATGATGGCGACCGCGACACCGGCGATGTTGCCTGCGCCCACGCGGCCGGCAACCGACAGCATCAGGGCCTGGAAGCCGCTCAGTTGGCCTTCCTTGCGCTGCAGCGCCTGGCCGAAGATGCGGAACATGTCGCTGAAGTAGCGGAACTGGACAAAACGGGAGCTGATGGAAAAGAAAAGACCGAGTCCGACGAGGACTACGATCAGCAATTTGCTCCAGAGGAGGTCATTGAGGAAATCGAGCATGGCGATTCACCTGATCCAGTTGTTGTTGTTGGCAATCAGCGCAGCGGCCAGGACGGGAGCGCCGCTTTGCTGGGAGGGTTGCGCATGTTTGTGCAAGGAAAGGCACGGGGCAATTTCGCAGGTTGCACCTAATTGGCGCGAGTTGGCGCTATAATCGCGCCAGTCGCATCCACTCGGGCGGTAGCATGGCAGAGTATCTCGGCAACAATTTGAAACTTCTGTGCAGCCACTACCGCTCTATTGCGGAGGTTTGCCGCAAGCTGGGCATCAATCGGGCGCAGTTCAACAAATACCTCAATGGCCAGAGCCGGCCGACGGCCTACAACCTCAAACGCATCTGCGATTTCTTCGGCGTCGAGGACTACGAACTGGGCCTGCCGCCCGAACAGTTCGCCCGATTGCTGGGCACCCGCCCGGTCGGCCAGGAGGGTGACGGCCGCTCCGACCCGCTGATGGAACTGCTCGCCCCCTTGCGCGAGCAGTCCGGCAACCTGTCGCGCTATTGCGGTTTCTACTTCGAATACTCCAACTGCATGTCGGTGCCTGGCACGGTCCTGGTTTCCCTGGTGCGCCTGTGGGAAGACGACGGCAACTTCCTCTTCGAGCGCCAGGAGCGCCAGGAGCGCGTCGGCAGTGTCGACGTTCAGGCCGAAGACTGGGTGCGCTGCCGTTACCTGGGCGCGGCCTTCCAGTTGCAAGACCGGCTTTTCCTGGTGGACTTCGAGTCGCTCACGCTGAACGAGATGAGCCAGACCATCCTCATCCCCAGCTACAAGAGCCGTATCACCCGCCTCAATGGCCTGAAGACCGGCGTCTCCAGCGGCGACCGCCGTAACCCGGCCTGCACCCGCGTGGTCTGGGAATACCTGGGTCCGGAAATCAACCGCGTCGCCGCCTACCGTCAGGTGAAGCTCTACCGCCCGGACGATCCGCGCATCGACGATGACGTGCGCCAGCGCCTGGATGTGGCGCCGCTCAAGAACGGGTTGTTCGAGATCGAGTGAAGATAGCGGTAGGGTGGGCCACGCTCCACGGGTCCGCCATCGGGGTTCGGCTGGACTGCGCCGGTGGATGGAAAAGCGCCAGCCACCCTAAGGACTGGCTTAACTCCTGAGCCCTTCCAGCGATTGGCGCTGGCGCCCCTCGCCATCGAAGTTATCCACAGCCAGCCAGCGCTCGAAGGCCTCGCGGCACGTCGGCCAGTCGCCATCAATGATGGAGAACCAGGCGGTGTCGCGGTTCTGGCCCTTGACGATCATGTGCTGGCGGAACAGCCCTTCGTAGATGAAACCCAGGCGCTCGGCGGCGCGCATGGAACGGGCGTTGCTGGCGTTGCACTTCCATTCCAGGCGGCGGTAGCCGAGGTCGTCGAAGGCATGCCGGGCCAGCAGCCAGACCGCCTCTGTGGAGCCCGGCGTACGCTGCATGGCCTTGCCGAAAGCGATGTGGCCGATCTCGATGGCGCCGTCCTTGGGCGCGATGCGCAAGTAGCTGAGCAGGCCCAGCGCGCGGCCGCTGGCCTGGTCGATCACGGTGTAGAAAAGCGGATCGCGGCTCTCGGCATTGCCGGCTAGCCAGGCGTCGAAGGGCTCGCGGCTGGCAAAGGGGCCGTAGGGCAAGTAATCCCAGAGCGCCGGGTCGGGGCCTTGTAGGGCTTCCCAGAGGTCATCGCCGTGGCGTGTGGCGTCCAGCGCCTCCAGGCGTACGAAGCGGCCTAGCAGCGGGGTATGGTCGGGGGCAGGGCGGGGTAGCCAGTGGCTCAGGTCTTGGGGGCTCATGATGCTCTCCGGTCAGAGGATCTTGCGGTACTGGACGAAGCCGGAACGGTCGGCGATGCGGTCGTAGAGCTGCATGGCGTCCGTGTTGGTTTCGTGGGTCAGCCAATGCACCCGCGAGGCGCCAGCGGCACGTGCCTGTGCATAAACGTGTTCGATCAGTTGGCGGCCAATACCGCTGCCGCGCAGGCCCTCGGCTACATACAGGTCCTGCAGGTAGCAGTAGTCGCCGGTGGTCCAGCAACTGCGGTGGTAGATGAAGTGCACCATGCCCACGGCCTTGCCGTCTTGCCAGGCCAGGGCGGCATGCATCGGTTCGGTCACGTCGAGGAAACGCTGCCAGGTAACGGCGGTGGTTTCGGCGGCGATCTCGGTTTTGTAGAAGCGCTGGTAGCCCTGCCAGAGCGGCAGCCAGACGGCGTGGTCGGCGGCGCTGACCGGGCGGATTTCAAGCGATGCGGACATGGGTTCCTTCCTGTAGTGGATCAGTCGATAGCGGTCATGCGCGCGGCCAGTTCAAGGTCGCGCGGATTGCCCGATGCGGCCAGGCCTTCGCGTACCCCGGCCTGGTCGGCGGCCGGGCGGTTCTGGCCGAGCTTCCATTTGCCCTCCAGACGACGGATCGGCAGGGCGAAGCCGACGATGGCGCGGAGCATGCTGTCGAGGTACTCGCGGGGGGCTTCATCCACCGCCCAGGGCTGCGGGCGACCGGATTCGTGGCGGTCGCTGAGGCGGCTGACCAACTGCAACAGGCGCTCGGGGGCGTCGAATACTTCCGCCTGGCCCCAGGCATGCACGGCGATGTAGTTCCAGGTGGGCACCACCTTGCCGTGCTCGGCCTTGGCCGGGTACCAACTGGGGGTGACGTAAGCATCCGGGCCGGAAAATACCACCAGCGTTTCGGCGCCTTCGGCGAGGTCGCGCCAGTGCGGGTTGGCGCGAGCGAAGTGACCATAGAGGGTGCCGAACTCCCCTTCACCGGGCTCCAGCAGCAGGGGCAGGTGGCTGGCCTGCAGGCCTTGGCTGCCCGAACTGGTGAGCACGGCGAGGCGAGTGGCCTGCATCTGGGCATGGAGCTGGGTGAGGTCGTTCTGGCGGAAGGATGAAGGGATGTACATGAAGACTTCTCCTGGCGGAATGGCTTCATGCTAGGCAGGATATTGGTCTGTTGTAAGAGCCATTTCCTGTCAGTTCGATAGAGCCAATCCGAGGCCTAACATGCCTGCCACGCCACCGCTTCCCGTCGACCTTTCCGGCATCCGCCTCGACCCCGGCCAGGGACTGGCGCGCCAGCTCTACCAAGCCCTGCGCGAGCGCATTCTCGATGGCCGCCTGGGCAGCCGCACGCGCTTGCCGGCCACCCGCGACCTGGCAGCGCTGCTGGGTATCTCGCGCAATACCGTGACTCGCGCTTTCGACCAGCTCTACGCCGAGGGCTACGTGGAAGGGCGCGTGGGCGATGGCACCTATGTGGCGGAGTTATCCACAGCACGGCCCGTTCCCCAGCCGCCGGCCGGACCGGAGCCGGGGCCGGCGCTGCAGCGGTTGCAGAGCCACCATCTGCCGCCGCCGGTGACGGGCGCACCACGGGCGTTCCGCATCGGCGTGCCGGCCTTTGACCTGTTCCCCTTCGAAACCTGGGCGCGGCTGCAGGCGCGCTTCTGGCGCAAGCCATCGCCGGCGCGCCTGGGTTATGGCGATCCAGCGGGGGACTGGGCGCTGCGCGAGCTGGTGGCCGCCTACCTGCGCAGCAGTCGCGGGCTGTCCTGCGACCCGGCGCAGGTGGTGATCACCTGTGGTGCCCAGCAGGCCATCAGCCTCTGCGCCCAGCTGCTGGTGCAGCCCGGCGATCGCGTGGCCATCGAGAATCCCGGCTATCGTGCCGCCGGCCATGCCTTTGCCGTGGCGGGGGCCGAGTTGTGCGGCGTGCCTGTGGATAACGATGGCCTGGACAGCACCGCGCTGACGCGGGTGGAAGACTGCCGGCTGGTCTATGTCACTCCATCGCACCAGTACCCCACGGGCGTGACCCTGTCGCTGGCGCGGCGCCTGGAACTGCTGGAGTGGGCCGAGCACCGCGATGGCTGGATAGTCGAAGACGACTACGACGGCGAGTACCGCTACAGCGGAACCCCGCTGGCGCCCCTGGCTGCGCTGGACCGGCAGGGGCGGGTGATCTACGTCGGCACCTTCTGCAAGATCACCTTTCCGGCGCTGCGCCTGGGCTACATGGTGCTGCCACCGGCGTTGGCCGAATCTTTCGCCCAGCGCCGTGCGCTGGACATGCGCCATTCGGAGATCGGCACCCAGGCGGTGATGGCCGAGTTCATCGCCGCCGGGCACTTCCAGCGGCATGTACGGCGCATGCGTCTGGCTGCCCGTGCCCGTCGCGATGCTTTGCTGCGCGACTGGCCCGAATCCATTCCCGGCTGCGCCCCCATGCCGCCGGTGGATGCCGGCTTGCACCTGTGTGTGCGGGTGGACAGCCTGGCGCGCGAGCGCCAGCTGGTGGACGCCGCCCGTGCAGTCGGAGTGGAGATGAACGGGCTCAGCGAATATTGGTTGGAGACCAGTGCCGAGCCTGTGGATAACCGCGCCGGGCTGTTGCTGGGCTTCGCCGCCGTACCGGAAGCGCAGATCGCCGAGGCCATCCGCACGCTGCGCAAGGCGTGGTATCTGTAGCCCGGATATTGCTGCTTAGGATGGGGTTTGGGGCACTTTTCCACAGGCAAAAAAAGGATGGCTGGCGCCATCCTCGAAGGATGAAGGGGCGAGGCCCCTCCTGGTGAGTTCGTTTGCCTGATCAGGCCTTCAGCGGCACAAGGCGCGGGGCGATCATGTTTTCCGGGCGGAGGATGTCGGCCAGCATGGACTCGTCCAGCAGCTTCTCCTCACGCACCAGCTCCAGCACGCCGCGACCGGTTTCCAGGGCCTGCTTGGCGATGCGGGTGGCGTTTTCGTAACCGATATACGGGTTCAGCGCGGTGATCAGGCCGATGGAGTTCTCCATCAGGCGGCGGCAATGCTCTTCGTTGGCGGTGATGCCATTGATGCAGTGCTCGCGCAGCATGTCCATGGCGCGTTGCAGCAGGCGGATCGAGTCGAAGATCTTGTAGGCGATCAGCGGCTCCATCACGTTCAGCTGCAGTTGGCCGCCTTCGGCTGCCAGGGTTAGGGCCAGGTCGTTGCCGATGACTTCGAAGGCCACCTGGTTGACCGCCTCCGGGATCACCGGGTTGACCTTGCCCGGCATGATCGAGCTGCCCGGCTGGCGCGGCGGCAGGTTGATTTCGTTGATGCCGGTACGCGGGCCGCTGGAGAGCAAGCGCAGGTCGTTGCAGATCTTCGACAGCTTGACCGCAGTGCGCTTGAGCATGCCGGAGAACAGTACGAAGGCGCCCATGTCGGAGGTGGCTTCGATCAGGTCGGCGGCCGGTACGACCGGCTGGCCGCTGATGGCGGCGAGGCGCTGGACGGCCAGGGCCTGGTAGCGCGGGTCGGCATTGATGCCGGTGCCGATGGCGGTGCCGCCCAGGTTCACCTCGGTCAGCAGCTCTGGCGCCAGGCGGCGCAGGCGGTCGAGGTCTTCACCCAGGGTAGTGGCAAAGGCGCGGAATTCCTGGCCCAGGGTCATGGGCACCGCGTCCTGCAGCTGGGTGCGGCCCATCTTAAGCACGTGGGCGAACTCTTCACCCTTGGCGGCGAAGGACTGGATCAGGCTATCGAGGCTCGCCAGCAGGGCGTCGTGGCCCAGCAGCAGACCGAGGCGAATGGCAGTGGGGTAAGCGTCGTTGGTCGACTGCGCCATGTTCACGTCGTTGTTCGGGTGCAGGTACTTGTACTCACCCTTCTGCTTGCCCATGGCTTCGAGGGCGATGTTGGCGATCACCTCGTTGGCGTTCATGTTGGTGGAGGTACCGGCACCACCCTGGATCATGTCCACCACGAACTGGTCGTGGAAATCACCGCGGATCAGGCGAGCACAGGCTTCGCTGATGGCCGCGTGCTTCTCGGCACTGAGGTGACCGAGCTCCTTGTTGGCATCGGCAGCGGCCTGCTTGACCATGGCCAGGGCGACGACCAGCTTTGGGTAGTGCGACAGCGGCACACCGGACAGGCGGAAGTTGTGGACCGCACGCAGCGTCTGGATGCCGTAGTAGGCGTCGGAAGAAACTTCGAGGGTGCCGAGCAGGTCTTTTTCGATGCGGAAGGATGCAGCGGAGGACATGATGCGATTCATCTCTGGGGGAACACGGCCAGTGCCGCGATGCCCAATAATCTAGGCTTCTAGCTGTTTTTCGGCCAATGCTGTTATTCGCTGGGTCATGCACAATCGGCATAATGTACGAGTGACGCGGGTTCGCCTGCGAGCGTGTGCACCAAAATCGAGCATCCTGGAAACTCACGATGAACCTGGAAACCAAATGGCTGGAAGACTTCGTCGCCCTGGCCAGTACCCGCAGCTTTTCCCAGGCCGCCGAGCGGCGTTTCGTCACCCAGCCGGCCTTCAGCCGACGCATCCGCAGTCTGGAGGCGGCGCTGGGGCTGACGCTGGTCAACCGCTCGCGCACCCCCATCGAGCTGACCGAGTCCGGGCAGCTGTTCCTGGTCACCGCGCGCAGCATGGTGGAGCAACTGGGCGATGTGGTCCGCCACCTGCACCACCTCGAAGGCCAGCAGGGCGAGGTGTTGCAGTTCGCCGCCGCACATTCCCTGGCGCTGGGCTTCTTTCCACAGTGGATCGCCCGGCTGCGGGCCGATGGCTTGAACATCGCCAGCCGGCTGATCGCCACCAACGTGGGCGAGGCGGTGCACTCGCTGCGTGAGGGCGGATGCGACCTGATCCTGGCGTTCTACGATCCGGATGCGGCATTGCAGATGGACCCGGAGATCTTCCCCTCCATGCACCTGGGGCGGACCGAGATGCTGCCCGTCTGCGCCGTAGATGCCGACGGTAAGCCGCTCTACGAGCTGGACAGCGGACAGAGCGTGCCGCTACTGGCCTACAGCGCCGGCGCCTTCCTCGGTCGCTCGGTGAACATCCTCCTGCGTCAGCGCGCGCTGCGTTCCACCACCGTATACGAAACGGCCATGGCCGACAGTCTGAAGAGCATGGCGCTGCAAGGGTTGGGCGTGGCCTGGGTGCCGCGCTTCAGCGCCCAGGCCGAGCTGGCCCGTGGGGATCTGGTGGTTTGTGGGGGCAGCCAGTGGCATGTGCCACTGGAAATCCGCCTGTACCGTTGCGCCCTGGTGCGCAAGGCTGCGGTGCGGCTGCTCTGGCGCAAGCTGGAAGGTGGCGTGGGTGGGGAAGTGTAGGAGCGAGCTTGCTCGCGAACCCTGCCGGCGCATTCGCCAGCAAGCTGGCTCCTACAGGTTCGATCGCCTAGACCTCGACCACGATGCGCCCTTCGATCTTGCCGGCGCGCATCTGGTCGAAGATGGCGTTGATGTTGTCCAGCTTGTCGCGGTGGATGGTGGCTTTCACCAGGCCTTCGCCGGCGAAATCCAGCGCTTCCTGCAGGTCGGCGCGGGTACCGACGATGGAGCCGGTGATGCTGATGGCTTTGAGCACCACATCGAAGATCGGCGTGGGGAAGTCGCCCGGCGGCAAGCCCACCAGGGCTACGGTGCCGCGGCGCCGGGCCATGCCGATGGCCTGGCCGAAGGCGCTGTTCGAAACGGCGGTAACCAGCACGCCGTGGGCGCCGCCTATATCGCGCTGGATCACTTCGGCAGGGTTTTCGCTGCGGGCATTGATGGTCAGGCTGGCGCCCAGCTTGCGCGCAAGTTCCAGTTTGGCGTCGTCGACATCGATGGCTGCCACGTGCAGGCCCATGGCGCGGGCGTATTGCACAGCGACGTGGCCGAGGCCGCCGATGCCGGATATCGCCACCCATTGGCCGGGCCGCGCACCTGTCACCTTCAGGCCCTTGTAGACAGTGACGCCCGCGCAAAGAATGGGCGCGATCTCGGCAAGTTCGACGTTTTTCGGTAGGATTCCGACGTAGTTCGGGTCAGCCAGTACGTACTCGGCATAACCACCGTTCACCGAATAACCGGTGTTCTGCTGGCTTTCGCAGAGGGTTTCCCAGCCGGTCAGGCAGTGTTCGCAGCAGCCGCAGGCGGTGTAGAGCCAGGGCACGCCAACGCGGTCGCCTTCCTTGATACGGGTGACGCCCGCGCCCACCGCAGCCACATGACCAACGCCTTCATGGCCCGGAATGAAAGGCAAGCTCGGCTTTACCGGCCAGTCGCCTTCGGCGGCGTGCAGGTCGGTATGGCAGACGCCCGAGGCTTCGATCTTCACCAGGATCTGCCCGGGGCCGGGCAGGGGAACCTTCACTTCCTCTATACGCAATGGCTCGCCAAAGGCATGGACTACCGCCGCTTTCATGGTCTGGTTCATGGGGTGCACCTCCTTGGTAGGGTTTCCGATTCTGCGTGGCGGGTGGGCGCCGGCATTGCCCTGGAGCAAGGTTTAGCCGCATCGGCCGGGGAGGGTGCGGGACTCTGGACGAGCGGTAAGGGCAAATGCACGCCGGGCGTGGCTTTGCGTTATACTGCGCGGCCTTCGGCCGGCAGCGCGCCCCGCAGCACGGCCCCCTTCGCATAACAAGCCACGCCATCGCGTGGCTTGTTGGTTTTTCGACCATTGACGAGGCACGACGATGAGCGCACTGGTAGGCGTGATCATGGGCTCCAAGTCCGATTGGAGCACCCTTAGCCACACCACCGAGATGCTGGACAAGCTGGGCATCCCTTATGAAGTGAAGGTGGTTTCCGCCCACCGCACGCCGGACCTCTTGTTCCAGTACGCCGAAGAGGCCGAAGGCCGTGGCATCGAGGTGATCATCGCCGGTGCCGGCGGTGCCGCCCACCTGCCGGGCATGTGCGCCGCCAAGACCCACCTGCCGGTACTCGGCGTGCCGGTGCAGTCGTCCATGCTCTCGGGCGTCGACTCCCTGCTGTCCATCGTGCAGATGCCCGCTGGCATTCCGGTTGCCACCCTGGCCATCGGCAAGGCCGGTGCGATCAACGCGGCCCTGCTGGCGGCCAGCATCCTCGGCGGCAAGTACCCGAAGTACCACGTTGCGCTGAAGGACTTCCGTCGCGAGCAGACCGACATGGTCCTGGACAACCCGGACCCGCGTGAGGCCTGACCCATGAAGATCGGCGTTATCGGTGGCGGCCAGTTGGGTCGCATGATGGCCCTGGCGGGCACTCCGCTGGGCATGAACTTCGCCTTCCTCGACCCGGCGCCGGATGCCTGCGCTCAGGCCCTCGGCGAACACATCCGCGCCGACTACGGCGATCAGGATCATCTGCGCCAGCTGGCCGATGAAGTGGATCTGGTGACCTTCGAGTTCGAGAGCGTGCCGGCCGAAACCGTGGCTTTCCTCTCGCAGTTCGTGCCGGTGTACCCCAGCGCTGAAGCGCTGCGCATCGCCCGCGACCGTTGGTTCGAGAAGTCGATGTTCAAGGACCTCGGCATCCCCACTCCAGATTTCGCGGATATCCAGTCCCAGTCCGATCTCGACGCCGCTGCCGCCAGCATTGGCCTGCCGGCCGTGCTCAAGACCCGCACCCTGGGTTACGACGGTAAGGGCCAGAAGGTTCTGCGCAAGCCCGAGGACGTGACGGGCGCCTTCGCCGAACTGGGCAGCGTGCCCTGCATCCTCGAAGGCTTCGTACCCTTCACCGGCGAAGTGTCCCTGGTGGCGGTACGCGCCCGTGACGGCGAGACCCGCTTCTACCCGCTGGTGCACAACACCCACGAGAACGGCATCCTGCGCCTGTCCATCGCCAGCAGCGAGCATCCGCTGCAGGCCCTGGCTGAGGACTACGTCAGCCGTGTGTTGACCACGCTGGACTACGTCGGCGTGCTGGCCTTCGAGTTCTTCGAAGTGGACGGCGGCCTGAAGGCCAACGAAATCGCCCCGCGCGTGCACAACTCCGGCCACTGGACCATCGAAGGCGCCGAGTGCAGCCAGTTCGAGAACCACCTGCGCGCCGTCGCCGGCCTGCCGCTGGGCTCGACCGCCAAGCTGGGCGAGAGCGCCATGCTCAACTTCATCGGCGAAGTGCCGGCCGTGGATAAGGTGATTTCCATCGCCGACTGCCACCTGCATCACTATGGCAAGGCCTTCAAGGCGGGCCGCAAGGTGGGTCACGCCACCCTGCGCTGCGCTGATCGCGCCACTCTCGATCGCCAGATCGCGGCAGTCGAAGCGCTGATCGACCAGGCCTGATGCACCCACGACCGCCCCGCAATGGGGCGGTCGATGGCGGGAAAGCAGCCGTCCATCTAGGCTCAGGCATGCCTCAACTACCTTCGGAGGGCATGACATGGGCATCATCGGCACCATTATCATCGGACTGATCGTTGGTCTGATTGCACGCTTCATCAAGCCCGGCGACGACAGCATGGGCTGGATCATGACGATCCTGATCGGTGTTGGCGGTTCGCTGCTGGCCACCTATGGCGGTCAAGCAGTGGGCATTTACCAGGCTGGACAGGTCGCGGGCTTCATCGGCGCGGTGGTGGGCGCGGTGGTGCTGCTGGTGATCTACGGCATCGTCAAGAAAAGCTAGCGTGTCGGCTGTCGGTGGGGCTGGGAACCGCCAGGCCGCGCGGTTAGTCTTAGCGCCCGATGTTCTGGCCCCACGCTTTTACGAGTCCTCCCATGCACCGTCTCGCCTGTCTGCTCCTGCTGTTCTGCTGCACCTTCGCCCGTGCCGAACTCCCCGAAACCGACTGGTTGGAGCTGATGCCACCCGAGGACCGCAAGGCCCTGGAGGAGATGCCGGAGATCAGCCACGACAGCCCCGAGGCCGATGGCGCCTTCGGCCAGAAAGGCGGCCTCAAGCAGCAGAAGGACCTGCCGGCGGTGATGTATTCGGCCAAGACGGTGGCCGCCCTGAATGGCAAGCAGATCCACATCGGCGGCTACCCGGTGCCGCTGGAAAGCGATGCCCAGGGGCGCAGCACGCTGTTCTTCCTGGTGCCTTACCCCGGCGCCTGCATCCACGTCCCGCCGCCGCCGCCAAACCAGATCGTGCTGGTGCGCTACCCCAAGGGCATCCAGCTCGACGATATCTACGCGCCCATCTGGGTCGACGGCATCCTGAAGGTCGAGCAGGTCAGCAATGATCTGGCTGATGCCGCCTATGCCATGGATGCCGGCAGCGTGCGGCTGGTGGAAGAGAGCGACCTATAGGTCGACGAGGCGAAATTCGTGGGATGGGTCGAGGAACGAAACTCGTGCGGACCCCGGTAGATGGGTTTCGCGGGCTCTACCCATCCTACGGAATATCTGCCTTGAGCCTAGGCGACTGAATTCGCCCTTCTATAGGGTCAGAGCGGTTTGCTGGCGATGTTGAGCACCATGCGCTGCTCTTCGCCGGGCTTGAGCATCAGGATGTCGTCCATCACCCGGGCCGTCTCGATGCAGAGCATGCCTTGCCAGGCGTCTTCGGCGAACTGGGACAGGCGCCTGGCCTTGTCGATCCAGGGATTCCACACCACCGCCGAGGCAGAACCTTCGACATCAAGCTGGATCCGGCGCTTCCAGGCGCGGTCGAGGATGCTCATGCGGCTTGGCGTTTTGAGGTAGATGCGGTCCGTTTCGCTGGAGAACGCGAGACTTCCTTGCTGCTTGCGCAGTTGCCAGTCTTCCAGGGTCTCGATGTAGGGGCAGCCGTCCAGGCCTTCCACTTCCACTTCGCGAACATCGCTGATGGCGAAGTAACTGTGCAGCGCCTGGCTGATGGCCAGCGGGGTATCGCCGAGGTTGTGGTTGGAGAGGCTCACCTGCAGGGCTTCGCCGAGCCGGATGTCCAAATGTAGCTTTGCGGCGTGGGGCCAGCCGGGGAGCAACGGACTGCGGCTGTCGACGGCAAAGGCCATGTGGACGGTCGGGCCGTCGGTGTCGATGTTCAGCAGCTCCCAATCCAGTTCACGCACCAGTCCGTGGGCCGGGCAGAGTGGGCCGCCTTCGTGCATGCCCTGTACCTCGGCCGGATTGCGCCGCAGGTCGCCGAACCAGGGCCAGCACACCGGCACGCCGCCGCGCACAGCCTTGCCCTTCTGGTAGGCCGCCTGGTTGCTGAGCCAGATCAGCGGCGGCTCGCCGTCGCGCTGGTAGCCAAGGATCTGCGCGCCTTGCTGCGCCACCTGCAATTCGGCGTCTTCGGTGCGTACTCGCCAGCAGGTGAGTTCGTCGAGTTCGATACGTTCAACCAGGGGACTGGACATCTGGAGTTCCTCCGTGGGGCATTGGCTCCATTGGAGCGCGCCAGGGCGGTTTTTCCAAGGGCCAAGGCGCAGACGCCCGTCATGGACGGGCGTCTTGTAGGGGCATCAGCTGCCGTAGAGCTGCTCGGGCAACCAGGTGATCAACTGCGGGAACAGGTAGGCGATCACCAGCATCAGCAACTGGATGAGGATGAAGGGCACCACGCCACGGTACATGGTGCTGGTGGGCACCGAGGGGGGTGTCACCCCGCGCAGGTAGAACAGCGAGAAGCCGAAGGGTGGGGTGAGGAAGGAGGTTTGCAGGTTAAGGGCGATCATCACCCCGAGCCATACCGGGTCCAGTCCCATGGCCAGCAGCACTGGGCCGACGATGGGCACCACCACGAAGGTGATCTCGATGAAGTCGAGGATGAAGCCCAGCAGGAAGATCACCAGCATCACCACGAAGAACGCGCCAAGCACGCCGCCGGGCAGCATCGCGAACATGTCTTCGATCAGCACTTCGCCGCCGAAGCCGCGGAACACCAACGAGAACAGCGAGGCGCCGATCAGGATCAGGAACACCATGGAGGTGATCTCGGTGGTGCCGAAGGCCACTTCGCGCAGTTGCGGCAGGCTGAGCTTGCCCTTGGCCAGGGCCAGCAGCATGGCGCCCACAGCGCCCAGTGCGGCAGCCTCGGTGGGGGTGGCGAGACCGGCCAGGATCGAACCGAGCACCGCGGCGATCAGCGCCAGTGGCGGGATCAGTGCCTTGGCCAGTTTGCCCCACTCGATCGGGCCCAGCTCTTCCTTGGGCAAGGCCGGCAGCTTCTTAGGCTGCAGGATGGCCACGGCTACCAGGTAGAGGATGTACATCCCCACCAGCACGAGTCCGGGGATCAGCGCGCCGACGAAGAGATCGCCCACCGAGACGGTCTTCGGCGAGTAGATGCCCATTTTCAGCTGCGCCTGCTGGTAGGCGCTGGACATCACGTCGCCCAGCAGCACCAGGATGATGGAGGGCGGGATGATCTGACCAAGGGTGCCGGTGGCGGCCAGGGTCCCGGTGGCGATGGCCGGATCGTAATTGCGTCGCAGCATGGTGGGCAGTGCCAGCAGGCCCATGGTCACCACCGTGGCGCCGACGATGCCGGTGCTGGCGGCGAGCAGGGTGCCCACTACGCAGACGGAAATCGCCAGGCCGCCGCGCAGGGTGCCGAACAATCGCGACATGGATTCCAGCAGGTCCTCCGCGACGCGGCTTTTCTCCAGCATGACCCCCATGAACACGAACAGCGGCACGGCGAGCAGGGTCTGGTTGTTCATGATGCCGAAAGTGCGATTCGGCAGGGCATGGAGAAAGCTTGGATCGAAGGTGCCGGTGAGTACGCCGATGCCGGAAAAGATCAGCGCCATGCCGCCCAGTGTGAAAGCGACCGGGTAGCCGGCCATCAGCGCGACGCAAATGCTGACGAAGAGGAGGATTGCCATGACCTCAGCCATGCTTCACCTCCCCGTCTGCGTCGATGATCCGCCCGCTGGCCAGGTAGCCGCACTTGATCAGAATGGACAGCCCCTGCAGCAGCAGGCTCACCACCAACACGAGGATGATGCTCTTCTGCAGGTACACCAGAGGCAGGCCGCCGGACTCGCTGGAGCGCTCCAGGGTCGACCAGGAGGCGCTGACGTAGTCCCAGCTGTTCCAGCCCAGGTAGAGGCAAACCGGGATCAGGAAGAACAGGGTGCCCAGCATGTCCACGACGGCGCGGCGGCGGCCGGAGAACTTCTGGTAGAAGATGTCGACACGGACATGGGCGTTGCGGTGCAGGGTCCAGGCCGCGGCCCCCATGAACACCAGTGCGTGGGCGTACATCACCGATTCCTGCAGGGCGATGGCGCCGATGCCGAAACCGTAGCGCAGCACCACCACGATCGCGGTACCGAGCACGAGGAAGAGCGTGAGCCAGGCGCAGGCCTGGCCGAATCGGGCGTTGAGCGCGTCTAGAAAGTGCGCTACGCCCAGCAAGGCGGGTGTCTTTGCGGTCATTGCAGGTCCTTGTCGTTATTGGAAGAGGGACGAGACGCTGAACGTTCTAGCAGGTCGGCAAAAGCTTGCACAGGACGCTACAACTTTAGTCCAGCAAGCTAGGCTGGTTGCTGATTTGGCGCTTGCCTTCAGGCAATCTGTTGGGCGTCATGCACGATCCGCAACGACCACAACAAGAACAAGGAGAAACAGCATGAAACGTCGTGAAATCATCGCCGCGGCCGGGGTGGGCCTTGCGGCCGCAGCGTTAGCCGGTTGTGACAAGAAGGAGCAGGCCGCCGGCGGACCGCAGGCTGAGGCGCAGACCTTCAACTGGAAAATGGTCACCTCCTGGCCGAAGAACTTCCCTGGCGTGGGCGTGGGTGCCGAGCGCTTCGCCAAGTTGGTGGAGGAAATGAGCAGCGGCCGGCTGAAGATCAAGGTCTACGCCGCCGGTGAACTGGTTCCGGCACTGGAAGTGTTCGATGCCGTATCCCGTGGCACCGCCGAGATGGGGCACGGCGCGCCCTACTACTGGAAGGGCAAGGTACCCGCCGCGCAGTTCTTCTGCGCGCTGCCCTTCGGCCCCAACGCCCAGGAGATGAATGCCTGGCTGCACAAGGGCGGTGGTATCGAGCTCTGGGAAGAGGTGTACAAGCCCTTCGGTGTGCTGCCCATGGCGTGCGGCGCCACCGGCGTACAGACCGCCGGCTGGTTCAACAAGGAAATCAACAGCGTCGAGGACTTCAATGGCCTGAAGATGCGGACCCCGGGCCTGGGGGGCGAAGTGCTGACGAAGATGGGGGGCACCGTGGTCAATCTGCCGGCGGGCGAGATCTTCACCGCGCTGCAGACTGGCGCCATCGACGCTACCGAGTGGATTGGCCCATACAACGATCTGGCCCTGGGCCTGCACAAGGCTGCCAAGTACTACTACACCCCGGGTTGGCAGGAGCCCAACGTGACCTTCGAACTGGACGTCAACCTCAAGGCCTGGGAAACCCTGCCAGCTGACCTCAAGGCCATCGTCCGCGCAGCCGCCCGCGATGTGAACGGTGACATGCTGGATGACTACAACGCGCGCAACATGGAGGCCATGGAGAAGCTCAAGGCCGAGGGTGTCGAAGTTCGTCGCCTGCCGGAGCCGGTTCTGGCCAGGCTCAAGGAAGTGGCCGCCGAGGTAGTCGAGGCCAGTGCCGCGGCTGATCCGGCGGCGAGCAAGGTGTGGCAGCAGCAGAAAGCCTACCTGCAGCGCATGCTCGCCTACGCCGAGGAAAGCGAGAAGCTGATCTACAACATCCGCGGCTGACGTCCAGGCCGGTGGCCATTGGCTGCCGGCCCTGCTTTTAATGGTTCGTCATTTTTACGACGCGGGCCGGGTTCTCCTGAATTGGCATCGCGTCGCTCTTGATATCACTGGATTTTCTCGGCTGATCTTTTTCCCGAAAGACCCGTTGCGGGCCCTTTCATCGGCTTATTCCAACGGGTAGTCGCACGTCCTGTGCCGCCTTTCGACCCTCCTCCGACTTCGCGGCTTTCCTCACGCCTTGAATCGGCTGGATTTTTTCCCCGCCCTCGGGGCTTGGTGCTTCCAGCTCCCCGAAAAGAGGCTTCTCCATCTCGACCTAGACTCTGCATTACCTGCTGGCAAGTGGAGTTGCGGCCATGCGCAAGCTACTGATAATTATTCCTATTTTCGCTTCCCTGGCGATGATGGTTGGTTTCTGGGCGCGTCCCGACCCGGTCCCGGTTCAACTGGTGGAGGTGGCCAAGGGCGAGGTGGAAACCCTGGTGGCCAATACCCGGGCGGGCACGGTGAAAGCGTGTCGACGTGCGCATCTGTCATTCAAGACGGGAGGGCAGGTCAGCGAATTGCTGATTCATGCCGGTCAGCGGGTGCAGGCTGGCGATGTGTTGATGCGCCTGCGCCAGGATGACTTGCTCGCGCGAGTGGAAGAAGCCCGTGCACGGCTCGATGCCCAGCGCAACCTGCGCGAGCAGAGCTGCCGCCAGGCCAGCCAGGACCAGCGCGATCAGCAGCGCCTTGAGCGTCTGGCCGAGCGCAACCTGGCCTCCCAGGACCTGCTGGACCAGAGCACCACTCGCGCGCGGTTGTCGCAGCTGCTGTGCAGTGGCGGCGAGGCGAAGATCCGCGAGGCCGTGGCCAGCCTCGACCTGCAGCTGGCGCAGTTGGACCAGGCCACCCTGCGGGCGCCGTTTGCCGGAATAGTTGCCGAAATCAACGGCGAACTCGGGGAGGTGGTGACCCCGTCGCCGCCGGGCATCCCGACACCGCCGGCCGTGGATCTGATCGATGACCAGTGCCTCTTTGTCGAGGCGCCCATAGATGAGGTGGATGCGGCCATGGTGCGCCCCGGCATGCCCGTGCGCATCACTTTGGATGCGTTCCGCGGACGCAGTTTCGAAGGACGGGTGAGCCGCATCGCGCCCTTCGTTCGTGAGCTGGAAAAACAGGCGCGCACTGTGGACGTGGAGGTGAAGTTCGAGCGGGTGCCGCCAGACCTGCTCCTGCTCAGCGGCTACAGCGCCGACGTGGAAATCCTCCTGGCGCAACGCGAGCAGACCCTGCGGGTGCCGACGGAAAGCCTGCTGGAAGGCGGCAAGGTGCTGCGCTACGACCCGAGCAATGGCCATTTGCGTGAGCAGCGGGTGGAGATCGGCCTGGCCAACTGGCGCTGGAGCGAGGTGAAGGATGGGCTGGACGCCGGCGACCGTATCCTGCCCAGCCTGCAGCATGATGGCCTGGCCGATGGCAGCGTGGTCAGCCCCAGTGGCGAGGCCGAGGAGGCGACGCCGTGATCCTCATGCATCAAGTCAGTCGCTGCTTCCAGCTGGGCGACCAGCGGGTGCGCGGTCTCGACCACCTCGACCTGGATGTGGCAGACGGCGAGTACCTGGCCATCACCGGGGCCTCCGGCTCGGGCAAGTCCACCTTGCTGAACATCCTCGGCCTGCTGGATGCACCGGACAGTGGCGAGTTCTGGCTTGACGAGGAGCCCACCGCCCGCTTGGGGGAAGAGCGTCGCGCGTCCCTGCGTAGCCGTCTGATCGGTTTTGTCTTCCAGTCCTTTCACCTGATCCCGCGTTTGACTGCGCTGGAGAATATCGAGCTGCCCATGCTGCTGGCCGGCGTCGAGCCCGCCGAGCGTCGCCTTCGCAGCCTGCATCTGGCCGAGCGTCTGGGCCTGGCCGAGCGCTTGCAGCATCACCCGGCCGAGCTCTCCGGTGGCCAGCGTCAGCGGGTGGCCATTGCCCGCGCGATGGTGATGCGGCCGCGCCTGCTGTTGGCCGACGAGCCAACCGGTAATCTCGACAGCCAGTCCGGCGCCGAGGTGGTGGCGCTGCTGGAAGAGCTGAATGAAGAGGGCCTCACCCTGATCCTGGTGACCCACGACGCCCAGCACGCTGCTCGCGCCCATCGTCAGATACAGATGCGTGACGGCTGTATTCTCAGCGACCGGTGTCAGGGAGCGCTTGCCTGATGGACCCGCTGGACGCCTGCCGCTTCTGGCTCGGCGCCCTGCGAGGGCACGGCTCGCGCAGCATCATGTTGTTGCTGGCGATGGCCGTGGGCGTGTTCTTCGTGACCCTGCTGAGCGGTCTGGGGGAGGGTGTTCGGACGTACATGTTGGGGGAGTTCTCGCTGCTCGGGCGCGACATTCTTATCGTCCTGCCTGGCCGCAATGAAACCGCCGGCGGTATGCCGCCCATCACCGGCATGGCCCCGCGGTCCCTGACTCAGGCGGATGCTGCCGCCCTCGGCCGCTTGCCAGCGGTGCGCCGGGTGGCGCCCCTGCATGCCGGGCAACTGGAGGTCAGCCGTGACAACCGAAATCGAGAAGCCCTGACCCTGGGCACCACTCGGGCCTTCTTCGCCATTCGCCAGCTGCGTCTCGCTCAGGGCCAACCGCTGCCGGAACTGGAGCCGGATCAGGCGGAGGACGTCTGTGTGATCGGCAGTCGTCTGCGCCAGGCGCTGTTCGGCAGCTCTCCGGCGCTGGGCCAGTGGTTGCGCGCCGGTGATCGGCGCTTCCGGGTGATCGGCGTTCTGGACGAGCGCGGCGAGTCTCTGGGGATGGATTTCTCCGAGGCGTTGATCGTCCCAACGGCCAGCGCCGAGGGGTTGTTCAACCGCGAGGGGTTGTACCGCGTCTTCGTCGAGGTCCGCGGCCCCAGCTACCTGGACAGCGCGCGGCGCCAGGTGTTGGCGACCCTCACCGAGCGTCACCATGGGGAGGAAGACGTCACGCTGCTCAGCCAGGACTCCATGCTCGCCGCTTTCGACGGCATTCTCAGTGGACTGACCCTGGCCCTGGCTGGCATCGCGGCCGTCAGCCTGCTGGTGGCCGGCATCCTGATCATGAACGTCACCTGGATCGCAGTCCTGCAACGCACCGCCGAGATTGGCCTGCTCAAGGCGGTCGGCGCCAGCTCGGCCCAGGTGCGCCTGCTGTTCCTGGGCGAGGCGGCGCTATTGGCATTGTTGGGAGCGGGCAGCGGGATGGCACTGGGTGAGCTGCTGCTTTGGGTGGGACGGATGGCCAGTGACTTGCCGCTGTATGCACCCTGGTGGGCGCGGCTGGGTGCGCCGTCGCTGGCCCTGGCGGCGGCGCTGCTCTTCGCCTGGCTGCCGGCGAACCACGCCGCGGCTCAGGTGCCGGTGCAGGCCTTGCGCCCGCAAGGCAGCCTCTGATGCGCTGGCGCGACGGCCTTGGCCTGTGTGGCTCGGCCTTGTCCAGCCAGCCACTGCGCAGCCTGTTGACCCTGCTCGGAGTGGCCATCGGAATCGCCGCCGTGGCGCTGCTCACGGCGATGGGGGAGGGGCTGCGCGACCGCGTGCTGGACAGCTTCGCCCAGTTCGGAACGCGAGTGGTCACGGTGCGCCCCGGAACCCTGCCCACCGGCGGCATCGGCGGGATTCTTGCCAGTGCGCGACCATTGTCCATCGCTGACGCCGACGCCCTGGGGCGACTGCCCCATGCCGAAGCCGTGGTGCCGATCATCCAGGGCAATGGCGACATTCAGGCGGGTGGGCGGCAACGGCGGGTGGACATTCTTGGCACCAGCTCCCAGCTGGCGTCCGCCTGGCGCGTGCGCATGGCCCAGGGGCAGTTCCTGCCGCCGTCACGGAATGGTCGCACCCCGTCTTACGTGGTGCTGGGCGCAAAGCTGGGCACGGAGCTTTTCGGCAGCGCCAACCCGGTGGGCCAGCGAGTGCGGGTGGGCGGCATGAGCTTCCGGGTGAGCGGTGTGATGGAGCGCAAGGGCAACCTGCTGGGATTTGACCTCGACGACATCGCCTACATCCCGGTGGACTGGGCAGAGAACCTGTTCAACCGCGAAGGGCTGGTAAAGATCCATGTTCTGTTCGACGAGCGTACGCCGGCTGAACCGTTCGCCGACAGCGTGCGTCGGCTGTTGGTGGAACGCCATGGCCGCGAAGACTTTCGCATGACGTCGCAGAGCGACCTGCTGGGGAGCCTCAATCGCATCCTCGCCACCATTACCCTGGGTGTTGCGGCGCTGGGTGGGATTTCTCTGCTGGTGGGTGCGGTGGGCATCCTCACCATCATGACTACCACGGTCGGTGAAAGGACCGCCGAAATCGGCCTGCTCCGTGCCGTGGGCGCAGCGCCCCGCCAAGTGCTCGCGCTGTTCCTCGCCGAGGCGACGCTGCTGTCGGTGCTGGGGGGCGTGCTGGGGCTGGCGATGGTGGGGCTGTTGCTGGCGGCGCTGCACTGGATGGTGCCCGGGCTACCACTGAACTTGAGCCCGCCGATGGTGCTGCTGGCGCTGCTGCTGTCGGCCGTCGTGGGCATTGCTGCGGGCCTGGCGCCGGCCCGACGCGCGGCGAAGCTGCATCCGGTGGATGCATTGCGCCTGTAGGGTTCCTCGGGTTTCGGTGCGAACCCTGGAAACGAAAAAGGGCCGCTTGCGCGACCCCTTCTGCGATGGCCTGTCAGCCCCGACGCGGCGGGACCGGGCGGGTGCGGCCACTGCCGTCGATGGCGACGAAGACGAACACCGCTTCGGTGACCTTGCGCCATTCGCTGGACAGCGGGTCGTCGCTCCAGACTTCCACCAGCATCTGGATGGAGCTGCGGCCGATCTCCAGGGTCTGGGTATAGAAAGAGAGCTGAGCGCCCACGGCCACTGGCACCAGGAACGCCATGCGGTCGATGGCCACCGTAGCCACGCGGCCCGCGGCGACCTTGCTGGCCATGGCGGTGCCGGCCAGGTCCATCTGGGAGACCAGCCAGCCGCCATAGATGTCGCCGAAGCCGTTGGTTTCCCGCGGGAGCGCGGTGATCTGCAGGGCGAGATCGCCTTGCGGGGTGAGGTTCTCGTCTTCTTCTATCTCGATCATGCCGGGACTGCCTGTTTCGTGTGTGCGGCGCCAATGCCTGGAAAGGGGCGGTGCCCCTTCCTTCCCTGTGCGCCAGCCGACCCACTGCATGCCGACCTGCGCTGAACTGCGGGCAGTATATAGGTACGGCGGGGCGCCAGACGACCGTTGTGGCGCATCAGCGGCGGTTTTGTGGCTGAGACTGTGTACATGTGACGCTTTTTGATATGTTGCCTGCCGATTTGCCGCCAAAGCAGCGGCAAACGCACTGCACCCCCAGACGAGAATCCCCCCACATGTCTTCCGTGCTCGCCCCCGAGGCGCCTGCCTCGCGTCCGCTGACCCGCAGCGACTACAAAACCCTGTCGCTTTCTGCGCTCGGCGGAGCCCTGGAGTTCTACGACTTCATCATTTTCGTATTCTTCGCCGCCGTCGTGGGCAAGCTGTTCTTCCCTGCCGAGATGCCGGAATGGCTGCGCCAGTTGCAAACCTTCGGCATTTTCGCCGCCGGCTATCTGGCGCGCCCGTTGGGCGGTATCGTCATGGCGCACTTCGGCGACCTCCTGGGCCGCAAGCGCATGTTCACCCTGAGCATCTTCCTGATGGCGGTGCCGACCCTGGTGATGGGCCTGTTGCCCACCTACGAGCAGATCGGCATCTGGGCACCCCTGGCGCTGCTGGCAATGCGCGTGATTCAGGGCGCGGCCATTGGCGGTGAGGTGCCGGGCGCCTGGGTCTTCGTGTCCGAGCACGTACCGTCGCGCTACATCGGCTATGCCTGCGGCACGCTGACGTCAGGCCTGACCGCAGGCATCCTGCTGGGCTCGCTGATGGCGACCCTGATCAACAGCCTCTACACCCCGGCGGAAGTGCTGGACTGGGCCTGGCGCCTGCCGTTCCTGATCGGCGGTGTGTTTGGGCTGTTTGCCGTGTACCTGCGCCGCTGGCTGCACGAAACCCCGGTATTTGCGGAGATGCAGCAGCGCAAGGCGCTCGCCGAGGAAGTACCGCTGAAGACGGTGCTGCGCGAGCATCGCGGTGCCATCGCGTTGTCCATGCTACTGACCTGGGTGCTGTCGGCCGGCATCGTGGTCGTGATTCTGATGACCCCGACCCTGCTGCAGACCGTCTACGGTTTCGACGCCGCCACGGCGCTCAAGGCCAACAGCCTGGCCATCGTGCTGCTGTCCATCGGTTGCGTGGCTTCCGGGGCCATCGCCGACCGCATCGGCGCCGGGCGCACCTTCCTGGTGGGCGGCCTGTTGCTGGCGATCAGTTCCTGGACCTTCTACACCAGCCTCCAGGCCCACCCGGACTGGCTGTTCCCGCTCTACGCGCTGACCGGCCTGTTCGTCGGCACCATCGGTGCGGTGCCCTATGTGATGGTCAAGGCTTTCCCTCCGGTGGTGCGCTTCTCCGGCCTGTCGTTTTCCTACAACCTGGCCTACGCCATCTTCGGCGGCCTGACCCCGATGGTGGTGTCGCTGCTGATGAAGTGGGACAGCCTCGGCCCGGCCTATTACGTGGCAGCCCTGTGTGGCGTGGCAATGCTGATCGGGGTGTTCCTCATCGCGAAGAAGCGCTGAGTCGTAGGATGGGTAGAGCCTGCGAAACCCATCGATTCGCGATGATGGGTTTCGCTCCGCTCTGCGCCATCCTACGAGAGCCTCACTTCTTCGCCGCACTCACCCGCCATACCTTGTTGCCCACGTCGTCGGTCACCAGCAGCGCGCCTTTGCTGTCGAGCTTCACGTCAACCGGCCGGCCCTGGGCGTTGCCTTTGGCGTCGAGGAAGCCGGTGAGTACGTCGACCGGCTGGCCGTGCGGCTTGCCGCCCTTGAAGGGCACGTAGATCACCTTGTAGCCACTGTGGGGCTTGCGGTTCCACGAGCCGTGCAGACCGACGAAGAGGCCATTCTGGAATTTCGGCAGTTTGCTGCCCTTGGCGAAGGCGATGCCCAGGGAAGCGGTGTGCGGGCCGAGGGCGTAGTCGGGCACCAGGGCCTTGGCCACCAGATCCGGACGTTGTGGCTGGACCCGCGTGTCCACATGCTGGCCGAAGTAGCTCCAGGGCCAGCCATAGAAGCCACCGTCCTTCACCGTGGTGATGTAATCCGGCACCAGGTCGCTTCCCAGCTCGTCTCGCTCGTTCACCGCTGTCCACAGTTTGCCGGTCTGCGGCTCCCAGGCCAGGCCCACCGGGTTGCGCAGGCCGGTGGCATAGAGACGCTTGCTGCCGCTGTCGCGGTCCAGTTCCCAGATCGCCGCACGGCCTTCTTCGGCCTCCAGGCCGTTCTCGCCCACGTTGCTGTTGGAGCCCACCGTTATATAGAGCTTGCGGCCGTCGCGGCTGGCGATGACATTCTTGGTCCAGTGATAATTGAGCCCGGCGGGAAGGTCGGTGACCTTGTTGCCCGGCTCGCTGATTTCCGTGGCGCCTTTCACATAGGGGAAGCGCAGCAGCGCATCGGCATTGGCGACGTAGAGGTCCTTGCCTACCAGCACCATGCCAAAAGGCGAGTTGAGGCCGCTGAGGAACGTGCTGCGCAGGTCGGCCACACCGTCGCCGTTGATGTCGCGCAGCAGGGATATGCGATTGGCGCTCGGCACCTGGGCGCCGGCGCGCCTCATGAACCAGTCAGCCACCCAGCTCTTGATGCCCGCTGGCTTGTCGGCGTTCGGCGCGGCGCTTTCCGCCACCAGGACGTCACCGTTGGGCAGTACATAGAGCCAGCGCGGGTGTTGCAGGCCTTCGGCGAAGGCGTTGACCCTGGCGCCAGGTGCGGCCACGGGCGTGGTACCTGGCGCCCAACCTGTGGCCGGCGCGATGTTGACGGTGGGGATGAAGGTCTTGTTGGGGGCCGGCAGTTGCGGGTTGGGACCGGTGCCGTCCTCGACCTTCAGGGTGGCTTGTTCGCTGCACGCGGTGCAGATCGCCAGCAGTGCGGCGGGCAGCAAGGGATGACGCGTCATGGGGCTGTCTCCAGGTGGTGATTCGAGCGAAATCCCTCCTTGGACAAGCGATGATGGCCATTCATCCAATTGTCACAATCAGTTCATAGAGTGGTCATACGGCCTCCCGATACTGGCCCCCGTTGCATTCAACCCCCTCGTCCTGCTTAGGAGCAAGGCATGAAACTGAAGCGTTTGATGGCGGCCCTGACCTTCGTCGCCGCCGGCGTCGCTACCGCCAGCGCGGTCGCTGCTGTCGATCCGGCCATTCCGGCCTACCAGAAAACCACTGGCGTCTCCGGCAATCTCTCCAGCGTTGGCTCTGACACCCTCGCCAACCTGATGACCCTGTGGGCCGAGGCGTACAAGCGCGAATACCCGAACGTGAACATCCAGATCCAGGCCGCCGGTTCTTCCACCGCGCCGCCGGCTCTGACCGAAGGCACCGCTAACCTGGGCCCGATGAGCCGCAAGATGAAGGACGTCGAGCTGCAGGCCTTCGAGGAGAAGTATGGCTACAAGCCGACCGCCATTCCGGTCGCCGTCGATGCCCTGGCCGTGTTCGTGCACAAGGACAACCCCATCAAGGGCCTGACCATGCAGCAGGTTGACGCGATCTTCTCCGCCAACCGCCTGTGCGGTGGCAAGAGCGACGTCAAGACCTGGGGCGACCTGGGCGTGACCGGCGACCTGGCTTCCAAGCCGGTTCAGCTGTTCGGTCGTAACTCCGTGTCCGGCACCTATGGCTACTTCAAGGAAGAGGCCCTGTGCAAAGGCGACTTCAAGGCCAACGTGAACGAGCAGCCGGGTTCCGCCTCCGTTGTTCAGTCCATCAGCCAGTCCGTCAACGGCATCGGCTACTCTGGTATCGGCTACAAGACTTCCAGCGTGAAGACTGTTCCCCTGGCCAAGAAGGAAGGTGGCGAGTTCGTTGAAGACAACGAGCAGAACGCCCTGAACGGCAGCTACCCGCTGTCCCGCTTCCTGTTCGTCTACATCAACAAGGCGCCGAACAAGCCGCTGGCTCCCCTGGAAGCCGAGTTCGTGAAGATGGTGCTGTCCAAGCAGGGCCAGGAAGTCGTCGTCAAGGACGGCTATATCCCGCTCCCGGCCAAAGTCGCCGAGAAGACCCTGAAGGAACTGGGCCTGTAATCCAGGCCGGATAAGGGAGCGGCGGCGTAGTGCGCGCCGCTCCGCAAGGACGCAAGGGCGACGGGAGACCCCTGTCGCAGAAGCCCGCCCGAGGCCACCTCCGGGCGGGCTTCGCCACGTCAACTCGCTGTAATCTTTCTGTCACACGAAGCCCGTAGTCTGTGCCCCCATCGTAAAAGCCTATGCGCGCTGACTGTGGCAAGAGCCCGAATCCATGACTGACTTGGCCAACTCCCTGACTACTTCGAAGAACCCTCCCGAGCGCATCGACTTCAATACGCCGGCGCTGCAGCGCAAGCGGAAGATTCGTGCGCTGAAGGATCGACTGACCCATTGGTACGTGCTGGTGGGCGGCCTCGCCGTCCTTGGCGCCATTACCCTGATCTTCTTCTACCTGGCCTATGTGGTGCTGCCGCTGTTCAAGGGCGCCGAGCTGACCGCGAGAAAGGTGCAGAGCCCAGCCTGGTTGCAACAGCAGGACGCTGGCAAGCCGCTGCTGTTGGCCTTGGAAGAACAAAACATGGTGGGTATGCGCGTCGTCGACAAAGGCGAGGTGCAGTTCTTCGCAGCGAAGGACGGCAGCCTGTTGCAACGCCAGCAATTGCCGTTGCCGGCAGGTGTCAGCGTGGTATCCATCGGCCAGGACCAGCCTGGTAGCCCGCTGGTGGTGCTCGGCCTGTCCAACGGCCAGGCGTTGATCTTCAAGCACAGCTACAAGGTCACCTACCCGGATAACAAGAAGACCATCGCGCCGCAGGTCAGCTATCCCTACGGCGAGGCTCCCATGGTGCTGGATGCCCAGGGTCGAGCCATCGAACACATCGCCCTCAGCATCAACGACGAGACCCTGGTGCTGGCCGGCTCCACCGGTAATCAGCTGCACGTGCAGCAGGTGGTCAGCGAAGAGAACATGCTGACCGGCGAAACCACCCAGGAGCAGAGCAGTGTCGAGCTGCCGCAGATGGTCGAGCCGATCAAGGCGATCTACATCGACCCGCGTCACCAGTGGCTCTATGTCCTCAATGGTCGTGCCCAGGCTGATGTCTTCAACCTGCGCGAACATGCCCTGAACGGCCGCTATAAGCTGCTGGCAGACGGCGACCGTGAAGTCACCGCCAGCGCCATGTTGCTGGGCGGCATTTCCCTGATGGTGGGCGACTCCAAGGGCGGCATCGCCCAATGGTTCATGGCGCGCGATCCGGATGGCTCCTCGCGTCTGAAGCACATCCGTGGCTTCCAGCTGGGCACTGCCCCGGTGGTGCAGATTTCCGCCGAAGAGCGCCGCAAGGGCTTCGTCGCCCTGGATTCCGCCGGCCACCTCGGCGTGTTCCACAGCACCGCCAACCGCACCCTGCTGGTCGAGTCGGTCACCGACGGTTCCGGCTTACTGGCCCTGTCGCCGCGCGCCAATCGCGTTGTGGTCGAGGAAGGCAACCAGTTGCTGCCGTTCCGCCTCGCCAACCCGCACCCAGAAGTTTCCTGGAGCGCGCTGTGGGGCAAGGTCTGGTACGAGAGCTATGAAGAGCCCAAGTACGTTTGGCAGTCCACCGCCGCCAACACCGACTTCGAACCCAAACTGAGCCTGGCACCGCTGACCTTCGGCACCTTGAAGGCCGCCTTCTACGCCATGCTGCTGGCCGCCCCTCTGGCCATCGCTGCAGCCATCTATACCGCCTACTTCATGGCCCCGGCCATGCGCCGCAAGGTCAAGCCGGTGATCGAGTTGATGGAAGCCCTGCCCACCGTGATTCTGGGCTTCTTCGCTGGTCTGTTCCTGGCGCCTTATGTGGAAGGCCACCTGCCGGGTATCTTCAGCCTGTTGCTGCTGACCCCGATCGGCATTCTGCTGGCCGGTTTCATCTGGAGTCGCCTGCCAGAGTCGATCCGCCTGCGCGTGCCGGACGGCTGGGAAGCAGCCATCCTGATTCCGGTCGTGGGCCTCACCGCCTGGCTCGCGTTGGGCATGAGTCCGCTCATGGAGAACTGGTTCTTCGGTGGCGACATGCGGCTGTGGATCAGCAATGACCTCGGCATCACCTACGACCAGCGCAACGCCCTGATTGTCGGTCTGGCCATGGGTTTTGCGGTGATCCCGAACATCTTCTCCATCGCCGAGGACGCCGTGTTCAGTGTGCCGCGCAGCCTCACTTACGGTTCGCTGGCCCTGGGCGCCACGCCCTGGCAGACCATGACGCGCGTCGTTCTGCTGACCGCCAGCCCGGGCATCTTCTCGGCCCTGATGATCGGCCTTGGCCGCGCCGTGGGCGAAACCATGATCGTCCTGATGGCCACCGGCAACACCCCGGTAATGGAAGTGAACATCTTCGAGGGCATGCGCACCCTGGCCGCCAACGTGGCCGTGGAAATGCCGGAATCCGAGGTCGGTGGTACCCACTACCGTGTGCTGTTCCTCTCGGCGCTGGTGCTGCTGACGTTCACCTTCGTCATGAACACCCTGGCCGAGCTGATCCGTCAGCGTCTGCGCAAGAAATACGCATCTCTGTAAGAGCGGCGCTTCAAGCGTCGCATCTGATCCCCCTCTCCCTCCGGGAGAGGGGGGTCCGAAGGACCGGGTGAGGGATGGTTGGCCGATTGCCGAAACCGCTCCCCCCAGAAATATGAATCCTCCGGCCGCCTGGCGGGAGGAACCGAAAGACTCAAGCGGTGGAGAAATCCGTGAAAAAGGTTTCCCTGAAAAACTGGTTCAAGAGCGGCGCACCGGGCGTCTGGATGAGCGGCGGCGCGGTTTCCATCGCTGTCATCATGACCATCGGCCTGCTCTCGGTGATTGCCGTGCGCGGCCTGGCCCATTTCTGGCCGGCCGACCTGGTGGAGGCGCAGTACGTTGTGCCCGGCCAGGCGGCCAAGCCGGTGGTCGGCGAAGCGGTGCAGATCGAGGAAGTGTCCCGTGCACGCCTGAAAGGTGCCGGTCTGCCGGTGCCGGATGAGGGCCCGGAGTTCATGACCCGTGAACTGCTCAAGGTGGGCAACCGCGACGTCTATGGCAGCGACTTCACCTGGGTGGTGGGCGAGTGGCTGACGGAGCAGAAGTATCCGACCGAACTGGTGGCGCTGGAGCGTCGCGAGTGGGGCAACTTCTACGGCCGCCTGGTGGCGGTGAAGGAGAACGGCCAGGTGGTGGCTGAAGGCGAGGCCGCGATGGCTGAGCTGCAGAAGCGCCTGGAGCGTGTGAATGGCCTCTACGCCAAGCTCTACCAGCTGGAGAAGAAGGACATCGGTGCCATCAACCATGGCCTCGAACGCCTGCGCCTGCAGACCCGCAAGCTGGAGCTGAACGATGCCCTGACCCCCGAGGCCCAGGCTGACATCGCCGCCGAGCGCGCCGAGCTGGACACGCGCTACAAGGGCCTTGAAGCGCAGCTGATGAGCTTGCACCAGGAGTTCAACCGCGACAGCGTGGTCGTCCGCGAAGCCGGCGGCAAGGAACAGGAAATCAGCCTCGGCAAGGTGGTCCACGCTTACCAGCCGAACGCCATGGGGCTGTTCGACAAGCTCGGTTTCTACTTCGCCAAACTGTGGGAGTTCCTCGCGGACGACCCGCGTGAGGCCAACACCGAGGGCGGTATCTTCCCGGCCATCTTCGGCACCGTGATGATGACCCTGATCATGGCTGTAATCGTCACCCCCTTCGGTGTGATCGCTGCCATCTACCTGCGTGAATACGCCAAGCAGGGCGTGCTGACCCGCGTCATCCGCATCGCGGTGAACAACCTGGCGGGTGTACCGGCGATCGTCTACGGCGTGTTCGGCCTGGGCTTCTTCGTCTACGTGCTGGGTGGCTCGCTGGACCGCCTGTTCTTCCCCGAGTCCGCCCCGGCGCCGACCTTCGGCACCCCGGGCCTGCTCTGGGCTTCCCTGACCCTGGCGATCCTCGCGGTACCGGTGGTGATCGTGGCCACCGAGGAAGGCCTGGCGCGTATTCCCCGTGCCGTGCGTGAAGGCTCGCTGGCACTTGGCGCAACCAAGGCCGAAACCCTTTGGAAGGTGGTACTGCCGATGGCCAGTCCGGCCATGATGACCGGCCTGATCCTCGCCGTGGCCCGCGCCGCTGGCGAAGTGGCACCGCTGATGCTGGTGGGTGTGGTGAAGTTGGCACCGAGCTTGCCGGTGGATGGCAACTACCCGTACCTGCACCTGGACCAGAAGATCATGCACCTGGGCTTCCACATCTATGACGTCGGCTTCCAAAGCCCGAACGTCGAGGCCGCGCGGCCGCTGGTGTACGCCACCGCGTTGCTGCTGGTGCTGGTGATCGCCCTGCTGAACTTCTCGGCCGTCGCCATCCGGAACCACCTGCGCGAGAAATACAAGGCGCTGGACAGCTGATCGTCCACCGCCGACCGAATTGCCTGAGGCTTACAGCTTGTAGCTCGAAGCTACGAACGGAGTGAAGACATGCAACACGAAACCCACAGCCACGGCGTCAACATTGCCGCTCTCGGCCGCGACAAGCAGAACCTGCGCCTGGCCGAGGAAACCGTTGCCCTCGAAGTGCCTGGCCTCTCCCTGTTCTACGGCGAGAAGCAGGCCCTGCACAACGTCAGCATGAACATCCCGAAACAGCGCGTGACCGCCTTCATCGGGCCGTCCGGTTGCGGCAAGTCGACCCTGCTGCGCTGCTTCAACCGCATGAACGACCTGGTGGACGGCTGCCGCGTCGACGGCGAGATTCTCCTCGACGGCAAGAACATCTACCGCAAGGGTGAGGAAGTCGCCGAACTGCGCCGCCGCGTGGGTATGGTGTTCCAGAAGCCGAACCCGTTCCCCAAGAGCATCTACGAGAACGTGGTGTACGGCCTGCGCATCCAGGGCATCAACAAGAAGCGTGTGCTGGACGAAGCCGTGGAGTGGGCGCTGAAGGGCGCCGCCCTGTGGGAAGAAGTGAAGGACCGCCTGCACGAATCCGCACTCGGCCTTTCCGGTGGCCAGCAGCAGCGTCTGGTGATCGCCCGTACCATCGCCGTGGAGCCGGAAGTGCTGTTGCTCGACGAGCCCTGCTCGGCGCTGGACCCGATCTCCACCCTGAAGGTGGAAGAGCTGATCTACGAGCTCAAGAGCAAGTACACCATCGTCATCGTGACCCACAACATGCAGCAGGCGGCGCGCGTTTCCGACTACACCGCGTTCATGTACATGGGCAAGCTGATCGAGTTCGGCGACACCGATACCCTGTTCACCAACCCGGCCAAGAAGCAGACCGAAGACTACATCACCGGCCGCTACGGCTAGTGGCCGCCCCAATCGCGCTGGGCTGTGTCGGCGAAGCTTGCCGTACTACTCGTACTGTCTGCGCGTAGCCTCCTTGCCCAGCACGATTGGTCGAAGGCCACTGAAACCTGGGAAAATATTCGGTTAAACAAGGGTTAGAAAATGATCGACAAAGACAGCCTCACCCATCACATCTCCCAGCAGTTCAACGCCGAACTGGAGGAAGTGCGCAGCCACCTCCTGGCGATGGGCGGCCTGGTCGAGAAGCAGGTCAACGACGCCGTCACCGCGCTGATCGACGCCGACTCGGGGCTCGCCCAGCAGGTGCGCGAGATCGACGACCAGATCAACCAGATGGAGCGCAACATCGACGAAGAGTGCCTGCGCATTCTCGCCCGTCGCCAGCCGGCGGCCTCCGACCTGCGCCTGATCATCAGCATCTCCAAGTCGGTGATCGACCTGGAACGCATTGGTGATGAAGCTTCGAAGATCGCCCGTCGCGCCATCCAGCTTTGCGAAGAAGGCGTTGCCCCGCGCGGCTACGTCGAGGTGCGCCACATCGGCGACCAGGTGCGCAAGATGGTCCAGGAAGCCCTGGACGCCTTCGCCCGCTTCGACGCCGACCTGGCGCTGTCCGTGGCCCAGTACGACAAGAACATCGACCGCGAGTACAAGACCGCCCTGCGCGAGCTGGTCACCTACATGATGGAAGACCCGCGTGCCATCAGCCGCGTGCTCAACGTCATCTGGGCCCTGCGTTCCCTGGAGCGCATCGGCGACCACGCGCGCAACATTTCCGAGCTCGTGATCTACCTCGTGCGTGGCACCGACGTCCGCCACCTGGGCCTGGCGCGCATGGCTGAGGAAGTGAAGGGCAACGGTAGCGACGAAGCCCCCCGGGCCTGATTCCGCTGCTTGTTCCCAGAACGCCCGGCCCGTGCCGGGCGTTCTGCTTTGCGGATACCAGAGCGTATGACCCGTCGGTCGCAGGGAGCCCGGGAGTCGCAAATCAGACTTGGCAATTGGCTATCAGCCAAGGCTATTCTTAGCTCCGTTTTCCAAGGAGTAGCCGATGGGCAAGGTGAATGTGCTGGTGGTGGACGATGCGTCCTTTATTCGCGACATGCTGAAGAAGGGGCTGCGCGACAACTTCCCCGGCATCCAGATCGAGGAAGCGATCAATGGGCGCAAGGCCCAGCAGTTGCTCGCCCGCGCCGCTATCGACCTGATCCTCTGCGACTGGGAAATGCCCGAGATGTCCGGCCTGGAGCTGCTCACCTGGTGCCGCGAGCAGGACAGCCTCAAGACCGTGCCTTTCATCATGGTCACCAGCCGCGGTGACAAAGAGAACGTCATCCAGGCCATCCAGGCCGGCGTTTCCGACTACATCGGCAAACCCTTCTCCAACGATCAACTGGTCACCAAGGTGAAGAAGGCGCTGGCGCGTGCCGGCAAGCTCGAAGCGCTGATGACCAGTGCGCCGGTCAGGCTGCCCAACGCCGGTGGCTTCGCCAACGATTCCCTCGCGGCACTCACCGGCGGCAAGGCCGAGGTGGTCCGCCCCGCCGCAGCACCGGCACCGGCGGCGCCCGCAGCCAAGCCGGCCGCGCCGACGGCCTCGGCCAAGTCCGCGTCCCAGGCCCCCGGCGGCCGTGGTCAGGCTCAGCTGCGTCTGCCGGCCGGCATGCTGGCCTGTGTGATCAAGGCCCTGAGCCTGAAGGACGCGCAACTGGTGGTGCGCCGTGGCGAGCCCCTGCCGCAGGTGCTGGAAAGCGCGGTGCTCGACCTGGAGCAGGGCGAAGGTGGCGAAGTGGCACGGCTCAATGGCTACCTGCATGCGGTCGCGGCCCTGGAGCCCAAGCCAGATAGCGAGTGGCTGCAGCTGACCTTCCGCTTCGTCGACCGTGATCCGCAGAAGCTTGATTACCTGTCCCGGCTGATCGCCCGCGGTACCGCGCAGAAGCATTTCGTCCCCGGCGCCTGACCGTCCAGCCAACCTCGTCACAGCCCGACGGGCGACATCTCGCCGCGCGCATGTCGCGCTGCTAGTCTTCGGCAACACGGAGCACAGAAGAACAACGGGCCGGACATGCTGGGGCGATTCATTTCTCTGCTGCTGTTGCTTGGCGCGAGCCTGCCGGCGGCTGCATTGACCATCTACAAGTACACCGACGCCAATGGTGTAGTGACCTACACCGACAAGGCCGTGTCCGGTGCCCAGGTGTTCGTCTTCCGCGACCGCATGGTGGAGCGCCTGGACTTGTCGGTGAAGCTGGAAACCAAGAAGCACGACGCCGGTGAAACGCTACTGCTGCGCAATGAGCTGTTCGCGCCGGTGGAGGTGGAGCTGCGCATTGACCAGGCGGAGAATGTGTCCGGCGTCCCGGACCAGCCGATTCGCTGGGTGCTGGCGCCGCGCAGCAGCATGCGCATGGCCACCCTGGCGCCGGCCGACCCGAGCCGGCCAATGCGCTACAAGCCCAAGCTGCGCTACGCAATGGGCGACCCGCGCCTGCAGCCGGTGCTCTATCGCTATCCGCTGCCCTGGCGCGGTGGCCCCTTCCGCCTGACCCAGGGCGCCAATGGCCGCTACAGCCACTTCACCCCCAAGGGGCGCTATGCCCTGGATATCGCCATGCCCGAGGGCACGCCCATCGTGGCTGCGCGGCCCGGTATGGTGATCAAGATCGAGAATGACCAGAGCGGCCGGGGCAACAACCCTTCCGGCAACTTCGTACGCATCCTGCATGACGACGGCACCATGGGCGTCTACCTGCACCTGATGCGCGGCTCGGTGCAGGTGCGCGAGGGTCAGCAGGTGGCCGTCGGCGAGCGCATCGCCCGCTCCGGCAATACCGGCAACAGCACCGGCCCACACCTGCACTTCGTCATCCAGCGCAACATGGGACTGGCGCTAGAGTCCATTCCCTTCGATTTCGCCCAACCGGTGGACACCCTGCCGAATTTCGCGGTGGGCGGGGAGTAGAGGCTGAATCTCCCCTCTCCCTTCGTGTGTGGAGCGATACCCGTGCTGTGCTTGCAAGGCCTGATGGGTTTCGTTCCTCAACCCATCCTACGGGGCCGAGGAGGCGAGGCACCGTACGTAGAATGGGGAAGGAGGCGTTCCGCGAGTCCGCGAAACCCATCAGCATCGGTCGAGGGGATTAGGGGTATGGGCGCAAGGGGATTCAGTCCAGCTTGAGTACCTTGGCCAGGATAATCTTCGGGCCTTTCATCTTCTTCACGATGATGCGCAGGCCGTCGGTTTCCAACACTTCTTCCTCTTCCGGCACCCGGTTCAGGGTTTCGTAGATCAGGCCGGCGAGGGTGTCGGCTTCAACGTGGTCAAGGTCGATGCCGAGCAGGCGCTCCACTTTGAACAACGGGGTGTCGCCGCGCACCAGCAGCTTGCCCGGCTGGTAGGCGAGTACGCCGCGTTCGGTCTTGCGGTGTTCGTCCTGGATATCGCCCACCAGGACTTCCAGCACGTCTTCCATGGTCAGGAAGCCCACGACCTTGCCGTCGGCTTCCTCGACCACGGCGAAGTGCGAGCCGCCCTGGCGGAACTGCTCCAGCAGGCGCGAGAGCGGCATGTGCTTGGTCACGCGTTCCAGCGGGTGGGTGAGTTCGGCGAGGTCGAAGGACTCCGGCAGGCTGTCCAGGGCCGACAGGGCCAGCAGCAGGTCCTTGATGTGCAGCACGCCGATGAACTCGCCCGTCTGGTCGTCATGCACCGGGTAGCGGCTGTATTTGTGGCGCCGGATCACGCTGAGGATGTCGCTCAGGGGCGCGTCGTGCTCGAGGAAAATCAGGTCTTCCCGTGAGTTGGCCCAATCCACCACTTCCAGTTCACCCATTTCCACGGCCGAGGCCAGTACGCGCATGTCCTGGTCGCTGGGGTCGCGGGCGCGGCTGGAGTGAAGGATCAGCTTCAGCTCGTCGCGGCTGTAGTGGTGTTCGTGGTGCGGGCCAGGCTCGCCTTGCCCTGCGATGCGCAGGATGGCATTGGCGCTGGCGTTGAGCAGCCAGATGGCCGGGTACATCAGCCAGTAGAAGAGATAGAGCGGTGCGGCGGTCCAGAGGGACAGCAGCTCCGGCTTGCGGATGGCCCAGGATTTGGGCGCCAGCTCGCCGACCACGATGTGCAGGTAGGAAATGATGAAGAAGGCGGTGAAGAAGGCGATGCCGTGGACCAGCTTCTCCGACTCGATGCCGACGGCGCTCAGCACCGGGCCGAGCAGGTGGGCGAAGGCCGGCTCACCGACCCAGCCGAGGCCCAGGGAGGCCAGGGTGATACCTAGCTGGCAGGCCGACAGGTAGGCATCCAGCTGGTTGTGTACGGTGCGCAGGATACGGCCGCGCCAGCCGTGCTTGCCGGCGATGGATTCGACGCGAGTGGAGCGCAGCTTGACCATGGCGAACTCGGCGGCCACGAAGAAGCCGTTGAGCAGCACGAGGAAGAGGGCGAAGAGAATCAAGCCGAAATCGGCGAAGTACGTGAAGAAGTTTGAACTAGGGGAAGGGTCCATGGATGGTTTTTGCTGACGGATGACCGGCTAAGGTTGAAGGCTGCACCCCGAGTTTGCAAGTCGGGGTGCACGGGCGATCAGGTCCGGCGAACCACCTGGGTGGCCGGGAAGTGGCAGGTGAAGGTGCTGCCGTGGTTCAGCACCGAGCTGATGTCGAGACGACCGCGATGGCGGATCAGCACGTGCTTGACGATGGCCAGGCCCAGGCCGGTGCCGCCGGTGCTGCTGTTGCGGCTGGAGTCGACCCGGTAGAAGCGCTCGGTCAGGCGCGGCAGGTGCTTGGCCTCGATGCCGATGCCGCTGTCCTGCACGCTGAGGTGCGCCGCGGTTTCGTCGCCCCACCAGCGGATGCGGATCTCGCCCTCGTCCGGGGTGTACTTCACCGCGTTGAACACCAGGTTGGAGAAGGCGCTGCGCAGTTCCGCCTCGCTGCCACGCAACCTGAAGTTGTGATCGGCCTCCAGGCTGATGCGGTGGTTGCGGTTGCCGGAGAGGGCGATGGCGTCCGCCTTGATCTGTAACAGCAGCAGGTCGACCGCCACTGGCTGGTTGTCCGAGGGATAGTCGGTGGCTTCCAGCTTGGCCAGCAGCAGCAGGTCGTTGAGCAGGTTCTGCATGCGCTTGCCCTGCTGGCTCATCTGCTGCAAGGCGCGGGTCCAACGCGGGTTCACGTCCTCGACGTTGTCCAGCAGGGTCTCCAGGTAGCCGGCGATCACCGTCAGCGGCGTGCGCAGTTCGTGGGAAACGTTGGCGACGAAGTCCTTGCGCATCTGCTCCAGCTGATGGAGGCGCGTGACATCGCGCACCAGCATCAGGTGCTCGCGGTTGCCGTACTGGGTGATGTGGAACTGCAGGCGCAGGCGGTCATTGACCGGCGAGGGGAGGTCCAGGGGTTCGTTGTATTTGCCCTGCTCGAAGTATTCCTTGAAGCGCGGATGGCGGATCAGGTTGGTCACCGGCTGGCCACTGTCCTGGGGGGTCTTCAGGCCCAGCAGGGTTTCCGCGGCACGGTTCCACCAGTCGAGGTTGCCGTCGCTGTCGAGCATCACCACGGCGTCCTTCAGGGCGGCGGTGGATTCCTGCACGCGGTCGATCACCGCTTGCAGACGGCCGCGCACGCGCTGATCGCGGCGCTGGAGGTGGTAAATGCTGTCGAACACTTCACCCCAGAGACCGTAACCGTCCGGCGGAGGTTCGTCCGGGTGATGCTCTTTGAGCCATTTGTACAGGCGCAGCAGCTGCGCAAGGGTCCAGCCCAGGTAGGCGCCGAGGCCGATTACCAGGGCCCAGGCGTAATAGCCCGTGACCAGTCCCGCCAGCAGGCAAGCGCCGATCAGCAGCAGCAGGCGGCGGATGACTACGCCGCGCCAGTCTTGATTCACCTATCGCGTCCTTGTGGTCGGCCCATCGGGCCCGGGTCAGCTTTTGGTGGAGAAACGATAGCCGGTGCCGCGAACGGTCTGAACCAGATTTTCGTATACCTCGCCGAGGGCCTTGCGCAGGCGGCGGATGTGCACGTCGACGGTGCGCTCCTCGACATAGACGTTGCCGCCCCAGACCTGGTCCAGCAGTTGACCACGGGTGTAGGCGCGCTCCTGGTGAGTCATGAAGAACTGCAGCAGGCGGTATTCGGTGGGTCCCATCTCGGCGGGTTTGCCGTCGATGGTCACGCGGTGGCTGATGGGGTCCAGCAGCAGGCCGCCGATGGCAATGGGCGCTTCACTGTCGCTCGGGCCGGCACGACGCAATACGGCTTTAAGGCGCGCCACCAGTTCACGGGGGGAGAAGGGCTTGGTGATGTAGTCGTCGGCGCCAACTTCCAGGCCCTGGATCTTGTTGTCCTCTTCGCCCTTGGCGGTGAGCATGATGATCGGGATATCGCTGGTCAGGTCGTCGCGCTTCAGGCGGCGGGCCAGCTCGATGCCGGAGGTGCCGGGCAGCATCCAGTCAAGGAGGATCAGATCGGGTTTGCGGTCGACGATGATGGCGTGGGCCTGCTGGGTATTCTCGGCTTCCAGACAGTCGTAGCCGGCCATCTCGAGGGCGACGGCGATCATCTCGCGAATCGGCGCTTCGTCGTCGACTATCAGGATGTTCTTGCCAACCATGTTCAAGCCTCAGGAAAGGTCGCGTGTATGACTGATTGCGCCGCATTAGATAACGGAATTATTGCAGGGATGTGACACGGGAGCGTTAGGCACCCCGAGGTTTTGCTGCAGCAACGACAACGTACCGAACGTTTCCGCTACCTGCCTCGTCTAAGCTGGTTGAGGCCGCCACCATTGCGGGGCTGCCTGGAGTCTGGCACGGGACCCGTTCGGCACGATGGGCGTTCGTGGCTCCTTCCGTCCTGTATTGCTGTGACCTCAAGCCGTGATCCAGCTGCCGCCAGGCTGTCGCTGTTCATTCCGAGGAGAGGTTAGAAAATGAAAAGAATTTCCCCCCGATTCGTTCCGCTGCTAGCGGGTGCTTTGTTGGGTTGGCCATTGTTGGGCCTGACGGCCGAGCCGGCGATGGAGAAGAACGGCATGCTGGTGGATCAAAACGGCATGACCCTCTACACCTACGACAAGGACGCTGACGGCAAGTCCGCCTGCAACGGCCAGTGCGCGCAGAACTGGCCGCCGCTGATGGCCGACGCGACAGCCAAGGCCGAAGGTGAGTGGAGCGTCGTCAAGCGCGACGACGGCTCCATGCAGTGGGCCTATGACGGCAAGCCGGTGTACACCTTCGTCATGGACAAGAAGGCCGGTGACGTGACCGGCGACGGCAAAATGGGGGTTTGGCACATCGTCAAGCCCGAAGCGTACTAGCCGACCAGGAGAGAGGGTGCGCTGCGCCTAGCGCAGCGCATAGTCGGCGACGATGCCGGCAAAGATTGCCAGGCCCGCCCAGTGGTTGTGCAGGAAGGCCTTGAAGCAGGCCTGGGGATCGCGCGTGCGAGTGCTGTAGGACTCCCAGGCGAAGCAAGCGGCTGCAACCACCAGGCCCAAATGGAAATACAGCCCCAACTCGAAGCGATTACCCGCCAGCAGCAGGCAGAGCAGGGCCAGACCCTGGAGGATGGCGATAATCAGGCGGTCGGCGTCGCCGAAGAGGATGGCGGTGGACTTCACCCCGATCTTCAGATCGTCCTCACGGTCGGTCATGGCGTAGTAGGTGTCGTAGGCCACCGTCCACAGCAGGTTGGCGATGTACAGCAGCCAGGCCGCCGCCGGCAGTTCGCCGGTCTCGGCGGTGAAGGCCATGGGCATGCCCCAGGAGAAGGCCGCGCCCAGCACCACCTGCGGGTAGAAGGTGTAGCGCTTCATGAAGGGGTAACAGGCGGCCAGTGCCAGGCCGCCGAAGGACAGCCAGATGGTGGTGGCATTGGTGAAGAGCACCAGCACGAAGCTGATGGCCACCAGGATGACGAAGAACACCAGCGCCTCACGCGGGGTGATCCGGCCGCTGGCCAGGGGCCGCGCGCGGGTGCGGCTGACGTGTCCGTCGAAGTTGCGGTCGGCGTAGTCGTTGATCACGCAGCCGGCGGCGCGCATCAGGTTCACGCCAAGCACGAAGATCACCAGGTTGGCCAGGCTGGGGCTGCCTTCACCGGCGATCCACAAGGCCCAGAGCGTGGGCCATAGCAGCAGGTAGATGCCGATGGGCTTGTCCAGGCGCGTTAGCTGGATGAAGTCCATGGCGCGCGGGTGCAGGCGGTTCAGCGATTGCAGCAGGGTCAGGTACATCGGCGGCTCTCCCTAGGAAGAGCCTGACTACGATCTGTGCGCGTCGGAATAGCGGCGTTGGGAATGGCTTCAGGCTTGCTCATTTACAGCTCGTAAACTCCACGCCATCAGCCCTCCTGCCTTGTTCTTCTCTAGCTCGCGAGATGGTAAACAGGCTCGGCGCCGGATTATACGGCCTCGATGCCGGCCGCGCGCCACAAGGCAGGCAGGAAGATTTCCGCCACCAGGACCCCCAGTTCACCCCGCGAGAAGCATGAGCGCCGCCCCCACAAGCGTTCGGCGCGCACGGCTGCCGGCAACAGAGGGGCCGGATAGCGGGTAGCCTCGATGGCGCCACGGTCGAAGGCGCGGTCGCTGAACAGCAGTTCGCCGAGGGAGCGGCTGCCGAGTTGGTGCAGGTCCAGGCCCGAGCCTTCCAGTGCAGTGCGTGCCGCCACGCTGCGGGCGAACACCCAGACCTCGCCGTGGCCGCGCAGGTAGACCTCGCGTACCCAGCCCTGGCTGCCGGCGGGGATGCCGAGTGCGGCACATTCGTCGGCACGCAAGGTCTGCCAGCCTTCTTCCAGAGGCGTGACACTGAAGGCGTTGCCCGAGAGGGCAGTCAGCCGGCGGGTCAGCGAACCCTGGTCGAACAGCCAGTCGCGGACGCCGGCGGCGGGAGCGGGATGGAGCTGGGCGGCGGTCAGCCAGCGGGGCGGATGGACGAGGGCGGCGTGGGGCACGGGCGGGGCTTGGGCGATGGAAGACGGCGCAGATTAGCACGGCCTTTGCCCGTCGGCTGCCTCTTGCCCGTTGGCGGGATAAACCAGTACAAAGCGCCCCTGAAGTGACCGGAACGCCCACGAAAGGCGACGGTTCGAGAATGCCTGATCGTGGAGAAATGAATGATGAAGAAATGGCAATGTGTGGTGTGTGGCCTGGTCTACGACGAGTCCCAGGGCTGGCCGGATGACGGCATCGCCGCTGGCACCCGCTGGGAAGACGTCCCGGCAGACTGGATCTGCCCCGACTGCGGCGTGGGCAAGCTCGATTTCGAGATGATCGAAATCAACTGATCCCGTCTCAGCCCGAACAAGCCGACTCCGTGTCGGCTTTTTCGTGTCCGCAGGAGGGGCCTATCCTCTGTCTGGACGGGTCCGGTGACGCTTGGCGGTCGCCGGTCGATTGGAGTAGGTTCAGTACGGTTATCCGCGCCGGCGGAGGTGGTCATGCGTAAGTGGCAGTGCATCGTCTGCGGATTCATCTATGACGAGGCGGAGGGGCTACCCGAAGAGGGCATCGCACCCGGTACGCGCTGGGAAGACATTCCGCCGGACTGGGTCTGCCCCGATTGCGGCGTCGGCAAGATCGATTTCGAGATGATCGAAATCGCCTGATCTCCGTTATCCAACCCCATTCAAGCGACGGCCCATGGGCCGTCGCGTCGTTTCATGAGCAGGAGTGAGCAATGAGTGCACCCGTGGTGATAGTCGGCACCGGCCTGGCCGGTTACAACCTGGCCAAGGAGTTTCGCAAGCTGGATAGCGAAACTCCGCTGTTGTTGATCAGCGCCGACGATGGTCGCTCCTACTCCAAGCCCATGCTTTCCACCGGTTTTGGCAAGAACAAGGATGCCGATGGCCTGGCCATGGCCGAGGCCGGCGCCATGGCTGAACAGCTCAAGGCGGAAGTCCGCACCCACACCCGCATCACCGGCATCGACCCGGGCCACCAGCGCTTGTGGATCGGCGAGGAGGCCGTGCCCTATCGCGACCTGGTGCTGGCCTGGGGCGCAGACACCATCCGCGTACCGGTGGAGGGTGACGCCCAGGATGCGGTCTTCCCGATCAACGACCTGGAGGACTACGCGCGCTTCCGCATTGCCGCCGCCGGCAAGCGCCGGGTGCTGATCCTGGGTGCCGGCCTGATCGGCTGCGAGTTTGCCAATGACCTCAGCCTGGGTGGCCTGGAGGTGGAATTGGTGGCGCCCTGTGAGCAGGTGATGCCGGGCCTGCTGCATCCGGCCGCCGCCGCGGCGGTGCAGGCTGGGCTCGAAAGCCTGGGGGCACGCTTCCACCTGGGACCTGTACTGGCGCGCCTGGACCGTAGCGATGCTGGACTGGACGCGTTGCTTTCTGACGGCACCCGCATTGCCTGCGACTTGGTGGTGTCCGCCGTTGGCCTGCGCCCACGTACCGAGCTGGCGGCTGCCGCGGGCCTGGCCGTGAACCGTGGCGTGGCGGTGGATCGCCAGTTGCGCACGTCCCACGCGAACATCTATGCCTTGGGTGACTGCGCCGAGGTGGATGGCCTCAACCTGCTCTATGTGATGCCGCTGATGGCCTGCGCCCGGGCACTGGCGCAGACCCTGGCGGGCAACCCCACTGCAGTGGTGTATGGCGCGATGCCGGTAACGGTGAAAACCCCGGTGTGCCCGCTGGTCGTGTCGCCGCCGCCCCGTGGCACGGATGGCAGCTGGACCGTAGAAGGCTCTGGGGCGGACATCAAGGCGCTCTGCCGTGATGCCGCCGGCGGCCTGCTCGGGTATGCCCTGACCGGGGCTGCCGTGCAGGAGAAACTGGCCCTGAACCGGGAGCTGCCGCCGCTTCTGGCATAAATGTCAGCCCTTCTGTCGGATTAATCCTTCTGTTCTTTCGGAATTCCCGCTGAGGACACTGGCGCAGTGCCAATTGGCGTGCCATCCTCCCGTGGTCTGCCGCAGCGCAGAGCCGTTGCGGCGCCTTGGGCGCTGTTCTGGAAGGACAGCACGGACACAAAAACAACAAACCGTCAAAGAGGCATCTATGCGTAAACCGGAACTCGCCGCCGCTATCGCCGAAAAGGCCGATCTAACCAAGGATCAGGCCAATCGCGTACTCAATGCGGTGCTCGAAGAAATCACCAACGCGCTGAACCGCAAGGACAGCGTAACGCTGGTGGGCTTCGGCACCTTCCTGCAACGTCACCGTGGTGCCCGCACTGGCAAGAACCCGCAGACGGGGCAGCCGGTGAAGATCAAGGCCAGCAACACCGTTGCCTTCAAGCCGGGCAAATCGCTGAAAGAAGCTGTGAACTAAGCTTCTTCTGCCCGGAGCCGGGGAGGTTCCGGGCAGTTCACCCGTCCTTTCGCTGCGCCCTCCTTTGGCTGGCTGTAGTCCCGCCGGCAAACCGCTACAATGCGCCGCTTTCTCAACCCTTTGAGGCCGTGCGCGCATGAAATTCCGCTTTCTCCTCTGGATGCTGGGCCGCCTGATGGCCAAGGCGAGCCGTGACAATGCCGAGTTCCAGCAGCAGCTGGCGGGCAAGGACCTGGTCTTCCAGCTGCACACCCTGGACGGCAAGATTGCCCGTCACTTCATCGTCAAGGACCAGCGAGTGGTCAGTAAACGCGGCACCGCCAGCGCGCCTGCCTTTGCCATCGGCTTCAAGGACGGTGCCTACGGGTTCGCCACCATGAGCGCGAAGAACAAGCAGCTGGCCTTCATGCAGGGTATCCAGAACAAGGACATCCAGATCCAGGGCAACCCGGCGCTGGTGATCTGGTTCCAGGGTCTGACCAAGCACCTGGTGCCGAAGAAGAAGGTTGCCGAGAAGAAAGCGGCCTGACGCTTTCCTTCTCTTCCCGATGGTGGGCTGAAGCCCAGCCCACGGAAGTTCCTGACGGGGTAATGGCATGAAAAAGGGGCGCCACTGGCGCCCCTTTTTCATGCCTGCCGATCAGTGCGGCGCATTGAACTGGGAGGCCAGCTCACGCAGCGCCGCTTCGGCCTGTAGCACTTTGCTCACCGCTTCTTCGGCCTTCTCGCGGGTAATGCCCAAGGCCTCGAAGAGATCGTCGGGAATCACCACTTCCGGGCCGGAGCCGATGCCGCGGTTACGCAGCAGGCTGACCGCCAGGCACACCAGGTTCGGGTAGGCGGCATTGTCGCTCTGGTAGTCCGGGTCGTGCTGGAAGCGCAGGGCGGTGTAGAGCTCTTCCGGCATATCCCAGAAGCGCATCAGCCAGCTGCCGATCTGCTCGCGGGTAATGCCCAGCAGGTGCTGCTCGACGTAGCTGTGGGGCAGGTGCGGGTTGACTTCCAGGTGCCGGCAGATCAGCGAGAAATGCGGCGGGAAGACATGGGCCAGCACCAGGTAGCCGAAGTTGTGCAGCAGGCCAGCAAGGTAGGTCAGTCCGGTTTCCGGGCGCTGGGCGCGCGGCATGGCGCGAGTCAGGCCTTCGATCACCGCGGCGGTATAGATCGCCTGTTGCCAGTAGGGCGTGGCCTGCTGCGGCTGGTCCTTGGGCAGGCTCAGGGATTTGCCGAGGGCCAGGCCGAGGGCCAGGTTGATCACCAGGTCGAAGCCCAGCACACGGACGATGGCGTCTTCCACCGAGCGGATCTTGCCGGGAGCGGCGTAATAGGGCGAGGCGGCCCAACTGACCACCTGCGCTGCCAGGGCCGGGTCGGTTTCCACCACGCCGGTGATGTCTTCCACGGTGGCGTTGGGGTCGACCCGCAGCTTGATGATTTTCTGCGCGGATTCGGCCAGCGGCGGAATTTCGATGGTCTCTTCCAGGCGTTGCTGGATACGGCGGGCGGTGAACGCCTGCACAGCCTGGGTGATCTCGGCACGGTCGTCGGCCGGGCGATCGAGGTTCGGGCGGATCGTCGCCACAGGTTCACCGAAGCGTGCGGCGCTGGCTTTGCTCAGCAATCCACGGTAGTCCTCGCTGGCCAGCTCCAGCAGTACGCCGGGTTGACCTGACTCCACCAGCAGGCGCGACTCCTTCAGGAGGCGTTCGTCATACAGGCAAGGCGAGCTGGTCAGTGGTGGCAGGCCAGGCAAGGCACCCAGCTGGTGCTTGCCAAGCATGCGCTCGAGGCGCTCGGGCTTGACCGCCACCAGCTTGCGGCCAGTGAGTTCGGCGAGGCGATTAAGGTCGAGCAACTGGCTGCGGGGGAAAAGCACCAGGAGGGCGCCGACGGCGTCTTCCAGCAACACCGACTGGACCCGCTGCGCGGCGAGCAGGCCCGGGTGCTCCAGGCGAACCTGGAACGCCAGGCCGAGCTTCTCGAGTAGCTGCGCTATCACTTCGGGCGGTTGTGGCGAGGAATCCGGGACGAGGGCGACTTCGGTCATGGCAGCATCCAGCTTTGATTTTTCTGCCCGGAGTATAACGAGCAGGTCAGAAGAGGTCGGGGCGAGGCGACGATTGAGCTGTGAACTGAATCACACTTGGCCGTACTGTTGGCCGTGACGCAACCAGCGCTCCAATAGTGGACTGACATGCTGAGGCCAATGGGCCAGCAGGGCTTGGGCCGCGTCGCGTACGGCGGGCAGCAGGTCGGCATCGCGCATCAGGTCGGCCACCTTGAATTGCAGCAGGCCGGTCTGGCGGGTGCCGAGCATTTCGCCGGGGCCGCGCAGCTCCAGGTCCTTCTCGGCGATGACGAAGCCGTCGCAGGTTTCGCGCATGATCGCCAAGCGCTCGCGGCCGAGTTGCGACAGCGGCGCGTGGTAGAGCAGCACGCAGTGGCTGGCGGCACTGCCCCGGCCAACGCGGCCGCGCAGCTGGTGCAACTGGGCCAGGCCCAGGCGCTCGGGGTTCTCGATGATCATCAGGCTGGCGTTTGGCACGTCTACGCCCACCTCGATCACAGTGGTGGCCACCAGCAATTGCAGCGCGCCAGCCTTGAACTCGGCCATCACCGCAGCCTTTTCGGCGGGCTTCATGCGTCCGTGGATCAGGCCGACACGCAGCTCGCCCAGGGCTGAAGAAAGTTCTTCAAAGGTGGTTTCCGCCGCCTGGCAGGTCAGCTCCTCGGATTCTTCGATCAGGGTGCAAACCCAATAGGCCTGGCGGCCTTCGAAACAGGCCGCACGGACCCGCTCGATCACCTCGATGCGGCGGCTGTCGGCCACCAGCACGGTGTTTACCGGGGTGCGGCCAGGGGGCAGTTCGTCGAGGATGGAGGTGTCCAGGTCGGCATAGGCGCTCATGGCCAGTGTCCGCGGAATGGGGGTAGCGGTCATGATCAGCTGGTGCGGGCAGAGGCGGCCGTCCACGCCTTTCTGGCGCAGGGCCAGGCGCTGCTGCACGCCGAAACGGTGCTGCTCGTCGATGATCACCAGGGCCAGGCGCTTGAACTTCACTTCGTCCTGGAACAGTGCGTGAGTGCCGACCACCATCGGCGTGCCGCCCGCGATCTGCTCCAGCGCGGCGGCGCGGGCCTTGCCCTTGAGCTTGCCGGCGAGCCAGGCGACTTCGATGCCGAGCGGCTGCAGCCATTTGCTGAAATTGACGTAGTGCTGCTCAGCGAGGATTTCGGTAGGTGCCATCAGCGCCACCTGATAACCGGCCTCCAGTGCCTGCAGGGCAGCGAGGGCGGCGACCACGGTCTTGCCGGCGCCGACGTCGCCCTGCACCAGGCGCAGCATGGGTTCCTGTTGGGCCAGGTCGTAGGCGATCTCGGCGCCGACGCGCTGCTGGGCACCAGTGGGCTTGAAGCCGAGGTTGGCCAGGTACTGGGCGGGCAGCGTGCGTGCTGGCGGCAACTGCGGTGCGTGCTGGGCGCGCAGGCTCTCGCGCAGACGCTGCAGCGACAGCTGGTGGGTCAGCAGTTCCTCGAAGGCGAGGCGTTGCTGGGCCCAGTGCTGACCCTCGGCAAGCTCTTCCAGGTCGGCGTCTGGCGGCGGCCGGTGCAGGTAGCGGATGGCGTCGTCGAGGGAACCCAGGTGATAGTCGCGGGCCAGTTCCTTGGGCAGCCAGTCCGGCAGGCTGTGCGGGCCGAGACGGGCCAGGGCAAGCTGGCTGAGGCTGCGCAGGCGCTGCTGGGTAAGGCCCTCGGTGGTGGGGTAGATCGGCGTCAGGGTCTGTTCGACCGGCGGTGCCTCATCGCCCGACAGGGAGCGGTATTCCGGGTGGTAGATCTCCAGTCCGGTGGCGCCAGGGCGAACTTCGCCGTAGCAACGCAACTGGGTGCCGCGTTTGAGGCCTTCCTTCTGCGCCTGGCTGAAGTGGAAGAAGCGCAGGCTGAGGGTGCCGGTGCCGTCCTGCAGGCGTACCAGCAGACTGCGCCGGCGGCCCATGACTACATCGGCGCCGCCGACTATGCCTTCGACCACCGCATCTTGCCCCGGGCGCAGCTCGCCTATAGGGGTGATGCGGGTGCGATCCTGATAGCGGGTGGGCAGGTGGAAGAGGATGTCCTGCAGGTTCTCCAGGCCGACCTTGGCGAGCTTCTCAGCCAAGGCAGCCCCCACACCCTTGAGTGCGGTAACGGAGACTTGGGCCAGCTCGGTCATGCCGGCTGCGGTTCGCCCTGGGTTTTCGGGTGGGCCACCGAGCAGAGGCGGATGGAGTCCGCCAGGACTTCAATGGCGCGCGGACGCGGGAAGCTGGCGCGCCAGGCGATGGCCACGGTGCGGAAGGGCACCGGCGGGGTCAGCGGACGAATCTCGATCACGCCAGGGGCGTAGTGGTGGCTGTCCACTGCGGAGAAGGGCAGGATCGACACGCCGAGACCGGAGGCGACCATGTGCCGGATGGTTTCCAGGGAGCTGGACTCCACCGTGGTGTGCTTCGCGCTGTCTTCGCCGCCCTTGCGCAGGCTCGGGCAGGCTTCCAGCACCTGGTCGCGGAAGCAGTGGCCTTCGCCCAGCAGCAGCAGGCTCTTGTCGTTGAGCATCTCGCTGTCGATGGACTCGCGTTCGGTCCAGGGGTGCCCGAATGGCAGCAACACGTAGAAGGGTTCGTCGTAGAGCGGCTTGGTCAGCACATCGGCTTCGGCGAAGGGCAGGGCGATGATGATCGCGTCCAGTTCGCCGGTGCGCAGCTTGTCGCGCAGGATGTGGGTGAAGTTCTCTTCGATGTACAGCGGCATCTGCGGGGCGACCCGATGCAGCTGCGGAATCAGGTGCGGGAAAAGGTAGGGGCCGACGGTGTAGATGGCGCCCACCTTGAGCGGCGCGGCTAGCTGGTTCTTGCCAGCCTGGGCCATCTCGCGGATGCCCTGTGCCTGCTCCAGGACCTTCTGTGCCTGGGTAACGATGCCCTCACCAACGGGCGTCAGGCGTACCGCGCTCTTGCTGCGCTCGAAGATAAGCACGCCAAGCTCGTCCTCCAGCTTTTTCACCCCGACCGACAGGGTCGGCTGGCTCACATGGCAACGCTCGGCGGCACGGCCGAAGTGCTGTTCCTGGGCGAGGGTGACGATGTAGCGCAGTTCGGTGAGGGTCATAGCATTTTTCCATTGAGGTCCGGCAAGCATAGCGGCTGGAGTCAATGGAACCAAGCGCCTGCGCGGGGTGGCGCAGGCGCTTGGGAGTCAGCGGCGGTCCAGCGAGTAGACGAAGGGCGCGACCACTTCCAACGAGCCGTTGTTCAGCAGCTCCGGCGGGGGAGGCGGCAGCGGTTGGGCGCGGCGGATCATCTCCAGAGTGGCGCGATCCAGCGAGGCACTACCGGACTTGCCGACGAGGGAATAGGAGATCACCTTGCCTTCAGCGTCGACCACGAAGCGCAGGCGGTTGACCCCTTCGAAGCCGCGACGGCGGGCATCGTCCGGGTAGCGCTTGTAGCGGGCCAGGTGGCTGAGCAGCTTGCTCTGCCAGGTTGGCTTGGCGTCCGAAGGTGCGCTGGCGGCGGCCTGCTGTTGGGCGGCGGGCTTGGTGTCGCTCGGGGCCGGGGTGGTCGGCGCGGCAACGCTTTCCTTCACGCTTTCGGTTTCCCGCGGCTTCTCGGGCTTGGGCTCAGGCGGCTTGGGTTTCGGCGGCTTTGGCTTGGGTTTCGGCTTGGGCGCGATGGCGATCTTCGGCTTGGGCGCTTCCACCAGCTTGGGCAGCGGCTCGGGCTCGGGCTCGACTTGGGGAGGCGGCGGCGGTGCTGGTTTGGGCGCGGGGGCTGGAAGCGGCTCCAGCTCCACGATCATGGCCGCCGGCGGCAGTTCGATCGGCTCGGCGTGCGGACGCCAGTACAGTGCCCAGAGGCCGAGGCCGATGTGCAGGCCGAGCACGACGACCAGGCTGACGCCCCATTGCGACAGCTTGCGTTTGCCTTGGCTCATTTAGTCCCGACCGTCTCGAGTCCGACCAAGCCGATCTTCAGGTAGCCGGCGCCGCGCAGGGTGTCCATGACTTCCATCAGACGACCGTACTCCACGACCTTGTCGCCGCGGACGAAGATGGTCTTCTCCTTGTCGGCGTTGGTCAGCTTGTCCAGCACGCTGCCCAACTGCTCCTCGGTGACGTGCTCGTTGTCCAGGTACAGGCTCTTGTCTTCCTTGATGCTCAGGTAGATCGGCTTGTCCGGCCTGGGCGCGGGCTTGGCGGTGGACGCGGGCAGGTCGACCTTGATATCGACCGTGGCCAGGGGTGCTGCAACCATGAAGATGATCAGCAGCACCAGCATCACGTCGATGAAGGGGGTGACGTTGATCTCGTGGGTTTCCTGGAGATCATCGCCACCTTCGTTCAGATGGATTCCCATGGGTCAGCCCACTTTCGCCATTTGCGGAGATTGGCCGCGTTCGGCCGGCTGATGGTCGAGGTCACGGCTGACCAGCAGCAGTACCTGGGCGGAAGCGTCGGACACCTGGGCCTTGTAGCCGGCGATGGAGCGGGCGAAGACGTTGTAGATGACCACGGCAGGGATCGCTGCTACCAGGCCAAGGGCCGTGGCCAGCAGGGCTTCGGCGATACCGGGGGCGACCACGGCGAGGTTGGTGGTCTGGGATTTGGCGATGCCGATGAAGCTATTCATGATGCCCCAGACGGTGCCGAACAGGCCGACGAAGGGCGCGGTGGAGCCGATGGTGGCGAGTACGCCGGTGCCCTGGCTCATCTGCCGGCCGCTGGCGGCCACGAGGCGCTCGAGGCGGAAGCTGACACGCTCCTTGATGCCTTCCTTCTCACGGGTGTTGGTGGACAGCTTCATCTCTTCCTGGGCGTCCTGCACCAGCAGGCGGGAGACGCAGCTGCCATTGCTGACCTGCTCGCCAGCCTCGCCCAGGGTGCGGGCGCCTTTCAGGGTCAGCAGCTCACGGCGCAGGCGGCGCTTGGCTGCGATCAGTTCAAAACCCTTGGCGATCCACACGGTCCAGGTCAGGACGGAGGCCAAGGCCAGGCCGATCATCACGGCCTTCACCACGATGTCGGCGTTCTGATACATGCCCCAGGGCGACAGGTCGTGGGCCAGCATCTGCTCGCCTTCGAGTTCGGCGGCCAGCGGGTCTGTCGGCAGGGCGTTCGGGCCCTGGGCGGCGGCATCGACAGGCGCGACAGTGCCTTCGGCAGTCGGAGCGCCGGTTGCTACCGGAGCACCGGCAGGCGCGTTGGCGGCGTCAGCGGTAGGCGCCGGAGCAGCTGCCGGAGTGGCGGCAGCCGGCACGGACTGGGCGGTCGGCTCTTCAGCGAAGGAGCTGCCGGGTGCCAGCATCAGGCTGATCAACAAGGCTGCCAGCAGGCGTGGCGGGCGGGCGACGGTGTAGGGCTGGGCGTTGCGGGCGTAGGAATTCATGCTGGCCGGACCTGAAGGAAAGGAAGCGGTTTCGTCCATCGGCGCGCAAGCGTCGGCCTGGACCGAAGGGTTGGTATTATTGCAAGTAATTCTTGTTTGTAAAAGTGACTATATAACGATTGGCCCCTCGCCCGACGATTCGCCCCCTGCCAGAGCGATTGGCGATGGCCGCCCGTGCGCCTATCCTGAGGACTTTTTCGGAGCTTCCCTGATGCCCGCTTCCCTCCTGATCGCCGGTTGCGGCGATGTTGGCAGCCGTCTGGCCCAGCAAATGCTGCAGGTCGGCTGGACCGTCCATGGCCTGCGTCGCCAGGTCGCAGCGCTGCCGCCCGGCGTGCTGCCGGTGGCAGGCGACCTGGAGCAGGCCGAGTGCCCGGCGGATTGGCCAAAGGGGCCACTGGACTACCTGGTCTATTGCGTAGCGGCCACTCAGCACGATGAAGCCGGCTACCGCGCCGCTTATGTCGACGGCCTGCGCCACGTGCTGGCCTGGCTGGCCGAGCGTGGGCAGATGCCGCGGCGCCTGCTGTTCGTCTCCAGCAGCGGTGTCTATGCCCAGCGCGATGGCGAATGGATCGATGAAACCTCTCCCGCCGAGGCCGAGGGCTATTCCGGCCGGGTGATGCGGGAGGCGGAGCGGCTGGCCATGGACAGTGGCATTCCTTCGACACTCGTACGTCTGACCGGAATCTACGGTCCGGGTCGCGAATGGCTGCTCAAGCAGGTCCGCATGGGCTATCGGGTGGTCAGTGAACCCCCGCTCTACGCCAATCGCATTCATGTGGACGATTGCGCCGGGTTGCTGGCCCACCTGCTCAAGGCCGATGCCGGTGGTGTAGCACTGGAGGATTGCTATATCGGCGTCGACGATGCCCCGGCTCCGCTGCATGAAGTGGTGGGGTGGCTGCGTGAGCGGATGGGGGTGACCGAGTGGGCCGAGGAGTCCACCGTGCGCCGCTCGGGCAGCAAACGCTGCAGCAACGCACGCGCTCGCGCGCTGGGCTGGGTGCCGCGCTACGCCAGCTTCCGCGAAGGTTACGCCGCCATCCTGGGCGAGCCCTGAGCGTGGATGCCAACCGCATGCTGGCGCGCCCCTGGTTGCCGGGGGTGGAGTTGTTCCATGCGGATTTCTCCGGGCAGCCGTTCGGCCGTCACAGCCACGATGCCTTTGCCATTGGCGCCATCCTGCATGGCGTGGGCGGCTACCAGTGCCGGGGCGCGCGCCACGCTCTGCCGGCCGGCACCCTGTCGCTGATGAATCCCGAGGAGCCCCATACCGGGCATGCCGAGTCCGAGCGATTGGTTTATCGCATGCTCTATGTGGAGGAGTCGCGCCTGCCGACACTGCTCGGGCGCAAGCGCCTGCCCAGCGGTTTCCGCGAGCTGAACCCGGCCGATGACGGTCGGGTGGCGGCGGGCTTGGCGCGCCTGGCGGCGGAGTTCGAGCGGGGTGATGCGCTGGCCCTGGAAAGCGAACTGCTGGAGGTGCTGGAGCGGGTGTTCGTGCGTCACGGCGGGTTGCGCGCGGCGGTACCCGCCACGCGGGACGGCGGGGTGACGGCATTTCTGCGCGACTACCTGGAGGCCCATTACGTCGAGGCGGTCAGCCTGGAGCAATTGGCCGGTCTGGTGCAGCGCCATCCGCGCCATCTGATCGAAGCATTTCGCCGCGCCTACGGCGTGCCGCCGCACACCTACCTGCTGCAGCGCCGGGTACGTGAAGCCAAGCGCATGCTGCTGGGTGATCAGCCGCCGCTGGAGGTGGCGCTGTCCCTGGGTTTCTACGACCAGGCGCATTTTTCCGGGACATTCAAACGCTTCACTGGCGTGACGCCGGGACAGTTCCGCCGCGCCGCACGCACCTGAGTTTTTTCCAAGACCGCCTGGGTCTCGGGCTTGGACACTGGCCGCCGGATTTCCCGGAGGCTCGGAGTCATGCTTGCGTTGTTCCTGTTGGTCGTCAGCACTCATTTCGCTGCCCTGCTTTCGCCTGGCCCTGACTTCTTCCTGCTGCTGCGGGCTGGACTGGTCAAAGGCCTGCGCCACGCGGATGGCTGCGCGGCGGGAATCGCCCTGGCCAATTTGCTGAGCATGCTGCTGGTATTGCTGGCCCTCAGTGTGCTGCCCGTTTCGGGTGGGTTCTTTTGGCAACTGCTGCAACTGGTTGGTGGGGGCTATTTCGTCTGGATTGGTGGCCAGGCGTTGCTGGCGCGGCGAGAGCTGGTGCTGCCGGATGCAGAGGCCGATCGAGGCGGCTCCTGGCGCCAAGGATTCACCGAGGGGCTGCTGGCTAGCAGCCTGAATCCCAAGCTACCGATCTTCTATGTCGGGCTGTTCGGCGTGCTGCGCAATGCGGCCATGCCCGGCTGGGGGCTGGTCATGAGCATGGGCTGGATGACAGCGGTGGTGCTGTTCTGGGATATGGCGCTGGTGCGTTTGCTGGGCCATCCGCGCTGGCGCGGCTGGCTGCAGATGCGGGTGAAGGCGTTGGATCGGCTCTGCGGCGCGCTGCTGCTGGCGCTAGGGGGATGGCTGGCCGTAGGGGTAATGCTCGGCTTGTAGGGTGGGCTTCAGCCCACGCCGAACTGCTCGCCCCGGGTTCGCTAAGATTCAGTCTCGCTCCAGCAGCCAGGCGCGTTTGCCGGGGAAGTACTCGGGCATCTCGTCGATTTGCGCGCGATTGCGGGCTTCGAGGATTTCCAGTTCATCGCCATCGTGGACGAAGATCCACGCCGCGCCCTGATTGCCCTGTTGCAGCCAGATACTGTCGTTCTCGCCACTCATGGCTGCACAGTCACCGGCCAGGCACAGCGCGTAACGATCAGCACCCGGCAGGCCTTCGAGGCTGCCGTCGGGGTTGAACTTTACGAGACCGCCCTGCCCTTGGCCTTCGACGATCTTCCAGTTGCCGCCGAGGTAGGCAGTGTAGAGCGCGTGTTCGAAGGCGCTGCCCGGTGGGGCGCCCTCGGTGGGAGTCTTCTCCGGGTGGACGAAGCGCTGCTCGGGAAGGTTCTCGCTGGCCTGCTGGACCAGTTGGTTGCCGTCCACTTCCAGCGTTTCGTGGAAGTCGCCATAGAAGTCCACCCGCCAGTTGCCATCTTCCTGGACTGCGAGGCGTCCTTCGCCCAGCTCGAAGCCGTTGCTGTAGTGGGCTTCGCCGGTTTTCTGGTCGATCTGCCACTCCAGGTTCGGACCATAAGCGAGCAGGGACTCGCGCAGCTTGCCCTCTTTGGCCGCAGCGTTGATCGCCGCCTGGTTGATCCAGATGCCGCTGGGGTCAGAGGGCGCGCTGGAGCAGCCGCCGAGAATCGCCGCGCAGAGCAGCAAGGGGAGGGTGTGACGCATGACGGAGTCCTTCCGGAACGATGCCACGGGCTGGACGGCCCGTGGCGAGAGGCTCTTATTCGAGGACCAGGATGGCGTCCATTTCTACCTGGGAGCCGCGCGGCAGGGCGGCAACGCCGATGGCGGCACGAGCCGGGTAGGGTTGCTCGAAGTAGCGGCCCATGACTTCGTTGACCTTGGCGAAGTGGGACAGGTCGGTGAGGAAGATATTCAGCTTGACGATGTCCTTGAAGGAACCGCCCGCGGCTTCGGCCACGGCCTTCAGGTTCTCGAACACCTGCACGGTCTGCTCTTCGAAGCCTTCAACCAGTTCCATGGTCTTCGGGTCCAGCGGGATCTGGCCGGAGAGGTAGACGGTGTTGCCGGCCTTGATGGCCTGGGAGTAAGTGCCGATGGCGGCGGGGGCCTTGTCGCTGCTGATGACGGTCTTGCTCATGAGAACTCCTTGGGTTTCTTGGGATCGGCTACGCCCGCACACGGGTGATGCGGATCACCCCCTTGAGCGCACGCAGCTTCTTGATCACGCGGGCCAGGTGTATACGGTCATGCACGCTGACCACCAGTTGGACCACGCTGATGCGGCCATCGCGCTCGTCCATGCTGATTTTCTCGATATTGCCGTCGGCGGCGTTGACGCTGCTGGCCAGCAGGGCGATCAGGCCGCGCTGGTGTTCCAGCTCGACGCGCAGTTCGACGTTGAATTCGCCTGCGACGTCCTTGGCCCACGACAGCTGGATGCATTTCTCCGGGTTGTGCCGGATTTCGCCGATGTTCTTGCAGCTTTCCAGGTGCACCACCATGCCCTTGCCGGCAGAAAGATGGCCGACGATGGGGTCGCCGGGGATCGGCGTGCAGCACTTGGCGTAGCTCAGCACCAGGCCCTCGGTGCCGCGGATCGCCAACGGACCCTCGGGGCTCGGCAACTGCTCGCCATCACTGGCCAGCAGGCGGCGGGCGACGACGTAGGCCATGCGATTGCCAAGGCCGACGTCTTCCAGGAGGTCTTCGATCACGTCCAGGCGGTACTCGCCGAGAACGGCCTGGACACGCTCGGGGCTGATCTTGTCCAGGTGGCTCTCGAAGCCGGCCAAGGCCTTGTTCAGCAGTCGTTCGCCGAGGTTGATGGACTCGGAGCGGCGCTGCTGCTTGAGGGCGTGGCGGATGTGGGTGCGTGCCTTGCCGGTGACCACGAAATTGAGCCAGGCCGGATTAGGCCTGGCACCCGGCGCAGTGACGATCTCCACCGTCTCGCCGCTCTGCAGCGGTTCGGACAGCGGCGCCAGGCGGCGGTTGATGCGGCAGGCGATGCAGGTGTTGCCGACGTCGGTATGCACCGCGTAGGCGAAGTCGACCGCGGTGGAGCCTTTCGGCAGCTCCATGATGCGGCCCTTGGGCGTGAACACGTAGACCTCGTCGGGGAAGAGGTCGATCTTCACGCTCTCGATGAATTCCAGGGAGTTGCCGGCACGTTGCTGCAGTTCCAGGATGCCTTTGACCCATTGGCGGGCGCGGGCGTGGGTGCCCTTGGGCTGGTCGTCCTCGGCGGACTTGTACAGCCAGTGGGCGGCGATGCCGTTGTTGGCCATCTCTTCCATCTCGCGGGTGCGGATCTGGATCTCGATGGGTACGCCGTGCATGCCGAAAAGGGTGGTGTGCAGCGACTGGTAGCCGTTGGCCTTGGGAATCGCGATGTAGTCCTTGAAGCGACCGGGCAGCGGTTTGTACAGGTTGTGTACGGCGCCAAGCACGCGGTAGCAGGTGTCGACCTTGTCGACGATGATGCGGAAGGCGTAGACGTCCATGATTTCATTGAACGCCCGGCGCTTGCCGCGCATCTTCTTGTAGATGCTGTAGAGGTGCTTCTCGCGGCCGATGACCTCGCCTTCCATGCCTTCGCGGCGCAGGCAGTTGGTCAGCGATTCCTCGATTTTGTTGACGATTTCCTTGCGATTGCCGCGGGCGCGGCGGACGGCCGTGCGAATACGCTCGGAGCGCATCGGGTGCATGGCCTTGAAGCCAAGGTCCTCGAACTCCACGCGCATGCTGTGCATGCCCAGCCGGTTGGCGATGGGGGCGTAGATTTCCAGGGTTTCCTTGGCGATGCGCCGGCGTTTCTCGCCGGACAGCACTTCCAGGGTGCGCATGTTGTGCAGGCGGTCGGCCAGCTTGACCAGGATCACGCGGATATCGCGGGCCATGGCCATGGCCATCTTCTGGAAGTTTTCGGCCTGGGCTTCGGCCTTGGACTCGAAGTTCATCTGGGTCAGCTTGCTGACCCCGTCCACCAACTCGGCAACGGTCTCGCCGAACTGCCCGCTGAGGGCTTCTTTGGCGATACCGGTGTCCTCGATCACGTCATGCAGCATCGCGGCCATCAGGCTCTGATGGTCCATGTGCATGTCGGCGAGGATGCTGGCTACGGCAAGCGGGTGAGTAACGTACGCTTCGCCGCTGCGCCGGCGCTGGCCATCATGGGCCTGCTCGGCATAGAAATAGGCTCGGCGCACCAGGTTGACCTGGTCGGCGCCGAGATAGGTCGAAAGTCGTTCGGCAAGGGCGTCTATGCTCGGCAAGATTTTTCTCCTTGCCGACCTTCTCTACCCTGCGCCGTGCGACGTCGACCAGGCATGGATTCAGAGGGCCTCGTTGGCCTCGTCCTCGAATGCGGCAAACAGCGGCTCTTCTTCAACGATGTCTTCCTGGGCGATGACGTCGTAATCGACCAGGCCGGCAGCGATTTCGCGCAGGGCGACTACGGTCGGCTTGTCATTTTCCCAGGCTACCTTCGGCTCTTTGCCGCCGGTGGCCAGCTGACGGGAACGCTTGGTGGCGAGCATGACCAGCTCGAAGCGGTTATCAACGTTGTCCAGGCAATCTTCAACGGTAACGCGGGCCATGGTGTTCCTCGTAGCACGAAATGAATGGCTGATACGGTGCCCGAATGGGCGAGCGGACTGGATAGTCTAAAAAATCGCCAGCAATTAGGGAAGCGCCGATTTTCAGCGCTTCCAGGGTGGAGTCTGGCCCAGGGCCGGCCGGGAGGCCAGCTATCGCCTCGATAGAGGGCGTGGTCAGTCGAGCAGGTGGGCCAGCAGGGCGCCGTGGCGCACCTGTTGCGCGTCGTGACGCAGTCGGTTGGCGCGGAAGATGGCCTTGAGGTCTTCCAGCGCGGTGGCGAAGTCGTCGTTGATCACCAGGTAGTCGTACTCGACGTAGTGGCTCATCTCGCTGACCGCCTCGCGCATGCGGCGCTCGATGATCTCTTCGCTGTCCTGGCCGCGGTTGTCCAGGCGTTGGCGCAGGGCGTGCTGGCTTGGCGGCAGGATGAAGATGGACTTGGCCCGGGGCATCAGGTGGCGGACCTGCTGGGCACCCTGCCAGTCGATCTCGAGAATCAGGTCATGGCCCTCGGCCAGGGTCTGTTGCACCCAGCGCTGGGAAGTGCCGTAGAGGTTGCCGAAGACTTCGGCATGCTCCAGGAAATCACCGTGTTCGAGCATCTGCACGAACTCTTCGCGGGTCACGAAGTTGTAGTTGACGCTGTCCACTTCGCCCGGGCGCATGCCTCGGGTGGTGTGGGACACCGAAACGCGGATGTTCGGTTCGGCGTCGATCAGTGCTTTGACCAGGCTGGTCTTGCCGGCGCCGGAGGGGGCGGAAACGATGTACAGGGTGCCGGGGGTGGCAGTCATGGGGGCAGTCTCTTACTCGATATTCTGGACTTGTTCGCGCATCTGCTCGATCAACACCTTGAGGGTGACCGCAGCCTGGGTGCTGCGCGGATCGAACGCCTTGGAGCCCAGGGTATTGGCTTCGCGGTTGAGTTCCTGCATCAGGAAGTCGAGGCGGCGACCGGCGGCGCCGCCGGCCTTGAGCACGCGGCGGACTTCGCCGATATGGGTGACGAGGCGGTCGAGTTCTTCGGCCACGTCGCTCTTCTGCGCCAGCAGGACCATTTCCTGCTCCAGGCGCTGCGGCTCCAGCTCGGCTTTCATCTCATTGAAGCGGTCGAGAATTTTCTGCCGCTGGGCAGTGAGCATCTGTGGAACCAGGGCGCGCAGGGCGGTGACTTCTTCCTGCATGGCGTCGAGGCGGTCATTGAGCAGGCGGGCCAGTTCGCTGCCTTCGCGGGAGCGGCCATTCTTCAGTTCGTCGAGGGCCTGGGCGAAGGCCTCCATGGCGGCGGCGTTCAGTGCTTGCGGGTCGGCGGCGTCGGCCACCAGTACGCCCGGCCAGGCGAGGACTTCCAGCGGGTTGAGCGGGGCCGGTTGCTGGATCAGTGCGGCAACGCTCTCGGCCGCCTGAATCAGCTGGCTGGCGCGCTCGCGGTCCACCTGCAGCGGCTTGCCGGCACTTTCTTCGGCGAGACGCAGCGTACATTCCACCTTGCCGCGGGAGAGCCCCTGGCGCAGGGCGTCGCGCACCGGGCCTTCGAGGTCGCGGAAGGCTTCCGGCAGGCGCAGGTGGGGTTCGAGATAGCGGTGATTGACCGAGCGGAGTTCCCAGCTCAGGGTGCCCTGGGGGCCAGCCCGTTCTACGCGGGCGAAGGCGGTCATGCTGTGCACCATGGGGTGTCCTCTGGGTTTGGCGATCAAAGGAGGGGATTGTAGCCCAGGCGGGCCGCGCCTCCCAACGCGATGATGTCCCCCGTGCCGCAGGGCCTCTATAATGGCCGGCAGATTTCTCCCGAACAGGTAAGCCCCAATGAAACGTCCTAGTGGCCGCGCGGCCGAACAGCTGCGTCCGATCCGCATCACCCGTAACTACACCAAGCACGCCGAAGGTTCGGTGCTGGTGGAGTTCGGGGATACCAAGGTGATCTGCACGGCCAGCGTCGAGTCCGGCGTGCCACGCTTCCTCAAGGGACAGGGTCAGGGTTGGCTGACCGCTGAGTACGGCATGCTGCCGCGTGCGACCGGCGAGCGTAACCAGCGTGAAGCCAGCCGTGGCAAACAGGGCGGTCGTACGCTGGAGATCCAGCGCCTCATCGGCCGCTCGCTGCGCGCCGCTCTGGACATGACCAAGCTGGGTGAGAACACCATCTATCTGGATTGCGATGTGATCCAGGCCGACGGTGGCACTCGCACCGCGTCCATCACCGGCGCCATGGTGGCCCTGGTCGATGCGCTGAAGGTGCTGAAGAAGCGTGGCGCGCTGAAAGGCGAACCGCTGAAGCAGATGGTCGCCGCCGTCTCTGTAGGCATCTACCAAGGTGAGCCGGTGCTGGACCTGGACTACCTGGAAGACGCCGCCGCCGAAACCGACCTGAACGTGGTCATGACCGATGCCGGTGGCTTCATCGAAGTCCAGGGTACCGCCGAGGGTGCGCCTTTCCAGCCAGAAGAACTGACCGCCATGCTCGACCTGGCACGCAAGGGCCTGAACGAGTTGTTCGAACTGCAGCGCGCGGCCCTGGCCGACTGACACGACATCCGCACGAGGAGGCGTAGGAATGGACGAACCTACTCAGTATCAGGAGCCGAACCGGGAAGTGCGGCAATGGGCGATGTTCTGCCATTTTTCCGCCTTCCTCGGTCTGGTGTTCCCCTTCGGCAACCTGTTGGGGCCGCTGATCGTCTGGCAGATCAAGAAGGATCTCGACCCCTTCGTCGACGCCCAGGGCAAGGAAGCGCTGAACTTCCAGATCACCGTGGCGCTGGCCGTGGTGCTGTGCTTCCTGCTGATGCTGGTGGTGATCGGCTTTCCGCTGCTTGGCCTGGTGAGCATCGGTGCCCTGGTGCTGACCATCATCGCCGGGATCAAGGCCAACGAAGGCCAGGCATATCGCTACCCCTTCTGCTGGCGCCTGGTGAAATAGGCCGAATCGCGGACAAGAAAAAGCCGGCTCGAAAGCCGGCTTTTTCCTGCCTGGATCACACGCTGAGCAGCCAGTCGTAGTCGACGATCAGCGGCGCGTGCTGGGAGAAGCGCGGCTGACGTGGCAGGCGGGCACTGCGCACGAAGCGGCGCAAGCCAGGCGTGAGCACCTGATAGTCGAAGCGCCAGCCGAGGTTGAGCATCTCGGCCTGTTCGCTGTCCGGCCACCAGCTGAACTGATCACCTTCGCGGCTGACTTCGCGCAGGGCATCGACATAGCCCATGTTGCCGAATACTTCGTCCATCCAGGCGCGCTCGGGCGCCAGGAAGCCGGGGATCTGCTGGCAATCACGCCAGTTCTTCACGTCCAGCTTCTGGTGGGCAACGTAGAGCGAGCCGCAGTAAATGTATTCGCGGCGCTTGCGGCGCTGCTTGTTCAGGTAATGAGTGAGGTCGTCCATGAACTTGAACTTATGGTTCAGATTCTCGTCCCCGCCTTGCCCGGAAGGCAGCAGCAGGGTGGCGATGCTCACTTTGTCGAAATCAGCCTGCAGATAGCGTCCGTACCGATCGCAGGACTCGAAGCCGAGTCCCCAGATAACCGCCTTGGGTTGCAACCGCGAATAGAGCGCCACGCCACCTTGGGCAGGCACTTCGGCATCGCCGGCGTAGAGGAAATAACCATCCAGTTGGAAGGCAGGGTCGTCCAGGTCGAAGGCGGAGGCACGTGTGTCTTGCAGGCAGATCACGTCGGCATTCTGAGCTTGCAGCCAGCTGAGGAGACCTCGCTCGGCTGCCGCTTGAATACCATTCACGTTCACACTGATGATCCGCATAAATGGCCCCCAAAAACACGTGCGTGTATGATACCCGAGCTCTTTCTTTTTAGCTAAATCCGTGCCGTCCGAGGCTTTTCATGCAGGCGTACCAGCGCGATTTCATTCGCTTTGCCATCGAGCGCGGAGTTCTGCGTTTCGGTGAGTTCACTCTCAAATCCGGGCGTACCAGCCCCTATTTCTTCAATGCCGGCCTGTTCAACAGTGGCCTGGCCCTTGCCCAGCTCGGCCGATTCTATGCGGCTGCCGTGGTGGACAGCGGCATTCCTTTCGATGTGCTGTTCGGTCCGGCCTACAAGGGTATCCCCCTGGCGGCGGCGACTGCCGTGTCACTGGCCGAGCATCATCAGATCGACATCCCGTGGTGCTTCAACCGCAAGGAAGCCAAGGACCATGGCGAAGGCGGCACCCTGGTCGGTGCACCGCTTGCCGGTCGCGTGCTGATCATCGATGACGTCATTACCGCCGGCACCGCGATTCGCGAGGTGATGCAGATCATCCAGGCGCAGAATGCCCAGGCGGCCGGTGTGTTGATCGCGCTGAACCGTCAGGAGCGTGGCCAGGGTGAACTCTCAGCTATACAGGAAGTAGAGCGCGACTTCGGCATCCCGGTGGTCAGCATCGTGTCCCTGGAGCAGGTACTGGAGTACCTGGCCGGTGACGCGGAGTTGAAGAAGTACCTGCCAGCCGTGGAAGCCTATCGCGCCAACTTCGGTATCTGACCATTCGGGGCCGGGATTCCTCATGCTGATGTTGCCTGCACTCCGCTACAGCCTGGCGCTGGTTCTGCTGTTGCCGGCGCTGGCCGGCGCGGCCGAGCTGTATCGCTACGTCGACGACAAGGGCGTGACCGTCCTTGATCGCCAGGGCGTGCCGCCGGAATACATTGGCAAGGGTTATGAGGTGCTCAACGAGCAGGGCCGGGTCGTTCGCGTGATCCCGCCTGCTCCGAGTCGCGAGGAAATGCAGCGCCAGTTGGACGCAAAGGCCCGCGCTAGCTCCGATGCGCAGTTGCTGCGGCTCTATACCAGCGTCGAAGACGTCGACCGCGCCCTGGAGCGCAAGCTGGCCGAGCTGGATGGCCTGATCGGCGTCGCCCGCGGCAATCAGCAGTCGCTGCGTACCCAGCAGGCCAACCTGCAAAGCCAGGCCGCGGAGAGCGAGCGGGCCGGGCGTGACGTCCCCTCTCACCTGGTGGAGCAGATCAACAACCTGCGCGACCAGCAGAGGGGGCTGGACAAGGACATCGTCCGCTACGAGCAGAGTCGCGAAGCCGCCATGGCGGCCTACGCAGCAGATCGTGCGCGACTGGCCGAGTTGCTCGGCGGTGCTCGCTAACCTGCTTCAGTCGGTCGGCGCAGCCCGCTCGAAACCCCGGACCTTCTCCCTCAGCCAATCCGGCAACCGCAGGCTCTTGCGGTTGTCGGCATCGGCATGCACGTAAACCACTTCGCCCGAGGTCAGCTGCTGGTCTTCGCGCCAGATGCCCAGCTCGAAGGCCATGCTGGCGCCGCCCAGCCGGCTGACCCGAACGCCCACCTCCAGTTGTTCGTCGAAGCGCGCGGGCGCCAGGTATTCCAGCAGGGTCTTCACCGCGAAGAAATCTCCGCCATCCTTCAGGAGGTCGGCCGGGTAGGCCACTTCGAGGGCGCGGAAATACTCGGTGATGGCGACGTCAGCATAGGTCAGGTAGTTGCCGTTGAATACGATGCCTTGCGGGTCCACTTCGGCCCAGCGAACGCGCAGGGGGTGGAAGAAGCTGAAGTCATCGCGGGACAGCTTGGCCATTGCCGGCTCCTCAAAAAAGAACAGGCCGGATCGCTCCGGCCTGTCTGGGTGTCGCTCCGCTCAGTGACGCTTGCGGTTGGTGATCAGGGTGCCGACGCCGCTGTCGGTGAAGATCTCAAGCAGCACCGCATGGGGCACGCGACCGTCGATGATGTGCGCCGCGTTCACGCCGCCTTGCACGGCATCCAGGGCGCAGCGGATCTTCGGCAGCATGCCGCCGTAGATGGTGCCGTCGGCGATCAGGTCGTTGACCTGCTCGGTGGACAGGCCGGTGAGCACCTGGCCCTGCTTGTCCATCAGGCCGGCGATGTTGGTCAGCAGCATCAGTTTCTCGGCCTTCAGCGCCTCGGCCACCTTGCCGGCCACCAGGTCGGCGTTGATGTTGTAGGACTCGCCATTGGCACCTACGCCGATCGGCGCGATCACCGGGATGAAATCGCCCTTCACCAGCATGTTCAGCAGGTCGGTGTTGACGCTGGCAACCTCGCCGACGTGACCGATGTCGATGATCTCCGGCTGGGTCATCTCGGGGGTCTGGCGGGTGACGGTGAGCTTCTTCGCCCGGATCAACTCGGCGTCCTTGCCGGTCAGGCCAATGGCGCTGCCGCCATGGCGGTTGATCAGGTTGACGATGTCCTTGTTCACCTGACCGCCCAGGACCATCTCCACCACATCCATGGTCTGCGCGTCGGTCACTCGCATGCCGTCGACGAAGTGGCTTTCGATCGAGAGGCGCTTGAGCAGGTCACCGATCTGCGGGCCGCCGCCATGCACCACCACCGGGTTGATGCCGACAGCCTTCATCAACACCACGTCGCGGGCGAAGCTGGCCTTCAGCTCGTCGCTTTCCATGGCGTTGCCGCCGTACTTGACCACCAGGGTCTTGCCGACGAAGCGGCGGATATAGGGCAGCGCTTCGGACAGGACCTGGGCGACGTGGGAAGCAGCGTCAAGGCTGAGGGTCATGCTGGGCTCCATTGACACGGATCAGAACGGCAGGTTGAGTTCAGGGGCGATGAGGGTGAGCTGGCTGCGGAACACCTGTTTGATGCGCTCCAGTTCCTCCTCGGTGTCGGCCTCGAAGCGCAGCACCAGCACGGGAGTCGTGTTGGAGGCGCGGCACAGGCCCCAGCCCTTCGGATAATCGACACGCACGCCATCGAGGGTGGTGAGGTTCGCTTCACCCCAATTGGCCTCGCGCTGCAGGCGCTCGATCAGGGGGAACTTGCTCTCGTCGGTGACGGTGATGTTGATTTCCGGAGTGGAGACGTCTTTCGGGAAGGCCGAGAACACATCTTCGGCGTCACGCTTGTCCTGGCTGAGGATTTCCAGCAGGCGCGCGGCGCTGTAGATGCCGTCGTCGAAGCCGTACCAGCGCTCCTTGAAGAAGATGTGGCCGCTCATCTCGCCAGCCAGCAGCGCGCCGGTTTCCTTCATCTTTTTCTTGATCAGCGAGTGGCCGGTCTTCCACATCACCGGGCGGCCGCCGTAGCCGCTGATGAGGGAGGTCAGGCGACGGGTGCATTTGACGTCGAAGATGATGTCGGCGCCGGGATTGCGGGACACGACATCCTTGGCGAACAGCATCAGCAGGCGGTCGGGGTAGATGATGCTGCCTTCGTTGGTCACCACGCCCACGCGGTCGCCGTCGCCGTCGAAGGCCAGGCCCAGGTCGGCCTTCTCTTCCTTCACCTTGGCGATCAGGTCTTCCAGGTTCTCGGGCTTGCCCGGGTCCGGATGGTGGTTGGGGAAGGTGCCGTCGACATCGCAATACAGTGGGATCACGGTGCAGCCAAGTGCTTCGATCAGTTGCGGCGCGATCACGCCAGCGACGCCGTTGCCGCAGTCCACCACGACTTTCATGGGTTTGGCCGTGGCGATGTCATCGCGGATTTCGCGGAAGTAACGGTCCAGTACGTCGACCACCTCAATGCTGCCTACACCGCTGGCCAGATCGTTGTTCTGGATGCGGGTGTGAAGGGCGGTGATCTGTTCGTTGGCCAGGGTTTCGCCTGCGATCATGATCTTGAAGCCGTTGTAGTCCGGCGGGTTGTGGCTGCCAGTGAGCATCACGCCGGATTTGCCGGCCAGTATGTTGGCGGCGTAGTAGAGCACTGGGGTCGGCACCATGCCGACGTCGCTGACCTGGCAGCCGCAGTCCAGCAGGCCCTGGATCAGCGCCTGAACCAGCTCGGGGCCGGACAGGCGGCCGTCGCGGCCGACCGAGACGCAGGGCTCGCCGCGGGCCAGGCTTTCCGAGCCGATGGCGCGACCCACCCAGTAGGCGGTCTGGGTAGTGAGGGTATCGCCGACCACGCCGCGGATGTCATACGCGCGGAAAATGCTGGCGGGCAGGGTGGGAGCGATCTGTTCGATGCTGGTCATGGCGGGGGCTTGCTCCAATCCCAGGAGGTCCTGGTCTTCGTCGAGGATGTCGATATCGAGAATGTCGGTATCTTGGAAAAGCGGGTCGGCCAATTCGGCCGGCCGAGGGGGTGCCGAGGCAACAGGGTTGCTGGCGGCTACCTTGGCCAGGCCATTGTCCGGCGCCGGCTCGGGTTTGCGCCTGGGTTGGCGGGCAAGCGCCTGGGCCAGGCTGTCCAGCGCCGGCAGGCGCAGACTGAATGCTTTGACGCTCTTGCCGTTCGAGAGTTCTTGCAACAGCTGATTGAGCTGCTGCGCGTCGTCCCGCAACTTGCGCTGCAGGGCGCCCTGGCTGAGCTTCAGGCCGAGCAGTGCGCCGCCCAGGGCGAGCAGGGCGGCCAGGGCCAGCAGCAAGGGAGAGAAGACGGTCTGGGTCAGGGTCGGACCAGGCGTGAAACTGAGCCTCCAGTTCGGGTTGCCACTGTCCAGGTCGATAGGCGCAACACCGGCGGCTTGCCCGCGCTGGGCAAGGAGCTGGGCAGGGGCGTTGCTGAACTGCTGAGTCAGCTGCAGCTGGCCGACCTCCGCTGGCAGCGATGGCAGGCTGCGCAACAGCCGGTCCAGCTCGAATACCATCAGCAGGGTGCCCTGGGGCTGGCTCTGCTCGTTCAGGCGTAGCGGTGCGGCACTGTAGACCAGCCAGCGGTCACCGACCTTGAAGGCTTCAGGGCTGGGCGGCTGGCCATTTTCCAGGCGACGCAGCATATCCAGCGCAGCGAAGTTCATCGGCGCGGCGCGCTGGCTGTTCTGCTGTGCCTGGCCAGGCAGGTTGAGGTGAGCGTCGATCACGCCGTCGCGATAGCCCAGGCTACGTTCGGCGGCCATCAACTGGCCGGCGTCACCGCTGTTGAGGGCGTCGATCAGGCTCGGATCATGGGCGGCGGCGGCGGTATCGGCCTGCAACTGGACGATCGCCTGGCGCAGGGTAGCGGCCTGGCTGCCGCCCCAGGCCTGGCCGAGCTGGTCGATCCGACCCTGCTCGGCGGGGCTGAGGACGCCAAGCCAGAGCAGGGCGCCAGCGGCGGCCACACCCACGAGGGCGGCCAGCGCGCCTGGGAGCAGGTCGTCGGAGCCTTTGCGGTCGGACTTGGCTTCGACCGACGCTCTGGCCGATCCGTTGCTGGCGGCGTCCTTGCTGCTGCGCTTGAAGAGTTTCACTGAACGTCTCCTAGGCGGTTCGTCCTGATGTTGGACTGTCAGTGGCTGCCGGTGTGACCGAAACCACCGGCACCACGTTCGCTTTCGTGGAACTCGTCAACCAGTTCGAAGTGTGCCTGGACCACGGGCACCAGCACCAGTTGGGCAATGCGCTCGCCAATGGCGATGCGGAATGCCGTCTGACCGCGGTTCCAGCAGGACACCATCAGCTCGCCCTGGTAGTCGGAGTCGATCAGGCCCACCAGGTTTCCCAGTACTACGCCGTGCTTATGGCCGAGGCCCGAGCGCGGCAGGATCAGCGCGGCCAGGCCCGGATCGGCGATGTGGATCGACAGGCCGGTGGGGATAAGGAGGGTCTGGCCGGGCTCGAGGACGACTTCTTCCTTGAGCATGGCACGCAGGTCGAGGCCGGCAGAGCCAGGGGTGGCATATTGCGGAAGCGGAAATTCGCTGCCGATGCGGGGATCGAGGATCTTGGCTTGCAGTGAGTGCATGGAGTCTCAGGCCTGGTTGAGGCGGTCGGCGATGAAGGCGATCAGTTGGCGGGCAATCTTGCCCTTGCTGGTCTGGGCGAAGCTGGTCTGGGCCAGGTCGCGGTTGATGATGGTGATGGCGTTCTCCTCGCTGTTGAAGCCGATGGTGGGGTTGGCCACGTCATTGGCGACGATCAGGTCGAGGTTCTTGTCTTTCAGCTTGCGCGAGGCGTACTCGAGCAGATTCTCGGTCTCGGCGGCGAAGCCCACGCTGAACGGGCGGTCGGGACGGCCGGCGAGCGTCGCGAGGATATCGGGGTTACGTACCAGCTGCAGCAGCAGGCCTTCGCCACTGGTCGGGTCTTTTTTCATTTTGTGCTGGGCGACCACTTCCGGACGGTAATCGGCCACCGCAGCGGCAGCGATCAGCAGGTCGCAGGGCATGGCCGCTTCGCAGGCGGCAAGCATGTCGCGGGCGCTGACCACGTCGATGCGGTTGACCCGGTCCGGCGTGGGCAGATGTACCGGGCCGGTGATCAGGGTCACCTTGGCGCCGGCTTCCACTGCGGCTTCGGCGAGGGCGAAACCCATCTTTCCGGAACTGTGGTTGGTGATGTAGCGCACCGGGTCGATATTTTCCTGGGTCGGTCCGGCGGTGATCAGCACATGGCGGCCCGTGAGGGCGCGGTGCTCGAAGCAGTCGGCGGCGCGTTGGGCCAGTTCCTCGGCTTCCAGCATGCGGCCGAGGCCGACATCGCCGCAGGCCTGGCTGCCGGCTGCCGGGCCGAACAGGCGCAATCCACGCTTGGCGAGGATTTCCAGGTTGGCCTGGGTTGCCGGGTCACGCCACATGGCCTGGTTCATCGCCGGGGCCAGGGCGACGGGGGCGTCGGTGGCCAGCACCAGAGTGGTCAGCAGGTCGTCCGCGACGCCCAGGGCCAGACGCGCCATCAGGTCGGCGGTGGCCGGTGCGATCAGTACCAGGTCAGCCCAGCGGGCCAGCTCGATATGACCCATGGCCGCTTCGGCGGCGGAGTCGAGCAGATCGAGGTGGACGGGGTGGCCGGAGAGCGCCTGGAGGGTCAGGGGGGTGATGAACTCCCGGCCGCCCTGGGTCATCACCACGCGGACTTCGGCACCTTGGTCGCGCAGGCGGCGAACCAGTTCAGCGCTCTTGTAGGCGGCAATACCGCCGCCCACGCCCAGGAGGATGCGTTTCCGATAGAGCCGCTGCATAGGCCTGCCTTTTATAAGGTTTAAGATGTGCTGCGGCGAAGGCGCCTCCCCAGGCCGATCGTCGCGCAAAAAAGGTGGGTTAAGATAGCACAGCGACCGCACTGGAACAGCGGCGCAGCTCAATCATGGAGGTGTCATGAGCATCCGCAATTGGCCTGTGGCGGAGCGTCCGCGGGAGAAGCTTCTTGAACTGGGTGCGGCGTCGCTGAGCGACGCCGAGCTCCTCGCCATTTTCCTGCGCACCGGCGTAGCCGGTCGCAGTGCCGTCGATCTCGCCCGCCACCTGCTCAACGACTTCGGCAGCCTGCGCGCCTTGCTCGAGGCCGAGCTGCACGACTTCAGCCAGCACCTCGGTTTGGGGCCGGCCAAGTTCGCCCAGTTGCAGGCGGTGCTGGAAATGGCCCGGCGTCATCTCGCTGAGGGGTTGCGTCGCGACTCCGCGCTGGAAAATCCCCAGGCAGTGCGTGATTTTCTCAAGGCGCAATTGCGCCATTCCGCCCACGAGCAGTTCGCCTGCCTGTTCCTCGACGCCAAGCACCGGGTGCTGTCCTTCGAGGTGCTGTTCCACGGCACTATCGACGGCGCCAGCGTCTACCCGCGCCAGGTGGTCAAGCGGGCCCTGGCGCACAATGCTGCGGCGCTCATTCTCAGTCATAACCATCCTTCGGGCGTCGCCGAGCCTAGCGAAGCCGATCGCCAGCTGACCCTGCGCCTCAAGGAGGCGCTGGCGCTGATCGACGTACGCGTGCTCGATCACTTCATCGTCGGCGATGGTGAGCCCCTGTCGATGGCGGAGCAGGGCTGGATCTAGTCCAGTTTCACCTTGGCGAAGTCCTGCCGGCCGAAGGGGTTGACCTGGTAGCCCTCGACATTGGTGCGGGTCAGGGTGAAGGCAGTGGGATGGGCGAGCGGCAGCCAGAGGGCCTGCTCGCGAATGATCTGCTGGGCCTTTTCGTAGAGGGTGGTGCGTTCAGCCGGGTCCGCATGGGTCTTGCCGTCCGCGATCAGCTTGTCGAGTTCGGCGTTGCAGTAGCGCGCGAAGTTGAGCCCGGACTGCACCGACGCGCAGGCAAACTGCGGGGTGAGGAAGTTGTCCGGATCGCCGTTGTCGCCCGCCCAGCCCATGAACAGCAGGTCATGCTCGCCTGCTTTCGCGCGCCGGATAAGTTCGCCCCACTCGATTACGCGGATCTCCGCCTGAATGCCGACCTTGGCGAGGTCAGCCTGCAGCAATTGGGCGCCCAGGCTGGGGTTGGGGTTGAGCAGGCTGCCGGAAGGGCGGGTCCAGATGGTGGTTTTGAATCCGTCTTTGAGCCCGGCTTCGGCAAGCAGCGCTTTGGCCTTCTCGGGATCATGGGGGTAGGTCGGCAGCTGTCCGGCGTAGCTCCAGGTGTTCGGCGGGTAAGGGCCGTCGGCGGCCGTGGCGCTGCCTTCGAAAACCGCCTTGAGGTAACTGGCCTTATCGAAGGCGAGGTTGATCGCCTGGCGCACCTGAGGTTTGTCCAGCGGAGGGTGCTGACTATTGATGCCGACAAAGGCAGTCATGAAGGCCGGCACCTGGATAACCTTGATGTTCTTGTCGCTGGCGGCGGATCGCACATCCAGGGGTTTGGGCGACAGGGCGATCTGGCATTCGCCGCGGCGCAGCTTCTGCAGGCGTACGTTGGCGTCGGGGGTGATGGCGAAGACCAGGCCGTCGATCCCGGGCTTGCCGCCGAAGTAGTCCGGGTTGGCGGCATAACGTACCGCGGCGTCCTTCTGGAAGCGACGGAAGACGAAGGGGCCGGTGCCGATGGGCTGGGCGTTGAGCTTCTCGGGCGTGCCCGCTGCCATCAACTGGTCGGCGTACTCTGCGGAATAGATGGAGGCGAAGCCCATGCTGAGGGTGGCGAGGAACGTGGCGTCCGGTTTGTTCAGCGTGAACCGCACCTGCAGGCCGTCGACCTTTTCGATGTGTTTGATCAGGTTTGGGAGCTGCATGGACTGGGCGTGGGGAAATCCGCTCTGGGCCACTTTGTGCCATGGGTTGGTCGGATCCAGCATGCGCTGGAAGCTGAACACCACGTCATCGGCATCCAGTGGGCGACTCGGCTTGAAGTAGTCGGTCGAATGGAAGCTCACGCCCTGGCGCAGCTGGAAGGTGTAGGTCAAGCCGTCGGCGGCAACCTCCCACTTTTCGGCCAGGCCCGGTATCAATTTGCCGTTCTGCGCGTCGAATTCCACCAGGCGATTCATCAGCACGTCGGCTGAGGCATTGGTGGTTGTCAGGGAGTTGTACTGCACGACGTCGAAGCCCTCGGGGCTGGCCTCGGTGCAGACGCTGAGGGTCGCGGCCTGGGCGAGCAGCGGGGCAAACAGAAGCGGGAGGGCGGCAAGACGCATGGCGGCTCCTTTGCGATGGCTGGTAAGCCCGTGGCGGGCCGAAGGCCTTACCCTAGACCAAGGCTGGTCCGCGAACAATGTGTAGTGGGCGACGAGCGGTCGCTTAGGTTGGCGGCCCTGATGTGGCGGCGTAGGCGCGGTTTCTGGCGTGGCCTGCCTGTGGGTAAATCGCTACGGCCCTTGCTGCACTAGGGTCTTTCTGATATAAAGCAGCGCTCTTTTCTGGGGGCCCGGTCTTTCGCAGTCTTTGTGCGGCCGGTAAGACCCTGACGAGACGGGCGCTTCAGCGCCCATTAAAGTGAGAGTTCAAGCGGCCAACCCATGCCGGGTTGGGCATGTGGTTTAGAGGGCTGAGGCATGTCGAGAGTCTGTCAAGTAACCGGTAAGGGTCCGGTTACCGGGAACAACATTTCCCACGCTAACAACAAAACCCGTCGTCGTTTCCTGCCGAACCTGCAGCATCACCGCTTCTGGGTCGAGTCCGAGAAGCGCTTCGTGCGTCTGCGCGTTTCCGCCAAGGGCATGCGTGTTATCGACAAGCGCGGTATCGATGCCGTGCTGAGCGAGCTGCGTGCTCGCGGCGAAAAGGTTTAAGGAGCTAATCATGCGTGAACTGATCCGTTTGGTGTCCAGTGCCGGTACCGGCCACTTCTACACCACCGACAAGAACAAGCGCACCACTCCCGACAAGATCGAAATCAAGAAATTCGATCCGGTTGTGCGTAAGCACGTGATGTACAAGGAAGCCAAGATCAAGTAATTGATCCGGCCCTTGTCGAGAAAGCCCGCCCCGTGCGGGCTTTTTCATGCCTGCGATTTGTTCAGACTTGGCTTGCCGATTCGTTGTGGGGGCGAATTCATTCGCTAAGGGCGGCGAAACCGACCCATTGAGGGCCATAGGGAAGACCTGTGGCCTGCTCAGCGATTGAAATCGCCCCCACAGAAAAGACAGCCCTTCGCTTTTGCCCATAAAAAAGCCCGCCAATGGCGGGCTAAAGGGTGACAAGCATGAAGAGTGAGCAGGCTTAGCGAGTGGCCTGTTCGAAGATCACGTAGACCTTGCGGCAAGGCTCCAGCACTTCCCAGGTACCGGAAAAACCGGCCGGGATGACGAAGCGGTCGCCAGCGCGCACGGTCTTGGCGTTGCCGTCAGCATCGCGAATCACCGATACGCCCTGGAGAATCTCGCAGTACTCGTGCTCGGTGTAGCTCACTGTCCAGTGACCCACCGCGCCTTCCCAGATGCCCACATTGAACTGGCCGCAGGGGCTGCCGTAGTGATTGCGTACGCTCTGCTCGGGGTCGCCCTTGAGGATCTTCTCGGGTGCCGGGCGGTAGTGTTCCGGGGCAGTGGTGGCCTGGGCGAAGTCGACGATCTGCTGGATATTCATTGTGCGGTCCCTGTTCAGACAGCCTTGCGGATGGAGTCGGCGAGCTTGCCGACGAGAATGTCGATCTGTTCCTTTTCGACGATCAGTGGTGGCGACATGGCGATGGTGTCACCAGTGACGCGCACCATCAGGTCATCGTGGAAGCACTGTTCAAATACCTGGAAGCCGCGCTTGCCGACTCCTTCGGCGGCAGGCGCGAGCTGTACGCCGCCGACCAGGCCCGCGGCACGGATGTCGATCACGTTGGGCAGGTCTTTCAGGCTGAGCAGGGCATCCTGCCAATAGCGTTCCAGCTCGATGGCGCGGTCGAACAGACGTTCGCCCTGGTAGATATCCAGCGTCGCCAGAGCGGCAGCGCAGGCGACCGGGTGGCCGGAATAGGTGTAGCCGTGGAAGAACTCGATGGCGCTTTCCGGTCCCTGCATGAAGGCCAGGTAAATCTCTTCGGCGACGAACACCGCGCCCATGGGGATGGCGCCGTTGGTCAGTCCCTTGGCACAGGTGATGATGTCTGGGGTGACGCCCCAACGCTGGGCGGCGAACGCCTCGCCAATGCGGCCGAAGCCGGTGATCACTTCGTCGAAGATCAGCAGGATGCCGTGCTTGCGGGTGATCTCGCGCAGGCGTTGCAGGTAGCCCACCGGCGGCAGGATCACGCCGGCCGATCCGGACATGGGTTCGACGATCACCGCGGCGATGTTCTCGGCGCCATGCAAGGTCACCAGGCGTTCAAGTTCGTCGGCCTTCTCGATGCCGAATTCCGGCAGGCCTCGGCTGAAGGCATTGCGCTGGATATCCAGGGTATGTGGCAGGTGATCGACGTTCGGCAGCAGGGCGGGGAAGGCCTTGCGGTTGTTGACCATGCCGCCGACCGAAATGCCGCCAAATCCAACGCCGTGGTAGCCCAGTTCGCGTCCGATCAGGCGGGTGCGGGTACCCTGGCCAATGGCGCGCTGGTAGGCGAGCGCGATTTTCAGTGCGGTGTCCGCCGACTCCGAGCCGGAGTTGGTGAAGAACACCTTGTTCAGGCCCTTGGGCGCGATATCGGCCAGGCGTTCAGCCAGCTCGAAGGGCAGGGGGTGCCCCATCTGGAAAGTCGGTGCGAAATCCAGCTTGGCGATCTGTTTGCTCACCGCCTCGGTGATTTCGCGGCGACCGTGGCCGGCGTTGCAGCACCAGAGCCCGGCGGTGCCGTCGAGGACCTGGCGGCCATCGGTGCTGGTGAAAAACATCCCTTCGGCGCTTTCCAGTAGGCGCGGTTTGGCCTTGAACTGACGGTTGGCGGTGAAGGGCATCCAGAAATCATCAAGACTGTTGGATATTCTGCCCGGTTGAGGTGCGTAGGCGTTTGTCATTGTGACCACCAGAGAAGGCAAGGCGAGGTGTTGTAGTGATTTTGCCGGAGTCTATGTTTAATATAACGAACATGACAAGGGTGTTTAGCCTGCAACTGTAAAATATATTGAAAAGGCTAGTCCCTCTGGTTTAGGGTTGCGAGGATGGCCGGATAGAGGTCGGCCTTGCAGAATTTTTGACAGTGCATGCCTGAGCTGGCGGCACTCTTCTAATAAGAGGAAAGCTCCGATGACCACCCTGACCCGTGCAGACTGGGAACAACGCGCCAAGTCCGTGCAGATCGAGACCCGCGCCTTCATTCATGGCGAATACACCACCGCCGTTTCCGGCGAGACCTTCGATTGCATCAGCCCGGTCGATGGTCGTCTGCTGGGCAAGGTTGCCAGCTGTGACCTGGCCGATGCCGAGCTGGCCGTGAAGGATGCCCGCGCCGTGTTCGAGTCCGGTGTGTGGTCGCGCTTGGCGCCGGTCAAGCGCAAGGAAGTCATGATCCGCTTCGCTGACCTGATCGACGCCCACGCCGAAGAGCTGGCCCTGCTGGAAACCCTGGACATGGGCAAGCCGATCAGCGACTCGCTGAGCGTCGACGTGCCGTCCGCATCCCGCGCCATTCGCTGGAGCGGTGAAGCCATCGACAAGATCTACGACGAAGTCGCCGCCACCCCGCACAACGAACTGGGTTTGGTGACCCGCGAGCCGGTGGGCGTAGTCGCCGCTATCGTGCCGTGGAACTTCCCCCTGCTGATGACCTGCTGGAAGCTCGGCCCGGCCCTGTCCACCGGCAACTCGCTGGTCCTGAAGCCGTCCGAGAAGTCGCCGCTGACCGCTATCCGTCTGGCCCAGCTGGCCATCGAAGCCGGTATCCCGGCGGGCGTGCTGAACGTGCTGCCGGGCTTCGGTCACACCGTGGGCAAGGCCCTGGCCCTGCACATGGACGTCGATACCCTGGTGTTCACCGGTTCCACCAAGATCGCCAAGCAGCTGATGATCTACGCCGGCGAATCCAACATGAAGCGCGTCTGGCTGGAAGCCGGCGGCAAGAGCCCGAACATCGTCTTTGCCGACGCTCCTGACCTGCAAGCTGCCGCTGAGGCTGCTGCTGGCGCCATCGCCTTCAACCAGGGCGAGGTCTGCACCGCCGGCTCGCGCCTGCTGGTGGAGCGTTCCATCAAGGACAAGTTCGTGCCCATGGTGGTCGAGGCGATCAAGGCCTGGAAACCAGGCAACCCGCTGGACCCGGCGACCAACGTTGGCGCCCTGGTGGATACCACTCAGATGAACAACGTGCTGTCTTACATTCAGGCTGGACATGACGATGGCGCCAAGCTGGTGGCGGGTGGCAAGCGTGTGCTGGAAGAAACGGGCGGTACCTACGTCGAGCCGACCATCTTCGACGGCGTGAACAATGCCATGCGCATCGCCAAGGAAGAGATCTTTGGCCCGGTGCTTTCGGTCATCGCCTTCGACAGCGAAGAAGAAGCAGTCGCCATCGCCAACGACACCATCTACGGCCTGGCCGCAGCGGTGTGGACCAACAACCTGTCCCGCGCCCACCTGGTCGGCAAGGCCTTGCGCGCTGGCAGCGTCTGGATCAACCAGTACGATGGCGGCGACATGACCGCGCCCTTCGGCGGCTTCAAGCAGTCCGGCAACGGCCGCGACAAGTCTCTGCACGCGTTCGACAAGTACACCGAGCTGAAGTCCACCTGGATCAAGCTTTGAGTCCCAATTGAGGTCCGCCCCCGTCGTCGGGGGCCGGCTCTACGAGCCATGCCTGCGGCCGGGTTTCCAGCGATGGAGCCCGGCCTTTTTTGCTTTGCGCCACATGGAAAGGGAGGACATTGGCAATGCGTTGGGGAACGTACTTCGCGGTCTGTGGCGCGGTCATCAGCATCGGCCTGGCGCTGGGGGTGACCATGCCTCTGGTGTCCCTGCGGCTGGAGAGCTGGGGCTACGACAGCTTTGCCATCGGCGTGATGGCGGCAACCCCGGCCGTGGGCGTGTTGCTCGGTGCAGTGATTGCTGGGCGCCTGGCTGCACGCTTCGGCACCACGACCCTGATGCAACTCTGCCTGCTGGTAGGCGCGCTGTCCGTGGGCTTGCTGGCGCTGGTTCAGTTCTATCCCGTCTGGCTTTTGCTGCGGTTGTTGATCGGCATTGCCCTGACGGTGGTGTTCATCCTCGGCGAAAGCTGGATCAACCAATTGGCAGTGGAAGAATGGCGTGGCCGCCTGGTTGCTCTCTATGGCACTGGCTATGCCCTGAGCCAACTTTCCGGCCCGCTGCTGCTGACGGGCCTCGGTACTGGCAATGACCTCGGCTTCTGGACCGGTACCGGGCTGCTGATCGGCGGCTCCCTGCTGCTGCTCGGTCGTACCGGCGCGCCCACTGTCGACGCCCATAGCGCGTCGGGGCGCGGCCTCTGGTCCTTCTGCATGCGCTTGCCGACCATCGCCTGGGCGGTCGTGCTGTTCGCCGCCTTCGAAGCGATGATGCTGACCTTGTTGCCGATCTACGGCTTGCGCCAGGGGTTCACCCAGGAAGTGGCCCTGTTGATGGCCAGCGTAGTGGTGGTCGGTGATGCCGCTCTGCAGCTCCCCATCGGCTGGCTGGCAGACCGGATGTCCCGCCTCAGCCTGTTCCGCGTCTGCGGCGTCACGCTGCTGGCGAGCAGTTTGGCCATTCCGCTATTACTGTCTACGCCCCTGATCTGGCCAATCTGGGTGCTGTTCGGGGCCAGCGCGGGCGGGCTCTTCACCTTGGCGCTGATCCTGATCGGTGAGCGCTATCGCGACGACGAGCTGGTACGGGCCAATGCCCATATCGCCCAGCTCTGGGGGATTGGCTGTCTGATCGGCCCGCTGGTAACCGGTGCGGCAAGCCAGTGGATAAGTGGCCACGCGCTACCGTTGATGATGGCCCTGGGTGCCGCCGGATTCGTCTGGCTGGCCTGGACCCGCGAACTGTTCGACGACGGCGCCGAGGCTGTGCCCGACTGAAATCTGTGCCCAGGTAGGATGAGGTAGAGCGAAGCGAAACCCATCGCAGCGGAACAGCCGATTGATGGGTTTCGCAGTACGGACCTCGCGTTCGGAGGGCCGGGGGTCAGACGACTCCCGCCGCTTCCTTCATCCGGTACCAGAGCATGCCGAGTGCCAGCAGCGGCGAGCGCAAGTGGCGGCCGCCGGGGAAGGTGATGTGCGGGACCTTGGAGAAGATGTCGAAGCCGTTGCTTTGCTCACCGCAGATGGCTTCGGCGAGCAATTGGCCAGCCAGGTGAGTGGCGTTCACGCCGTGGCCGGAGTAGGCCTGGGCGAAATAGACGTTGGGCTGATCCGGCAGTTTGCCGATTTGCGGCAGGCGGTTGGCGCCGATGCCGATCATGCCGCCCCACTGGTAATCGATGCGCACGTTTTCCAGCTTCGGGAAGACCTTGATCATCTTCGGCCGCATGTAGGCGCCGATGTCTGCCGGGTCGCGCCCGGAGTAGTGGCAGGCGCCGCCGAACAGCAGGCGGTTGTCGGCGGAGAGACGGTAGTAGTCCAGGGCCACGCGCTGGTCGCAGACCGCCATGTTTTGAGGCAGCAGCTCGCGGGCGAGGTCTGCGGGCAGCGGTTCGGTGGCGACCACGTAGCTGCCTGCCGGCAGCACCTTACCGCCGAGCGTGGCGTTCAGGTCGTTCATATAGGCATTGCAGCCCAGTACCAGGGTCTTGGCGCGGACCTGGCCCCGGGCGGTATGCACCTTCACCTCCGGACCGTAGTCGATGCGGGTAACGGCGGAATGCTCGAACAGGCGTACGCCGAGGGACTGGGCTGCGGCGGCTTCACCCAAGGCTAGATTGAGCGGGTGCAGGTGGCCTGAGCCCATGTCGATCAGACCGCCAACGTACCGGTCCGAACCCACTACGCTGCGCATTTCATGAGGCTGTACCAGGCGCAATTCATGGCGGTAGCCGAGGCCTTTCAGTTCTTCCATGTCCTCGGCGAAGCCGGCCAGGTCGCGTGGCTTGTTGGCCAGGTCGCAATAGCCCCAGGTCAGGTCGCAGTCGATGGCAAACTCCTCGACACGGCGGCGGACGATCTCCACCGCGTCCAGGCCCATGAGCTTGAGGGTGCGCACGCCCTCGGCACCGATCACCGGCTCGAATTGTTCGACGCCGTGGCCGACACCGCGAATCAGTTGCCCGCCATTGCGCCCGCTGGCGCCCCAGCCGATCTGCCGGGCTTCCAGCAGCACCACCGAGCGGCCACGGCGGGCCAGCTCGATCGCCGTGTTCAGCCCGGAGAACCCGCCACCGACAATGCACACGTCGGCCAGCTCCTCACCCGCCAGGGGCGGGTAGTCGATGCGGCGGTTGGCGGTCGCGGCGTAATAGGAGGGAGCGTGCTGTTCGGTGTGCACCGGGATGCGAACGCGGGCGTTCATGTGCGAAATCCTGATTTTGTTGTTTGGAAAATTTTACGCCCGGGCAGAATAAGGCGAACCCCCTGGCCCTGCCAAGGGATTTGCCGGTGGAAACGGAACAGTGGTTCCGAATCAGTCGGGAATCGGCAGGTTCAATGATTCCTTCACTTCTTCCATGACGATGTAGGACTTGGATTCGCGCACGTGGGGCAGTTTCAGCAGGATGTCGCCGAGCAGCTTGCGGTAGGAAGCCATTTCGTTGATCCGCGCCTTCACCAGGTAGTCGAAGTCACCCGAAACCAAGTGGCATTCCAGTACGTGAGGCAGCTTGAGTACGGCGCGGCGGAAGTCTTCGAAGGTGTCGCCGGACTTGTAGTCCAGGCTGATCTCGACGAACACCAGCAGACTGGCCTTCAGATGCTGCGGGTTCAGTCGCGCGTTGTAGCCGAGGATGATGCCTTCGCGCTCCAGGCGGCGGACGCGCTCGGTGCAGGGCGTGGTGGAAAGCCCCACGCGTTCGCCCAGCTCGGTGAAGGAAATCCGGCCGTCTTCCTGCAGGATTCGTAAAATATTCCGGTCTATCTTGTCCAGTTCACGACGGGATTGATGCTGGGTGCGCATGGTGGATGCCCCTCCGCTTAAGCGCATTCTGCCGAGAATTATCGCCAAATATAGCTATCTATATAGTGAATACCACTGGGTTTGTCTCCCTATACTTCGCGCCAACGACGCTCAAAATAACAAACGCAGCGGATTCCCCGTTGCGAATGGAGACAGACATGCGAGTGATGGTCCTTGGCAGTGGTGTGATCGGTACGACTAGCGCCTATTACCTGGCCCAAGCAGGGTTCGAGGTGGTCGTGGTCGACCGCCAGAACGCCGTGGCCATGGAAACCAGCTTCGCCAACGCTGGCCAGGTTTCCCCCGGTTATGCATCGCCCTGGGCGGCGCCCGGCGTGCCGCTGAAGGCCGTCAAGTGGATGCTGCAGCAGCACGCGCCGCTGGCCATCCGCACCACCAGCGACATCGACCAGTACCTGTGGATGACGCAGATGCTGCGCAACTGCACTGCCTCCCGTTATGCGGTGAACAAGGAGCGCATGGTGCGTCTGTCCGAGTACAGCCGCGACTGCCTCGACGAGCTCCGCGCTGAAACCGGCATCAGCTATGAAGGCCGCGCCCTCGGTACAACCCAGTTGTTCCGCACCCAGGCCCAGGTAGACGCCGCGGCCAAGGACATCGCCGTCCTTGAGCGTTCCGGCGTGCCTTACGAGCTGCTCGACCGCGATGGCATCGCCCGCGTCGAACCGGCCCTGGCCAAGGTCAAGCACAAGCTGGCCGGCGCCCTGCGTCTGCCCAACGACCAGACCGGCGACTGCCAGATGTTCACCACCCGCCTCGCCGAGATGGCGGAGAAGCTGGGCGTGGAATTCCGCTTCGGCCAGAACATCGAGGGACTGGACTTCGCCGGCGACCGCATCAACGGTGTGTGGATCGACGGCAAGCTGGAAACTGCAGACCGCTACGTGCTGGCGCTGGGAAGCTACACCCCGCAAATGCTCAAGCCGCTCGGTATCAAGGCGCCGGTCTATCCGCTCAAGGGCTATTCGCTGACCGTGCCGATCATCAATCAGGCCATGGCGCCGACCTCGACCATTCTCGACGAGACCTACAAGGTCGCCATCACCCGCTTCGACAACCGCATCCGCGTGGGCGGCATGGCCGAGATCACCGGCTTCAACCTGGACCTGAATCCGGCCCGTCGCGACACCCTGGAGATGATCACCTCCGACCTCTACCCGGAAGGCGGCGACCTCTCCCAGGCAAGCTTCTGGACCGGCCTGCGCCCGGCGACACCGGACGGCACCCCGATTGTGGGCGCCACGCCGTTCCGCAACCTGTTCCTCAACACCGGACACGGTACCCTTGGCTGGACCATGGCCTGCGGCTCCGGCCGCCTGCTGGCGGACCTGATGGCGCGCAAGCGTCCGGACATCAGCGCCGACGGCCTGGACATCTTCCGCTACGGCAATTCCAAGGAGACCCCGAACAATGTCAATCCAGCGCCTGCGCACTGAAACCCGCTACAGCGAAATCGTCATCCACAACGGCACGGTTTACCTCGCCGGCCAACTGGATGAGAAGCACAGTGCGGGCATCGGCCAGCAGACTCGCGAAACCCTGGCCGCTATTGACGCAATGCTGGCCGAAGCCGGTACCGACAAGAGCAACATCCTGTCGGTGACCATCTACCTGAAGGACATGGAGGCGGACTACGCGGCGATGAACGCGGTGTGGGATGCCTGGGTGCCGAAGGGCGCTGCCCCGGCCCGTGCCTGCGTCGAAGCGAAGATGTACTCGCCCGACGTGCTGGTGGAAATGACGGTCGTCGCCGCGCTTCCTTAAGTTTCTTGCTCAGCCCGGCGTTCGCGCCGGGTTTTTTCCACCCGATCAATTAGAAGAAGTCCTCGCCATGCGTCCCGCTCGTGCCCTGATCGATCTCGAAGCCCTTCGCCACAACTACCGCCTCGCCCGTGAGGTCAGCGGCGCCAAGGCGCTCGCCGTGGTCAAAGCCGACGCTTATGGGCATGGTGCGGTGCGCTGCGCCCAGGCTCTGGAATCCGAGGCCAATGGCTTCGCCGTGGCCTGCATCGAAGAGGCGCTGCAACTGCGCGCGGCCGGAATCCGTAAGCCGATCCTGCTGCTTGAAGGCTTCTTCGAGGCTGATGAACTGGCGCTGATTCAGGAGCACGACTTCTGGACAGTGGTGCACTCCAACTGGCAATTGGAGGCGATCGAGCGGGCTGCCGTACGCAAGCCGCTGACCGTCTGGCTCAAGCTGGATTCGGGTATGCACCGAGTCGGCCTGCACCCTGCCGAGTACCGCGATGCCTGGCAGCGTCTTTCCACCAGCGCAAAGGTCGAGAAGATCGTGCTGATGAGCCACTTCGCCCGCGCGGATGAACTGGACTGCTCCAGCAGCATCGAGCAGGTTGCCGTTTTCGAACAGGCTCGTGACGGGCTCGACGCGGAGGTCAGCCTGCGCAACTCGCCGGCCGTCCTTGGCTGGCCGCAGGTGCCGAGTGATTGGGTGCGCCCCGGCATCATGCTCTACGGCGCCACCCCCTTCGAGCAGCCGCATTCGCTGGCGGACAATCTGAAGCCGGTGATGACCCTCGAATCGAAGATCATCAGTGTGCGCGAGCTGCCCGCCGGCCAGCCGGTTGGCTACGGTGCGAAGTTCGTCACCGAGCGCCCGACCCGCGTCGGCGTGGTTGCCATGGGATACGCCGACGGCTATCCGCGCCACGCGCCCACCGGCACTCCGGTGAGCATCGACGGCCAGCCGAGCCGACTGATCGGCCGGGTTTCCATGGACATGCTCACCGTCGACCTCACCGACCTGCCCACTGCCGGCCTTGGCAGCCGCGTCGAACTCTGGGGCAACGAAGTTCTGGCCAGCGATGTGGCTGCCCATGCCGGAACGATTCCCTATCAGATCTTCTGCAATCTGCGCCGGGTGCCGCTCGTCTATAGCTGATCACCGGCGTGGATGGCGAGTGATCAGGAAAACGATCATTTCGCCGACGTTGTTTGCTAGGTCACTGCTTTTACTGAGATTTTTCTTGGGACGGGGAAAGTTCGCGCAGTATTGACGGCCCGCGTGTTGTAAATACTGAACGCTGTTGCCATGATACGGCGACCGTGACTACCCCTGATCCCCAAGGAGGATCCCGCCATTGGACGTCGGTGTACGACTGCAAGCCATCCGTAAGCTGAAAGGCCTGTCCCAGCGTGAGCTCGCCAAGCGCGCGGGTGTCACCAACAGCACCATTTCCATGATCGAGAAAAACAGTGTCAGCCCCTCCATCAGTTCGCTGAAGAAGGTGCTGGGGGGTATTCCCATGTCGCTGGTGGAGTTCTTCTCCCTCGATCTTGAGCAGGAAAACCAGGTCCAGGTGGTTTATCGGGCTAGCGAACTCACCGATATCTGCAGTGGCGCCATCACCATGAAGCTGGTGGGCAAGGCCCATCCCAGCCGCGCCCTGGCCTTCCTCGACGAGACCTACCCGCCGGGCACTGATACCGGTGACGAGATGTACGCCCATGAAGGTGAAGAGGCCGGCATGCTGGTTGAGGGCCGACTGGAACTGACCATCGGCAGCGAGGTGTTCATCCTCGAACCGGGCGACAGCTACTATTTCGAAAGCAGCAAGCCGCACCGCTTCCGCAATCCGTTCGATGCTCCGGCACGCCTGATCAGCGCAACCACGCCAGCGAACTTCTGAATTCCAAAAACGCCACGCCCATGTCCCTGCGACAAGTTGGGTTGTTTCAGCGTGGCGAACTAACCGTATATACTTGCGCCCGCTCGCGAAACCGTGGCCGCGGGCGAAACTAGCCACGATGAGGGTGTAAGGGTGAACCTAATCAAGAAGATGCTGGCGGCCCACGCTGCCGTATTGGCCCTGTGGGCTGTTAGCGCCCAGGCCGCGACCGACGACGCCGTTGCCGAGCGCATCAAGCCGGTAGGCGAGGTCTGCGTACAGGGTCAGGAATGCAAGGGCGTTGGCGCCGTAGCAGCCGCTGCTGGCGGCGGTGCACGTACGCCGGACGACATCATCGCCAAGCATTGTGGTGCTTGCCACACCGCTGGCGTGCTGGGCGCGCCGAAGATCGGCGATACCGCTGCCTGGAAAGAGCGTGCTGACCACCAAGGCGGCCTCGACGGCATCCTGGCCAAGGCCATCTCCGGTATCAACAGCATGCCGCCGAAGGGCACTTGCGCCGATTGCACCGACGATGAGCTGAAAGACGCCATCAAGAAGATGTCCGGCCTGTAACTTTGCCGCCATCGATGAGTGAAAAAGCCGCCCAAGGGCGGCTTTTTCATGCCTGTTCGCTGCGACCTGTTGTCGCAGCCAGTTTCAGTCGAGAAAGGTGACCTGGCCGTCGGTGAGCGAGGCCACCCGTGCCAGCGCCTCGACCCGGTAGCCCTCGCTTTCCAGCAGGCCGCGGCCTTCCTGGAAGGATTTCTCGATGACGATGCCCAGCCCCGCGACGCTGGCGCCGGCCTGGCCGATCAGATCCAGCAGGGCCTTGGCGGCATGGCCGTTGGCGAGAAAGTCATCGATCACCAATACGTGGTCGGCGGCGGTCAGGTGCTTGGCCGAGATGGCGATGGTGCTTTCACTCTGCTTGGTGAAGGAGAACACCTTGGAAATGTAGAGGTTGTCCTTCAGGGTCAGCGACTGGTACTTGCGAGCGAAGATCACCGGTACGCCCAGTTCCAGGCCGGCCATCACCGCTGGCGCAATGCCGGAGGCTTCGATGGTGACGATCTTGGTGATGCCTTGGCCGCGAAAGCGTTCGGCGAACTCATGGCCCACCTGCTGCATCAGGCGTGGATCGATCTGGTGATTGAGGAAGGCATCGACCTTCAGTACCTGGTCGGACAGTACGATGCCTTCTTCGCGAATCTTCTGTTTCAGCGCTTCCACGCCATTACCCTCATGTATGGCCCGGTCTGCGCCGGGGTTCTTTGATTACGGCTTCTTCAGCATGGCACGGATGTCGGCCAGGGCGGTGTTGCCGCGCGCGGCCTTCACCTCCACGGGGGCATCGTCCATGCCTTCCCATTCCAGGTCTTCCTGAGGCAGTTCCTCGAGGAAGCGGCTGGGTGAGCAGTCGATGATCTCGCCGTACTGCTTGCGCTTGGCGGCGAAGGTCATGGCCAGATTTTGCCGCGCGCGGGTGATGCCCACGTAGGCCAGGCGGCGTTCTTCCTCGATGGTGTCGGCTTCGATGCTGGAGCGGTGGGGGAGGATGTCTTCTTCCACACCCATGATGAAGACATAGGGGAACTCCAGGCCCTTGGAGGCGTGCAGGGTCATCATTTGCACGCCGTCGGCACCTTCCTCTTCCTCCTGCTGGCGTTCGAGCATGTCGCGCAGCACCAGCTTGGCGATGGCTTCCTCGATGGTCATGCCGCCTTCTTCATCGCGTTCCAGGGTGTTCTTCAGGGCGTCGACGAGGAACCAGACGTTGCCCATGCGAAAGTCAGCGACCTTGTCGCTGGAGGCGTTCTGGCGAATCCAGTTCTCGTAGTCGATATCCATCACCATGCTGCGCAAGGCGGCGATGGGATCGTTCTGCGCGCATTGTTGGCGCACCCCGTCAATGAAGCGCTTGAAGCGCTGCAGGCGCTCGGTGAAGCGGCTGTCGAGGTGCTCGGACAGGCCCATTTCGTCGCTTGCGGCGAACATCGAGATGCCGCGCTCGGTGGCGTAGTTGCCGAGCTTTTCCAGGGTGGTGGAGCCGATCTCCCGGCGCGGCACGTTGATCACGCGCAGGAAGGCGTTGTCGTCGTCCGGGTTCACCAGCAGGCGGAAGTACGACATCAGGTCCTTCACTTCCTGGCGCCCGAAGAAGCTGGTGCCCCCGGACAGCCGATACGGAATCTGGTGGTGCTGCAGCTTCAATTCCATCAGCTTGGCCTGATGGTTGCCCCGGTAGAGGATGGCGAACTCGCTGTAGGGCCGTTGGGTGCGCAGGTGCAGGGTGAGAATCTCCATGGCGATGCGCTCGGCCTCGGCGTCCTCGTTGCGGCAGCGGATCACCCGGATTGGATCGCCCACACCCATCTCGCTCCACAGTTGCTTCTCGAACACGTGGGGGTTGTTGGCGATGAGGATGTTCGCGCACTTGAGGATGCGGCTGGTGGAGCGATAGTTCTGCTCCAGCATCACCACCTTCAGCGACGGGAAATCTTCCTTCAGCTGCATCAGGTTTTCCGGCCGCGCGCCGCGCCAGGCGTAGATGGACTGGTCGTCGTCACCCACCACGGTGAACTGTGCGCGATGCTGCACCAGCAGCTTCACCAGCAGGTACTGGCTGGCGTTGGTGTCCTGGTATTCGTCCACCAGCATGTAGCGCACGCGGTTCTGCCACTTCTCCAGGATGTCCGGGTTGTCCTGGAACAGTTTCACCGGCAGCAGGATCAGGTCGTCGAAGTCCACCGCGTTGTACGCCTTGAGCGTGCGCTGGTAGTGCATGTAGACGACGGCGGCGGTCTGTTCCTTCGGGTTGCGCGCCTTGGCCAGCGCCTCCTCGGGCAGGATCAGGTCGTTCTTCCAGTTGCCGATGTAGCCCTTGATTTCGTCGGCGCCATCATCCCCGGCATATTCTTTCTGCATGATGTCGGTCAGCAGCGCCTTGATATCCGACTCGTCGAAGATCGAGAACCCCGGCTTGAAGCCCAGGCGCGCGTGTTCCTTGCGGATGATGTTGAGGCCGAGGTTGTGGAACGTGGAAACCGTAAGGCCCTTGCCCTCGCTGCCGCGCAGCAGGGTGCTGACGCGCTCCTTCATCTCGCGCGCCGCCTTGTTGGTGAAGGTCACCGCGACGATGTACTGCGCGCGGATCCCGCACTGCTGCACCAGGTAGGCGATCTTCCGGGTGATCACGCTGGTCTTGCCGGAGCCTGCGCCGGCGAGTACCAGGAGCGGACCACCGACGTAGTTCACGGCTTCCTGCTGCCGAGGGTTGAGTCGGGACATGCTGGGGCTGGATCAAGGCGAATGGCCGCGCATTCTAGCAGGCCGGCCGGGTTGTACCGAAGTACCTCTGGGCAACTGTGATACAAGCGCGATTGCTGGTGGGTTGAGCTTGGAAATTTCCGCGCAGCCAGTACGATGATGCCGTCTTTGCCGGCGAATTGGCGAAGATCACGTAGGGATGCGTGGTAAGAACGACGCCGATAATGGCGCAGCCTGGCGCGAAAGTGCCGCATAATCTGTGACCCCGGGGAGGTCATTTGTCCGCGCTCGTTGAGCCCATGCGCATGCTCCTGCTGGCGGAAACGCCGGCCTGGGCTGAACTTTTTCGCGAAACGCTTTCCGCGATGGGCAGCGCATCCCCCCTGATTACCGCCGATTCCTGGGACGCTGCCAGCAGCTTGGTGGGCGACCTGGGTTGTGCCCTGGTGCTTTGTACGCCGGCCCGGCTGCCCTCGGCCGGGCGTTGCCCACTGCCCATCATCTTGCTGCTGGAAGAAGAGCCGGACGAAGCTCCCCAGGGCGTCAGCGACTGGCTGGTGCGCGAACACCTGAGTGCCGACACCCTTCGTCGCACCCTGCGTCATGTCCGCGAGCGACGTAACCTGCAGCACGCGCTGGAGCGCCTGGCCGAGCAGGACCCGCTCACCGGAATCGCCAACCGCCAGGGCTTCCAGACCTTGCTGGCCGCGCGGCTGGTGGAGTACGACGGGCGCGGTCTGGCCCTTGGTCACCTGGATCTGGACAACTTCCGCCATGCCAACGACGCCCTCGGCCACCAGGCCGGCGACCGCCTGATCCTTCAAGTGGTGGCACGGCTCAAGGCGCAATTGCGCGCGGGTGATCAATTGGCGCGCCTGGGCAGTGACGAATTTGCCCTGCTGTTGGATACCCGTCGCGACCCGGCGCGCGCCGAGCGAGTTGCCGAGCGTATCGCCGAGTCCTTGGCCGAACCCTACCAGGTAGACGGCGAGAGCTTGCTGCTCGGTTGCAGCCTGGGTATCGCCCATTCCCGTGCCAGCGACGGTGCCGACCCGCTGATGTGGCACGCCCACATCGCCATGCAGCAGGCCAAGGCCAGCCAGGGCTGTACCTTCCATGTCTTCGATGAGCGCATCAATCGCAGCGCCCGTAGCCGCGCCGACCTGGAAAGCGAGCTGCGCCGGGCGCTGCGCCGGGACGAACTGGAGCTGCACTACCAGCCACGTCTATGCCTGAGGACCGGCAACATCCTGGGCCTGGAAGCCCTGGTGCGCTGGCGCCACAGCGAACGCGGCCTGCTCACGCCCAATGAGTTCGTGCCGCTGGCCGAAGAAAGCGGCCTGATCGTACCGCTGGGCTACTGGGTGATCTCCCGTGCCCTGCGCGATATGCAGTGGCTGCGCGGGCGCGGCCTGCCGCCGCTGCACATGGCGGTGAATCTGTCGTTCCGCCAGTTCCAGGACAGCCAGCTGCTTTCCACCTTAAGCCGGTTGATCCACGAACGCGGTGTCGATGCCCGCTGGCTGGAATTCGAGCTCACCGAAACCGCCGTGATGCGCCGCAGCGAGCAGGTGCGCCAGACCATGGACGCCCTAGGGCAGCTGGGCGTGCGCTTTTCCCTGGACGACTTCGGCACTGGCTTCTCCTCCTTCGTCCACCTCAACAGCCTGCCCATTGCCCTGCTGAAGATCGACAAGAGCTTCGTCGGCGGCATGCATGATCGTCCGGAGAATCGTCTGTTGGTGAAGGCGATGATCAACCTGGCGCAGAACCTCAAGCTGGAAGTCGTGGCCGAGGGCGTGGAAAACGCCGAGCAGCTCGCCCTGCTGCGCCAGTTCGGCTGTGACCAGGCCCAGGGCTACTGGATCAGCCGGCCGTTACCCCTGGCCGAGCTGGCACGCTTTCTGGTGTTCGGAGCGCGCCAAGCGCTGTTTACCAGACAGGAGTCCTGAGCCGCTGTCTGCGAATGCATTCGCGATTGAAGACTCGCAGGATGGCGCTGACTCCCGTACATAGGGTGGGCTTCAGCCCACCAGCGGAGGTCAGCGTGGGCTAAACGAGCGGGTCACGAGCGTGCGCCGAGGGGCGCTGTAGATAACCCGTCAGGCCGCAGCAACCGTGCGGTCTTCCATTCGAAGCCCAGGGTCAGCCCCAGCGCAGCGCAGGCCAATCCCAGCGCCAACCCCCACCAGACGCCGGTAGCACCCCAGCCCAAGGGGAAGGCCAGCAGCCAGGCCGCCGGCGCGCCCACCAGCCAATAGCAGCCGAGACCGACCAGGAAGGTGGTTTTGGCGTCCTTTAGGCCTCGGATCGCGCCCATGGCGATGGTCTGGATGCCATCGAACAGCTCGAACCAGGCGGCCACTGCCAACAGGCTTACGGCGAGTCGCACGATGTCCTGGTACTCGGCGGCGTGGCGGTCGAGGAACAGCCCTACCACCCACTCCGGTGCTACCCAGAACAGCACTGCGAACGCGAGCATGCAGCCGGCGCCGAAGCCGATCCCCAGGCGCCCGGCGCGGCGCGCTTCCTCAAGTCGACCAGCGCCGAAATGCTGGCCGATGCGGAAAGTCACCGCGTAGGAGATGCCGACCGGCACCATGAAGGCCACGTACACCGACTGGATGGCGATCTGGTGCGCCGCCAGCTGGGTGTTGCCGAGCGCGCCCATGCACAGGGCTGCGAAGGCAAACAGGCCGGACTCCACCGCATAGGTACCGCCGATGGGCAGGCCCAGGCGCACCAGCTCGGCCAGCGCCTCGCGGGATGGCCGTTGCAACCCCTTGAGCAGCGGATAGGCCGAATAGGCCGGGTTGCGCACGATATGCCAAGCGAGCAACAACGCCATCGCATTCATCACCACGGCCGTCACCAGGCCAATGCCCGCCAGGCCCATTCGCGGCAGGCCGAACATGCCGTGGATCAGTGCGTAGTTAAGGAGGAAGTTGGTCAGCGCCCCACCAATGCTGATGGCCATGACCGGGCCGGGTCGGCCGATGGCGCTGGTGAAACCGCGCAGGGCCATGAAGCCGAGGTAGCCGGGCAGGGCGAAGACCAGTGTGGAAAGAAACTGCATGGCGCCTTCCACGCTTTCCGGCGCCTGGCCGAAGGTCAGCAGAATGGGCTTGAGGTTCCACAGCAGCAGGCCGGCGGCCAGTGCCATGGCGAAGGCCAGCCAGAGACCGCTCTGGGTCAGGCGAGTGGCGCCGGTGTTGTCGTCAGCGCCGTGGCGGATGGCAACGAGGTTGCCCACGGCGGCGATCACGCCGACGCAGAAAATCGACACGAAGGAGTAGCTGGCAGCACCCAGGCCGCCGCCGGCCAGGGCTTCGGGGCCGATCAGGCCCATCATCACGGTGTCGGTGAACACCATCACCACATGGGCCAGTTGGGCCGCGATCAGCGGTCCAGCCAGGCGCAGGATGGCGACCAGTTCGTTGCGTATGCTCTGCGGCATGAGTAAGGCTCACTGTTTCGGAGGGCCGGCCAATTCCATTGACCCGCGTTGGATTCAGCAATTCTCCAAACCTTGAACCTGCAGCACAAAAGGAAAAAAATGATGCAATCCATGACTTTAACTCATAGGTAAAGACATATGTCACGCCGCCTGCCGCCGCTCTACGCCCTGCGTGCCTTCGAGGCTGCCGCCCGTCACGCCTCCTTTACCCGGGCCGCCGAGGAGCTGGCCATCACCCAGAGCGCCGTCAGCCGGCACATCCGAACGCTGGAAGATCACTTCGCCTGCCGATTGTTCGAGCGCCAGGGGCGCAATCTGCAGCTCACCGAGCCGGCGCGCATGCTGCTGCCCGGCCTGCGGGATGGTTTCGATGCCCTGGAGCGCGCCTGCATCACGCTGCGGGTCGACGACGCCACCCTGCGCCTGAAGGCGCCTTCGACGCTCACCATGCGTTGGTTGCTGTCGCGCATCAGTCGCTTCCGGTACCTCAATGACGACATCGAAGTACAGCTGACCAGCGCCTGGATGGATGTGGACAAGGTGGATTTCCAGCACGAGCCGTTCGATTGCGCGGTGCTGCTCAGCGACGGCCACTTCAGCCAGGACTGGGAGGTGACCCTGCTGTTCAGCGAATGGCTGATCCCGGTGTGCGAGCCATCGCTGGTTGCTGAACCCTGGGACTTGGCGCGACTGAAAGGAACCGAGCTGCTGCACCCGACACCGGATCGCCGCGACTGGCGCCGTTGGTTGCAGCGCATGGAGCTGGGGGAGGAGGTATCGCTCAAGGGCGGGCAGGTGTTCGACACGCTGGAACTGGGCATAGTCGCCGCCGCACGCGGCTATGGCGTGTCCATCGGTGATCTGGTGATGGTGGCGGAAGATGTTGCCGAAGGGCGCATCGGCCTGCCCTGGCCGACGGCCGTGGCCAGCGGAGAAAGTTACTACCTGGTCTGGCCCCGCGCCCGCAGCGGCCAGGACCGCCTGCGTCGGCTGCGTGACTTTTTGCAGGCGGAAGTGGCGGCTATGCAGCTTCCGAAGGTGGAGCTGCTCGGCTAGAAAACGCTCCCCTCATTGATAGCTCATCGTGAAGGTCGCATTGCCGTTTGCAGTGCCGGGAGTGATGTTGTCTGCAGTCTGAACGTAGCGGGCGCTGAGCGGAATCGTGAAGGTGGATTCGCCGTGTTGCACGTTGCCCGCGTGCCACTTGGCATTCGGACCAAGGTCCAACACCGTCGCATCGTTCAGAATCTGGATGCCGACACCGCTGGCCTGTGAGTCCCGCGAAAGTGACAGTACGTTGGACACATTGGTCTCGTTAGTGGCATCCGTGAGTGTGGTATGCACCTTGAGTGTGCTCCCGGCATCTCCACCCGAGCATTGCAACTCGATGTTGAAATTCTGCGAGGCGGTCGTGCTGCCGATACCGGTAAACGCTTTGGTTGAAAATTGACCAAGTGGTACATCGATGAACGTAGACGAAACCGAGCATGTTGGTTTTCTGAGGGAGATTTCAACGCTACCGTCCCACATGTAGATTGCCTTCTGCTCGCCGCCATTGATGCGCTGTTCTCCAAACGTGCCGGTCAACTCCCCGCCAGTCGTGATGGGCCCAACTTTGACCAAGCTAATCTCTAGGAGATATGCACCGCTACTGCCAGCCCAATTGTTCAGCTCGCATCTACCTGGCCAGTAGCCCATGTAGCACGACGAGGGGATACGAATGCGTAGGCCAATGCCTGGGATGCCGGAGTCGTAGGTTCTGGAGTCCAGAAGAGGCCTCGTGCCCTGCATGAGAATGAAGTAAACGCCAGATTTACATGGGCGACCGGAAATAGCTCGTCCCCTAACAATTTCTTTCCACAAATTAGAGCCAAGCGGCGCGTCCGGATTGATTTCGAGCGTCCCTGGCATCGCCATTTTCCATGTGGTCGGTTCTTGACAATAAGGTGCCGCCATTGCCTTCACCGACATGACACTCAGTGCCAGCGTGGTTCCGAGTAGCGAGAGAACCTGAATGAATTGCGTGGGCTTCATAAGTGCCCCCCCTTGTCTGAATTTGCAGGAGATTCAATCACCATTCGTTGAAAAGATGGTTGCCGGCATTTGGTGGTGATCTGTTGGTAACCGGCTCCGGTCTTTTTCATCGCACGGCAGCAGTGAATAATCGATACGGCACAATGTTTTATTTGCGCTGCCACGCTCTAAATTGCTCCTGCCCTGACCCTCAATGCCAGGAACAAGAATCTTGCTTGCCGGCCTGGCAACAGCAATACAGCGCTCGTTAAGAGCCTCGGAAATTTTAAGGAAGTCGAACCAGTGATCAATAAGCCCAGTTCCATCGTTCTTGAGGGATTGATCCTTTATCTTGTAGGTTGTTTCCCGAACTGTTCGAATTTGTTTTCTGTCTTGACTGACATCTGACAGCGGGCGGGGGATAGTAGTTGGGGGTATATGTGGCGTCTGAGAGTTTGTTCTGAAGAGTTGCAGGGGTTTATCAGGTTGCTTGTTCATGTTTGATGGTTTCATTGGAATAAGACGGTTCCAATGAAAGTGGCTTATAGCAATGCTGAATGCTCATTTGAACTTGGGAAACCAGGTGCTTGGTGGGGCCTGAGTCTTCACCGCTGCCGGTAGCGACTCGCGCCAGCGAACCTGCCCAATGGATGGGGCCGGATTCGGCAGTATTGAGCTAGTGCAGTTGGCGCAACCCGTGCTCCAGGCTGGCGCTGGACAACTCGCCCATGTGGCTGTGGTTCAGCCTGCCCCTGGAGTTGTAGAAAAGGGTGGTGGGCAGGCCGAATGACCCAGTGGCCTGGCCCAGGCGATTGCCGCTGTCGAGCAGTACGTCCCGGGGAGCGAGGCCTTGCTCGGCGAGATAGCGGGTCACCGCTTCGGCGTGCTCGCCTTGGTTAACCAGCAGGAAACGCACGTCGGGATTGGCCTTCTGCGCCGCTTCCAGCACCGGCATCTCGCGACGGCAGGGCGGGCACCAGGTGGCCCAGAGGTTGACCACCAGCGGGCGGCCATCCAGAGCGTGCAGGTCCACCGGATTACCCTGCAGGTCCATCAGGCTCAACGCCGGTAGCTGGCGGCTGCGCTCCAGGGCCGAGACCATCGCCAGGCCAGTTCCCCAGAGGCTGCCACCGACCAGCACGGCAATGGCCAGTGACCGGCGCAGGGCTGGCTTGCGCCAGGCGAGCCCGGCACCGATGAGGGCGGCGCCTACCAGACCCGGCCAGAACAGGAAACCGCCGTCGCGGATATCCACAAGACTCAGGGGCTTTACCGCGTAATGCTCTAAGTACTGCCCGATGAACGCCAGCCGCGCCACCAGCAATCCGCCAATCAGCATGGCGAACAGCGCACCCTCGGGGTTGGCCTTGTGCCTGCGCCCGGCCAGCCAGCCTGCGAACAGCGCCGCGAAGAAGCCGAGGTAGAGCAGCCCATGCTGCATGGGAATGGCGAGGGGGCCGAGGTTGAAGCTGGTCATGCCGGACTCCGTGGGACGAGGCGGCGAGTATCGCAGCCTGGTGCCGATGGGGCAGCGCCAGGCTGTGGATAAATGTTTCGGGGGAACTGCTTCAGCGCACGACGTGCAGGAAGTGCAGGTGCTTCTCGTACTGGTCGAGCAGGTCGCCGATCACTTCGTCGCGGCTCCAGCCCATCACGTCGTAGTCCTGGCCGCCTTCGCGCAGGTAGACCTCGGCGCGGAAGTACTTGCGCGAGTCTTGGCTCTCCTCGCCATCGCGGCTGACGAAGGCCGGTAGCGGCAAGGCCCGCGGGCGCACCTCGTAGCTGAAATCCACTTCGGCGCCGTGGCCGACGTTCAGCTTGCAACGGCCGTCCTCGCCGTTCTGCACGTCGACCGTGTAGCCCTGCTTGCGCAGTTCCTCGGAAATTTCCTGGCAGGCGGGGCGCACCACTTCATCGATGAAGCGGGTGACATGGCTGCGGCGCGGGAACATCAGGATGTTGCGCAGGCGTCGCTGCCAGCCACCGTGCTGACGTTGGGCCGGGCGGGAGAGATTGAGTGCCTGGTAGCGGATTCCGCGCTTGGTGGCGTCCAGGCGCAGGGCCTTGAGCAAGCCCCAGGTAGCCGCCAGCAGCACCACGGCGAAGGGCAGAGCGCTGGCGATGGTTGCGGTCTGCAGGGCCTTGAGGCCGTCGGCCACCAGCAGCGCCATGGCCACCACGCCTATCAGGATCGACCAGAACAAGCGCTGCCAGAGCGGCGTTACCTCGCGGCCGCCGGAGGCCAGCATGTCGACCACCAGGGCGCCGGAGTCGGCCGAGGTGACGAAGAACACCACCACCATGAGTACCGCAACCATGGACAGCAGCGAGGCGAAGGGGAACTGCTCGAGGAAGGCGAAGAGCGCCAGCGAGCTGTCCTGGGCCACGGTGTTCAGCAGGCTGTGGACGCCGTCCTGCAGCACCATGTGAATGGCGGTGTCGCCGAACACCGTCATCCACAGCAGGGTGAAGCCGGCTGGAACGAACAGTACACCGGAGACGAACTGGCGGATGGTGCGTCCGCGGGAGATGCGCGCGATGAACAGGCCGACGAAGGGCGACCAAGACAGCCACCAACCCCAGTAGAGCAAGGTCCAGCCGCCGATCCAGTCGCTCGATTCATAGGCGTACAGGTTGAAGGTCTTGCTGACGATCTCCGATAGGTAGCCGCCGGTGTTTTGCACGAAGGTCTTGAGCAGGAACACGGTGGGTCCCAACACCAGCACCACGGCCAGCAGGATCACGGCCAGCACCAGGTTGAGCTCGGAGAGGATCTTGATCCCCCGGTTCAGTCCGCTGGCTACTGACAGGGTGGCCAGGGCGCAGGTGCCGGCGATCAACCCCAGCTGCACCGGCACGCTGACCGGCAGTCCGAACAGGTGGTTGAGGCCGCTGTTGATCTGCAGTACGCCATAGCCGAGGGAGGTGGCCACGCCGAACACGGTGCCGAGGATGGCAAAGATATCCACAGCGTGGCCGATGGGGCCGTATATGCGGTCGCCGATCAATGGGTAGAGCGCCGAACGCAGGGTCAGCGGCAGATCGTGGCGGAAGCAGAAAAACGCCAGGATCAGCGCGACGATGGCGTAGATCGCCCAGGCGTGCAGGCCCCAGTGAAAGAAGGTCAGCTTCATCGCCTCTTTGGCGGCGGCGACGGTGTTGGCATCGCCTACAGGCGGGTTGGCGTAATGCATCAGCGGTTCGGCAACGCCGAAGAACATCAGGCCGATGCCCATGCCCGCGGAGAACAGCATGGCGAACCAGGAGCTGTTGCGGTACTCGGGGCGGCTGTGGTCGGGGCCGAGCTTGATGTCGCCAAAGCGACTGACCGCGAGGAAGACCACGGTGATGAGGATCAGCGCCACGGTCAGGACATAGAACCAGCTGGCATTGACGACGATCCAGTCCTGGATGTGGCCAAACAGGGTCTGGGCCTGTTCGCGGGCCAGGGTGCTGTAGAGCACCAGGGCAATGATGAGGAAGGCGGAACCGAAAAAAACCGGCGGATTGAGGGTGGATTGCGAAGACGAACGTGCCTCCATTGAGCTAGCTCTCCTTTTAATCGGATGGCCGCCAAGGGCGGAAGGCGCAGTATTCTAGCAAAAATGATAGATAAAGTCTCTTATCGGTAATCGATCAATAGCTTTCATTGCTTCAGGTCAGTGCCTCGGGCCGGTATTGCAGGGCCTCTCCGAGATGATGGCGGGCGATCTTCCCGGCCTGTTCCAGGTCGGCCAGGGTTCGCGCCACCTTGAGGATGCGGTGGGCGGCGCGCAGGGACAGGTTCAGGCGCTCGCAGGCGTTTTCAAGCCAGGCGCGGTCGGAGGCGTCCAGGGCGCAGTGCCGGCGCAGGCCCTGCAGGTCGAGGAATGCGTTGGCGCAGCCCTGCCGCTGAAGTTGCAGGCGCCGTGCTCGAGCCACTTCGGACGAGGCTTGCGCACTGCCCGGGCCTACGCTGGCCGGTGGCTCCAGGCTGGTGGATTCGCGGGCGACGGTCAGGTGCAGATCGATTCGGTCGAGCAGGGGGCCGGATAGCTTGGCGCGGTAGCGTTGAATCTGTTCTGGGGTGCAACGGCAGCGGCCACCGGGGTCGCCCAGATATCCACAGGGGCAGGGGTTCATCGCCGCCACCAGCTGGAAACGCGCCGGGAAGCGCACCTTGTCATGGGCACGGGCGATGACGATTTCGCCACTTTCCAGCGGCTCACGCAGAACTTCCAGCACCTTCCGGTCGAACTCTGGCAGCTCGTCAAGGAACAGTACCCCCTGATGTGCGAGGGTTATCTCTCCCGGTTTGGGTCGACTGCCACCACCGACCAGCGCGGCGCCCGACGCGCTGTGATGCGGTTGCCGAAAGGGTCGCTGCGGCCAGGACTGCAGAGGTGCGTGGCTGGCTACCGAATGGATGGCGGCCACTTCCAATGCCTCCTGCTCTCCCAGGGGCGGCAAGAGACCGGGCAGGCGGCTTGCGAGCAGGGTCTTGCCGGTGCCCGGAGGCCCGCAGAAGAGCAGGTTGTGACTTCCGGCTGCGGCCACCAGCAGGGCGCGTTTGGCGGCTGCCTGGCCCTGGACGTCAGCGAGGTCAGGGTAGGGCGGTCGTTCCTCCAGCAAGCCCTTGGGCTGATAGGGGGCGAGCGGGGTATGGCCGGCGAAGTGCGCGGTAAGTTCCAGCAGGTGCGCGGCGGCCAGCACCTTGAGGCCGCTGGCGAGGCTGGCTTCTTCCGCGTTCTCTTTGGGCACCACCAGGGTACGTCCAGCGGCGCGAGCGGCCAGCGCGGCGGGCAGTACACCCTGAACTGGGCGCAGGGCCCCGGAGAGCGCCAGTTCTCCCAGGCACTCGACCTCTTCCAGGGCATTGGCCGGTAGTTGGCCGCTGGCGGCGAGCACGCCGAGAGCGATGGCTAGGTCGAATCGGCCGCCATCTTTCGGTAGGTCAGCCGGGGCGAGGTTGAGGGTGATGCGGCGGGGCGGGAAGTCGAACCCGCTGTTCAGGATCGCGCTGCGCACACGGTCCTTGCTTTCCTTTACGGCCGCTTCCGGCAGGCCCACCAGGGCCAGGGACGGCAGGCCGTTGGCGAGGTGGGCTTCGACGGTCACGGCAGGGGCTTCGACGCCGACCTGCGCGCGGCTGTGGACGATGGCCAGGGACATTGATCACTCCTTGATCGGTCCGCCGGGCCGGAGCGGGATCACTCCGTCGGCGGTGGGTTCAGCTTGGCTTCCAGTTCCGCGACCTTGGCTTCCAGGGCTTCCAGGCGTGCGCGAGTACGGCCGAGGACCACCATCTGGCTGTCGAACTCGTCGCGACTGACCAGGTCAAGCTTGCCGAATGCGCTCTGCAGCAAAGCCTTGAACTGGGCCTCGACCTCGGCGCGGGGCAGCGGGCTGTCGCTGCTGAACAGGCGCGAGGCAGTGGCGGCGAGGGTATCGAGCAGGGCTTTGGGCGGCAGCATGGTGGGTATCCGTAGGTGAATGGGCGGCAGTCTACCACGGTGCTCCCGGGGGTCGGGCTGGCGATGGGCGGCGCACACTTTTTGAGCAGGGCGCTGGGGCGTTGCGCACTGCTTTGGTGCGATGGAGGTGCGGTTCCGGTCATGTGGAACAGGCACTCGGCCAGTATCTGCTTGAAAAAGCGCACTTTGTTCGGAGCTGGCAAGAAATCTGCTTGGAGGTGGACGACGCATGCACCGATGCAGTTCCGGTGCACCGGGCGAGGCGGGGGAGTGTTTCGCCAGAAGCGGTTGGTTAATGTCGGCGTGCCGAGGCAAGGCGGGCCGATGCGTTACAAAAGCCAGACACTGCGCTTAGACTTGAGCCGGGTTCGCGTTTTTCCTGGGGCAAGTCAACCAAACACGGGAGAGAGTTTCATGAAGCTAGTCACCGCCATCATCAAGCCTTTCAAGCTCGACGACGTGCGTGAGTCGTTGTCGGAGATCGGTGTGCAGGGCATTACCGTCACCGAGGTCAAGGGCTTCGGACGGCAAAAAGGCCACACAGAGCTGTACCGTGGCGCCGAGTACGTTGTCGATTTCCTGCCGAAGGTGAAGATCGACGTGGCCATCGCCGATGATCAACTGGATCGCGTGATCGAGGCCATCACCAAGGCAGCCAATACCGGCAAGATCGGTGACGGCAAGATTTTCGTCGTCAATCTGGAACAGGCCATCCGTATCCGTACCGGCGAAACCGGCACAGACGCGATCTAAGCCTCCGAACCCCAACGCCCCAGGAGAAAACAACATGACTCTGCGTAAAGCCGCAGGGCTAGGAGCCCTTTTGTCCCTCGTTACCCCCGGCCTGGCCATGGCCGCCGACGAGGTCGTGCTGAACAGTGGTGACACGGCGTGGATGATCGTCGCTACTGCGCTGGTGCTGTTCATGACTATCCCCGGCCTGGCGCTGTTCTACGGCGGCATGGTGCGTTCCAAGAACGTTCTGTCGGTGATGATGCAGTGCTTCGCCATCACTGGCCTGATCAGCCTCCTCTGGGTGGTCTACGGCTACAGCCTGGCCTTCGACACCACCGGCATGGAACAGGGGGTGATCAACTTCAACTCCTTCGTGGGCGGCCTGTCCAAGGCCTTCCTCAGCGGCCTGAACACCAGCAGCCTGGTGTACGCGATTCCTGAGAGCGTGTTCATCACCTTCCAGATGACCTTCGCCATCATCACCCCAGCCCTGATCGTGGGTGCCTTTGCCGAGCGCATGAAGTTCTCCGCCATGCTGATCTTCATGGCTGTCTGGTTCACCCTGGTCTATGCCCCGATCGCCCACATGGTGTGGAGCGGCAATGGCGGCCTGATGTGGGACTGGGGCGTGCTGGACTTCGCCGGTGGCACCGTGGTGCACATCAACGCCGGTATTGCTGGTCTGGTGTGCTGCCTGGTGCTGGGCAAGCGCAAGGGCTATCCGACCACTCCGATGGCTCCGCACAACCTGGGTTACACCCTGGTCGGCGCCGCCATGCTCTGGGTGGGCTGGTTCGGCTTCAACGCCGGTTCCGCAGTAGCGGCCAACGGCACTGCCGGCATGGCCATGCTGGTTACCCAGATCGCCACCGCCGCCGCCGCCCTGGGCTGGATGTTCGCCGAATGGCTGACCCACGGTAAGCCGAGCGCCCTGGGCATCGCTTCCGGTGTGGTCGCCGGCCTGGTTGCCATCACCCCGGCTGCCGGCACCGTCGGCCCGATGGGCGCCCTGATCATCGGCCTGGTTGCCGGCGTGGTCTGCTACTTCTGCGCCACCAGCCTGAAGCGCAAGCTGGGCTACGATGACTCCCTAGACGCCTTCGGTGTGCACGGCATCGGCGGTATCGTCGGCGCGCTGCTGACCGGCGTGTTCGCCGCACCGGCCCTGGGTGGCTTCGGCACCGTGGAAGACATCGGCGCCCAACTGCTGATCCAGTTCGAAGGTGTGGCCTTCACCGTGGTCTACACCGGCATCGTGACCTTCGTGATCCTGAAGGTGCTGGACGTGGTCATGGGCCTGCGCGTCAACGAAGAGGAAGAGACCGTCGGCCTCGACCTGGCTCAGCACAACGAGCGCGGCTACAACCTCTGATGCAGATGATTTCCCCGTTCGGCAGCTGCCGACGGGGGGGGCGGCAGAAATGCCTAAAAGGGCGCCGCAAGGCGCCCTTTGCTTTTTCAGCGGCCGCGCTAGAATGCCGGCCGTACAAGCCGAGACAGGTATTTGCGGATGTGGCAGCAGACCCTGATTACCTTGCGCCCGAAGCCGCGTGGCTTCCACCTGGTGACCGAGGAAATCCTGGCCGCATTGCCGGAACTGCGGCGCTATCGCGTCGGTCTGTTGCACCTCTGGTTGCAACATACGTCGGCTTCCCTGACGGTGAACGAGAATGCCGATCCCGCTGTGCGGCGAGATTTCGAGCGATTCTTCAATCGCCTGGTGCCCCAGGGTGAAAGCGGCTATGAACATGACTATGAAGGGCCGGACGATCTGCCCGCGCACTTCAAGGGCAGCCTGCTCGGCTGCCAGTTGAGTCTGCCGCTCCGAGACGGGCAACTGGCAATGGGCACCTGGCAAGGTGTCTACCTGGGTGAACACCGCGACCAGGGCGGTGCTCGCCGACTACTGGCGACCTTGCACGGCGAGGCGCCCTGAATTTTTTCCAGCCGCGTTAGTAAGCTGGCGTAGCTGGGCTATAACTAACCTGCTTTGGCAAGGCATGAGGTAGAACATGAGCGACGAAGAACTGGAACAAGACGAGCTGGAAGCGGCCGACGAGGAAGACGGCGAAGAGCTGGCTGCAGCCGATGATGGCGAAAGCGACGACGATGGCGAGGCCCCTGCCCCCTCTGGGAAGAAGGCCAAGGCTGCGGTCGAAGTCGAAGAGATGCCCAGCATCGAAGCCAAGCAGAAAGAGCGCGATGCCCTGGCCAGGGCCATGGAAGAATTCCTGGCCCGTGGTGGCAAGGTGCAGGAGGTCGAACCCAATGTGGTTGCCGACCCACCGAAGAAGCCAGACAGCAAGTACGGCAGCCGTCCCATCTGAGGCCGGCCCCCGTCGATAGAGCCCGCCATTGCGCGGGCTTTTTCATGCGTGTAGGGGAAGAAGGCGCCGCAATCGGTGTGCAAGCGACCTTATCTGCGAAAGCTTTGGCTCTCTAGTGCCACTTCGCCCAGCGCGCCAGTACCTCAGGCAACTCCCGCAGGCTGGTGATCTCCGCATCCGGCAGGTGTTCGCCGCTCCACTCCTTGCCCAGCGGGTTGAACCAGATGGCGCGCAGGCCGGCGCGGCGGGCGCCTTCGATATCGTCGGCGGGGTGGTCGCCGATATGCACGGCTTCGCGCGCGCTTACACCGCCACGCTTCAGCGCTTCGAGGAAAGGCTCCGGGTCGGGCTTGCCAACGCCAAGTTCCTCCGCGCAGAGGGCGAACTTGAAGTAGTCGGCCAGGCCCAAGCGGCGCACGTCGGCATTGCCGTTGGTGATCACGCCCAGGTTGTAGCGGATGGCCAGGCGTTCCAGGGTAGGGACGGTGTCGGGGAAGAAGGTGATGCGGTGACGAGCGTGGAGCATGGCCTGGAAGGCGCCTTCGGCCAGGTCGATGGCATCTTCGGCGGAGTAGCCAACGCCTTCCAGTGCGCGGCGCAGGGTACGGCGACGCAGTTCGCTGAGGCGGTGCTTGAGACTCGGTTCTGCAGCCAGGACTTCGCCGCGAATGGCCCAGAGGTGTTCCACGGGCATGGTGCCCAGGGCTGGAGTGTGTTCCATCAGCCAGTCGCGCATGGCGGATTCGGCGCCCTCAATGACCGGCCGGTTGTCCCAGAGGGTGTCGTCCAGGTCGAAAGTGATCAGCTGAATACTCATTCGTCCGCTCCCCGTCGCTTTGCTCTCGGGTGGGCCTGGTCGTAGACCGAGGCCAGGTGCTGGAAGTCCAGGTGGGTGTAGATCTGGGTGGTGGAAATGTCGGCGTGGCCGAGCAGCTCCTGTACTGCCCGCAGGTCCTGTGATGATTCCAGCATATGACTGGCGAAGGAATGCCGCAGCATGTGCGGGTGCAAATGCTGGCCCAGTTCACGCACTCCGGCCTGGCGCACCCGTAACTGGACTGCGCGTGCGGAGAGCCGGCGGCCCTGCCGGCTGATGAACACGGCGCGGTCGCCCGGATTGGCCATGGCGCGCAGCGGCAGCCACTCGTCCAGCGCTTCGCGGGCCTTGCTGCCCACCGGCAGCTCGCGAATCTTGTTGCCTTTGCCGCGTACCCGCACTAGACCGGCGGACAAATCGAGGCCGTCGAGGTCCAGGCCCACCAGTTCGGACAGGCGCAGACCGGATGAGTAGAAGAGCTCCAGCATGGCCTGGTCGCGACGGGCGATGAAGTCGTCCTCAACAGCACCGTCCAGCAGTTGCTGGGCGCGGTCGGCATCCAGCGCACGGGGCAGGCGGCGAGCGCCCCTGGGGGCGGCAAGACCATTGGCCGGGTCGTGACGGCAGCGACCTTCACGGATCAGGTATTGGTAGAGGCCACGCACGGCCGAGAGCAGACGGGCCAGGCTGCGACTGGACAGGCCGTCCTGGTGCAATCGGGCAATAAAGCTGCGCAGGCTGCGGACGTCCAGGTCCTGCCAGTCGGCAATGCCGAACTTCTCGCAGAGCGCACGTACCTTGAGCAGGTCGCGGTGGTAGCCGTCCAGGGTGTGAGCTGAAACCTGACGCTCGCTGCGCAGGTGATTCAGGTAAGCATCCAGGTCGGCTTGCATGGGACTTCCTTGGCGTGCGTGGTGGCGGGCTATCTCACCGAACGCAGGGGTGTGGCGAAGCGTGGCAGCACCCGGGCCAGGACTTCGGCGATATAGCCGAGGAACAGGGTGCCGAGGGAGCTCTTGTAGTGCTGCGGATCCGGGCTGCCAATGGCAAGTACGCCGTGCAGGCCCTGGTGGGTCAGGCTGACCACGGCAGCGGAGCCGACCTGGTCGCGCTCCTCGGCGCCGAACAGGAACTCCAGCTCATGGCCGCGCAGTATGCCGCAGATGGTCTTGCCGCCGGCCAGCAGTCCACCGATGCTCTGGTGCGCGTCGGCAACGGTAACGCTCCGACCTACCGGTAGGGTGCTCTCGCTGAACAGGATGAGGCTGACGAAGGGCACCTGGAACTCGTGACGCAGGCTGTCTTCCACGGCGCCCACCACTTCTTCCAGGCTGGAGGCGTCCAGCAGGTCGAGCACCAGGCGGCGGGTCTTGTCGAAGAGCCGGTCGTTCTCCCGCGCGACATCCATCAATTGCGCCAGGCGATGGCGCATCTCGATGTTTCTCTCGCGCAACAGCTTCACCTGGCGTTCCACCAGGGACACAGCGTCACCCGGCTGGTGCGGGATGCGCATTTCGGGAATCAACTCTTCATGCTGGACGAAGAATTCCGGATGGAGGCGCAGGTAGGCCGCCACCGTCTCGGAGTCGAGGTGCTGTGGCGGATCCTGATGCTGGTCGGTCATAGGCGAACCTGTCCTTCGAATACGCGAACGGCGGGTCCGGTCATCATAACGGGATGCCCCGGACCGGCCCACTCGATAGAGAGCCGGCCGCCCGGCAGTTCGAGTTGCACCGGTGAGTCCATCCACCCCTGGCGGATCGCGGCCACTGCGGCGGCGCAAGCACCGGTTCCGCAGGCCAGGGTTTCCCCGGCGCCGCGCTCCCAGACGCGCAGTTTCGCCTGCTTGCGGTCGACGATCTGCAGGAAGCCCACGTTCACGCGCTGCGGGAAGCGCGGATGGTGCTCCAGCTTAGGCCCCAGGCTGTGTACCGGTGCGCTGGCGACATCATCGACGCGCAGCACCGCGTGGGGGTTGCCCATGGAAATGGCTGCCAGTTCGACCGTCTGGCCGTCCACCTCGACCGGGTAGCTCAAGGCTTCGGCGTCGGCCACGAAGGGAATCTGTTGCGGGACCAGGCGCGGCGGGCCCATGTCCACGGTGACCTGGCCATCGGGTCGCACATCCAGTTCGATGATGCCGCTCTTGGTCTCGACGCGAATACGCTTCTTCACCGTCAGGCGCTTGTCGATGACGAAGCGGGCGAAGCAACGCGCGCCATTGCCGCACTGTTCCACTTCCGAGCCGTCGGAGTTGAAGATGCGGTAGCGGAAGTCGACATCCGGGTTGGTCGGGGCTTCGACGATCAGCAGTTGGTCGAAACCGATACCGGTGTGGCGGTCGCCCCACTGTTTGGCGTGCTTGGGCTGGATATGGGCGTGCTGGCTGACCAGGTCGAGGACCATGAAGTCGTTGCCGAGGCCGTGCATCTTGGTGAAGCGCAATAGCATGGATGCGCCCTCACTGCGGCAGCAGGCTTTCGCCGGCATAAAGGTCTTCGATTGTCTCGCGGCGGCGCACCTCGAAGGCTTGCTCACTGTCCACCAGCACCTCGGCGGCGCGGCCGCGGGTGTTGTAGTTGGAACTCATCACGAAACCGTAGGCGCCGGCAGAGCGTATCGCCAGCAGATCGCCCTCGGCCAGCACCAGATTGCGCTCGCGGGCAAGAAAATCGCCCGTTTCGCAGATCGGGCCGACCAGGTCGTAGGTGCGCTCGATGCCGGCATGGGGCTGCACCGGTACCACGTCCATCCAGGCCTCGTAGAGCGCCGGGCGGATCAGGTCGTTCATGGCCGCGTCAATCACGGCGAAATCCTTGTGTTCTGTGTGCTTGAGGTATTCGACCTGGGTCAGCAGCACGCCAGCGTTGGCGACGATGGAGCGACCGGGTTCGAACAGCAGTTCCAGGTTGCGGCCCTGCAGGCGCTGGCGCACGGCCTGGATGTAGTCGCCGGGCTGCGGTGGCTGCTCATCGCGGTAGCGCACGCCGAGGCCGCCGCCGAGGTCCAGGTGACGAATGTTGATGCCACGCGCGCTCAGGCGGTCGATCAGTGTCAGCAGGCGGTCGAGAGCGTCGAGGAAGGGTTCCAGGCTGGTGAGCTGGGAGCCGATATGGCAGTCGACGCCGATCACATCGAGGTTCGGCAGGCTGGCGGCCTGGGTATAGACGGCTTCGGCCTCCTCGATGGAAATGCCGAACTTGTTTTCCTTCAGGCCAGTGGCGATGTACGGGTGGGTGCCGGCGTCCACGTCGGGGTTGACCCGCAACGAAACCGGAGCCTTCACCTCCATGGTGGCGGCGACATTCTGCAGGCGTTCCAGCTCGTTGCGCGACTCGACGTTAAAGCAGTACACGCCGGCCTCCAGGGCGCGGCGCATGTCGTCACGGCTCTTGCCTACGCCCGAGAAGACAATGCGTCCAGGTGCGCCGCCGGCTGCCAGCACGCGCTCCAACTCACCGCTGGAAACGATATCGAAGCCCGCGCCGAGGCGCGCCAGCAGGTTCAGCACACCGAGGTTTGAGTTGGCCTTGACTGCATAACACACCATGCCCGGCGTTCCAGCCAGCGCATCGGCATAGGCCATGTAGCCGGCTTCGATGGCCGCGCGGGAATAGACATAGGTAGGCGTGCCGAAGCGAGCGGCGATGTCGGACAGCGCTACGCTTTCCGCGAACAGCTCGCCGTCGCGGTACGTGAAAGCGTCCATGACTGCTCCCCCGATCAGCGGATGTACACGTCTTTCTGGTGTTCTTTCGCTGCTTTTTCGTCGTCAGGCATGTAGAGCGGGCCTTTCTGGCCGCAGCCAGCCAGCAGGCAGGCAGCAGCGAGCAGGGCGACGAAAGGGGCGTGGAGTCGCTTCATGACGGAATCCTTGCAGAAAACGTGAATTGTTCCGGAGTATACCGACCCCCCGACGCCTTGCCTATTCGCCGGAAAACCCGTCCGGCGTGGCCTGCGGGCCTGTGCAGGGCTAGCATTGGCGGCTGGAAAAAGGAGATCCCATGGATAACGCCGCATCCCTTGCCGGTTCGGTCTCGGTTGCCTATCTACAGGGTCTGATGGCGCGGCTCGAGCCGCTAGGCGTGGCCCCTGCCGACCTGCTTGGCCATGTCCAGCTGACGCCGGCGATCCTCGCCCAACGTGACCAGCGCATTGCCGCCAGCGCCTACCTCGAGCTGCTCGGACATGCTGCACGGCTGTCCGGCGATCCGCACCTTGGGCTGCATCTGGGCGAGGCCGTGCGCCCTGGCCACTACGGTGTACTGGGCTTCCTGCTGATGAGTTGCGCCACGCTGGCCGACGCTCTACACCGCCAGGCGCGCTACGCCGCCCTGGTGGGTAACCTGGGGCGGGTCGAGCTGGCTGACGAGCCACCCTGTGAGGGCCTGGAGCCCCAGGTGGCGCACAGTTGGGAGTCCATCCTGCCGCAGCAGCGCGCCCTGCTGGCAGAAGAGACCCTCGCCGGCTGGGTGACCTTCGGACGCTGGATCACCGGATTGGATATTCCGCCCACCGAGGTGCGCTTCCAGCATCCGGCGCCGGTGGACATCTCGGAGCACCAGCGGATCTTCCGCTGCCCGATACGCTTCGGTCAGACGGACAATGCCCTGGTCTTTCCCAAGCGCCTGCTGGCCACGCCGCTTGGCCAGGCCGACGCCGAGGTGCGCCGGCTATTCGATGGCTATGCCGAGCGCCTTCTCGGTGAATTGCGCCAGGGCCATAGCGTGCTGGATCGCGCCCGCGAGATGCTGGCGGCTCAGCTGTCTGCCGCCGGGCCGGATCTGGAGCGCCTGGCTGATGCGCTGGCGCTGAGTCCGCGTACCCTGCAGCGCCGCCTGCGCGAGGCCGGGTTATCCTTCAGCCAGCTGGTGGACGAGACGCGCCAGCAGCTGGTGCTGCACTATCTGCGCGATCCGACGCTGGAGCTGGCGGACATTGCCTTTCTGATCGGTTTCAGTGAACCCGGCTCCCTGGGGCGCGCCTTCCGCCGCTGGACCGGACAGAGTCTCGGCGAGTACCGTCGCCCTTCATCCCCTATGCCCTGAGGTAATCCCTGATGAGTTTGAGCGAAGCCCAATTCCACGACCTGGTCGATGAAGCCCAGGAGCGTGTGGAAGACGCATTCGATGACAGCGACCTGGATCTGGACCTGGAAAACAGCGCGGGTGTGCTCACCGTGCGCTTCGAGAACGGCAGCCAGGTGATCCTCAGCCGCCAGGAGCCTCTGCGCCAGCTCTGGGTGGCCGCACGTTCGGGGGGCTTCCACTTTGACTATGACCAGGCCAGCGGTCGCTGGATCTGCGACAGCAGCGACGAACCGCTGGGCGAGCTGCTCAGCCGCGTAACCCGCGAACAGGCGGGCGAAGACCTTGAGTTCGACGAACTCTGACAGCGCGCCCCAGGCTCGCCATCCGTCGCCGTGCATCCGACGCTGCTGTCTGGACGATACGGACGTCTGTGTAGGCTGCGGCCGAACCCTTGCGGAAATCTGCGAGTGGAACCAGGCCAGCGACCCGCGCCGCCGCGAAATCTGTGCCGCCGCCGAACTGAGACGGCGACCGATGCGCGGCTGACCGGCCGGTCTTGCCAATCGCGGGTGCCCTGACGTACTGTCGGGCTTCCGGGCAAGTCGTCCGGTTAGACAGAATCTGAAACCCCGCCTTCGGGCGGGGTTTCGCTTTTTTCGCTACCTGCATAAGGAGTCGCGCGTTCGCCATGAACACCCACCCGCCCATCACCATTACCCGTCTCGACCTGCAACGCCTGGAGCGCCTGCTCGACAGCCTGGAGGAGTTCGGCCCCGCCGCCGAGGCGCTGGAGCGCGAGTTGGCTCGCGCTCAGGTGGTTGGCCATGAGGAAGTTCCGCCGGGCGTCGTCACCATGAATTCCCGCGTGCATTGCCGCGAGGAAAGCAGTGGCAAGGACTATCACCTGACGCTGGTCTACCCGGAAGACGTGGGTGGCGAAGGCAAGGTCTCCATCCTCGCCCCGGTCGGCAGTGCGCTGCTCGGCTTGTCCGTCGGTCAGCATATCGATTGGCCGGTTCCCGGCGGCAAGACCCTCAAGCTGACCTTGCTGGAAGTCGAGTACCAGCCCGAAGCGGCCGGCGAATACAGCCGCTGATCCGTCCTGTTGTAGGGGCGACTTCAATCGCCAAGCGGACCGAAGGTTCGCCTCTTGAGATTCGCCCCTACAAGACCCTTCGCCCCGGCCAGCTCAGCCGTCTCGTAACGCCCTGTTCAGCTGTTCTTCCAACTCCACCTTGTAACGCAGGTAGTGGACGGTCTGCGCCTGACCCTTGCCGGGCACCCGCGACAGGTCGAGGTCGGTGATGTAGCACGGGTAGCGCTCAGGCGTACGGCGCTGGGCGATGATGTGTCGGGCTACGGCGGCAAAAAGGCCGGTGCCGTACTCCAGTTCTGAGAACTCGCGGTGGTTGCAGTACAGGGTCACATGCACCAGGCCCTGTTCGGCCGGCTCGACGATGGCCTGCACGTCGTAGAAGGGGTGGCTGACCACCGCTGAGGGCGCCGGGCGTCGTTCCAGGTGACGGCCTTGGCGAACCACCTCGTAATAAAGGATTTCCGGCACCAGCGCAGCGTGCGGACTGTCCAGTGGCAACAAGGCATTGCGTCGGTAGAGCAGCGACTGCAGGAAGCGGTGCAGTGGCGTCAGCAGGCTCTGCTCGTCACGGAAGGGCAAGCGTTGGCGCCAGAGAGCGTTGTGCTCGTCCAGCAGGCTGATCTCGGCACTGTCGCCCTCCCGGCGGTAGAACACCTGGATGCATTCCGGTCGGCCGATGGGCAGGATCACAGCGAGATCCTGATCTTCCAGGGCGTGGCGATCCAGTTGCAGAGGACTGTAGCCCGGAAGATCGCGCCCCAGGTGCTCCACCAGCCCCGGCAGGTCGACCAGGCTGGCGTGGCTCACCTGGCCTGGCTCCAGTTGTAGGACGTGGAAGCGCTGCTGGATTTGCAGCAGGAAGCGCGGCACTCCGGCTGCGCCGAGCAACTCCTGGGCGTCGTCGAACAGTTCTTGTACCCGCTGACCGATCGCCTGAGCCCGGTTGCGGCAGAAACAGCGTACTCGCAGGCCGGGGCGTGCGCTGCTGCTGGGCAGACTGTTGAGGTAGTCGCGCAGGCAAGCGAGCAGGGCGTCCGGACCTTCGAAGCGGTTGACCAGCATCTCGTTCCAGCTGTTCAAGACCACTTGATCGATGGTCAACACCAGGTTTTCGCGCGCCCCGGAATAGCCCAGGGCATCCGTGCGCTCGGTGGTGAGGTGGAGGTTCTTCTGGCTGTGCTGCTTCAGGGGGTCGACGCCGATATTCACCAGCAACAGCACCTCGGTCGGAGTGCCGGCCCTTAACAAGGCGCTGTCATCCACCTGTCCCAGAGGCTGGGGGAAGGTCTGCTGCAGGCTGGTCAGCAAATTGGACAGTTCGTACTCGGTCAGATCGCTGCTCCCCGGGTGCAGGGAAACGCGGGTACTGGTGTCGATCACACCGTTTCGATGGCACCAGGCAAGGAGCGGCATCAGTTCGCGGCTGCGTTTCAGCGGCGCGAAGTCCTGCCATTCCAGGGCATTCAGGCTGCCGGAAAATAGCGTCCACTGGGTTTCGCCCTCGGCATCCGGGCTGGTGCACTGCACCAGGGTGAGAGTGTCTTCGGCGATGTCCGGGGCGATCCCTGGGTTGATGAACTCCACCTTGCCCGCCTTGCGCTCGAAGGCAGCGTAGAGTCGCCGGCCGAGTACCCCCAGGTCGCGGCTGCTGAGGGTGCCGCTGGCCTGTTCGCTGCGGGCGAACTGGGAGAGGAAGCGATAGCTGTAGGTCAGCTCATTGACCAGGGCGCGGCGCTCGGCCAGCACTTGGCGTACTTTCCACTGGCTGCGGCTGTCGAGCATCGCCAACTGGCGTTGCTGCCAGTGCCATTCGGCGGTCAGGCGCTCCAGCAGCAGGCGCTGCCAGCTCTTGTTGCGGTTGCGTGGCGGCCGGCTGAGTTTCTTGTCCACCTTCAGGTAAAGGCAGCGGCGGATCAGCTCTAGGCGCTCGGTTTCGTTGCGCCCGCGCAGGTACTCCTCGAGGCGGCGGTAGACCACCATGTAGGGGTCCAGCTCGTCCAGGTCCAGGCGGTTGGCATAGACCGCCTCCTTGAAACGCAGGGACAGGCAGGCCACCTGCGGATGCTCGCTGGCGTAGACCTCGGTTAGCAGCAGCTTGAGTACCGACTTGTAGGGCGATTCGATGCCCTTGAACAGCTGCCACATGCTGGCGCCAATGAACTCGCCGGGCGGTATGTGCGCCAGGTGCCCAAGGTCGAGTACTTCTTCGGCGCGGATGAAACGCTTGGACAGCAGGGTCTCGGTGTACGCGGTGTAGCGTGACTCTTCGTACACCGGCACCAGCCACCACAGCGGGGTGCGCCCGGCGAGCCAGATGGCAGTGCGATAGAACTCGTCGAGCAGCAAGTAGTGTTGGGTGGTGCCGCAGTCGTCGGAGGTCAGTCGTGTCTCGCGATCGCCCTGGGTGAAGCGGGCCGGGTCGATGAGAAAGAAGTGCGCTTCGGCACCCTGGCTGGCCGCCCATTCCTCCAGCGCGCTGCACTTGCGTTGCAGTTCGGCGGTGGCGGCGGCGTCCAGGTCCGGCGCGTGGCAGACCCAGATGTCCATGTCGCTCTGTTCGGCCTGGGCGATGGTCCCCAGGCTGCCCATCAGGAACAGGCCGTGGATCGGCGTCGGCTGCGGGCCGCGGCGCGGCTTGTAGGCGAAGGAGCGGGTGAGCCGCTGGACTTCGGCCAACAGGTCGTCATCGGGCTCGTAGGCGGCGACCCCGGCCGGCGTGGTGCCGGAGACGTAGCCGGGCAGCAGCGGGTGGTTGACATGGAACAGCAGCGGCAACAGCTTCAGGACCAGTTGCTGGCGTGTGGACAGCGCCTGCATGGCACGATCCAGGCGGCCATTGTTGACCTTGAGGAAGCGGGCGCGCAGTTGCGCAAGGACCTTGCGGTCGATGCCGTCGTCGATGTCCGGGCGGATTTCCTGGGTGCGCGTCATGCTCTGCTCGTGTCCCGATGCTGGCTGCCTGCCGTCAGCCTTCACTGCCGGCAGGCGTCCGCATTGTATCGCCCGTTATGTTGCCGACTTGAGCGGCAGCGGCTTCAGGCGGGCTGGGGCTGGAGAATGGTGCGCAGGGACTGGACGTGTTCGGCAGCATCCAGGCCGAGGCTGGTCAGGTAGCCGCCGTCGGGCTGGGTGATCAGGCCCTTCTGGTGCAATCGCATCACTGCGGCCTGGGCCTTGGGGTTGGCATTGTTGTGGACTTTCAGGCCTTCCTGGGTGTTATCCAGGTTGAACAGGGCCAGCAGTTCGAATTCGGCAATGAGTTCGGGGGTGAAGACCATGATCGCTCCTAGTTCTTGTTGTACCGCGGAGGCCGGCAATGGCCGGCCGGAATCTGGAGTCTATGGAGTGTAGAGAGGTCAGGCCTGATCTTCAGGCAGGTCCGGCAGTGCCCGCAAGGCCTTTTCGTACCATTCGGTGTCGAAGGCGCGGTCGGCCGCGAGCATGGCATCGATCTCGTGGGCCAGGACCAGCGCCATCAACTGGAGAATCTCCTCGCGCTCGTAACCCACCAGGCTGAGCTTGTTGAAGGTGGCGCGGGCAGCGGGCGGTTCACCGGCCTCGATCTGGTTCTCGATGGCCTGGGTCAGCGTGGCTTCGGCGAAGGCTTCCTCGCCTTCATCAATGTCGTCGGTCATTGCGATTTCCTGTCATCGAGACAACCGGGCGGCGCGTGGGGCGTCACCCGGCAAGAGGGTCAGCGGGCGGCGAGCAGGGCTTTGCCGCGCTCAACGGCGGCGCGCACCTGGTTCGGTGCGGTGCCGCCGATGTGGTCGCGGGCGTTGACCGAGCCTTCCAGGGTCAGCACGGCGAAGACGTCGTCGCCGATCTGGTCGCTGAACGTGCGCAGCTCCTCGAGGCTCATCTCGGCCAGATCCTTGCCGCTGTCCACGCCGTACTTCACCGCGTGGCCGACGATTTCGTGGCAGTCGCGGAAGGGCAGGCCCTTGCGCACCAGGTAGTCGGCGAGGTCAGTGGCGGTGGAGAAGCCGCGGCGGGCCGCTTCGCGCATGATTTCGCGCTTGGGCTTGATCGCCGGAACCATGTCGGCGAAGGCGCGCAGGCTGTCGCGCAGCGTGTCGGCGGCGTCGAACAGCGGCTCCTTGTCTTCCTGGTTGTCCTTGTTGTAGGCCAGCGGCTGGCCTTTCATCAGGGTCAGCAGGCCGGTGAGGGCGCCGAAGACCCGGCCGGATTTGCCACGCACCAGCTCCGGCACGTCGGGGTTCTTCTTCTGCGGCATGATCGAAGATCCGGTGCAGAAGCGGTCGGGCAGGTCGATGAACTGGAACTGGGCACTGGTCCAGAGCACCAGCTCTTCGGAGAAGCGCGACAGATGCATCATCGCCAGGGAGGCGGCAGCGCAGAACTCGATGGCGAAGTCGCGGTCGGACACGCCGTCCAGGGAGTTGCCGCCGACGGCATCGAAGCCGAGCAACTGGCAGGTGACTTCGCGCTGGATGGGGTAGGTAGTACCGGCCAGGGCGGCGGAACCGAGCGGCATGCGGTTGACCCGCTTGCGGCAGTCCACCAGGCGCTCATGGTCGCGGCTGAGCATCTCGAACCAGGCCAGCAGGTGGTGGCCGAAGGTCACCGGCTGGGCGGTCTGCAGATGGGTGAAGCCCGGCATGATGGTGTCGGCTTCCGCGTCGGCCAGCCCCAGCAGGCCCTGCTGCAGGCGGGTGATTTCGCTGAGGATGATGTCGATCTCGTCGCGCAGCCACAGGCGGATGTCAGTGGCCACCTGGTCGTTGCGCGAACGGCCAGTGTGCAGCTTCTTGCCGGTGATGCCGATGCGGTCGGTCAGGCGTGCTTCGATGTTCATGTGCACGTCTTCCAGGTCCACGCGCCAGTCGAAGCTGCCGGCTTCGATTTCGCCCTGGATTTGTTTCAGGCCGTCGATGATGGTGTCGCGCTCTGTCTCGCTGAGTACGCCGACCTGTGCCAGCATGGTGGCATGGGCGATGGAGCCCATGATGTCGTGGCGGTACAGGCGCTTGTCGAAGTCTACGGACGCGGTGAAACGGGCGACGAAGGCGTCGACGGGCTCGCTGAAGCGGCCACCCCAGGACTGGTTGGTCTTGTCGGTGCTCATGGGTTCACTCGGTGAGGATGGTGAAAGAAAGCCGATGGGCCGGAAAATACCGTCGATAATAACAGTGTTGCCGAAAAAACCGGCGCGGCCTGTCCGGTCGGGGGCTGGGCAGATTGCCGGAGCCTTTCACGGACGTGCCGTGGATTTGATGGTTCAGTACAGGCTTTTGCCCGGCGACCCCGATTTGTCGCCTGCCGGGCCATTGGGGATATGTCCGGGATGCCGAAGCGCCTGAAAAAGAAAGCGCGTTCCAGAACCGCCAACGACGATTTCTTTCTGCCGGAGCTGTGCCTGCCCGAAGCATTGCTCGGGCTGGTACTGTTGGCGGAACTGCTGGTGCTGGTGCTGGTGCTGGCCGAGCCCATGTTGCCCAGCTTCAATTGGGTGCGCCTGGCCCTGACCTCGCTCTTCGTGCAATGGATCGTCCTGCTCTCCGCTGCGCTGCTGTGCCAGCTGCGGCCGCTGCTGGCGCGTTTGCGCGCGGCGCTGGCCGGTGGCCTCTGTTGCGCCTTGGTGGTGGGCCTGACCCTGGCCGGCACCGCGGTGGCCGACTACTTCGATCTCGGCGGGCCGCTGCCGCGCAATGGCGAGGTCAACCTCTACCTGCGCCACGGGCTGATCAGCCTGATCATGTCGGCGTTACTGCTGCGCTACTTCTACCTTCAGAGCCAGTGGCGCAAGCAGCAGCAGGCGGAACTCAAGGCGCGTATCGAGTCACTGCAGGCTCGCATCCGGCCGCACTTCCTGTTCAACAGCCTGAACAGCATCGCCAGCCTGGTGGTGATCGACCCGGACAAGGCCGAGCAGGCTGTGCTCGACCTCTCCGACATATTTCGTGCCAGTCTGGCCAAGCCTGGCACCCTGGTTGATTGGGGCGAGGAGCTGGAGTTGGCGAAACGATATCTCTCGATCGAGCAATATCGTCTCGGAGAACGGCTACAGTTGGATTGGCAGGTGAATGAAGTACCGGACGATCTGCCCATCCCCCAGTTGACGCTGCAGCCTTTGCTGGAGAACGCCCTGATTCATGGCATCCAGCCGCGCATCGAAGGGGGGCTGGTACGGATCGAAGCGGATTATCGCGACGGTATGTTCCGCCTCTGCGTGAGCAACCCTTACGAAGAGGTCCAGGGACAGTTGCCATCGCGTGGTACCCAGCAGGCTCTGCGCAATATCGACGCCCGCCTGACGGCACTTTTCGGGCCGCGGGCAAGTCTCAGCGTGGAGCGCCGTGACGGCCGCCACTTCACCTGTCTACGCTATCCTTGTGCGAGACTCACGCAGGAAGCCCGTGCGATATGAATGTCCTGATCGTCGACGATGAACCCCTTGCCCGCGAGCGCCTCAGCCGTCTGGTCGGCGACCTCGAGGGGTACCGTGTACTGGAGCCTGCCGCCAGCAATGGCGAGGAGGCACTTACCCTGATCGACAGCCTCAAGCCGGATGTCGTTCTGCTCGACATTCGCATGCCCGGCCTGGACGGGTTGCAAGTGGCCGCCAGGCTCTGTGAGAAGGAGGCACCGCCAGCGGTGATCTTCTGCACGGCACATGACGAGTTCGCCTTGGAGGCTTTCCAGGTCAGCGCCGTGGGCTACCTGGTCAAACCCGTGCGCTCTGAGTCGCTCGCCGAGGCGTTGAAGAAGGCCGAGCGACCAAATCGTGTGCAACTCGCTGCGCTGACCCGTCCTGCTGCGGTCAGCGGGAGCGGTCCCCGAAGTCACATCAGCGCCCGTACCCGGAAAGGAATCGAACTGATCCCGCTGGATCAGGTGATCTTCTTCATCGCCGACCACAAGTACGTGACCTTGCGCCACGAACACGGTGAAGTGCTGCTGGACGAGCCGTTGAAAGCGCTGGAGGACGAATTCGGTGATCGCTTCGTGCGCATCCACCGCAACGCCCTGGTGGCCCGTGAGCGCATCGAGCGCTTGCAGCGCACCCCGCTGGGGCATTTCCAGCTCTATCTCAAGGGGATGAACGGAGAGGCCCTGACCGTCAGCCGCCGCCATGTCGCTGGTGTGCGGAAACTGATGAACAACCTCTGACCGGCTGCCGTCGAACAGATTGACGGCAGTCCGGCGTTCGCCCGCTGCGTTTCTTCGACAACCCGTGTCGCTGCGCGACAACCACCCGCGCCCAGGCAGTGCACGGGCCTGTTATGATTCCGGGCATTACCGTTTCCGGAAATGATCATGTCCCGCGAGATCCGCATCGCCACCCGCAAGAGTGCCTTGGCCCTGTGGCAGGCCGAATACGTCAAAGCCCGTCTCGAGGAGGCGCATCCTGGCCTCAAGGTCAGTCTGGTGCCCATGGTCAGCAAGGGTGACAAGCTGCTCGACGCGCCGTTGGCGAAGATCGGTGGCAAGGGCCTGTTCGTGAAGGAACTGGAAACCGCCCTGCTGGAGAACGAGGCTGACATCGCCGTGCACTCGATGAAGGACGTCCCCATGGACTTCCCCGAAGGTCTCGGCCTCTATTGCATCTGCGAGCGCGAAGACCCGCGCGACGCTTTCGTCTCCAACCGCTTCGACAGCCTCGACACCCTGCCTGTCGGCAGTGTGGTCGGTACCTCCAGCCTGCGTCGCCAGGCCCAGTTGCTGGCCCGCCGACCGGACCTGAAGATCCAGTTTCTGCGCGGCAACGTGAACACCCGTCTGGCCAAGCTGGATGCCGGCGAGTACGACGCCATCATCCTCGCTGCTGCCGGCCTGATCCGTCTCGGCTTCGAGGGTCGCATCCGTTCCTCGATCAGTGTCGAAGACAGCCTGCCAGCCGGCGGCCAAGGTGCCGTTGGCATCGAGTGCCGTACCGCCGACAGCGAGATCCATGCGCTGCTGGCGCCGCTGCACCACCGGGACACCGCCCTGCGGGTTATCGCCGAGCGCGCCTTGAACAAACACCTGAACGGCGGCTGCCAGGTGCCTATCGCCTGCTACGCCGTACTTGAAGGCGACCAGCTCTGGCTGCGCGGACTGGTCGGCCAACCCGATGGCGGCCAGCTGCTGCGCGCTGAAGCCCGCGCGGCTGTCGCCGATGCCGAGGCCCTGGGTGTGAAGGTCGCCGATGAACTGCTGAAACTGGGCGCCGAGGCTATCCTCAAGGCCGTCTACGGCGAGGCCGGTCACCCGTGACGGGCTGGCGGTTGCTGCTGACGCGCCCCCTTGAGGAGTGCGAGGCCCTGGCCGCGGCTCTGTCGGAGCAGCAGGTCTTCAGCAGCAGCCTGCCGCTGCTGGCCATCGAAGCTCTCGAGGAAACGCCCGAACAGCGCAGCGTGATCCTCGAACTCGACCGTTACTGTGCCGTGGTGGTGGTCAGCAAGCCTGCGGCACGCCTCGGCCTCGAGCGGCTCGACCGCTATTGGCCGCAACCTCCGGCGGACCAACACTGGTTCAGCGTTGGCGCAGCTACCGGCACCCTGCTCCAGGATTACGGCCTGCCTACGACCTGGCCGGAGGCAGGTGACGACAGCGAGGCCCTGCTGACGCTGCCGCAGCTGGCTGAAGCGCTGTCCGTGCACGACCCCAAGGTGCTGATCATGCGCGGCGAAGGTGGCCGAGAATTCCTTGCCGAGCGCTTGCGCGGCCAAGGCGTCGCGGTCGACTATCTGGAACTCTACCGGCGCTGCCTCCCGGATTACCCGGCCGGCACCCTGGCGTCTCGTGTCGAGTCGGAGCGCCTGAACGGCCTGGTGGTCAGCAGTGGCCAGGGGCTGGAGAACCTCCAGCGTCTGGCAGGGGACGCCTGGCCAGAGCTGGCCCGCCTGACCTTGTTCGTACCCAGCCCGCGGGTGGCTGAACAGGCTGCCGAGGCGGGCGCGAAGAATGTTGTGGACTGCCGTGGCGCCAGTGCCGCGGCCTTGTTGGCCGCGCTCAGGCAGTATCCGGCGCCGGCCCACTGATGCGAAGGATGGATACGTGAGCGAAGCAGAAGCCCCGAAACAAGAGCAACACACCGCAGCCGCCGAACCCGTCACCCCCAGCAGTGCTGCGCCTGCCCCTCGGGGCAATGGCCTGGCCCTGTTCGCCCTACTGGTGGGCGCCGCCGGCATCGCCGCGGGCGGCTGGGGCATCTGGCAGGTTCGAAATCTGGAAGCCCGCGACCAACAGCAGCTCAGCATGGTCGAGGACGCGCGTGGCCAGACCCGCGCCCTGGCCCAGCGTGAGCAGCAACTCACCCAGCGCCTGGAAGAGCTGCCCAGCGCCGCCGAGCTGGATGAGCGTCGTCGCCTGCTGGTGGACCTGCAGGGCGACCAGCAGCAACTGCGCCAGCGCCTGGAAACCATCCTTGGCGCCAGCCGCAAGGACTGGCGCTTGGCCGAGGCCGAGCACCTGCTGCGCCTGGCCAGTTTGCGCCTGTCCGCACTGCAGGACATCTACAGCGCCACCGCTCTGGTGCAGGCGGCCGACGATATCCTTCGCGAGCAGGATGACCCCGCAGCCTATGCTGCCCGCGAACAGCTGGCGAAAAGCCTGGTCGCCCTGCGCAGTACCGCGCAGCCGGACCGCACCGGCCTGTTCCTGCAATTGGGTGCCCTGCGTGAACAGGCAGCCCAGCTCAATCCGTTGGTACCTGCCTTCGAGGACAAGGGCGGTGTGCTGATGGACATGGCCGCCGAAGGCGATGGCCGCAGCCGCTGGTCTGAGTGGCTGGAAAAGCTCTCTCACTATTTCCGCATCCAGCTGAATGCCAGCCAGGACATCAAGCCGCTGCTCGCAGGGCAGAGTCTGTCGCAGGTCCGGCTCGCCCTGTCGCTGGCTCTGGAACAGGCGCAATGGGGCGCGCTGCACGGCCAGACCCAGGTCTACCAGCAGTCGTTGCGCCAAGCCCGTGAAGTGCTCAGCGGCCACTTCAATGAAGAGAACCCGGACAGTCGCGCCCTGCTGGCACGCCTCGACGAACTCGCAGGCAAGCCTGTGGAAGTGCAGGCGCCTGATCTCGCGCCGGCGCTGAGTGCGTTGCAGTCCTATCTGCAGCGTGTTCCTGGCGCTACTCCCGCCGAAACCGAGGAGCCGGGTGCTGCCGAGCCGGCCAAGGAGGCCGGCCAATGAAGCGCCTGTTCAAGGTCCTGCTGATCCTCCTGGTGATTGGTGCTGCCGCTGCGCTCATTGGCATGGCGGTGGCCCAGCACAAAGGCTACGTGCTGGTGGCCTACAAGGGCTTCCGCTACGAATCCACCCTCTGGGCCACCCTGGCGCTGCTGGCGGTGCTCTGGTTGCTGTTCGCTGGCCTGCGATACCTGCTGCGGCTGGTGGCAGTGTCCGGTGGTGTGGTCAATCCCTGGTCGCGACGCAATGCCCGGCGCCGTGCGCGCCTGGCTTCCGAGCAGGGCCTGCTGGATCTCGCCGAAGGCCGATGGGCGCGCGCACTACGTCATCTCAAGCGTGCCGCCGAAGGCGATTCGCAGCCGCTGATCTATTACCTGGGCGCCGCTCGTGCCGCGCAGAAGATCGGGCAGATCGAAGAAGCCGAGCAACTGCTGGAACGTGCCCTGGAGCGCCAGCCCCAGGCCGAGCTGGCCATCGCCCTGGCCCATGCCGAGTTGCAGCTGGACCGTGGTGACTCCGTTGCCGCACTGGAAACCCTCAAGGCCGTTCACGAGCGTCATCCGCGTCATCACCAGGTGCTGCGTCAACTTCTGCATCTGCATGAGGTGCGCGGCGACTGGTCCTCCCTTGTTGGCCTGCTGCCGACCTTGCGCAAAGAGAAGGCGCTGCCGGAAAGCCAACTGGCAGAGCTCGAGCTGCGTGCCTGGAGCGCGCGCCTGCACCAGGCTGGCGAGGAGGGGCAGAACGAAGGCGAAGCCGCCCTGCAGCCCCTCACCCGAGCCTGGCAGCAACTGACGTCCTCCCAACGCAACGAACCCCGCCTGGTGCTCGCCTTCGCCGAGCAACTGCGCCGGTTGGGAGCGGAGGAAGAGGCCGAGGAATCCGTACGCAGCGCCATCAAGCGCGGCTACGATGATGCCTTGGTGCGACTTTACGGCCTGCTGAGAGGTCGCGATCCGGTCCGTCAGTTGCAGACGGCAGAAGGCTGGTTGAAGGAGCACCCGAGTGACGGGACGCTGCTGCTCACCCTTGGCCGGCTGTGCTTGCGCAACCGCCTTTGGGGCAAGGCAAGGGAGTACTTCGAGAGCAGCCTGAGTTTCCGTCGTGATCCGGAAACCTGCGCGGAGCTGGCTCGCCTGCTTGCGCAGCTGGGAGAGGTAGAGCGCAGCAACCAACTCTTCCAGGAAGGGCTCGGCCTGCTCGATCAGCGCCTGCCGGCCTTGCCCTTGCCGGCCGAAAAGATTGCCTGATGCGAAAAGGCCCGGGAACCCCCGGGCCTTTTTCATCGCGGCTCGCTCGGATCAATTCCCCGCATAGTCGATGCGATAGATAGCCCCGGCGTGGTCGTCGCTAACCAGCAGGGCGCCCTCCGGGGTAACCAGCACGTCCGCCGGGCGGCCCCAGACTTCCCCATCCTCCAGCCAACCCTCGGCGAACACGCTCTGGCGTTTCAGGCTGCCGTCAGGGTTAAGCTCAACTCGCTTGATCCGGTAGCCAATTTTCTCGCTGCGGTTCCAGGAGCCGTGTTCGGCGATGAACAGATTGTTGCGGTACTCCGCCGGGAACTGGCTGCCGGTGTAAAAGCGCAGGCCGAGTGGCGCCACATGAGGGCCGAGCTTGGCCACGGGGGAGACGAATTCGCTGCAGGGGCGCTGGGAGAACTTCGGGTCTGCCAACTCGCCAGCATGGCAGAAGGGAAAGCCGAAATGCTGGCCGGCCTTTTCCAGGCGGTTCAGCTCGCAGTCCGGCACATCGTCACCCATCAGGTCACGGCCGTTGTCGCTGAACCAGAGCTCACCGGTCTGCGGATGCCAGTCGAAGCCCACTGTGTTGCGCACACCGCGCGCCACCAGCTCCATGCCACTGCCATCTGCGTTCATGCGGTGGATGGCGGCGTAGAGGTCGGGGTTCTCGTTGCAGACATTGCACGGTGCGCCCACCGGCACGTAGAGCTTGCCGTCAGGGCCGAAGGCGATGAACTTCCAGCCGTGGTGGGTTTCTCGCGGCAGGTCCGCATAGACCACCTCAGGCTCGGGCGGGGCATCCAGTCGCGACTCTATATCGCGCAGGCGCAGGATTCGGCTGACCGCCGAGACGTAAAGATCGCCTTCCTTGTAGGCCACGCCGACCGGCAGCTGTAGGCCGCTGGCGATAGTGCGAACCTTGCCGCTCGAGGGATTCAGTGCGTAGACCTTGCCCGCCGCATTGCTGCCGACGAACAAAGTCCCGCGTTCGCCCCAGGCCATCTCCCGGGCGTTGGCAACCTGGTCGCTCACCAGCGTGATGCGAAAGCCTTCGGGTAGCCTGATGCGATCCAGAGGCAGGGCAGCCATCGCCAGCCCGGGCAGCAGCAGAAACGTAAGCACCAGTAGCCGACACATGGCAGTGTTCTCCGGATAGGCGACCTCCACCAGCCTAGACGGTCGCCTTGAAAGCCCAAGGTGCTTTCCACTACCGTATCGCCCTTTCCGATAACCCAACGGAGCCGCCATGTCCCTGGCAAGCCCGCGTTCGCTTTTCCTGCTCGCCTTCCTCGGCTGTGTCGCCATCATGGGCGGTGCGCTTTATCTCGAACACGCCCTCGGTCTCGAGCCTTGTCCGCTGTGTGTCGTCCAGAGGGTGTTCATCATCGCCTTTGGCGTCATCTGCCTGATCGCTGCACTGCATGGTCCAGAACACATCGGACGGCGCGTCTACGCCGCACTGGCGCTGCTGTTCTCCGCAGGCGGCGCTGCTGCTGCCGGGCGCCAGATCTGGCTGCAGAGCGTGCCGGCGGACCAATTGCCTGCCTGCCTGCCGAGCTTTGACTACATGATCGAGGCCTGGCCCTTCCTCGATATCCTCAAAACCATGCTCCACGGTACTGCCGATTGCGCGGAAGTGACCTGGACCCTGTTCGGCATGAGCATCCCCGAGTGGAGCCTGCTGGCCTTTGCCGGCTGCGTGCTGTTCTCGCTCTATCAACTGCTGCGCCGCGCCTGACTGAATTGGGCGCATGACCTGTCGTGCGCCCTTCGCCTGTAAGTTCCCGCCTGGTTCTCCTGCGTTCTTTCCCTGCGCCAATCCGTCACGCAGCGCTCAAGGCTCCGGCCAGACCAGCCGTGGCCTGCCAATTAAACGCTCGTATGAATTTTTTCCTGCCCGTGCCTTGCTGGTAGTGCCCTGCGGGCATAATCTGGCCCGCACGCGCCGCCGGAATATTGCCGTTTTGGTGGTGTCTTCCCAGGATCTTGCACCGGTCGACAAAAAACCGTCTCGGAGCGGACGTATAACGGCATTACCGAATTAGGGAAGTGAGGTCGTCACCATGCTCGAAAGTTGCCAGAACGCTCAGGAACGTTGGGGTGGCGTGCACCAGCTGATCGACCGCTGGTTACAGGAACGCCAAGAGTTGGTTCGCGTCTACAGCTCGCTGAGCGACAAGCCCCAGGCCCCCAGCGCCAATGCAGAAGGGCTGCAAAGGTTTTGTGAGGTCCTGCTGGACTACGTTTCCGCAGGGCACTTCGAGGTCTACGAGCAACTGCTCAACGAGGCGAAAGCGTTTGGTGACCAACGCGGCCTCGACCTCGCCAAGCAAATCTATCCTCGCATCGAAGCCATCACCGAAGTTGCGCTGGCCTTCAACGACCGCTGCGACAACGGCGACTGCCGTGACCTCAGTTTGACGACCGAGTTGACGAATCTCGGGCAACTGCTTCACGAACGCTTCGAGCTGGAAGACTGCCTGATCGAAGTGTTGCACAACGCCCACCAGGGACAGGCCTCGCAACCGGCCTGACTGCACCCTGCTGGCGCTGGAATCGGGCCGGGGTACGCCCCGCAGGCCTTATTCCAGAGCCTTCCTGGCGTTGCCCAGCTGTCGGCGCGAACAGGGTTCCCCGGCCTTGCATTGCCAGGTTCGGATCGCTCCAGCGGAACCCTGTACCGACACCTAGTCGCAAGGCCTGTGCGGGCGGAATGGCTTGGCCTCTGGCGACTCGCGAAACAGGCGACTAGTATGGGCCAAATAACGCCCGCCAGGAGGCATACCATGTCGGCCAAGAAGAAGCCCGTAAGCACCCCGCTGCACCTGCTGCATCAGCTTTCCAACAGCCTGCTCGAACACCTCGAAAACGCCTGCGCCCAAGCCTCGGTCGACGCTGAAAAGTTGCTGACCAAGTTGGAGAAACAGCGCGGCAAGACCCAGGAAAAACTGCATGCCGCACGCACCAAGCTGCAGGACGCGGCCAAGGCCGGCAAAGCCAAGGCGCAAGCCAAGGCCAAGGACAGCATTGGCGAACTCGAAGCCTTGCTGGACACCCTGAAGAATCGCCAGGCCGAAACCCGGACCTATATCGCCCAGCTCAAGCGCGACTCCCAGGAAAGCCTGAAGCTCGCCCAGGGCGTCGGCAAAGTACGTGAGGCTGCCACCAAGGCACTGACCTCCCGCGAAGCCAAACCTGCTGCCGCCAAGGCGGTTGCGAAGCCGGCTGCCAAACCTGCGGCCAAACCCGCTGCCAAGGCCGTTGCTGCCAAGCCCTCGGCGAAACCAGTTGCTAAAGCGGCTGCGAAGCCGGTTGCAAGGGCTGCTGCCAAGCCTGTTGCGAAGCCGGCTACCAAGGTTGCCGCTGCGAAACCTGCTGCCAAGGTTGCAGCCAAGCCGGTTGCAAAGGCCGCCGCTGCCAAACCTGTCGCAGCTAAACCTGCTGCCAAGGCTGCAGCCAAGCCAGTTGCGAAGGCCGCTGCTGCCAAGCCTGCCGCAGCCAAACCTGCGCCTAAAGCTGCAGCTAAACCGGCCGCGAAACCAGCTGCTAAAGCTGCAGCCAAGCCGGCCGCGAAGCCCGCCGTTGCGGCGAAACCCGCAGCCGCCGCCAAGCCTGTCGCCAAACCAGCTGCGACTGCTGCCGCTGCCAAACCCGCGGCGAAGAAGCCAGCGGCTAAACCGGCCGTGAAGAAAGCCGCTCCGGCCAAGCCCGCAGCCGCCAAACCCGCCGTAGCACCGGCTGTCAAACCGGCTGCCGCTACTCCGGTCGCTCCGACAGTGCCGGCTGCCGCGCCGGTTGCCAGCGTGGCGCCGACCAGCAGCAACGGTGCTTCCCCGACGTCACCGTCGAACTAAAGCGCCAGGGCCGCGACGCGCAGTAGATCGAGCGCGTCGCGGTCCGCTCCTTCCAGCCCCGGGCAAATGCCCAGAAGCCAAGGCTGAACCTGCTCCATCCCTCCTTCTGCCCAACCATCGGTGGCGCCTTCCAGGCGCGCCAGCAGTTTGCGCTCGGCGTCCATTTCAAGCGCCTTGATCTGCTCTCGTAACCCGGCCAACGCCTGATCGTCCTGCGCTTGCGTCCGCCAGTTCTGGCGGAGTTCACGTAACGGTTTCACCACTTGTTCCTGCCAGGGCTCGCACACCTTGTTCAGGGCGTCCAGGCGTGAGGCGTCGAACGTTGCGCCGCACCGTCCCAGCCAGCAGGCTGTGAGCAACAGGCAGACGTCGGCGCCAGTCTCCTGAAGATGCAGGCAGGCCTGTTCGACACCGGGCTCGGTGTAGAGGCGAAGGGCGAAAGTCCACAGGTCTGAAGTCATGGCGCTCCTCGGGCGATGGGGCGACGAAGCTGATAAACTCCGCCGCCATCATGATCCGACTGCAAAATCTCACTCTACAGCGTGGTCCGCAGCGCCTGCTAGAAGGCGCTGAAATGACCCTGCACGCCGGCCAGAAGGTCGGTCTCATCGGCGCCAACGGTGCCGGCAAATCCAGCCTGTTCGCCTTGCTGCGCGGCGAGCTGGGGCCTGATGCCGGCGATTGCCTGCTGCCCGCTGATTGGCGCATCGCCCACATGCGCCAGGAAGTGGACAACCTGGAGCGCCTGGCCGTGGACTATGTGCTTGACGGCGACCAGCACCTGCGCCAGGTACAGCGTGACCTTGCTGCCGCTGAGGCGGGCCACGACGGCACTGCCATTGCCCGCCTGCACATCGAGCTGGACAGCGCCGACGGCTACACGGCGGACGCCCGCGCGCGCAAGCTGTTGGCCGGCCTTGGCTTCACCTCGGAGCAAATGGACCGCCGCGTCGGCGACTTCTCCGGCGGCTGGCGGATGCGTCTCAACCTTGCCCAAGCGCTGATGTGCCCGTCCGAACTGTTGCTGCTCGACGAGCCCACCAACCACCTTGATCTCGACGCCATCCTCTGGCTCGAAGAGTGGCTCAAGGGCTACCCAGGCACCTTGCTGCTGATCTCCCATGACCGGGACTTCCTCGACGCGGTCGTCGACAACGTCGCGCATCTCGAGCAGCAGAAGCTGACCCTGTACCGCGGTGGCTACTCGGCCTTCGAGCGCACCCGCGCCGAGCGACTGGCGCAGCAGCAACAGGCCTACGAAAAACAGCAGGCCCAGCGTGCGCACATGGAGAAGTACATCGCCCGCTTCAAGGCGCAGGCGACCAAGGCTCGTCAGGCACAGAGCCGGATCAAGGCGTTGGAGCGCCTCGAAGAGCTGGCGCCCGCCCATGTGGATTCGCCCTTCGACTTCAGCTTCCGCGAGGCCGACAAGATCTCCAGCCCGCTGCTGGATCTGTCCGAAGGCCGCTTGGGCTATGGCGACAAGGCCGTGCTCCAGCAGGTCAAGCTGCAGCTGGCGCCGGGCGCTCGCATCGGTCTGCTGGGCCCCAACGGTGCAGGCAAGTCGACCCTGATCAAGACGCTTTCCGGCGACATCGAGCCCCTCGGCGGGCGCTTGGCACGCGGTGAGAACCTGGCCATCGGCTACTTCGCCCAGCACCAGTTGGATGCGCTCGACGCCAAGGCCAGCCCGCTGTTGCACCTGCAACGTATCGCACCGAGCGAACGTGAACAGACCCTGCGCGACTTTCTCGGTGGCTTCGACTTCCGCGGTGATCGCTGCGACGAAGCGGTGGTCAATTTCTCTGGTGGCGAGAAGGCGCGCCTGGCCCTTGCGCTGATCGCCTGGCAGAAACCGAACCTGCTGCTGCTCGACGAACCGACCAACCACCTCGATCTGGAAATGCGCCTCGCCCTGACCATGGCGTTGCAGGATTTCGCGGGTGCCGTCCTGGTCGTGTCCCACGACCGTCATCTGCTCAAGAGCACCACCGACGAGTTCCTGCTGGTGGCCGATGGCCGCGTGCAGAGTTTCGATGGCGACCTCGACGACTATGCCCGCTGGCTGGTGGATTACCGAGCGCGCCAGGCTCCCGTGACCAGTACACCTGTGAACCCGGACAAGACCGACAAGCGCGCCCAGCGCCAGGCTGCGGCCGCCCTGCGTCAGCAACTGGCGCCGCACAAGAAGGAAGCCGACAAGCTGGAGAAGGACCTGGGCAAGGTGCACGAGCAGTTGGCGGGCATCGAGGAACGCCTGGGCGATTCCGCCCTTTACGAGGCGACGCGCAAGGACGAACTGCGTGACCTGCTGGCCGAGCAGGCGCGCTTGAAGGCCCGCGAGGCCGAACTGGAAGAAGCCTGGCTCCTGGCCCTGGAAACCCTGGAGGATCTGCAGCGGCAACTGGAGGCCGCGGACTGATGGATGACCTGCAACTCCTGACTGCCTGGAGCGAGCCGCTGATCCGCGCAGCGCAGGTATTGCTGATCGTGCTGCTGGCCTGGCTGGTGCAGCGCATCGTCACCCGCGGCATCACCCGTCTCGGGCAAAGCTATCCCCAGCTGCCTTCCGAGCTGATGTTGCCCCTGCGTGGGCTCCTGCGCTGGATGATCCTCGGCAGTGCTTTCATGCTGGTGCTGGAGCGTTTCGGCGTGTCGGCCGAAGTGCTGTGGACCGCCCTGACCGGTTTTGCAGCCGTGGCCGCCGTGGCTTTCTTTGCCATCTGGAGCGTGCTCTCCAACATGTTCTGCGCGGTGCTGATCTTCTCCCTGGGGCCGTTTCGCCTGGGGGACAAGGTGGAGGTGATAGAAAGCGCTGACAAGCCGGGCGTGAAGGGCAGGGTGATCGCCATCAACCTCTTCTACACCACCCTCGAAGATCTCAGCGAAGACTGCCATGGCGCGCTGGTGCAGGTGCCCAACAGCCTGTTCTTCCAGAAGGCTGTGCGCCGCTGGCGCTGACGGTACTGGGCAGCGGTTGGACGAAGGGGTAGGCTCTGCGGCCTGCCTTTTTCGTTTCCGAGGTATCTGCCATGGCGCTTCAGACCTGGCTCGCTTTCCTGGTCGCCTGCTGGGTGATCAGTCTGTCACCGGGTGCCGGTGCCATCGCCTCCATGTCCTCCGGCCTGCAATACGGCTTCCTGCGTGGCTACTGGAACGCGCTTGGCCTGCAGATCGGCCTGGCCCTGCAGATTGCCATCGTCGCCGCCGGCGTCGGCGCCATCCTCGCCACCTCCGCCCTGGCCTTCAGCCTGATCAAGTGGTTCGGCGTGATCTATCTGGTCTACCTCGCGGTGAAGCAGTGGAAAGCGTTGCCCAGCGACCTCAGCAACGATTCCGCCGAACGCCCCATCGGACGCCCGCTCACCTTGGTGCTGCGCGGTTTCCTGGTGAACTTCAGCAACCCCAAGGCGATTGTCTTCATGCTCGCCGTGCTGCCGCAGTTCATCGACCCCCACGCGCCGCTGGTGGAGCAGTATCTGGTGATGGGCGTGACCATGATCACCGTCGACCTGATCGTCATGGCCGGCTACACCGGCCTCGCCGCCCGCGTCCTGCGTCTGCTGCGCACGCCGGGTCAGCAGCGGGTGATGAACCGCAGCTTCGCTGCACTGTTCGTCGGTGCCGCAGCATTGCTGGCGACCGTGCGCCGGGCGCCAGTCTGAGCCGCGCATCTCCCGGCGAGCAGGCGCTCGCCGGGCGTCTTCCGGTCTGAAATCTCTTTCCGGCGATCTGTCCAAAGGATTTTTAACCCTGCTACAGGCCAGGTTTGGCGGGACCTGTAGCCAAGTCATGCGACAAATCACCGCTGCGGGTCAAGCTATCCGGGGTTGAGCTGAGTCGTTAGGAAGGTAACAATTCCGCTCCCCATTCTCATTTGAGATTGACTCATGTTCCCGATTCCGAGATTGCTCAGCTGGCTCCTGATGCCGCTGATGGCGCTCTGCAGTTTCAGCCTGATGGCCGACCCGGCCGACGGCGCCGCCCAGGCACTGCACCTGCTCAGTTACATTGGTGCCGACTACCCAGCCACCGTGGTCGATGGCAAGGTCATCGACTCCGGTGAATACCGCGAACAGATCGAATTCCTCGGTGTGCTGCAGGGCCTGATCGTTGCCCTGCCGGCTCGTGATGGCCAGAAGGACCTGGAACAGGGCGTCGCCAGCCTGCACCAGGCCATCGAAAGCAAGCAGGATGGGGCCGCCGTTGCCCGCCAGGCGCGTCAGTTGGCCACCCGGCTGGCGGCGACCTACGAGGTCAGCCAGGCTCCGCTCATCACCCCGGACCCCGCCCGTGGCGCACCACTTTATGCCCAGCATTGCAGTGTCTGCCACGGCGACAGCGGTGCCGGTGACGGCCCGGCGGGCCTGGGGCTGGAGCCGCCACCGGCCAATCTGCGCGATCAGGCGCGGATGGACCGGATGAGCCTCTACGACCTCTACAACACGCTCGGCCTGGGTGTTGAAGGCACCGATATGCCGGCCTTCATCGACCAGCTGGATGATCGTCAGCGCTGGGATCTGGCCAGCTACATCGCTGGCTTCAGCGCCGATTCTTCGGTGAAAGGCCAGGCCATCTCCCTAGGGGAGTTGGCAGGCCGCACGCCGGAGGAAGTCGGCGTCAGCCAAGGCGTTGCTGCCCAGGCGTTGTTCCGTGCCCAGCGGGCCCAGCCGCCGATCCAGCAGCGCGGGCCCAAGGAGCTGATCGGCCATACCCGCGCGACCCTGGAGCAGAGTCTCAAGGCCTACCGTGATGGCGATGCCGACCAGGCCTACGACCTTTCGGTCGCTGCCTACCTCGAAGGCTTCGAGCTGGTGGAAAGCTCCCTCGACAACCTCGATGCGGTGCAGCGCAAGACCACCGAGCGTGCGTTGATGGCTTACCGGCAGGCCCTGCAGGATCGCCAGTCCGTGGGGCAGGCGGCGCAGTTGCTGGAGCAGGCCAAGGCTGAGCTGGACAAGTCCGCGAACCTGCTGGGTGGCGATGGGTTGAGCGGCTCGTTGAGTTTCATTTCCAGCCTGCTGATCCTGTTGCGTGAGGGCCTGGAGGCGATCCTCGTGCTGGCTGCGATCCTCGCTTTCCTGCGCAAGACCGGCCAGGAGCATGCGGTACGCGGCGTCCACGTCGGTTGGGGGCTGGCCATCGTTGCCGGCTTCGCGACTTGGGCGGTGGCAGCCTTCCTGATCGATGTCGGTGGTGCCCAGCGCGAGCTGATGGAAGGCTTCACCGCGCTGTTCGCCTGCGTGATGGTGCTCTGGCTCGGTGTGTGGATGCACGACCGCCGCCATGCGGCTGCCTGGCAGAGCTATATCAAGGAACACCTGCTGAGCAGCAGCGGCCGGTTCGGCTTCGCGACCCTGGCGTTCTTCTCGGTGTACCGCGAGCTGTTCGAAGTGATCCTGTTCTACGAAACCCTCTGGCTGCAGGCCGGCCCGGCCGGTCACAGCATGGTGATCGCCGGTGCGGTGACTGCGCTGGTGCTGCTGGTGGGGCTGGCCTGGGTCATCCTGCGTGGTTCAGCGAAGTTGCCGCTGGGAACCTTTTTCATGGCCAACGCCATGCTGCTTTGTGCCCTGTCGGTGGTGTTCGCCGGCCACGGCGTGGCGGCGCTGCAGGAAGCCGGGGTGCTGGGCACTCGTCCGGTGCCTTTCTTCGAGTTCGACTGGCTGGGCATCCATCCGGACGCCTACACCCTGTCGGCGCAGGGGCTGGCGCTGTTGGCCATCGCGGCGCTCTATGGCCGCAGCTGGCTGCGCGAGCGCGACGCGGCTCGGGCTTGAATCCAGGGCGAGGGGTGTAAACTCCTCGCCCTTTTTCATTTCGGAAGGTGAAGCCAATGCGCGTCTGGATCGATGCCGATGCCTGCCCTCGGGCGGCCAAGGACCAGGTGATCAAGTTCGCCCTGAAGCGCAAGTTCGAGGTGGTGCTGGTGGCCGGGCAGAGCCAGGTGAAACCGGCCTTCGCCTGCGTGCAGCTGGTGGTGGTACCCAGCGGACCGGATGCCGCCGATGACTACCTGGTGGAGAACGCCGTGCCTGGCGAACTGGTGATCTGCAGCGACGTACCCCTGGCCGATCGCCTGGTGAAGAAAGGCGTGGTTGTACTCGATCCGCGCGGTCGCGAGTTCGACGAACGCAACATGGGCGAGCGCCTGGCGGTGCGTAACCTGCTCACCGACTTGCGCGACCAGGGCCAGATGGGCGGTGGCCAGGCGGCCTACGGTGAGAAGGAGCGGCAGGCCTTTGCCAACACCCTGGACCGCTTGCTGACGAAACTGAGCCGACGCTGATGTGGAGGGCACGCCTGCGGCCTGCTTGGCGAATGAAATGGCTATGTCTGCTAGAGATTGACCCATGGGCCAAGAGCCTTGTAGGAGCTGGCTTGCCAGCGAAACGGGGCCATTCGCTGGCAAGCCAGCTCCTACGGGCGATGCAGGTGCTTGCAACACGTCATGCAGACATAGCCAATGAATTCGCCGCTACAGGATGAGCCCGGTCACGATCTGCTCAGCCACAGAGGTAGGTACCGGTGCCCACCGCCACCAGTGTGCCGTCGTCGGCGTGCAGTTCCGAACGCACCACGGCCACCTTGTTGCCTGAGCGCAGCAGCACGGCGGTGGCGGTGAAGTGCTGGCCGCGACCGGGGCGCAGGTAGTCGATACGCAGGTCGATGGTGCCGAGCTTGGATAGCCGCGCCATGCGCTCCGTTGTGGATAAGTGCTGGTGCCGTTCGAAGGCACCGATCAATGCCATGGCACCACCCACGACATCGAGCAGGCTGGAAATCACCCCGCCGTGGAGGATGCCGTGGACGAAGTTGCCGATCAGCTCGTCCTTCATGGGCAGGTGCATGACCACTTTCTCGGTGCTCATCTCGCCGAGCTGGATGCCGAGCACTCGATTGAACGGAATGCGTTCGAAGAAGCCCGCAACGGCCTGTTGCAGTTCAGGGGTGAGGATGAAGTTGGTCTGGCTCATGGCGCCTCCTGGATACATCGATGCTTCGACGCTGCCGCAGAAACGGCCGGGGTGCCAGAGGGGCGGCGGGAGAGGCGGGAGGATTGGCCGGATCGACACGGGGCGGGTGGCTGGCGCCACCCGCCCGGGGGACTTCAGTGGGCCAGTTCCAGCACCCGGTCCACCAGTTTGTAGATGCCGGCGGCGGCTTCGCTGATGGACTGCGCCAGCATGTAGGCCGGGGTGGTCACCAGCTTGCGTCGCTCGTCTTCGACGATTTCGCTGACCACGCAGTCCACGTGCCGGGCGCCCATTTCCGCCAGGGCAGCTGCAGTACCAGCGTCGTTGCCGATGGTGCAGCTCACGCCCTCGCCGTAGATCTTCGCCGCCAACGCCGGGGCGATGCAGATCAGACCCACGGGTTTGCCCGCCTCGGCAAAACCTCGGGCGGCGGCCAGCACGTCGGGCTGGACGGTGCAGTTGGCGCCACTGATGGCGAAGTCAGAAAGGTTTTTTGCTGCGCCGAAGCCACCGGGAACGATCAGGGCGTCGAAGTCGGCGGCATTCAGTTCTCGCACGTCCTTGATCTCGCCACGAGCGATACGAGCCGATTCCACCAGCACGTTCCGGCTCTCTGGCATCTCGTCGCCGGTGGTGTGATTGATCACATGGTGCTGTGCGATGTTCGGGGCGAAACACTGGACCTTGGCACCGCGCTGGTCCAGGCGCAGCAGGGTGACCACGCTCTCGTGGATCTCCGCACCGTCATAAACGCCACAGCCGGACAGGATCACGGCAACTTTCTTGGTCATGGACATCTCCAGGTCATTGGGCCGGCCCGAGGGTTTCGCGCAGGAACGCAAGCGCGCGTCGCTGGGCATCCTGGGCTGGGCCGGGTTGGTAGGTATTCAGGTCGCTGCGCTGGTCGAAGACGTGGTCGGCATCGCCGTACTGCACCAGCTCCAGACGTGCATCGTCCAGACTGTCGAGGGCCGAGAGGCACTGCTTGTGGTCGGTGATGTGGTCCTTGCCACCGAGGAACATCAGCACCGGCGTGTTGTGGCCAAGGCCTGCACGCAGGTGGGCGGGGAAGCCGCAGTAGGGGTAGTAGGCGATCACGCCACGCACACCGGCCAGCGCGCCTTTGCCTGTGGCAGGGAAGCCGTGGCCGGCACTGCCGTCATAGGAGAGGGCGTCGAGGATGGTCCAACCGCCGTGGGAATAACCAAGCAGGGCCAGCTTGCTGCTGTCGATGGCCGGGTTCTTCCGTGCCAGTGCCAGGGCTGCGTATACGTCGATGGCGCGTTCGTTGCCCCACAGGCGCTTGCCGTCGCAAACCGGGCGCCAGTTCTCGATGCCGCGCGCGGCGTGGCTGTCGACGAACATCACGGCGTAGCCGGCGGGCAGTAGCCAGGCGTTCACGTTGCGCATGAACAGCGGGCTCTGGCCGCTGCAGCCGTGGAACACCAGCACGGTGGGAAAGGGGCCGCTGCTGCCTTCCGGTGTGAACAGATCAAGGTGAGGTGCCAGGCGCTGCGCCGTCGCAGGCAGGTCGGCGGTTTGCGGCAGCAGGGCATCGCGATAGGGATAGAGTCCGAGCAGGGCCGCGCAGGCCAGGAGAAGCAGGAATATCAGGGCGGGTTTCAGGAGTTTGCGCATGCTGTCGTCATATGCCGCTTGGGTTGGCACGCCACGCCGAGGGGGCGGGTCGGCTGCGGGAGTAGCATCCCAGGTGCTGAACGAAAGTTGCCAGTGCTTGGTGAGCTTTCGTCTAGACCCTGACGAGCAATCCTAGCAGGCCGGGGAATCGGGTCGCGAGCGCTGCGCCACTCCTCTGTGCCGCCTGTGGGTCACCGGACAAGAACGACGACAAGGCTGCCCCATGAATTACGTCCTCTATGCAGTACCCTTCTTCTTCCTGCTGATCGGTATCGAACTGATCGCCGACCGCTGGCGGGGAATGAACAACTACCGTACCGCCGACGCCTTGAACAGTCTGAGCGCTGGCGTGCTGTCCACTACCAGCGGACTGCTGACCAAAGTGGTGGGGGTGCTGACTTATTCCTTCGCCTGGGAACACCTGGCGATCTTCGAGCTGTCGGCGTCGAACCTCTGGGTATGGCTGCTGGCGTTCGTCTTCTACGACTTCTGCTACTACTGGAACCACCGTTTGGGTCACGAGCGCAACGTGCTCTGGGCGGCTCACTCAGTGCATCACCAGAGCGAGGAGTACAACCTCTCCACCGCCCTGCGCCAGACCAGCACGGGGTTTCTCTTCGGCTGGATCTTCTACCTGCCCATGGCCCTCGCCGGCGTGCCTCCCCTGGTGTTCCTCTCCGTGGGCGCGATGAACCTGCTGTATCAGTTCTGGGTGCACACGCGCCATGTGCCCAAGCTGGGCTGGTTCGAGTGGGTCTTCATCACGCCGTCCAACCACCGCGTCCATCATGCGCAGAACCCGGTCTACATGGATCGCAACTACGGCGGCGTGTTCATTCTCTGGGACCGCCTCTTCGGCACCTTCCAGGAGGAGCTTGACGAGGAACCGGTGATCTTCGGTGTGACTACGCCGCTGGCGAGCTGGAACCCGATCTGGGCCAACCTGCAGTTCTATGTGCAGCTCTGGCGCGACGCGGTGCGCGCCGAATCCGGGTGGGACAAGCTGCGCATCTGGTTCATGCGCACCGGCTGGCGTCCGGCGGACGTCGCTGAACGTTATCCACAGGCCAAGCCCGACCTGTCACGCTTCGCCAAGTTCGAGGTGCCCCTGGGCCTTGCGCAGAAGTGGTATGCCGGATTGCAGTTCGCCCTCTACGTTGTGGCCGGCACCTGGTTGCTGGGCACGGGTAGCGAGGCTTCGCTGGCCGGGCTCTGGCTGGCTTGGGCCTGGATGGCCTTTGGGCTTTATGTGATCGGCAGCTGGCTGGAAAACCGCCCTTGGGCGCGCTGGCTGGAGTTGGCGCGGCTGGCAGTCAACTGGCCTACCCTCTGGGCTGGCGCGGCGCTGGGGCTGCTGCCGCTGGGGGCGATGGGGTGGGGATTGCTGGCGCTTTATAGTCTGATCAGTCTGGTCGCACTGTTCGGCCTGCCGCGCCGCGAGGCAGCCCTGGCAGTCTGAATCAGTTGTCCTTGCCGTTGTTGCGCAGGCGGCGTCTCAGCCAGAGCAGGCCGCCAAGGGCGAGCAGGCCGCCGAGGACCATCAGCTCGTAGCGTTTGAGGTTGCCCAGCATGCCTTCGAGCACGGCACCGAAGTGGAAGGCGGCAAAACCCAGGGCCAGGGCCCAGACCAGCGCACCGATGCCATTGAGGATCAAGTAGCGCAGCGGCGGGTAGCCGGACAGCCCGATGGCCACTGGCATCACGGTGCGCAGTCCGTAGACGAAGCGGAAGCTCAGGACCCAGATATCCGGGTGGCGGCGGATATGTGCCAGGGCGCGGTCGCCCATGGCCTGCCAGCGCGGCTTGCGGGCAAGGATCTGACGGCCCTTGTGGCGGCCCAGGTAGTACCAGAGCTGGTCGCCGGCATAGCTGCCGAAGAACGCCGTGGCGACCACGGCGTTGATGTCCATGTAGCCCCGGAAGGCGAGAAAGCCGGCCAGGACCAGGATCGTCTCACCCTCGAAGAAGGTGCCGAGAAAGAGGGCGAAGTAGCCGAAATCCTGGAGAAATTGTTGCAGCATGGTTGGGGTGCGCAGCGAAATGAACGCGCAGCCTAACCGGGTTGGCGCCCCGGGAAAAGCTCCAACCCGCGCCGATTGACATCAGATTGACCCCGGACAATGCCCACATTGCGCCGGTCGACGCGACTGCGGGTCGCTGTCGCGCGTTGTTACCATTCGGTCATAATCGGCGCTTATATTTGTCACACTGCGTCCGTTCCGGGCCCTGGAGTCTGCTGTGAGCTTTACCCCCGCCAATCGCCTGTTCCCTGCAACCCGCCTGCGCCGCAATCGTCGTGACGATTTCTCCCGCCGCCTGGTACGCGAGAACGTCCTGACCGTAGACGACCTGATCCTCCCCGTATTTGTGCTAGACGGTGAAAACCGCCGCGAAGCCGTGCCTTCGATGCCGGGCGTTGAGCGCCTGTCCATCGATCTGCTGCTCAAGGAAGCCGAGACCTGGGTCAAGCTGGGTATCCCGGCGCTGGCGCTGTTCCCGGTGACGCCGCTGGAAAAGAAATCCCTCGACGGCGCCGAGGCCTGGAACCCGAATGGCATTGCCCAGCGCGCCATCCGCGCCTTGCGTGACCGCTTCCCGGAACTCGGTGTGATCAGCGACGTGGCCCTGGACCCCTTCACCACCCACGGTCAGGACGGCATCCTCGACGAGAACGGCTACGTGCAGAACGATGTGACCGTCGATGCGCTGGTGAAGCAGGCGTTGTCCCATGCCGAAGCCGGCGCCCAGGTAGTGGCCCCCTCGGACATGATGGACGGCCGCATCCAGGCCATCCGCGAGGCCCTGGAGTTGGCCGACTTCCCCAACGTACGCATCATGGCCTACTCGGCCAAGTACGCCAGCGCCTACTACGGCCCCTTCCGTGATGCGGTCGGCTCCGCCGCCAACCTCGGCAAGGGCAACAAGGCCAGCTACCAGATGGACCCGGCCAACACCGACGAAGCGCTGCATGAAGTGGCCGCGGACCTCGCCGAAGGCGCCGACATGGTGATGGTCAAGCCCGGTATGCCCTACCTCGACATCGTTCGTCGGGTGAAGGATGAATTCCGCGTGCCGACTTTTGTCTATCAGGTCAGCGGCGAGTACGCGATGCACATGGCGGCGATCCAGAACGGCTGGCTGAGCGAGGCCGTCATCCTCGAATCCCTGGTGGCCTTCAAACGCGCCGGCGCCGATGGCATCCTCACCTATTTCGCCGTACGCGCCGCAGAAATGCTCAAGACGGGAGCTTGATCTCCCCCCAGGAACTGCAGATGAACACCGAAGGACTCAATCCCAGCGCTTTGCTCGAACCCCTGAAAGAGGCCACAGAGATTCCGGTGGCCCCGGAGGAGCCGGTCGCCGAGGCGGCCCCCGCCCCAGCCCCGGCGCCCGCTCCGGCACCACTGGTGGTGCCGAGCCTGGACGACAGCAGCCTGTACATCCACCGTGAGCTGTCTCAGTTGCAGTTCAACATCCGCGTGCTGGAGCAGGCGCTGGATGAGTCCTATCCATTGCTCGAACGTCTGAAGTTCCTGCTGATCTTCTCCAGTAACCTGGACGAGTTCTTCGAAATTCGCGTTGCGGGCCTGAAGAAACAGATCACCTTCGCCCGCGAACAGGCTGGCGCCGATGGTCTGCTGCCGCACCAGGCGATGGCGCGCATCAGCGAGCTGGTGCACGATCAGGTGACCCGTCAGTACAGCATCCTCAACGACATCCTCTTGCCGGAGCTGGCCAAGCACCAGGTCAACTTCATCCGTCGTCGCTACTGGACCGCCAAGCTGAAGGCCTGGGTGCGCCGCTACTTCCGCGACGAGATCGCGCCGATCATCACGCCCATCGGCCTGGACCCTACGCACCCCTTCCCGCTGCTGGTGAACAAGAGCCTGAACTTCATCGTCGAGCTGGAAGGTGTCGACGCCTTCGGCCGCGATTCCGGCCTGGCGATCATCCCGGCGCCCCGTTTGCTGCCGCGGGTGATCCGTGTGCCCGAAGACATCGGTGGGCCGGGAGACAACTTCGTCTTCCTGTCCTCGATGATCCACGCCCATGCCGATGACCTGTTCCCCGGCATGAAGGTCAAGGGCTGCTACCAGTTCCGCCTGACCCGGAACGCCGATCTCTCGGTGGACACCGAAGACGTCGACGACCTTGCCCGCGCCCTGCGTGGCGAGCTGTTCTCGCGCCGCTACGGCGACGCGGTACGGCTGGAAGTGGCCGACACCTGCCCGAAGAACCTCTCGGACTACCTGCTCAAACAGTTCGGCCTGGCTGAGAGCGAGCTGTATCAGGTCAACGGTCCGGTGAACCTGACGCGCCTGTTCAGCATCACCGGCCTGGAAAGCCATCCGGAGCTGCAGCACTCGACGTTCACCCCGGTGATCCCCAAGCTGCTGCAGAAGGCCGAGAACCTGTTCAGCGTGGTGGGCAAACAGGACATCCTGCTGCTGCATCCCTTCGAATCCTTTACCCCGGTGGTGGATTTCCTGCGCCAGGCCGCCAAGGACCCCAATGTCCTGGCGATCAAGCAGACCCTCTACCGCGCCGGTGCCAACTCCGAGATCGTCGACTCCCTGGTGGAAGCGGCGCGCAACGGCAAGGAAGTCACTGTGGTGATCGAATTGCGCGCGCGTTTCGACGAGGAGTCCAACCTGCAGCTGGCGAGCCGTCTGCAGCAGGCGGGTGCCGTGGTGATCTACGGCGTCGTTGGCTTCAAGACTCACGCCAAGATGATGCTGATCCTGCGTCGCGAGAACGGCGAGCTGCGCCGCTACGCGCACCTGGGGACCGGCAACTACCACGCGGGTAACGCGCGCCTGTATACCGACTACAGCATGCTGACCGCCGACGATGCGCTATGCGAAGACCTGCACAAGCTGTTCAACCAGCTGATCGGCATGGGCAAGACCCTGCGCATGAAGAAGCTGCTGCACGCGCCTTTCACCCTGAAGAAGACGCTGCTCGACATGATCGCCCGTGAGGCCCTGCATGCCAGTGAAGGCAAACCGGCGCACATCATGGTCAAGGTCAACGCGCTGACCGATCCCAAGGTCATCCGCGCGCTCTACAAGGCCAGCCAGAGCGGCGTGCGCATCGACTTGGTGGTGCGCGGCATGTGCTGCCTGCGCCCCGGTATTCCCGGTGTGTCGCACAACATCCAGGTGCGTTCGATCATTGGCCGCTTCCTCGAGCACAGCCGGATCTACTACTTCCTCAACGGTGGCGACGAGAAGATGTACCTCTCCAGCGCCGACTGGATGGAGCGCAACCTCGACATGCGCGTCGAGACCTGCTTCCCGGTGGAAGGCAAGAAGCTGCTTACTCGCGTGAAGAAGGAGCTGGAGGCTTACATCAGCGATAACACCCAGAGCTGGGTGCTGCAGCCGGATGGTCGCTACCTGCGCAACAGCCCGAGTGGCAACCAGAACTCGCGCAACGCCCAGGCAACGCTGCTGGACAAGCTGACCAACCCGCCGATCAGCGCACGCTGAGTGCGACATGAAAACGGGGCCTTCGGGCCCCGTTTTCATTGTCGAGTCTTGCAGGGTGGAGAGCGTCTTTCATTTCACCCCTGCTTGCTACCTCAACTCACGTTCAGCGCAAAATCGATGCGCTTCAGCCATTCGGCTTCCTGCTCGAAATCCGCTTGCGTCAGTGGGTTGGCTTCCAGCCAGTCTTTCGGGAATTGCACTTCAAGGCTGTTGTCGGCGGCCTTGAGTTTCACTTCAGGCATGGCCGAGGTGCCCCGGATGTGGTGGAAGAGAATGGCGAAGCGCAGCAGCACACAGAGGCGAAGCAGCTTCACGCCCTCTTCGCCGAATTCGGCGAACCTGTCCTTGGGGATGTTGCGGCGGTGGCCGCGCACCAGCAGGGCAAGCATCAACTGGTCCTGGCGGGAGAAGCCGGGCAGGTCCGAGTGCTCGATCAGGTAGGCGCCGTGCTTGTGGTAGTGGTAGTGGGCGATGTCCATGCCGATCTCATGGACCCGTGCTGCCCACAGCAGCAGGTCGCGGTGCCAGTCATCGTCCAGCCCCCAGCTGTCCGCGACCTTCTCCAGGGCGGCCAGTGCCTTGGCCTCGACCCGCGCGGCCTGCTCCAGATCCACATGGCAGCGTTCCATCAGGGCGCTCAGGGTGCGCTCGCGGACGTCCTCGTGGTGGTGGCGGCCCAGCAAGTCGTAAAGCACACCTTCGCGCAGGGCACCTTCGGAATGGGTCATGCGCTTGAGATCGAGCGCTTCGAAGATGGCCTCGGCAATCGCCAGGCCGGCGGGGAAGATGGGGCGGCGATCAGGCTTGATGCCGTCCAGGTCGATCTTCTCGACGTCGCCCAGCTTGAACAGTTTGCGCTTGAGCCAGGCCAGGCCTTCCGGGTTGATCTCGCCATTGCCCAGGCCCGCGGCCTGGATCGCCAGGCCCACTGCGCGAATGGTGCCGGAGGCGCCTACGGCTTCCTGCCAGCCTAGGCGGCGCAGGCTGTACTCGATGCCCATCAGCTCCAGGCGCGCTGCCGTGTAGGCCTGGGCATAGCGAGCCGGGGTGATCTTGCCGTCGCGGAAGTAGCGCTGGGTGTAGCTGACGCAGCCCATCTGCAGGCTCTCCCGCAGCTGAGATTCGAAGCGCTGGCCGATGATGAATTCGGTGCTGCCGCCGCCGATGTCCGCCACCAGGCGGCGACCGGGGGTGTCCGGCAGGGTGTGGGAGACACCCAGGTAGATGAGGCGCGCTTCCTCGCGGCCGGAGATGACTTCTACGGGGTGTCCGAGGACTTCCTCGGCGCGGCGGATGAACTCGGCGCGGTTGTGCGCCTCGCGGAGGGCGTTGGTGCCAACGATACGCACCGCGCCCTCCGGCAAGCCGGCAATCATCTGGGCGAAGCGGCGCAAGCAATCGAGGCCGCGCTGCATGGACTCCTCGCTGAGGTTGCGGGCTTCGTCCAGGCCTGCCGCCAGCTGCACCTTGTCGCCGAGCCGCTCCAGGATGCGGATCTCACCGTGGTCGACCTTGGCCACCACCATGTGGAAGCTGTTCGAGCCGAGGTCGATGGCGGCGATCAGGGACGGGATTTCGACGGGCTTTTGCGGCATGGTTTCGGGTCTCGAGGCTGAACCGCGCAATCCTGCCACGGTTGCCCGGTCGCGCCAATGCGAATAGCGGTACGTCAGTACCAGTCTGGCTTGGGCCGGAAACGGTCGGTTGGGTGCGGTTTTCTGGCAAATAGCTGGCTGTGCAAACTATAGGTGGGATATGACAGTCGCGCGTCATTGGGCCAGTGGTCCGCTCAGGCAGCCCTGGGATCGGCTGACAGATTGACGCCGGCTCGCACATCTATCAGCTTTTCCGCGTAACACCATAGCGAAGCTCAATCGCCTTCGGCTTTCGGTCCCGGAAAAGCCGGGCTATGATGGCTCCACTTTTTTGCTTCCGAACCACGGAGATTCTTCCATGAGCGAATTCATCACCAACGTCACCGATGCCAGCTTCGAGCAAGACGTGCTCAAAGCCGAAGGCGCGGTGCTGGTCGACTACTGGGCCGAGTGGTGCGGTCCGTGCAAGATGATTGCCCCCGTCCTCGACGAAATCTCCAAGGATTACCAGGGCAAACTGAAAGTCTGCAAGCTGAACATCGACGAGAACCAGGACACCCCGCCGAAGTACGGTGTGCGTGGTATCCCGACCCTGATGCTGTTCAAGAATGGCAACGTCGAAGCGACCAAGGTAGGTGCCCTGTCCAAGTCCCAATTGGCAGCCTTCCTCGACGCCAACATCTGATTCGCGCGGCCTCCAGCGCCGTCGAAGCCGCATCAGAAGCGTCCCGGAAAAGCCCCGCGCAAAGCGGGGCTTTTTCATTGGTCGGCACTAGACTCCCCGTTGCGCCGGTGTTACATTCGGACCGCTGCTCTTTCTCGCAGCCCTCCACGCCGTCGCCGACGCACTCCTATTCGAATAAGCACAGCGATCCTGTCGCCTTCTCAGCGGCGCGGCCTAAAAAGCTCAATGCTTTCCCTTCTCCATATCTATCTACGTCATTCCTATGAATCTGACCGAACTCAAGCAAAAGCCGATTGGCGAACTTCTGGAAATGTCCGACGCCATGGGCCTGGAGAACATGGCCCGTTCGCGCAAGCAGGACATCATTTTCGCCCTGCTGAAAAAGCACGCGAAGAGCGGCGAGGAGATCTCTGGTGACGGTGTGCTGGAGATACTCCAGGACGGCTTCGGCTTCCTGCGCTCCGCTGACTCTTCCTATCTGGCCGGCCCTGATGACATTTACGTCTCCCCGAGCCAGATCCGCCGCTTCAACCTGCGGACCGGCGACACCATAGTTGGCAAGATTCGTCCTCCGAAGGAAGGCGAGCGTTACTTCGCGTTGCTCAAGGTTGACTCGATCAACTACGACCGCCCCGAGAACGCCAAGAACAAAATCCTGTTCGAGAACCTCACGCCCCTGTTCCCCAACGAGCGCCTGAAGATGGAAGCCGGCAACGGCTCCACCGAGGACCTCACCGGCCGCGTGATCGATCTCTGCGCACCGATCGGCAAGGGCCAGCGTGGCCTGATCGTGGCGCCGCCGAAGGCGGGCAAGACCATCATGCTGCAGAACATCGCAGCCAACATCACCCGCAATAACCCCGAGTGCCACCTGATCGTCCTGCTGATCGACGAGCGCCCGGAAGAAGTGACCGAGATGCAGCGCACCGTGCGCGGCGAAGTGGTCGCCTCCACCTTCGACGAGCCGCCGACCCGCCACGTGCAGGTCGCCGAGATGGTGATCGAGAAGGCCAAGCGCCTGGTCGAACACAAGAAGGACGTGGTCATCCTGCTGGACTCCATCACCCGTCTGGCACGTGCCTACAACACCGTGATTCCAAGCTCCGGCAAGGTACTCACCGGTGGTGTCGACGCCCATGCCCTGGAGAAGCCCAAGCGCTTCTTCGGCGCCGCGCGCAACATCGAGGAAGGCGGCTCGCTGACCATCCTCGCCACTGCGCTGGTCGAAACCGGCTCGAAGATGGATGAAGTCATCTACGAAGAGTTCAAGGGCACCGGTAACATGGAGCTGCCGTTGGACCGTCGCATCGCTGAGAAGCGTGTGTTCCCGGCCATCAACATCAACAAGTCCGGTACCCGCCGTGAAGAGTTGCTGACCGCCGATGACGAGCTGCAGCGCATGTGGATCCTGCGCAAGCTGCTGCACCCGATGGATGAGATTGCCGCCATCGAGTTCCTGCTCGACAAGCTGAAAGACACCAAGACCAACGACGAATTCTTCCTGTCGATGAAGCGCAAGTAAGTCTTGGATGTGCCGCAAGAGCCGGGGAAACCCGGCTTTTGCGTTTCTGTGCTGGCCCATTGTCCTTCTGAATAACCCAGTTCGGCGCTAAACTTTGCGCCCCGACCTGCACGCCCCAAGAGGCTCAAGCATGCAGTATCGCGATCTGCGCGACTTTATTAGCGGCCTGGAACGGCGCGGCGAGCTCAAGCGCATCGCCACCCCGGTTTCGCCCGTGCTGGAAATGACCGAAATCTGCGACCGCACCCTGCGCAAGCAAGGTCCGGCGCTGCTCTTCGAGAAACCCACCGGTTTCGATATCCCGGTGCTCGGCAACCTCTTCGGCACCCCCGGACGCGTGGCATTGGGGATGGGCGCCGAGGACGTCGGCGAGCTGCGGGAGATCGGCAAGCTGCTGGCCTTCCTCAAGGAGCCCGAACCGCCCAAGGGCCTGAAGGACGCTTGGTCCAAGCTACCGATCTTCAAGAAGGTCATTGCCATGGCGCCCAAGGTCCTGAAGGACGGCCCCTGCCAGGAAGTGGTGGAGGAGGGCGATGATGTCGACCTCACCAGGCTGCCGGTGCAGACTTGCTGGCCTGGCGATGTCGCCCCGCTGATCACCTGGGGCCTGACCGTCACCCGCGGCCCGAACAAGGAGCGGCAGAATCTCGGCATCTATCGCCAGCAGGTAATCGGCCGCAACAAGGTCATCATGCGCTGGCTGAGCCATCGTGGCGGCGCCTTGGATTACCGCGAGTGGTGCGCCAAGCATCCAGGCCAGCCGTTCCCGGTGGCCGTCGCCCTGGGCGCTGATCCGGCGACCATCCTCGGTGCCGTTACCCCGGTGCCGGATTCTCTCTCCGAATACGCTTTCGCCGGCCTGCTGCGGGACAATCGCACCGAGCTGGTGAAGTGCCGTGGCAATGACCTGCAGGTGCCGGCCAGCGCTGAAATTGTTCTCGAAGGGGTGATCCATCCCGGCGAGATGGCCGATGAAGGTCCCTATGGTGACCACACCGGCTACTACAACGAAGTGGACAGCTTCCCGGTATTCACGGTGGAGCGCATCACTCGCCGCCAGAAACCGATTTACCACAGCACCTACACCGGACGGCCGCCGGATGAGCCGGCCATCCTTGGCGTGGCGCTGAACGAAGTCTTCGTGCCGATCCTGCAGAAGCAGTTCCCCGAGATCGTCGACTTCTACCTACCGCCGGAGGGCTGTTCCTACCGCATGGCGGTGGTGACCATGAAGAAGCAGTACCCAGGCCACGCCAAGCGCGTAATGCTGGGTGTCTGGTCGTTCCTGCGACAGTTCATGTACACCAAGTTCGTCATAGTCACCGACGACGACGTCAATGCGCGGGACTGGAACGACGTGATCTGGGCCATCACCACGCGCATGGATCCCAAACGCGACACGGTGATGATCGACAACACGCCGATCGACTACCTGGATTTCGCTTCACCCATCTCCGGTCTCGGCTCGAAGATGGGCCTGGACGCCACCCACAAGTGGCCCGGCGAGACCAACCGCGAATGGGGTCGGGTTATCGTCCAGGACGAAGCGGTGAAGCGCCGCGTCGATGAGCTTTGGTCTTCTCTGGGAATCGATTGATGCGTGTCACCCTGCAACCTTCTGGTGCGGTCATCCAGACGGCTCCCAACGAGCGGATTCTGGATGCGGCGCGCCGTCTCGGCTACGAGTGCCCGCAAAGCTGCCGCAACGGCAACTGCCATGTGTGCGCGGCCCTGCTGGTGGAAGGACGGGTGCGCCAGAACGGTGCCGAACTGAGTCAGGGCGAGCTCTTCACCTGTCTGGCTGAACCGATGGAAGACTGCGTGCTGCATTGGGACGGCGTGTTGGCCCCGGGCGAGCTGCCGGTGCGCGCATTGAGCTGCCAGCTCAGCGAGTGCGTGGAAGTGGGCGGCGATGTCTGGCGCGTGCGTCTGCGTGCCCCGGCCGGCAAGCCGCCGCGCTACCACGCCGGGCAGTACTTGCTGATCGAGCGTGACGACGGTGAGTCATCGGCCTTTTCCATGGCCTCGGCGCCTAGCGCCGGGCGGGATATCGAGCTGCATATCCTTGGGCGCGAGAGCAGCGCCAAGGCACTGCTCGCGCAACTGCAGCGTACCCGCATGGCCAAGGTCCGCATGCCCTTCGGCGATACCCACCTGGCGGAACTGCCTGATGGCCCTCTGGTGCTGATCGCTGCTGGCACCGGCATGGGCCAGATGCACAGCCTGATCGAACACTGCCGATCTGCAGGCTTCAGGCACCCGGTGCATCTGTATTGGGGGGTGCGTCAGTCGGAGGACTTCTATCAGTTAGCCCACTGGGATGACTGGCAGCGTCTGGACAACCTCTTCCTGCACAAAGTGGTCAGCGAACCGACTGACTGGCAGGGTCGCTGCGGCCTGTTGCATGAAGCGGTGTGCGAGGACTTTCCTGACCTCACGTCGCTGCGGGTCTACGCCAGCGGCTCGCCCGCCATGGTCTATGCGACCCTCGATGCCCTGGTGGCAGCCGGGATGGATGCCCACCAGATGCGTGCTGACGTGTTCGCCTATGCGCCTCGTTCCTGAACTCCGGACACCTGAACTCCGGACATGGAAAGGCCGCCCTCGGGCGGCCTTGCGCATTTCGTAGAAGGGCTTGCGCTTTCGCTCCACCCATCCTACGGGTCAATGCTTCAACGCACTTCCACTACCACCTTGCCTACGGCCTGGCGCGTGGCCAGGGCGTTGATGGCGTCGCTTGCGCGCTCCAGCGGGAAGGTCTGGGACACCAGCGGTTTCAACTTGCCCTCGGCATACCAGGCGAACAGCTGCTGGAAGTTGGCCAGATTGTCCTGGGGCTGGCGCTGGGCGAAAGAACCCCAGAATACACCCACCACTGAGGCACCCTTGAGCAGCGCGAGGTTGACTGGCAGCTCGGGGATGCGACCGCTGGCGAAGCCGACGACCAGCAGGCGGCCATTCCAGTTGATCGAGCGCACGGCGGCGTCGAACAGGTCACCGCCCACCGGGTCGTAGATCACGTCGGCACCTTGGCCGCCAGTGAGTTCCTTGACGCGGTCCTTCAGGTTTTCCTCGCTGTAGTTGATCAGCGCGTCGGCACCGGCAGCCTTGGCCACTTCCAGCTTCTCCGCACTGCTGGCGGCAGCAATCACCCGCGCTCCCATGGCCTTGCCGATTTCCACCGCCGCCAGGCCGACGCCGCCGGAGGCGCCAAGTACCAGCAGGGTCTCGCCGGGTTGCAGGTTGGCGCGTTGCTTGAGGGCGTGCATCGAGGTGCCGTAGGTCATGCCGAAGGCGGCAGCGGAGTTGAAGTCGATGCCTTTGGGAATCGGCATCACATTGTAGGAAGGCACCGCCACCTGTTCGGCAAAGCTACCCCAGCCGGTCAGCGCCATCACGCGATCGCCTGGCTTGAGGTGGCTGACCTTCTCGCCAACCGCCGCGACCACGCCGGCTGCTTCGCCGCCCGGGGAGAAGGGGAACGGTGGCTTGAACTGGTACTTGCCTTCGATGATCAGGGTGTCGGGGAAGTTGACCGCCGCGGCATGTACGTCAATCAGGACCTCGTTCTTCTTGGGGTCGGGGCTGGCGACTTCCTCCAGCACCAGGGTGTCGGCGGGACCGAAGGCTTTGCACAAGACGGCTTTCATCGCGGAGCTCCTTGGCTTGGGGCGCTGGCCCCGGGCATGTGGCCTTGCAGTGTAGGTGGGGTGCCTGGAGGGTCAATCAGCATGGCTGCGCCTGATGGGCCTGCATAAACGAAGGTCTTGGGGCTGGCCGCACCTGTGGCTATGCTAGGCGCCATTCGTGCTGAGGATAATCCAGGTGAAAAGACTGACTGCAATGTTGCTGGCCCTGACCCTTCCCCTGCTGGCGGTTGCCAGTGAGGAAGAGCCCAAGGAAGGAGAGACGCCCAAGGTTGCCTACGTCGATCTGGTGCCCTCCCTGGTCGGTAACTATGGTTCCGGGCCGCGCCTGAAGTATTACAAGGCGGATATTTCGCTGCGGGTCACCGGCCCTGAAGCCCAGGAAAAGGTCACTCGTCATGAACCTTTGATTCGCAACCAGTTGGTGATGCTTTTCTCCCAGCAGACCGACGAGACCCTGAACGCGTCCGACTCCAAGGAGAAGTTGCGCCAGGAGGCCCTCAAGCAGGTGCAGCAGGTGTTGCATAGCGAGGAAGGTCTGCCCTTGGTGGACGACCTGCTGTTCAACAACCTGATCATTCAGCCCTGACCCTTCTCCCACAAGCAAGTGCGGTTGCGTCCCTCGTGCTTGGCCCGGTAGAGCGCGGCGTCGCTGCGTGATACCAGGCTGTCGGGCTGGTCCTCGCGGGCTGGGTCGGAGATTGCGATACCGATACTCAACGTCAGGTACCCCTCCGGGCTGGCCGGGTGTTCGATGGCCAGTGCGGCTACTTGCGCCATAACCCGTTCCGCCACATGTCGCGCACCGTCTTCGGCGGTATTGACGAGAATGATGGCGAACTCCTCGCCACCGTATCGGCAAGCCACGTCGCCTTCGCGTTGCAGGCTCTGTTGCAGCGCCTGGGCCACCTGGCGCAGCGCGTCGTCGCCAGCCTGATGGCCGAGACGGTCGTTATATGCCTTGAAGTGATCCACATCCAGCATCAGCAAGGCCAGCGGCGCGCCAAGGCGACGCAGGCGGCGCCACTCGCCATTGAGCTGACGATCGAAGTATCGCCGGTTGTAGAGACCGGTAAGGCCGTCCTGCTGGGATAGTCGCTGCAGACGCGCCTCCAGCTCGAGGCGTTCGCGGTTGTCGCGGGACACACCGATCAGGTAATCACGGCCATTCAGGCTGACCATTTGTGCACTGATCTCGGCTGCCTGGAGGCTGTCGTCGGCGCGGCGCATCTGCCGCTGGAAGATGCCGGAGTCGCCATCCCTGCGCGCCTGGCGCACCAGCTCCAGCCAGGTATGGAAGCCGGGCAGCAGCTGTTCCGGATCTTCCTTCAGCAGTTGTCGGAATGCCTCGGCGCTGTAGCCCAGGCTGGCGTGGGTGGCCCGGTTCATGTGCAGGACCTCCCGGTTGGCGAGATCGAAAATGAACAGTCCATCCTCGCTGGAATCGGTCAGGTCGAGCACCAGTTGCAGGCGCTCGCGGCTTTCACGCAGATCTTGTTCGACGTGCTCACGCTGACTGACCTCTTCATTCAGGCGCCGGTAACCGGCCTGTAGGGCGCTGGCGCGGCGGGCGTTTTCCAGCGCCAGGACAAGCGCGGCGACAAGCAGCAGGCTCGTGAGCAGGCTGGCGCCGAGAACCACCTGCGGGAGTGGCGACCTGAGCTGCTCCACTAACTTGGGGGTCGGAGAGAGTTGCAGGGAGAAGTTGCTGTTGTTGAGCAGGTGAAGCGGCACGCGTTGGCTGAGAGACGGCAGACTTTCGGGTTGCTCCTGGTGATAGATGGCGCGGCCTGACTCCAACAGCAGGACGCTGAAGTCCTGGTTGTCGAGGTCGGTGAGGAGCTCATCCATCAAGGTCTCGACCCGAAATACGCCTTGGAGGAAGCCGTCGAAGCTCCGATCACTCTGTTCGTCGCGGATGTAGAGCGGGGTATAGAGGACGAAGCCGCGTCCGCCCTGGACCAGGGCGAAGCTGTTGGACATCTGCGCCTCGCCACTGGCCTTGGCCTGCATGGCGAGGTTGAAGTTGGGATGGTTGCGGGTCAGACGAAAGCCGATTGCGGCTTCATTGCCCTGCTCGGGCAGTACCCAGCGCATGCGTAGATCGGCCCCCATCCACTGGATCGACTGGTAACCGGGGAAGTGTTCCAGGGCGAAGTTGGCTTCCAGGGTCCACTCGTTCCGGGGGATGCGGCCTCGATGGTTCCACAAAAGGGCCATGCGACGCAGGCCCTCGACCTCATCGATCAGGTTGTTTTCCAGCTCGGTCGCGAGTGTTCGCGCCTGATAGCCCACGCGGTCACGGATGCGCTCCTGCTGGGCGTCTTCCAGTTGTTTCCAGAGCAACAGGCTGGTTCCGCACATCGCCAGGAAGAGCAGGGCAAGTGCCGTTCGGACCAGCCAGGCAGGATGAGAGTGCGGCATGGATACGCCCCGGGGGATTCCCCTCCGTCATAGCACAGGGCCACTTCTGACTCAACGCAGCGCGAGTACTCCGGACCATTCTTCCTCGGTCACCGGCATTACCGACAGACGGCTGCCCTTCTGCACCAGAGGCATGCCGCAGAGCACGGCCTGTTCGCGCAGTGCGGCCAACGGAATTACGCGGGGGAAGGCCTCGACGAATTCAACGTCCAGGGCGCTCCAGGGGTTCTTCTCCGCGTTGGCCTTGGGGTCGTGATAGTGGCTTTGCGGGTCCAGGGCAGTGGGGTCCGGGTAGGCCTCGCCAGCAATCCGTGCAATACCGGCTATGCCTGGCTCGGGGCAACTGGAGTGATAGAAGAAGAACAGTTCGCCCGGGCGCATGGCGCGCATGAAGTTGCGCGCCTGGTAGTTGCGCACGCCATCCCAGCGCGCCTTGCCCAGGTGTTGCAGGTCGTGAATGGAAAGTTCGTCGGGTTCGGATTTCATCAGCCAGAAAGGCATGAACTTTGCTCCTGTACGTTCGTCCTTAATCGGGGCACTCAAGCTTGGGCTCTGGCCGACAGCCGGTTGGCGTCATAAATTGCGTGTTCGCTCACGTTGCCGGAGAATGCCGCGCTTTAAGCTGCTACCGCCGTTCGGTCCAATCAAAACAACAACTCGCCATCGGTCATCGCGCGAAGTTTGCCTGCAAGGGGGAGGCAATCGATGAAACGCAAGCCAGACATTCTCTGGGTATTGGTCATCATTTTTGGCCTGGGTGTGGTTACTACCGGTTACACCCAAAGCCTGTGGGAGCGCCAGAGCAGCGCACCCATCAATTTGACCCAGCAGCCCTGATTTCATGCTGATCGGCACCGCAAGGATCGTGGTGCCGTCGTCAGGTTCGTCAGTACCAGCCTCTATCCGTCACGGTCGCCTGCAGGGCTACGTCCCAGCGCGCCAGCTCCAACCTGTCCACCTTCTGACATTCGTGCGCCAGGCCCAGCAGGGCTGGTTTGCGCCATTGGCGTCGACGTGCCAGATAGGCCAGGCTGCGGTCGTAGAAACCGCCGCCCATCCCCAGACGCCCGCCGTATTCATCGAAACCCACCAGGGGCAACATGACCAGATCCAGTGCCCAGACCTTGCGCTGCTGCGGCGGATTGGCGCGTGGCTCGAGGATGCGGAAGCGGTTCTTCTGCAGCCTTTCGCCTGGCCGTAGACGCTGGAACACCATCTTTTCCCGTGGCCAGGCATTCAGTACCGGTAGGTAGGTCTGTTTGCCCCGACGCTGGGCTTCGCGCAGCAACGGGCGTGGGTCGATCTCGCCATTGGTGGGCAGATAGAGGGCGACATGTCGGGCACGGCGGAACAGCCGGTTCTGCGCGAGCTGGCGATAGAGGGACTTTGCGGCGTGTTTCTGCTGGAGGGGGGTGAGTGCGCGGCGGGCCTGGCGAAGCAGGCGGCGCAGGCTCTGGCGGGAATGGGAACCAGCGCAGATCATGAAAAAATAGACTCCCCGGTTGTGCCGCTGTCGGGTTAGCCCTTGAACCCGAAAGTTCAAGGTGGAGGCTGCAGGAGGCGTTAAGGCTTTCCGTCAGGCGGACATGCACACCGGCCTCAACTTGCAACCCCCGTGGTTGCATTTATCGGCTCAGGGACATCACCGACTGGCCAACACACCAGGGAGCTGGCGGCGAGTATACCCCAAGAACCGTTCAGGAAACTGCTGCGCGTCGGTCCGGCCGCGTCAAAAAACGCCAAAGAGCGTCACTTTGTCGCGGCAAGGGGGCTCAGGCCTGCTGGGTGTCCGGGTCAGCCGCCAGGGCGTGGTCGACACGCTCCAGCAGGTCGCGGACCCGCTCGCGGGTGGACGAGGCTTCCTGGTCCAGGCGTTGCTGCTTATGCAGCAAGTCATGGGTGATGTTCAGGGCGGCCATCACGGCGACACGGTCGGCACCGATGACTTTCCCGCTGGAACGGATCTCGCGCATCTTGCCGTCCAGGTAGCGCGCGGCGCTTTCCAGGTTGGCGCGCTCGTCCGCAGGGCAGGCGATGCAGTATTCCTTATCGAGGATTTGGACGGTAACGGTGTTGGACTGGGTCATGAATCCTGCTCCAGGGCTTTCAGGCGCGAAATCATCGCTTCGACCTTTAGCCGGGCCATTTCGTTCTTTTCGATTAGATGAGCGCGTTCTTCGCGCCAGGCCTTCTCGCTGGCAAGCAGGAGCCGGTTCTGGGCCTTGAGCTGCTCGACACGCTGGATCAGCAGTTCCAGCTTGGCTGTCAGTGCATGCAGTTCGGCATCTTCCATGGGCTGTCTACTTGGTGGGGAGTGACCGGGACTATATAGGACCGACTCCGGGAAGGGTCAAACCCGCAAGCGCCAGCGCGATTGGTTGCATGCCTGCGGTCAGGTCCTGAGGACCGGAAGGCCAATGCTGCCTTCACGGCGCCAGGCTGCTAGGATACGAGGCCGTCATTCTAGTGATTGCGCCCTCTGGCGCCTAGCCACCCTTATGTCCAGTTCGAATTCTCCCTACAACGCTTTCGCCGCGCTCCTCGCTTCCACCGGTCAACCGGTTTCCCCCGCTGAACTGCACGGCCTGTTGCTCGGCCGCAGCTGCGCTGGCGCCGGCTTCGACCCCGAGCCCTGGCTGGAGGATGCTGCCGAACTGCTCGGTGGCGCCCCGCAGGACAACCTGCGCCAGGCCCTGATCGGCCTGCAGGAAATGGTCAAGAGCGAGCTGACCGGCACCGAAATGGCCGTGGTGCTTCTGCTGCCCAGCGACGATGCGCCGCTGGCTGAACGCGCTGCTGCCCTAGGCCAGTGGTGCCAGGGCTTCCTCGGCGGCTTCGGCCTGACCGCCCGTGAAGGCGCGTTGTCCGGCGAAGCCGTCGAAGTGCTTCAGGACCTCGCCTCCATCGCGCAGGTGCAGAGCGCCCTGGAAGACTCCGACGATGGCGAGAGCGACTATATGGAAGTGATGGAGTACCTGCGCGTCGCGCCCCTGCTGCTCTTCGCAGAATGTGCCAAGCCTGCCGCGCCGGCCGCCAAACCCTCGTTGCATTGATTCGAGTGGCGGGCCATCTGCCCGCCCTGAAGGAGCGCGCATGACCCGTATCCCCAAGGCAGAATATGCCCGCCGCCGCAAGGCGCTGATGGCGCAGATGGAAGCCAACAGCATTGCCATCCTGCCCGCCGCGCCCGTGCATATTCGCAACCGCGATGTCGAGCACGTCTACCGTCAGGACAGCGACTTCCAGTACCTCAGCGGGTTTCCCGAGCCGGAAGCCGTGCTGGTGCTGATTCCCGGCCGCGAGCATGGCGAGTGCGTGCTGTTCTGCCGCGAGCGCGATCCGGAGCGTGAACTCTGGGACGGCCTGCGCGCCGGCCAGGACGGCGCCATCCGGGACTTCGGCGCGGATGATGCCTTCCCCATCGGTGACATCGACGACATCCTTCCCGGCCTGATCGAAGGGCGCAGCCGCGTCTACTACTCCATCGGCACCAACACCGAGTTCGACCAGCATCTGATGGAGTGGGTCAACGTGATCCGCTCCAAGGCCCGTCAGGGCGCACAACCGCCCAAGGAATTCGTCGCCCTCGACCACCTGCTGCACGACATGCGCCTGTACAAGTCGGCGGCGGAAGTGAAGGTCATGCGCGAGGCCGCCGAGGTCTCCGCGCGCGCGCACGTGCGCGCCATGCAGGCCGCCCGGGCCGGGCTCTACGAGTACCATCTGGAAGCCGAACTGGAATACGAGTTCCGCAGGGGCGGGGCGAAGATGCCGGCCTACGGCTCCATCGTCGCTGCAGGCAAGAACGCCTGCATCCTGCATTACCGCGAGAACGACGCACCGCTGAAGGATGGCGACCTGGTACTGATCGACGCCGCCTGCGAGCTGGACTGCTACGCCAGCGATATCACGCGCACCTTCCCGGTCAGTGGCCGCTTCAGCCCCGAGCAGAAGGCCATCTATGAGCTGGTGTTGAAATCCCAGGAGGCCGCCTTCCTCGAAATCGCCCCCGGCAAGCACTGGAACGAAGCCCACGAGGCGACTGTGCGGGTCATCACCGCCGGTCTGGTTGAACTCGGTCTGCTCAAGGGCGATGTCGACGAACTGATCGCTTCCGAAGCCTACAAGGCCTTCTACATGCACCGTGCCGGTCACTGGCTGGGCATGGACGTGCACGACGTCGGCGAATACAAGGTCGGCGGCGAGTGGCGCGTGCTGGAGCCGGGCATGGCGATGACCGTCGAACCCGGCATCTACATCGGCGCCGACAATCAGAACGTGCCGAAGAAGTGGCGCGGCATTGGCGTGCGAATCGAGGACGACGTGGTGGTGACGAAGACCGGCTGCGAGATACTTACGGGTGGCGTGCCCAAGACGGTCGACGAAATCGAGGCGCTGATGGCTGCTGCGCGCACCCAGGCCGCCTGATATGCATCACTGCCAAGTCGCGATCATCGGCGGTGGTCTGGTTGGCGCCAGCCTCGCCCTGGCGCTACAGGAAGGCGCGCGCGCGCGGGGCTGGAAGATTGTCCTGATCGAACCTTTTGCCCCCGGCAACAGCTTCCAGCCCAGCTACGATGCCCGTTCCTCTGCGCTGTCCTTCGGCAGCCGGCAGGTCTACGAGCGCCTCGGCCTCTGGCAGGCCATCGCCCAACGTGCCGAGCCCATCCTGCAAATCCACGTGTCTGACCGCGGGCGTTTCGGCGCAGCCCGCCTTGCTGCCCTGGAAGAGGGGGTACCGGCCCTGGGCTACGTGGTAGAGAACGCCTGGCTCGGCCAGTGCCTCTGGCAGGCCCTGGACGAGGAGGTGGTGACCTGGCACTGCCCTGCCGAAGTGGTCGGCATGCAGGCGCTGGAGGGTGGTTACCGCCTGACCCTGAACGACGAAACCCAGCTCGACTGTGACCTTGCGGTGCTGGCCGATGGTGGTCGCTCCGGGCTGCGCGAACAGTTGGGCATCGGCGTGCGGCGTATTCCCTACCGGCAAACGGCGTTGATCGCCAACGTCAGCCCGCTGGAAGCCCACCGCGGCCAGGCCTTCGAGCGCTTCACCGATGACGGTCCGATGGCCTTGTTGCCGTTGCCGGAAAATCGCTGCGCACTGATCTGGAGCCGTCCGGGGGATGACGCCGAGCGCCTCGCCCGGTTGGACGAGCGGCGTTTCCTCGTCGAGCTTCAAGAAACCTTCGGCTACCGTTTGGGCGCTTTCCAGCAGGTGGGCGCGCGGCACCTCTACCCGCTCGAACTGGTGGAAGCCGACGAACAAGTGCGCTCCAGCCTGGTGGTACTGGGCAATGCTGCCCACAGCCTGCACCCCATCGCCGGGCAGGGTTACAACCTGTCCCTGCGCGACGCCCAGGCCCTGGCCGAGGCGCTGCTGACCAGCGAACAGCCACTGGGTCATATCGCCACCCTGCAGGGTTACCTGCAGCGCCAGCGCCTGGACCAGAACCTCACGGTGGGCTTCTCCGACCAGGTGACGCGCCTCTTCTCCAATGCCGAGCCGTTACTGGCCGCCGGACGCAACCTGGGCCTGCTCGGCCTCGACCTGCTGCCGCCGGCCAAGCGCTGGTTCGCTCGCCAGGCCATGGGCCTGGGCACCCGCCCGGACTGATCGGGCGTGCCTCATTCGAACACTCAGGGAGCCTCGAGGCCTGATATGGAACTGCGCGCGGATCTGATCATCGTGGGCGCCGGGATGGTCGGCAGTGCCCTGGCCCTGGCGCTGAAAGACAGCGGCCTGGATATCCTGCTGATCGATGGCAGCCCGCTCAGCGTCAAACCCTTCGATGCAAGCGCGGCCTTCGAACCGCGGGTGAGCGCGCTGTCCGCTGCCAGCCAGCGCATCCTCCTGCGTCTGGGTGCCTGGCCGGGCGTCATGGCGCGGCGCAGCAGCCCTTATTCCGAAATGCATGTCTGGGATGGCTCCGGCACCGGGCAGATTCATTTCTCCGCCGCCAGCGTGCATGCCGAGGTGCTTGGCCACATCGTCGAGAATCGCGTGGTCCAGGACGCCTTGATGGAGCCCCTGCACGACAGCGGTATCGGGCTCATGCCCGGTGCACGCCTGGAGCGCCTGCGCCGTTCCGGCGACGACTGGCTGCTGACCCTGGTGGATGGCCGCGAACTGCGCGCCCCGCTGGTGGTGGCCGCCGATGGCGCCAACTCCGCGGTACGCCGCCTGGCCGGCTGCGCGACGCGCGAATGGGATTACCTGCACCACGCCATCGTCACCAGCGTGCGTTGTGCCGAACCGCACCAGCGCACGGCCTGGCAGCGCTTCACCGACGACGGTCCGCTGGCGTTCCTGCCGCTGGAGCGGGAAGGCGAGCACTGGTGCTCCATCGTCTGGTCGGTGACCCCCGCCGAGGCCGAGCGCCTGATGGCCCTGGACGATGTCGGTTTCTGCAGCGAACTCGGGCGTGCCTTCGAATGGCGTCTGGGTGAGGTGCTCGGCGCCGACCCGCGCCTGTGCATCCCGTTGCGCCAGCGCCACGCCAAGCGCTATGTGGAAGAAGGGCTGGTGCTGATCGGTGACGCTGCCCACACCATCCACCCGCTGGCGGGGCAGGGGGTCAACCTCGGTTTCCTCGACGCGGCGGTGCTGGCGGAAGTCCTGCTCCACGCCAACGGCCGTGGCGAGCGTCTGGCCGATGAGCGCGTGCTGGGCCGCTACGAGCGTCGACGCATGCCCCACAACCTGGCGATGATGGCCGCGATGGAAGGCTTCGAGCGGCTGTTCCAGGCCAATCCGCTGCCGCTGCGCTGGCTGCGCAACAGCGGCCTGAAATGGGTGGACGGCATGCCCGAGGCCAAGGCACTTTTCGTCCGCCAGGCCCTTGGCCTGTCTGGAGACCTGCCGGACCTGGCACGGGCTTGAACCTGGGGGGGCACTTTCCCACCCCGGGCTTTTCTGATTCCTCAGGCGAAAGATACACACCCGGACATAAATCACTCTTCAGCTTGCAACTGAGGTTGACTATCATTCAGCCTTTGTCGCCATCAAGAGGTTCCAGCAATGTGGGCACGTAAGTCCCTTTTCGCGCTCCTCGCGCTCTCCGCCGCCGCCAGTTCGGCCCAGGCCGCCGAAGAAGTGGTGGTCTATTCCTCGCGGATCGATGAGCTGATCAAGCCGGTGTTCGATGCCTACACCGCCAAGACCGGTGTGGAGATCAAGTTCATCACCGACAAGGAAGCCCCGCTGATGCAGCGGATCAAGGCCGAGGGCGAGAACGGTGTGGCCGACCTGCTGCTCACCGTCGATGCCGGCAACCTCTGGCAAGCCGAGCAGATGGGTATCCTGCAGCCTTTCACCTCGCCTGTGATCGACGCCAACATTCCGCCCCAGTACCGCTCCGGTAGCCATGCCTGGACCGGCCTGTCGCTGCGCGCACGGACCATTGTCTACTCCACCGAGCGGGTGAAGCCGGAAGAGCTGTCCACCTACGAGGCGCTGGCCGACAAGAACTGGGAAGGTCGCCTCTGCCTGCGTACCGCGAAGAAGGTCTACAACCAGTCGCTGACCGCCACCCTGATCGAGACCCATGGCGCGGCCAAGACCGAGGAAATCCTCAAGGGCTGGGTGAACAACCTGGCCACCGACGTCTTCGCCGACGACAACGCCGTGATTCAGGCCGTGGATGCCGGCCAGTGCGACGTCGGTATCGTCAACACCTATTACTACGGCCGACTGCACAAGGAAAACCCGAACCTGCGGGTGAAGATTTTCTGGCCGAACCAGGCTGATCGCGGCGTACACGTGAACCTGTCCGGCATTGGCCTGACCACTCACGCCCCGCATCCCGAGGCCGCCAAGGCGTTGGTGGAGTGGATGACCACCGATGAGGCGCAGGGCCTGTTTGCCGGCATCAACCAGGAATTCCCGGCCAATCCGAAGGTCAAGCCGTCGGCGGAGGTGGCTGCCTGGGGCAGTTTCAAAGCTGACAGCATCCCGGTGGAAGTGGCCGGCAAGCGCCAGGCCGAAGCCATCAAGATGATGGACCGCGTCGGCTGGAACTGATCCGCCGCTGTGCCGCTATACTCGACGCCCCGGCCTGCCCGGGGCGTCCTGTTTTGATCCCCGAGAGGTTTGCGTGGCCCATCCCGCCCAGCGTCGCTGGTATCCCATCAGCTTTGCCGTCGCCGTCCTGGTTCTTCTGCCCCTGAGCGTATTGCTGCTGTCCTGGGGCGAGGTGGATGGGGAGATCTGGTCCCACCTCTGGGAAACCCAGATGCCGCGCCTGCTGGGCAACACCCTGATGCTGGTTGCCGGTGTGTCGGTGGGGGTGACCGTGATCGGCGTCAGCCTGGCCTGGCTCACCAGTCTCTGCGAATTCCCCGGCCGGCGCTGGCTGGACTGGGCGCTGATGCTGCCCTTCGCTGTTCCGGCCTATGTGCTGGCCTTCGTCTTCATCGGCCTGTTCGACTTCTCCGGCCCGGTACAGACCCTGCTCCGCGAATGGTTCGGCAGTGGCCTGCGGCTGCCGCGCGTGCGCTCCACCGGTGGGGTGATCCTGGTGCTGGTGCTGGTCTTCTATCCCTACGTCTACCTGTTGGCTCGCGCGGCCTTCCTTGCCCAGGGCAAGGGCCTTATGGAAGCCGCGCGGGTGCTCGGACTGTCGCCTTGGCAGGCCTTCTGGCGCGTTGCCTTGCCCATGGCGCGGCCCGCCATTGGAGCCGGCCTGGCCCTGGCCGTGATGGAGACGCTGGCCGATTTCGGTGCCGTGGCGGTGTTCAACTTCGATACCTTCACCACGGCCATCTACAAGACCTGGTACGGCTTCTTCAGCCTCTCCAGTGCGGCACAACTGGCCAGTCTGCTGCTGCTGGGCGTCTGCCTGGTGCTCTACGGCGAGCGCCGTGCCCGTGGTGCCAGCCGCCCGGCGAGCGAACGACCGCGGGGCAAGGCGCTTTACCATCTGCACGGCATCAAGGCCCTGGCGGCCACCTCATGGTGCGCCCTGGTGTTCGCCTGCGCCTTCGTCATCCCCATGCTGCAGTTGCTGGTCTGGTTCTGGCAACGAGGACGTTTCGACCTCGATGAGCGTTATGCCGGACTGATCCTGCACACCCTCTACCTCGGCGGCATGGCTGCGCTGCTCACGGTCTGTGTGGCGCTGCTGCTGGCCTTCGCCCGGCGCCTGGCACCGACGCGGCCGGTACGAGCTGCGGTGGGCCTGGCCAATCTCGGCTATGCACTGCCGGGTTCGGTGCTGGCAGTGTCGATCATGCTGGCCTTCAGCTACCTCGACAGCCATCTGGTGATCCCGCTGTCCGGTTGGCTAGGTGGTGCCGGCAAGCCGCTGCTGCTGGGTAGTCTTGGCGCGCTGTTGCTGGCCTACCTGGTGCGCTTCATGGCGGTCGCCTACGGGCCGCTGGAAAATGGCCTGGCGCGCATCCGCCCGTCTCTGCCGGAAGCCTCTCGCAGCCTGGGTGTCGGCGGCCCGGCGCTGTTCTTCCGGGTCTACCTGCCCCTGTTGTTGCCCGGCACCCTCAGTGCGGCCCTGCTGGTGTTCGTCGATGTGCTCAAGGAGATGCCCGCCACCCTCCTGATGCGCCCATTCGGCTGGGACACCCTGGCTGTGCGCATCTTCGAGATGACCAGCGAAGGGGAGTGGGCCCGGGCCGCGTTGCCTGCCTTGACCCTGGTGCTGGTCGGCCTGCTGCCGGTGATCGGCCTGATACGCCGTTCGGCACGGCGGATCGGCCACTGACGACGGGCGCAAAGGCGTCCGCAAGCTAGACCTGAACAGGGTCCCTTGCCGATTTTCCGACTCACGGCCGCACCGCTCGCGCACTGCTGGCTGGAGTGTCCAGTGCCTCACCTTGCGGCTACAATGCGCGCCATTCGTTGCGGCCTACCCTGCTGCGGCAGCGGAATTTTCCGCGCCCAGGGCCTGCCGCATCCTCGCCAAGCCCGGAAGGAGAAACCCATGGGACAGCGCACTCCATTGCACGACCAGCACCTGGCGCTGGGAGCCAAGATGGTCGATTTCGGCGGCTGGGACATGCCGCTGCACTACGGTTCCCAGGTCGAAGAGCACCACCAGGTGCGGCGCGACTGCGGTGTCTTCGACGTCTCCCACATGACTGTGGTGGATGTCTCCGGTGCCCAGGCCAAAGCCTGGCTCCAGCACCTGCTGGCCAACGATGTCGAGCGCCTGCAGGCGCCCGGCAAGGCCCTGTACAGTGCCATGCTCAACGAGCAGGGCGGGGTGATCGACGACTTGATCGTCTACCTCACCCAGTTCGGTTATCGCCTGGTCGTCAACGCCGCTACCCGCGACAAGGACCTGGCCTGGATGCAGGCCCGCTGCCAGGGTTTCGATGCCCACCTGACCGAGCGCGCCGACCTGGCCGTACTCGCCATCCAGGGGCCGAATGCCCGTGCCAAGGTCGCCGAACTGTTGAGCACCGAACGTGCCGCGCTGATCCACGAGCTCAAGCCCTTCCAGGGCCTGCCCGACGGTGACTGGTTCATCGCCCGCACCGGCTACACCGGCGAAGACGGCCTGGAAATCATGCTTCCTGCCGACCAGACCGCCGGGTTCTTCAACGAGCTGGTGGGAGCCGGTATCGCGCCCATCGGCCTTGGCGCCCGCGACACCCTGCGCCTTGAAGCCGGCATGAACCTCTACGGCCAGGACATGACCGAAGAGGCGTCCCCGCTAGTGTCCAACATGGCCTGGACCATTGCCTGGGAGCCCGAAACCCGTGACTTCATTGGCCGCCAGGCCCTGGAAGCCGAACGCGCTGCCGGAGTGGCCAGCAAGCTGGTCGGCCTGGTACTGGAGGAACGCGGCGTGCTGCGTGCCCATCAGGTGGTGCGGGTGGAAGGCGTGGGCGAGGGCGAGATCACCAGCGGCAGCTTCTCCCCAACCTTGAACAAATCCATCGCCATGGCGCGCGTGCCGATGGCCACCGGCGATCGCGCCGAGGTGGAAATCCGCGGCAAATGGTTCCCGGTCCGCGTTGTGCGGCCGAACTTCGTGCGCAATGGCAAAGCCTTGATCTAAATTTGCAGGCGGGCCATCCGCCACAGTCTCTGAGGAACTCGACATGAGCAACATCCCCGCTGATCTGCGTTACGCCCCCAGCCACGAGTGGGCCCGTCTGGAAGCCGATGGCACCGTTACCGTGGGTATCTCCGACCACGCCCAGGAGGCCCTGGGTGACGTGGTCTTCGTCGAACTGCCGGAAGTCGGCAAGACCGTTGCCGCTGGTCAGGAAGCTGGCGTGGTGGAGTCGGTGAAGGCCGCCTCCGATATCTATGCGCCGATCGGCGGTGAAGTGATCGCGGTGAACGAGGCGGTCAGCGACGCCCCCGAAAGCGTCAACAGCGATCCGTACGGTTCCTGGTTCTTCAAGCTCAAGCCGAGCGACGTGGCCGAGCTGGACAAGCTGCTCGATGCCGCTGCCTACAAGGCCGCCGCCGACGCCGATAGCTGATTCTCCCGCTATCCTTCAAAAAGCCTCGCTAGTCGAGGCTTTTTGTTTTTCTGAAGAGGCCAAACGAGGTTCTGCCCCATGTCCCAGATGCCCTCGCTGTCCCAGCTCCAACAGCCCGACGCCTTCCTCCGCCGCCACCTGGGCCCGGACGAGGCGGAACAGCAGGCCATGCTCGAGGCCCTGGGCCTCGCCAGCCGCGACGAGCTGATCGTGCAGACGGTGCCGCCGGCGATTCGCCTGAATCGGCCCCTGGACCTGCCGCCGGCGCTGGATGAGCAGCAGGCCCTGGCCAAGTTGCGTGGCTACGCGGAGCAGAACCAGTTGTGGACCAGCCTGATGGGCATGGGCTACTACGGCACGGTCACGCCCACCGTGATCGTGCGCAATGTGTTGGAAAATCCCGGCTGGTACACCGCCTACACCCCCTACCAGCCGGAAATCGCCCAAGGGCGGCTGGAGGCGTTGCTGAACTTCCAGCAACTGACCATCGACCTCACCGGCCTCGATCTCGCCAGCGCGTCCTTGCTGGACGAGGCCACCGCCGCCGCCGAAGCCATGGCCCTGGCCAAGCGCGTAGCGAAATCGAAAAGCAACCTGTTCTTCGTCGACGAAGACTGTCACCCGCAGACCATCTCGGTGGTGCAGACCCGCGCCCAGGCCTTTGGCTTCGACCTGGTGGTGGCCCCTGTGGATAACCTTGCGCAACACCAGGTTTTCGGCGCATTGCTGCAGTACCCGGACACCCATGGCGAAATCCGCGACCTGCGGCCCCTGATCGAACACCTGCACGGCCAGCAAGCACTTGCCTGCGTCGGCGCCGACCTGCTCAGCCTGCTGCTGCTTACCCCGCCCGGTGAACTGGGCGCCGACGTGGTATTCGGCTCGGCCCAGCGTTTCGGCGTGCCCATGGGCTATGGCGGACCCCATGCGGCGTTCTTTGCCACCCGCGACGACTTCAAGCGGGCCATGCCGGGGCGGATCATCGGCGTCTCCAAGGACGCCCGGGGCAATGTCGCGCTGCGCATGGCGCTGCAGACCCGCGAGCAACACATTCGCCGTGAGAAGGCCAACTCCAACATCTGTACGGCCCAGGTACTGCTGGCCAATATCGCCAGCTGCTACGCCGTCTATCACGGCCCCGAGGGGCTGAAGCGCATCGCCCAGCGGGTCCACCGGCTTACCACCATCCTCGCAGAAGGGCTGGCGCGCCGGGGCATCCAGCGCGACAACCAGTACTACTTCGATACGCTCACCCTGGATGTGGGCGGCAGCCAGACCGCGATCATCGAATCAGCCAAGGCGGTGCGTATCAACCTGCGCATCCTCGGTCGCGGCAAGCTGGGCGTCAGTCTCGACGAGACCTGCACGGCCGACACCCTGGAGCAGCTGTTCTGCATTTTCCTCGGCGCCGACCACGGCCTTTCCGTCGCCGAGTTGGACGCGTCGGTGCTGGTCCCGGGCATTCCAGCGGAGCTGCAGCGCAGCACGGGCTATCTCAGCCACCCGGTGTTCAACGCCCACCACAGCGAAACGGAGATGCTGCGCTACCTCAAGCAGCTGGAGAACAAGGACCTGGCGCTGAACCAGGCGATGATCCCGCTGGGCTCCTGCACCATGAAGCTCAATGCCACCAGCGAGATGATCCCCATCACCTGGCCGGAGTTCGCCAACCTGCACCCTTTCGCCCCCCGCGAACAGGCCCTGGGCTACAAGCTGATGATCGACGAGCTGGAAGACTGGCTCTGCGCGATTACCGGTTTCGATGCCATCTGCATGCAGCCCAACTCCGGAGCCCAGGGTGAATACGCCGGGCTGCTGGCCATCCGCCGTTACCACGAGAGCCGCGGCGAGGGGCACCGCAATATCTGCCTGATCCCGGCTTCTGCCCATGGCACCAACCCGGCGTCGGCGCAAATGGCGAGCATGCGCGTGGTGATCGTCGAGTGCGACCAGGACGGCAACGTCGACCTGGAAGACCTCAAGCGCAAGGCTGGTGAAGCCGGCGGCCAGCTGTCCTGCCTGATGGCCACCTACCCGTCGACCCACGGCGTATACGAGGAAGGCATCCGCGAGATCTGCGAGGTTATCCACAGCCACGGCGGCCAGGTCTACATGGATGGCGCGAACCTCAATGCCCAGGTGGGCCTGGCGCGACCGGCAGATATCGGTGCCGACGTTTCCCACATGAACCTGCACAAGACCTTCTGCATTCCCCACGGCGGTGGCGGGCCGGGCATGGGGCCGATCGGCGTGCGGGCGCACCTGGCGCCCTTCGTCGCCAACCACCCGGTGATCGAGCTGAAGGGGCCGAATCCGGAGAATGGTGCGGTCAGTGCAGCGCCCTGGGGCAGTGCGAGCATCCTGCCGATCAGTTGGATGTACATCGCCATGATGGGGCCGGAACTGGCCGATGCCACCGAAGTGGCCATCCTCAGCGCCAACTACCTGGCCAAGCAGCTCGGCGATGCCTACCCGGTGCTCTACAGCGGGCGCAATGGACGGGTCGCCCACGAATGCATCCTTGACCTGCGGCCGCTCAAGGCGGAAACCGGCATTTCCGAGGAGGACGTTGCCAAGCGCCTGATGGACTACGGCTTCCATGCCCCGACCATGAGTTTCCCGGTGCCGGGCACGCTGATGGTCGAGCCCACCGAGAGCGAAAACAAACACGAGCTGGACCGCTTCATCGAGGCGATGCTGAGCATCCGGGCCGAGATCGCCAAGGTGCAGGCGGGCGACTGGCCGGCCGAGGACAACCCGCTCAAACGCGCACCGCACACCCTGGCCGACGTGATCGGTCACTGGGAGCGTCCCTACAGCATCGAGGAAGCCGTCGCCCCCAGTGCCCATACCCGCGCCCACAAGTACTGGCCGACGGTAAACCGGGTGGACAACGTCTACGGCGACCGCAACCTGTTCTGCGCCTGTGTGCCGGTGGATGACTATCGCGAGTAGGCAAATTCCCGGGCTGTGTCGGCTATTTCTGAAGTCTCGCCCATGGCGTTGACCTGACCCGGGGCGGGCGTCAAGGTGTGCCCCGCACGTTGCCCGCGTGGACTCTCGTCGGTGTGGGACGTGTTCATCGTGTGCTGCCGGTGTGGGTAGCAACCCCTGAGCCCCGCTGCATGGCGGGGCTCTTTTTTGTCCACAGATAACGTCCGCCGCGCATGGCTGGGCGATGCGCGGCGGCGTCGGGAGTCACTCTTCGGTGGCAAGAATCGCGCTGGCTAGCTCACCGTCACTGGCTTTCAGGTCCGGGTGCTCGCTGCGGATGCGCTGCAGCGCGGCTTCCAGGTACGGGCCGCGAATCTCGCCGCCGCTGGCGAGGAAGCTGCTGGCGTCGTCGCGGGCCGCGACTATCAGTTTGTCGTCCTTGAAGGTCAGGTAGGTGGAGGCGGTGGTGGCGCCGGACGAAATGACGTCGCGCCAGAAATCACTGTCGGCCATGGCCGACCCTATGGGCAGGGCGATCAGGGTGAGAGCGGCGGCATACAGGCGAGTGCGCATGGCGGTTACTCCGATTGCAGATGGACCTGAACCATCAGATTCGGCCGCCTTTAGCCGAGTTCAACCTGGCTGCCAGCCGGTCATGGCGTCTCGCCAGCCCGGATCATTCCCGACGAAGTGCGGGGTCGTCGGGGTTCTGCTGTTCCAGTTCCGCCAGCAGCGCCTGGACTTTCTGGATCTGCCCGGCTTCGCGCCAGTAATTGATCAGCGCCAGGCGTGCTTCGCGGTTGGCGGGGTCGCGCTCCAGCAGCTCCTCCAAGCGGTGGCCGGCGGCTTCCAACTGACCGCTGTCGTGCAGGGCTACCGCGTAGGCGTAGTCGTACGCGACGCTCTTCGGCTCCAGCCGGACCGCCTCGGCGAAGGCTTTGAGGGCGGCGGGCAGATCGCCCTTGCGGAGTAGCAACAGTCCGTTGGCGTGCTGCAGCAGTGCCGATTGCGGATGCTCCCTGATGGCCTGCTCGAGCAGGGCGCGGCCTTCTTCCCAGCGGAAGTTGCCGTCCAGCCATTGCACCAGGACAACCAGGGCCGGCAGGTAGGCCGGGTCGCGCTGCAGCGCGGTGCGCAGGCGCGACTCCACCTGGTCGGCGCGGCCGTCGGCCTGGTACAGCAGCGCCAGGTTCAGATTCGCCTCAGCGCGATCCTGCAGGCTGAGCTGTGCCGCTTCGTACTCGGCAATGGCCTTGCTCCAGCTCTTCTCGTAATTGCCCAGACCCGTTGCGCGCATGCCCAGCAGCTCGTGGGCTGCGGCGATGCGCACCGCTCGCACCGGGTCATTCAGCAGGGGGGCCAGCAGGTTGCGGCGCTGCTCCGGCGGCACCAGGGCGCCCACTGCCCTGATCGCCGCCTCGCGCACCTGTGGCGCCGGATGGGTCAGATCACGGGCGGCAGCCTTGAGGGCGCGCTCGCTGGGGTAGCTGGGCAGCTCGGCGAGCAGGGTGGCGCGGCGAATGGCCGGCAGTTCGCGGGATTCCAGTTGCTGGTAGAGCGCCCGCGAGGCGCCTGGTCGGCCATTGCGGATCAGCCACAGGCTCTCGTCGTAGCGCGTCGCATTGACCTTGCCTTCTCCGTACCAGAGGTGGAACTGCTCGGCGACCGTGTCGCCCGGCTGGTCGCGGTGACAACCCAGGCAGGCATCCGTGGTGCCCAGACGCAGGGCGCGGGCCGGGTTGGGCAGGGTGAAGCCGTGGTCGTGGCGGTAGTCGTTGCCCAGGAACAGCTTGCCCGGCATGTGGCAATCCACACACTGCGAGCCGGCCTCGCCCTGGGTGTGGTGGTGATGCTCGGGGCTGTCGTAGTTCTTCGCCTTCAGGCCCTTGCCGTCGATGCCCTCGATCCCGGCCTTGCCCGATGGGTTGTGGCACTGCAGGCAGAGGCCGTTGCCCGGCACCTTGAGCGCTGTGCTGTGGGGATCATGGCAGGTGCTGCAACGCAATCCTTTGGCGAACATCCGGCTCTGGGCGAAGGCAGCGTATTCGTACACCTCGTCCTTGATCTTGCCGTCCAGTTCGAAGAGTTCACGGGTCAGCGCGCTGGGCAGATAGTCGTCCATCAAGCGCTTTTCGTGGTGATAGCCGTCATCCAGGGGCACGCGACGGGAATGGCAGCGGGCGCAGGTTTCCACCGACTTGATCCGGTCCGCCTGGGTCAGGTCGACATCGAATCCGGCGTTGGCCGCCTTGAGCTTGTTCGTCGCCCAGTCGAGGTGCCGGGACGCCGGGCCGTGGCAGGCCTGGCAGCCGACGCCGAGGCTGTTCCAGCGGCTGGCGTAGCGGTCGCTGGCCGGGTCGTAGTTGCGCTGGTAGCCGGTGGTGTGACATTCCACGCAGAGGACGTTGGCGTTCTGCTGCGGACGGCTCCAGTGCTGCGAATTCTTCGCCTCCACACCCTGGCCAGGCTGCAGCTTGAACCAGGTGCGCTGTTCCACGTCCCAGGCCACGTCCAGGGCTTGCAGGCGCCCGCCGGGGGCGTCGACCAGGTACTGCTGCAGCGGCGCAACGCCAAAGGTATAGGTGACGCGGAAATCCGCCGGCTTGCCATCTGCGCCAGGGGTACTGACCCAGAAGCCACCGTCCTTGCGGAAGAACCGGGTGGTTTCCTGATTGCTCTGGAAGGTCGAATCGTTGAAGTCCCCTTGCACGCTGGCGTCGTTTGCTGCCTGCATCGCCAGTCGATGGTGGCTGCCGTGCCAGTCACGGGCCTGCTGGGTGTGGCAGCTAGCGCATTGCGCTTCGTCGACCATGCTGGCCGGCTGGCCGCTGATCGGGGACGGCGCCTTGCCCGGCAGGGCACCGCTACCCCCCTTGAGGAACAACCAGACAGCCAGGCCGAGCAATAGCAGCAGGCCCGCGAGGACCGGGTAGACGGGGCGCCGGACAGGCCGGTGCGGGGGAATCTGGTGGTGCTTCGACATGCAGACATCCGCTGTGCTGGCAAGCGTGCTTCACGGTGGCGTGCAGGTTCCGTGAATGCCCCGGAGGCCGTCAAGGCTGTCTGATGATGCGCCCGTGGATGCTTACTTCACCCATACCCAAACAGGTAGCCTGCCCGCTGGGCGTCACGCCGGCTCAACCTTGAGCAGCACGCCGTCCTGGCCGATGACCCGGACTTGGCTACCGGCGGGCAGGTCGGGGCCGACCACCAGCCAGACGGAGTCGCCGGCGCGGATCTTGCCCCGTCCACCGCTGATGGCTTCATGCAGGGCGAACTCGCGGCCAATGAACTCCTGTCCGCGCTGGTTAAGGCCGGGCTGCGCGGAGGGTTTTGCGGCACTGCGCTGGCGCTGCCACCAGTACACTGCGGTAAAGATCGAAAGCACGCCGAAGAGCAGAAACTGGATGGCCCAGTGCAGCTCCGGGACGATGAACGTGAGCACGCCGACGCTGGCCGCAGCCACGCCTACCCAGAGCAAGTAGCCGCCGGCGCCGAAGACTTCGAGGATCAGCAGCAGGGTGCCCAGGGCCAGCCAGTCCCAGTAGGTCAGGTGCTGGAGGTAGTTCCACATCGGTTCAGCCCTTCTTGCTGTCGAAAGTGGCGCGGACGATTTCGCCGATACCGCCTACGGCGCCGATCACCTGGCTGGCTTCCAACGGCATCAGCACCACTTTGCTGTTGTTGGCACTGGCCAGGTTGCCCAGGGCCTCGACGTACTTCTGCGCGACGAAGTAGTTCACCGCCTGCACGCTGCCCTGGGCAATGGCGTCGGAAACCATGCGCGTCGCTTCGGCTTCGGCCTGGGCGCCCCGTTCACGGGCCTCGGCCTCGAGGAAAGCGGCTGCACGCTGGCCTTCGGCCTTGAGGATCTGCGCCTGCTTTTCGCCTTCGGCGGTGAGGATTTCGGCCTGGCGGCGACCCTCGGCTTCGAGGATCTGTGCACGCTTGAGGCGCTCGGCCTTCATCTGGCTGGCCATGGCTTCCACCAGGTCGGCCGGCGGGGTGATGTCCTTGATCTCGATGCGGGTGACTTTGATGCCCCAGGGCGCGGTGGCTTCGTCCACGGTGCGCAGCAGGCGCTCGTTGATCGAGTCGCGCTGGCTGAGCATGGCATCCAGCTCCATGGAGCCGAGCACGGTGCGGATGTTGGTCATCACCAGGTTGCGGATGGCGTGCTCCAGGTCGTTGACCTCGTAGGCGGCCTGGGCGGCGTTGACCACCTGGAAGAAGCACACGGCGTCGATGGTGACGATGGCGTTGTCGGCGCTGATGGCTTCCTGCGGCGGGATGTCCAGCACGCTTTCCATCACGCTGAGCTTGCGGCCGATGCGGTCCATCACCGGCACGATGATGTTGAGGCCCGGTTTCAGGGTATTGGTGTAGCGGCCGAAGCGCTCCACGGTCCACTCGAAGCCTTGTGGCACGACCTTGAAACCCATGAACACAATCGCGATCGCAAGGACGACGAAGAGAATGACGACACTGCCGATTTCCATGGGGAAAGCTCCGTTTGCTGGCTGTGATTCTTGTTGGTCGGGGCCCCTCCGCCCCAAGCCGACAAGGATTTCATTTCTGCTCGCTTTGTGGCGTGACCCGCAGCACTTCTTCGATGGTCGTCAGGCCTGAGGCGACCTTCTGCGCGCCGGACAGGCGCAGGCTGCGCATGCCTTCCTTGAATGCGGCCCGGCGCAGGGAAATCAGGTCAGTGTCGGCGGTGATCAGCGGCTTGACGGCATCGGACAGCAGCATGATTTCGTATACCCCGGCGCGGCCACGGTAGCCGGTATCGCGGCATTCCAGGCAACCGACAGCGCGATGGGCGCCGGTGGGCAGTGGTGCGCTCCAGGGTTTGGTCAAGTTGTTCCAGTCGTCCTCGGCGAGCTCCATCGGCGCCTTGCAATGCGGGCAGAGGGTACGTACCAGGCGCTGGGCCATGACCCCGAGCAGGGTGGCGCGCAGCAGGTAGTAGGGCACACCCAGCTCCAGCAGTCGGGTGATGGCGCTGGGTGCGTCGTTGGTGTGCAGGGTGGAGAGCACCAGGTGACCGGTCAGCGCGGCCTGGATGGCCATCTCGGCGGTTTCCAGGTCGCGGATCTCGCCGACCATGATGATGTCCGGGTCCTGCCGCATCAGCGCACGTACGCCACTGGCGAAGGTCAGGTCGATGTTGTGCTGCACCTGCATCTGGTTGAAGGCGCCCTCGATCATCTCGATGGGGTCTTCGATGGTGCAGACGTTCACCTCGCTGGTGGCCAGTTGCTTGAGCGTGGTGTAGAGCGTGGTGGTCTTGCCCGAGCCGGTGGGGCCGGTGACCAGGATGATGCCGTTGGGCTGGTTGGTCATGCTCTGCCAGCGGCGCAGGTCGTCCTGGGAGAAACCGAGTTGGTCGAAGCTCTTCAGCAGCACCTCGGGGTCGAAGATCCGCATCACCATCTTTTCGCCGAACGCGGTGGGCAGCGTAGACAGGCGAAGTTCCACTTCGCCGCCGTCCGGGGTCTTGGTCTTGACCCGGCCGTCCTGGGGTTTGCGCTTCTCCGCCACGTTCATCCGTCCGAGGCTCTTCAGGCGGCTGACTACCGCCATGGTGACCTGGGGCGGGAACTGGTAGACGGTGTGCAACACGCCGTCGATGCGAAAACGCACCGTGCCCTGCTCGCGGCGCGGCTCGATGTGGATGTCGCTGGCGCGTTGCTGGTAGGCGTACTGGAACAGCCAGTCGACGATGTTGATGATGTGCGCGTCGTTGGCGTCCGGCTCCTGGTCGCTGGCGCCGATTTTCAATAGCTGCTCGAAGTTGCCGACGCCGCTGGTCTTCTGGTCCACCGCGCTGGCGCCGCTGACCGACTTGGCCAGGCGGTAGAACTCCAGGGTGAATTTCTGGATGTCGATCGGGTTGGCCACCACCCGCTTGATCGGGCGCTTGAGCACATGGGTGAGGTTGCTTTCCCAGCTCTGTACGAAGGGCTGCGCGCTGGCGATGGTCACCGCTTCACTGTCGACGGCTACGGCGAGGATCTTGTGGCGCTGGGCGAAGGCGTAGGACATCAGCGGGGTGATGGCGGCGACATCGATCTTCAGCGGGTCGATGCGCAGGTACGGCTGGCCGGCGTGCTCGGCCAGCCAATGGCTGAGGGTCTCCAGGTCGAGCTTTTTGCCGGGGCGCTTGAGGTCGTCCACCTGCTGCGCGGCGAGAAACTCCAGGGGGTGCTGCTGGTTGTTCACGGCGCTACGGCGAATAGCCAGGCAGTGCTCGGCCTGGTCCTGGCTCAGGCGGCCCTGGGCCACCAATTCGCGCATCAGGTCGTTGAGGTCGAGCCAACGGTCCTGGGCGGGTGAGGCAAAGGCGGACATGCAAGCTCCTCGGTCACGCTGCTCAGTCTGGAAGAGTAGTCAATCGCTCTTCTCGCGGGACGGCAAGCATGCCCGATTCGCCAGCATTCGGCTAAGCGCTGGATCAAGGAACGGAAGCCTGTTCCAGCTCAACCGAGAACACGCTGACCAGCGACCGCATTTTCTGCGCGATGACTTCCGCCCGGTGCGGCGTCAGCCCCGGTTGGCGCAGTTGCACCAGCAGGTTGTCACCCAGCTGATTGACCTCCAGCCAGCGCGGCACCAGCTGCAGCTGGGCGAAGTAGGCGAGCAGGCGACCGAGGATGTCGGCTTCCGCTTCGGCGAGGATGGCGAACTGCATCTCGCCAGCATGGAGCTGGGCGGTGCGCCGGTGCCAGTGGTCTTCGCGGAGGGCGGGGGCTGTCTGCAGGCTGGGCATGGAAGATTCCTCGGTGGGGATGCCGATAGTTTTCCAGTCTGAATGGGGATTTTTCTGCCTGAATTGCGTGGATAGGTAGAATCTTTGGATAAACTTTCCGGGGAACTCGAAAAGCGGGGAAATTTTATGTCCGTCACCCTGGATGTCTACGACAAACGAATTCTCGACCTGCTGCAGGAGGATGCCAGCCTGTCCACCGCCGAGATCGCCGAGCGGGTGGGGCTGTCCCAATCGCCCTGTTGGCGGCGCATCCAGCGCCTGAAGGATGAGGGCGTGATCCGTTGCCAGGTCACCCTGCTGGATCGCCGCAAGGTCGGCCTCAACGCGCAGATCTTCGCCCAGGTGAAGCTCAACGCCCACGGCCGCTCCAACCTCACCGAGTTCGCCGAGGCGATGCGCCAGTTTCCCGAGGTGCTGGAGTGCCATGTGCTGATGGGCGCAGTGGACTTCATGCTGCGCATCGTCACCAGGGACATCGAGGCCTACGAGCGCTTCTTCTTCGAGAAGCTGTCGCTGGTGCCGGGAATCCAGGAGGTGAACTCCATCGTGGCGCTGTCGGAGATCAAGTCGACCACCAGCTTGCCGGTGGGGCAGGGGCTTTAGGGGCGATCTCAATCGCCGGGGGCAGCGCGGCTGACCTGTCAGGCTCAACCAGTTTGGCGAACCTTCGGCTCGCTTGGCGAATGAATTCGCCCCTTCTACAAAAGAGTTCTCAGGGGGCCTTGTCGCCGTCCGTCAGCACCACCGGCTCAATCGCCAGGCGGCCGGCCTGATGCGGCGGGGCGAGCCCCATGGACAGATAGATGCCCGTCAGTCCGTCGACACCCATGTCCGCCGGGCGCACCCATTCCACCGGGACGTAGATCAGCCCGCCGCCCACCGGGATAGGCGCTGTGGGCACGAGCACGGCGCAGTACTGGCGGCCTTCCAGTTCGAAGGATTCCGAGCTGGGGCGCAGCGCCAGCACGGCTGCACCGTCACCGCCGAAGAAGCACCAGACCGGGCTCATGGCGGCGATATCGGCGTTCTTGCTGCGGTCCAGCAGGCCGACGAAGCGGTCGGCCAGACTGTACAGGCTGCCCACCAATGGCGCGCGGCGCAGGGTCATGTCCAGCAGCCACGCCAGTGGGCGGCGCAGGCCGAGCTGCACCGCCAGGCCCAGGGGATAGAGGCTGCCCAGCAGCACCAGGGTGCCGACCAGATACGCTAGCACCGGATTGCTGGCGAATGGCTGGCCGAGAGCACCGAGGAGCTGGCCGATCACCGTGGACGGCCCCACCAACTTGTTCAGCAGGCTCACCAGCCAGGCCAGCAGCGCCAGTGTCAGCACCAGCGGCAGTAGGGCCAGCAGGCCGGTCAGCCAGGTGGTGACCACGGAGCGGAAGCTTTGCCTGAGCATGGTGGCGTTTCCGTTTTACTTGGCCAGTGCCTTCCAGCTGCGCAGGCTGATCAGGGTCTGCGCCTGCTCGCCGCGGGCGGCCAGTACTTCGCCGTCCAGCGGCAGGGCCGCCAGCTCAGCGAACTTGGACAGCTCGCCATAGGCGCGGTCGACCTCCGGCACGTCCAGCACCTGCCGCGCCAGGCGCAACCAGACCAGCAGGCGCTCGATGCGCGGCAACTGCTCGGCCAGGTCCTCGGGCTGGCGCTTGTAGCGCTCCAGCTTCAGGGCCTCGGCTTCTTCGCTCAGCAGGCGCGGCAGCCAGTTGCCCAGCGGCGCCTTGCCTTGGCGGTTGCCGCGCTCATTGCGCTCGACGGTCCAGGCGCGGGTCAGTAGCCAGCGGGAGGTATTCAGGGAGAACAGGCCCCAGCGGGTGCCCTGCAGTTCTTCGGCGAACTGCTGCGGCGCGCCGTGGCGCACGGCCTCGTCCAGCTCACCGGCCTGGAGACGCGGGCGCCAGTCCTTGAGCAGGGCATCCAGGGTTTCGCGCAGTTCGTGGCTGCTGGCGCGCGGGGCGGCCTGGCCGAGGCTGCCGATCAGGGCGCGCAGGTCGATCAGTTGCTGCAGCCAGTCCACCAGCAGCTTCCAGTGGCCGTTGAAGCGGTACTGCTCGGCCAGGCGCTGGCTGCTGCCCAGCAGGTGCCAGGCGAGCGCGGCGAAGGCGTCGTCCAACGACAGTTCCGCCGACAGTGCGGGCGCCGGCAGGCTGAGGTGATAGCTGTTGGCGTCATGAAGGCGGTAACCGCGCTCGGCCTTGCTGATATCGCAGGGCATCAGTGGCAGGTCGGCGGCCAGTTCGGCGGCCAGTTCCAGCAGGGCCTCGGGTTCGCCCTGACGCAGCTCCAGCTCCAGCTCGCAAATCTCTTCCTGTTGCTTGCCGGCGATCACCTTGCCCAGGTCCAGGGCGGCTTCGATCACCACCTTGGCCTTGCCGCGACCCCAGGCGATCTCGGCGCGGTCGCGATTGAAGTCGGTGGTGAAGATCGGCTTGAGCTGCTTCTTGTCCAACTCGGCCAGGCTGGCGGGCCAGCAGTCGTCGGTGAGTTTCTTCGGGTCCAGCTTGGCCTTGTCCAGGTACCAGTCCCACTCGTTGCGCTCGGACAGCCCGGCGACGCTCTGGCCACGGGTCTTGAGGGTCTGGATGAACTGTTCGCCGTCACGGCGCAGGCGCAGGGCCACGCGGGCCTGGGCCAGGTCGCGCTCGGGCGTGTCGAAGTACTGGTTGAAGAGTTCGCGGCGTTCCCAGCCGGACTTGTTGCGCTTCTTCAGCAGCGGGTGGTCGCGCAGGGCTTCCAGGGTCTCGCGGCTGGCGCGAAGCTTGATTTCGGTCTCTTTGTTCATCGCCGGGGTCTTTAGACGCAGCCAGGGGGTGGCTACCAAGGCGGTGAAGTTTACAGGACAGGTCCGCACCTTGCCGCAGCGGTTTCGCCCGGCGCGGGCTTGGGCCTATGATGATTGCTTGCCCGTGGAGGTCCCCGATGCCTGTTCCAGACCTGAAATCGCAGTTCGCCGCGCTGATCGCCACGCCTTCGGTGAGCTGTACCCAGCCCAGTTGGGACCAGTCGAACCAGGCGGTGATCGAGTTGCTGGCCGGCTGGCTCGGCGACCTGGGTTTCCGTTGTGAGATCCAGCAGGTGGCGCCTGGCAAGGCCAATCTGCTGGCCACCTACGGCTCGGGCCCCGGTGGCCTGGTGCTGGCCGGCCACAGCGACACGGTGCCCTTCGATGCCGCCCTGTGGAAAACCGACCCGCTGAAACTCAGTGAGGTGGGCGATCGCTGGTTCGGCCTGGGCAGCTGCGACATGAAGGGTTTCTTCCCGCTGGCCATCGAGGCCGCACGCGGCCTGCTGGACCAGCCGTTCCGCCAGCCGCTGATCATCCTCGCTACCTGCGATGAGGAAAGCTCCATGGCCGGCGCCCGCGCCCTGGCCCAGGCGGGGCAGCCGCTGGGCCGCGCGGCGGTGATCGGCGAGCCGACGGGCTTGAAGCCCATCCGCCTGCACAAGGGCGTGATGATGGAACGCATCGACATCCTCGGGCAGAGCGGCCACTCCTCCGACCCCAGCCTCGGCCACAGTGCCCTGGAAGCCATGCATGCGGTCATGAGCGATCTGATCGAATTACGCGGCGAATGGCAGCAGGAATTCCGCAACCCGCAATTCACCGTGCCGCAGCCCACCCTCAACCTCGGCTGCATCCACGGCGGCGACAACCCCAACCGCATTTGCGGCCAGTGCAGCCTGGAGTTCGATCTGCGTCCGTTGCCGGGCATGAACCCGGACACCCTGCGCGCAGTGATCCGCCAGCGCCTGCGACCGGTGGCCGAGCATTACCAGGTGAAGATCGACTTCAAGCCGCTGTTCCCGGCGGTACCGCCGTTCGAGCAGTCGCCGGAAAGTGATCTGGTACGCGTGGCCGAACGTCTTACCGGGCATACCGCGCAGGCGGTGGCCTTTGGCACCGAAGCGCCGTATCTTCAGCAGCTCGGTTGCGAGACCCTGGTACTCGGCCCCGGCGATATCGCCTGCGCCCACCAGCCCGACGAGCACCTGGAACTGTCACGGATCGAGCCTACCGTTGCGCTACTGCGCCAGCTCATCCAGCATTACTGCCTGTAATCCGCCACCACCTACTGATAGAGAGGGATTCCGTTGATGCTCATGCGACGACGATAACGCGCCGCCTCACTTTCATTCCCAGAACCGCTGGGAGTCGCACTCGTCATTTCGCTTAACCAAAGGCTCACGGAACCATGCCTGATTACGTCAACTGGCTGCGCCACGCTACCCCCTACATCAATGCCCACCGGGACTGCACCTTCGTGGTGATGCTGCCCGGCGAGGGCGTCGCTCACCCCAACTTCGGTAACATCGTCCATGACTTGGTGTTGCTGCACAGCATGGGCGTACGCCTGGTGCTGGTGCATGGCTCGCGCCCCCAGATCGAGGCGCGCCTGGCAGCCCGCGGCCTGACGCCGCATTTCCATCGCGACCTGCGGATCACCGACGGCCCGACGCTGGAATGCGTGATTGATGCCGTGGGCCAACTGCGCATTGCCATCGAGGCGCGCCTGTCCATGGATATCGCCGCGTCGCCCATGCAGGGCTCGCGGTTGCGGGTGAGTACCGGCAACTTCGTCACCGCGCGGCCCATAGGCGTGGTCGACGGCATCGACTATCACCATACCGGCGAAGTGCGCCGGGTGGACCGCAAGGGCATTGGTCGCCTGCTGGACGAGCGCACCATTGTGCTGCTGTCACCACTCGGCTACTCGCCCACCGGGGAAATCTTCAACCTCGCCTGCGAGGACGTGGCCACCCGCGTGGCCATCGACCTGGGGGCGGACAAGCTGATCCTGTTCGGCGCCGAGCGTGGTCTGATCGACGAGTCCGGCAAGCTGGTGCGCGAACTGCGCCCGCAGCAGGTGCCGCCGCACTTGACCCGTCTCGGCAACAACTACCAGGCCGAGCTGCTCGATGCGGCCGCCCAGGCCTGTCGCGCCGGGGTCAAGCGCAGTCACATGGTCAGCTACGCCGAAGATGGCTCGCTGCTCACCGAGCTGTTCACTCGCGACGGTGGCGGCACCCTGGTGGACCAGGAACAGTTCGAGTCACTGCGCGAAGCCACCATTGACGACGTCGGCGGCCTGATCGACCTGATCACTCCGCTGGAGGACCAGGGCATTCTGGTGCGCCGTTCGCGGGAAGTGCTGGAGCGGGAGATCGAGCAGTTCACCATCGTCGAGCGCGACGGTCTGATCATCGCCTGTGCGGCGCTCTATCCCATCGCCGACTCCGACACCGCTGAGCTGGCCTGCCTGGCGGTGAACCCGGAGTATCGCCACGGCGGCCGCGGCGATGAACTGCTGGAGCGTATCGAGGAACGCGCCCGTGCCTTGGGGCTGAAGACCCTCTTCGTCCTCACCACCCGCACCGCGCACTGGTTCCGCGAGCGCGGCTTCCAGCCCAGCGGCGTCGAACGTCTGCCGGCTGCGCGGGCGTCGCTGTACAACTTCCAGCGCAATTCACAGGTGTTCGAGAAAACGCTGTGAACCGCTTGGACCAAGCTGGCAAGGCCTTACCCTGTGGGGGCGAATTCATTCGCTAAGGGCAGACCTGCGGTCTGCTTGGCGATTGAAATCGCCCCCACAGGAACGGTGAAGGGCGATTTGGCGATCAGTTGCTGATCAACCCCAGGATGCTCGCCTGGTAGGCGGCGACGAAGGTGTCGAAGTCCACTTCCGGTTCGGCTTCCAGCCGCGCCTGTTCGTCCAGGGACGCGCGGGCCATGGCCTCGAGGTGGGCCTGGTCTTCGGCGCTCAGCGGCTGGCTGCGGAAGTACTCGGCATGCTGGCGGCTGTGGCGCAAGGCGAATTGGCTGAAGCTTTCGTTGCGTTCGCGCAATTCGGCCAGCACCTGGGCCGACGGGGTCAGCGCCGGGTCGGCGACCTTGGCACGTTGAGCGGCCAGGGCCTGCGAGTGAGCTTCGCCACCCTGGGCGGCGTCCAGCAATTCGGCGGTGCGGGCGATGCGGTCGAGCAGCTCGGTGCCCCACTCGGTCAGGCCAACGGCATGGCCGTGACGCTGCAGTTGCAGACCCGGGCGCCGGCCTTCCTTCACCACACGCTGGAAGTTGTCGGTGGCGCAACCGCATTCCTCGCCGGCCATCGGCGGGCTGTCCTGCAGGGCACAGAACAGCAGGAATGCATCGAGGAAGCGCGCTTCAGTCAGGTCGATACCCAGCGGCAGGAATGGGTTGATGTCCAGGCAGCGCACTTCCACGTACTGCACGCCACGGGCCATCAATGCCTGGATCGGACGCTCACCGGTGTAGGTGACGCGCTTGGGACGGATCGACGAGTAGTACTCGTTTTCGATCTGGATCACGTTGGTGTTCAGTTGTACCCACTCGCCGTCCACCTTGGTGCCGATCTCGGCGTAGGGCGGGTAGGGTGTGGACACGGCCTGACGCAGGCTCGCGAGGTAGCTGTCGAGGCTGTTGTAGCAGGGCGTCAGGCCGGCCTGGGCGTTGTTCTGGTAGCCCAGGTCGCTCATTCGCAAGCTGGTGGCGTAGGGCAAGTAGAGGGTGTCGGCATCCAGGGTGTCGAGGTCGTGCGGGTGGCCGCGCAGGAAGCTCTTGTCCAGGGCGGGAGCTGCGCCGAACAGGTACATCAGCAGCCAGCTGTAGCGGCGGAAGTTGCGGATCATCGCGATGTAGCGCGCCGACTGGTAGTCGCGGTCGCTCTGCGGATCGCCTTCGGCTTGCTTCAGCAGCGGCCAGAGCGCTTCGGGCAGGGAGTAGTTGTAGTGGATGCCGGCGATGCACTGCATGGTCTTGCCGTAACGCACGGCCAGGCCCTTGCGGTAGACGTACTTCAGGCGGCCAATGGGCGAGGTGCCGTAGCGGGCGATCGGGATGTCTTCCTCCGCCGGCAGCCGGCAGGGCATGGAAGGGCTCCAGAGCAGTTCGTCGCCGAGCTTGCTCACCGTGAAGCGGTGGACCTTTTCCAGGTCTGCCAGGGTCTGCGCCGGATCGGTTTCGGCCGGAGTGATGAACTCCAGCAGGGATTCGGAATAGTCCGTGGTGATCTGCGCATGGGTCAGGGCCGAACCCAGGGCCGGGGAGTGTGGCGTCAGCGCCAGTTGGCCATTGCCATCGACCCGCAGGCATTCACGCTCGATGCCATGCAGGCAACGGGTGAGCAGGTGCAGGTTGGCGCGCTCGCCGAGCAAGGCCAGGCGGCGGGAAAGAAGATCGCTCAATTTGGAATCCTTCACGCGTCGGTCGCCCCAATATGGGGGTGGACCAAGCTGTCTACAAGAGGCGGACTTTGCCGCCGGCCGAAATACTTTTCTTGCCGGCGGCTCACGTTGTCGCTTCGTCCAGAATAGAGCGTTGTCACTGTCCCGCTGTTACAGCTGAGCGAAGGTGCCTTGTCCCTTGGCGACCAGCTTGTCGCCTTGCAGCACATCCGCTTCCACCACCAGGGTGCGCTTGCCGGCGTGCAGCACGCGCGCCTTGCAGATCACCTCACCCTCCGCCACCGGGCGGATGTAGTTGATCTTGCACTCCAGGGTGGCGCTGCGCCGGTCGAAGCCGTGGGTGCTGGTGCAGGCCAGCCCCATGGTGATGTCCAGCAGCGAGAAGATGGCCCCGCCATGCATCACCTGCCCGCGATTGCGCAGGTGCTCGTCCATGGGCAGACGAGCCTCGGCGACGCCGTCGCCAAGGCTCAGCGGCTCGATGCCCAACAGCTTGCTGTAGGCACTGGTGGTTTGCTGGTCGGTGAAGTCCATGGTCACTTCTTCTTGATCTGCTTGGCGTTGGCGAACAGCGAAGCCATGGCGCCGGAAGCCGGCGGTGCGCTCTGGCGCGGGGCGCTCTGCTGCTGGCGCGGCTGGCCTCCCTGGCGACCACCTCCACGCGGTCCGTCGACTTTTTCGCCAGGGGTGTCGCCCATGCGCATGGACAGGCCCACGCGGTTACGCGGGATGTCCACTTCCATGACTTTCACGCGGACGATGTCGCCAGCCTTGACCACTTCGTATGGGTCCTTGACGAACTTTTCCGACAGCGCGGAGATGTGCACCAGGCCGTCTTGATGGACGCCGATGTCGACGAAGGCACCGAAGTTGGTGACGTTGGTCACCACGCCTTCCAGGACCATGCCGGGTGTGAGGTCCTTGAGGCTTTCCACACCTTCCTGGAACTCGGCGGTCTTGAACTCGGGGCGCGGGTCGCGGCCGGGTTTGTCCAGTTCCTTGAGAATGTCGGTGACGGTGGGCAGGCCGAAGGTTTCGTCGGTGAACTTGGCCGGGTCCAGGCGCTTGAGGAAGCCGGAGTCGCCGATCAGCGAGCGGATGTCGCGGCCGGTATCGGCGGCGATGCGCTGCACCAGCGGGTAGGTTTCCGGGTGCACGGCGGAAGCGTCGAGCGGGTTGTCGCCGCTCATCACGCGGAGGAATCCTGCGGCCTGCTCGAAGGTCTTCTCGCCCAGGCGGCTGACCTTCTTCAGCTCGTCGCGGGTCTTGAAGGCGCCGTTGGCGTCGCGGTAGCTGACGATGTTCTGCGCCAGGGTGGCGTTAAGGCCGGAGATGCGTGCCAGCAGGGCGGCGGAAGCGGTGTTCACGTCCACGCCCACGGCGTTCACGCAGTCCTCGACCACGGCATCCAGGCTGCGCGCCAGTTGAAGCTGGGAAACGTCGTGCTGGTACTGGCCGACGCCGATGGATTTCGGGTCGATTTTCACCAGCTCGGCCAGCGGGTCCTGCAGACGGCGTGCGATGGACACGGCACCACGCAGGGAAACGTCCAGGTCAGGGAATTCCTTGGCGGCCAGCTCGGAAGCGGAGTACACCGAAGCGCCGGCCTCGCTGACCATGATCTTGGTCATCTTCAGGGCGGGGTACTTCTTGATCAGCTCGATGGCGAGTTTGTCGGTCTCGCGGCTGGCGGTGCCGTTGCCAATGGCGATCAGGTCAACGCTGTGCTTGGCGCAAAGCTTGCCGAGGATGGCCAGGGTCTCGTCCCATTTGTTGTGAGGCACATGCGGGTAGACGGTGGCGGTGTCCAGCACCTTGCCGGTGGCGTCGACCACGGCCACCTTGCAGCCGGTACGCAGGCCCGGGTCTAGACCCAGGGTGGCGCGCGGACCGGCCGGGGCCGCCAGCAGCAGGTCGTGCAGGTTGCGGGCGAAGACGTTGATGGCTTCGCTTTCGGCCGCTTCACGCAGCTCGCCCATCAGGTCGGTTTCCAGGTGGGTGTAGAGCTTGACCTTCCAGGTCCAGCGCACCACTTCGGCCAGCCATTTATCGGCCGCGCGGCCCTGGTTGGAGACGCCGAAGCGTTCGCCGATCATCAGCTCGCACGGGTGCATGGTGCCGGGCTGCTCTTCGCCAACCTTGAGGGCGATGCTCAGCACACCTTCGTTGCGGCCACGGAAGATCGCCAGGGCACGGTGCGACGGCACGCCCTTGAGGTTCTCGTCATGCTCGAAGTAGTCGCTGAATTTGGCGCCCTCCTGCTCCTTGCCGGCCACCAGGCGGGCACTGAGGGTGGCGTTGTCCTTGAGGAAGCCACGCAGGTTGGCAAGCAGGGTGGCGTCTTCGGCGAAGCGCTCCATGAGGATGTACTTGGCGCCCTCCAGCACCGCCTTGACGTCGGCGAAGCCCTTCTCGGCGTCGATAAAGCGCTCGGCTTCGGTTTCCGGGGTCAGGTTCGGGTCGTTGAACAGCGCGTCGGCCAGCTCGCCGAGGCCAGCTTCCAGGGCAATCTGGCCCTTGGTGCGACGTTTCTGCTTGTAGGGGAGGTAGAGGTCTTCGAGGCGGGTCTTGGTATCGGCGAGCTTGATCTCGCGCTCCAGTTCCGGGGTCAGCTTGCCCTGCTCGGTGATGCTGGAGAGGATCGCGGTACGGCGGTCCTCCATTTCGCGCAGGTAGCGCAGGCGCTCTTCCAGGTTGCGCAGCTGGGTGTCGTCGAGGCTGCCGGTGACTTCTTTCCGGTAACGGGCGATGAAGGGCACGGTGGAGCCTTCGTCCAGCAGTTCCACGGCGGCGGCGACCTGTTGCGGGCGCACGCCCAGTTCTTCAGCGATGCGGTTGTTGATGCTGTCCATTGAAAACACCTGCATGGGCGGCAGCCCGGGCCGGGCCACGGAGGCTACCGCGGAATGACAGACCGGCGAGCCAGGGGCTCGCCGGTGATGAAAGGCGCCGCATTATAAACACCGAGTTTCAAAGGGTAGGGAACCGTTCGGGGAAAAATCTGCTAACAATGGGCAAGCCGCCGCGCGCCCGTTGCAAGCGATAATGCGCGGCTTGCCGAACAGGAGAAAACATGAGCAGCAACCCGACCGCTGAAGGTGAAAAGATCCTCATCGTTGACGACGACGCCCGCCTACGGCGCCTCCTCGAGCGTTTTTTCGACGAGCAGGGCTTCCGTGTGCGTGCCGTGGAGAACGTCGAGCAGATGGATCGCCTGCTGGCTCGCGAACTCTTCAACCTGGTGGTACTGGACCTGATGCTGCCTGGCGAGGACGGCCTGTCGGCCTGCCGCCGGCTGCGCGCGTCCAACAACCAGGTGCCGATCATCATGCTCACCGCCAAGGGCGACGAGACCAGCCGCATCCAGGGCCTGGAACTGGGCGCCGACGATTATCTGGCCAAGCCGTTCAACCCCCGCGAGTTGCTGGCGCGGATCAAGGCGGTACTGCGTCGCCAGGCGCCGCAAGTGCCGGGTGCCCCGGCCAGCGAGGACGAGAGCGTCAGCTTCGGCGAGTACGAACTGTCGCTCGCCACCCGCGAGCTGAAGAAGGGCGACGACGTGCAGATGCTCACCACCGGTGAGTTCGCCGTGCTCAAGGCATTGGTCCAGCACGCCCGCGAGCCGCTGACCCGCGACAAGTTGATGAACCTGGCCCGTGGCCGCGAATGGGACGCCCTGGAGCGCTCCATCGACGTGCAGATTTCCCGCCTGCGCCGACTGATCGAGCCGGACCCTTCCAAGCCACGCTACATCCAGACCGTCTGGGGCGTCGGCTACGTGTTCGTACCTGATGGCAACAAGTGAACGCGCGGCGGGAGTTCCCGCCGCCGGGCAACCCAGGGTGGTGATGCGCACCCCCTACTGGTTCCCGCAGAGCTTCTTCTCCCGCACCCTCTGGCTGGTGCTCATCGTCGTGCTGTTTTCCAAGGCGCTGACCCTGGTCTACCTGATGATGAACGAGGACGTGCTGGTGGACCGCCAGTACAGCCATGGCGCGGCGCTGACCCTGCGCGCCTACTGGGCGGCGAGCGAAGAAGAGCGTCACGACCTGGCCAAGGCCGCCGGCCTCAAGCGGGTCACCCGCGATGCCGTGCCTGCCAGCGAGCAGCATTGGCCCTACAGCGAAATCTTCCAGCGCCAGATGCAGGCCGAGCTCGGTCCTGGCACTGAAGTGCGCCTGCGCGCCCAGAGCCCGCCGGCGCTCTGGGTCCACGCCCCGGAACTGGGGCCGGACTGGGTGCGCATCCCGCTTTATCCCCACCCCCTGCGTGGGCAGCGCATCTGGAGCGTACTCGGCTGGTTCCTCGGTATCGGCCTGCTGTCCACCGCCGCTGCCTGGATCTTCGTGCGCCAGCTCAACGCCCCGCTCAAGCGCCTCGTCTTCGCTGCCCGCCAGGTCGGCCAGGGTCGCAGCGTGCGCCTGCCGGTGAGCGACACACCGAGCGAAATGGCCGAGGTGTACCGTGCCTTCAACCAGATGGCCGAGGACGTCGAACGCGGCGCCCGCGAGCGCGAGCTGATGCTGGCCGGTGTCTCCCATGACCTGCGCACGCCGCTCACGCGCCTGCGCCTGTCCCTGGAGCTGATGAGCAATGACTCCGAGCTGACAGAAGACATGGTCCGCGACATCGAGGACATGGACGCCATCCTCGACCAGTTCCTCGCCTTCATCCGCGATGGCCGCGACGAGCGCGTGGAAGAGCTGGACCTGGGCGAGCTGGTGCGTGAAGTGGTGGCGCCCTACAACCAGCAGGAGGAGCAGGTTCGCCTGTGCCTGGAGCCGCTGCCACCGTTCCCGCTGCGGCGCGTGTCGATCAAGCGTCTGTTGGTAAACCTGATCGAGAACGCGCTGCGATACGGCGGCAATGGCGTCGAAGTGGCGGCCTTCCTGGCTGGCGATAATGCTGCGCCCTACGTGGTGCTGAGCGTGCTGGACCGAGGGCAGGGCATCGATCCTTCGGAACTTCTGGACATCTTCAACCCCTTCATCCGCGGCGACCGCGCCCGTGGCGGCAAGGGCACCGGCCTGGGCCTGGCCATCGTCAAGCGCATCGCCGCCCAACACGGCGGCAACGTCGAGCTGCGCAACCGCTCGGGCGGTGGGCTGGAAGCGCGGGTGTGCCTGCCGCTGGGCCTCATGCTCCCCCGCGACGCGGTGTAGGTTCCTACGAAAAGGGATACCGCACGCGCCCTACTGTTGGGCGCTTCTGCTCCTGAAATCCCTTCGGTCCAGGATTCCGGCCTGCCATCGGCGGTGATGCCACTGGGCCATTTTTTCGGGGTACGCTAGGCCGGCGCTGGGCTATCCTCAGCTTGCGCACCGACATGAGGTCAGTATGCCAGCTGCTCCCTTCCGACTGCCCCAATGGACTTGGTGGTTGCCTTTGCCGTTGCTGCATCTGGCGACCTGGATGTCCCTGGCGACACAGGCGACCACCGGGCTCGCAGTCTGGTATTTGCCCTTCGCCCTCGGCCTTGTGTTCTGTCTCTGGTGGGGCGCCCGGGTACTGCCCGCCATCTACTTCAATGCCTTGCTCAGCGCCCCCTTGTTGGACCTGAACTGGTACTGGGCGCCGTTCCATGCACTACCGGAAACCCTCAGCGTCGCTGCGGGCTGGTGGGCGCTCAAGCGGGCAGGCTGCCACGCCGATCTGCGGGACTTCCCCGAACTTCTGCGCTTCATGCTCTACGGCGTGCTGCTGCCGGTCAGCCTGCTGGTCTACGGCGAGCAGACGGCCTTGATGTTGGCCGGTAGTCCTGTGCGGGACAGTTGGGGCAAAGCCGCCCTGCTGGTCTGGCCCGGAGCCTGCCTGACCACCCTGGCCGTGAGCCTGCCGCTACTGACCTACCTGACCCCAATGTTCAGTCGCCGTGGCTGGGTGCCGGAGCCGGTGGAGGCATTGCCGGAAACCCTGCACCGCCTGCCGCCCTGGCCGCTGCTGCTGGCCCTGGCATTGCTCATTCCCTGGCTGCTGACGTTGGTGCCGCTGATCCTCACCCTACCGCCCATTGGCCTGATGATGCTCGGCCTGGCGCTGGTCTGGGGGTTCCCCGGTGCCCTTTGCGGCGCTGGCCTCACCGCACTGACCGTGCTCGCCCTGCCGGCACTGCGTCAACTGGGTGGCGCGGCGCACATGGCCGAGCCGCAGTGGGGCGTCGAGCTCTACTTCAGCGTGCTGTTGCTGATGATGTCGGCGCTGCTGGTGGGACGCAGCCTTAGCGACCTGCGCCTGGCCCTTGGTCGCCGTGACGAGATGCAGAAGGAACTGGCCCTGACCAACCTGGCGCTGCAGGCCAGCCCCCTGGGGGTGACCATCGTTGACGCGCGCCAGGCCGATCAGCCACTGATCTACTGCAACCCGGCTTTCGAGCAGATGAGCGGTTATCCGCGACAGGAGGCCCTGGGCAACCACTGGCGCTTCCTTCTCCACCACGACCGCAACCAGTCCGAGTTGCCACGCCTGCAAGATGCCCTGCAACGCGGCGAACAATGCCACCTGGTGCTGCGCAACTACCGCAAGGATGGCAGCCTGTTCTGGAACGAGATCACCGTGGCGCCCATGCGCGACGCCCACGGCATCAGCCACTTCGTTGCCTTGCAGCACGATGTCAGCAGCCGCGAGATGCTCTCCGAGGAACTGGATACCCGCCGTGACGAGTTGCTGCGCCAGACCCACCTGTTGAACCAGACTGAAGCCATCGCCGACATCGGCAGCTGGGTGTTGGAGATTGCCACCCTGAAGATGGCCTGGAGCGAGGGTAGCTTCCGCATCTATGAGCTGGACCCTGGCGCCGGTGCGCCCAGCCTTGGCCAAATGCTGAGCTTCTTCGATCCGGCCAGTCGCGCCATTCTGGAAGACACCCTGGAACAGTGCCTGCGCAGCACCGAGCCCTTCGAGGTGGAACTGCGCATGCAGGGCGCCCGGGGCACCACGCGCTGGCTGCGGATCAAGGGCCTGGCCGAACACGATGGCGACCAGGTGATCCGTATCTACGGCGCCATGCTCGACCTGACCGGTCAGAAGCGAGCAGAGCGCTTGCAGCACGAACGCGACAAGCACCTGCACCTGTTCTTCGAAGCGCCGCTGATCGGCATGGCCCTGTGCACCCCAGACCAGCGCTGGGAGGAGGTCAACTACAAGCTCTGCAGCATCCTCGGCCGCTCCCGCGAGCAACTGCGGGGTGTCGACTGGATGAGCATGACGGTGGCTGAGGACCGTGCCGCCGAGGAAGCCCTGCTGGAGGAGGTGCGCAAGGGCGCGCGCGACGGCTACGAGCTGGACAAGCGCTTCATGAAGGGCACCGGCGGTACCGTGCATACGCGGGTCAACGTGCGCGGTGTGCGTGACCTTGATGGCCAGCTCTATGCGTTGCTGGCGTTGGTGGAAGACATCAGCGCCCGTCGCGAGGCTGAGGCGCGCTACCGAACCCTCGTGGAGCACGCGCCGGAAGCCATCCTGGTATTCGACCCGCAGCGCGGCATAGTCGAGGCCAACGAGAATGCTGCGCGTCTGTTCGGCCTTTCCCGCGAACAGCTGCACGGCCACATGCCCACCGACTTCAGCCCACCGCTGCAGGCCGATGGCCGCTCTTCGCGGGAGCTGGGCAACGCCTACACCCGCGCGGCGCTCAAGGGTGAGACCCCGACGTTCGATTGGCTGATGCGTGACGTCAACGGCCGTGTACGCCCGTGCGAGGTGCGCCTGGTGCGCCTGCCTGGAGAGGGAAGGCCGCTGATCCGTCTGAGCATTACCGATATCTCCGAACGCCAGCGCTACCAGCGCGAGATCGAGCGCCTGGCCTATAGCGATGAACTTACCGGCCTGCCCAATCGCCGCCTGCTGCTCGACCGTCTGCAGCACGCCATGGCCCGCGAACAGCGCGAAGAACGCTTCGGTGCGCTGCTATTCATCGACCTGGATCACTTCAAGACGGTCAACGACAGCCTCGGTCACCCGGTGGGCGACGCCCTTCTGCGGGAAGTCACCGCGCGGCTCGCCGGTTGCCTGCGCAATGAAGACACTCTGGCGCGTCTCGGTGGCGATGAGTTCGTGGTACTGCTCGAGGCCATGGCCGATACCCCGGAGCAGGCCGGCAAGCTGGCCGCCGAGGTCGGGGACAAGTTGCTGCAGAGCCTGCATGGCAGCTACATCATCGGCGAGCATGAACTGGTGGTCAGCGCCAGCATTGGCATCGCCCTGCATCCTTTCGCAGAACAGGTTGCCGCTGACGTACTCAAACAGGCGGATACCGCCATGTACCGGGCCAAGCAGTCCGGACGCAATGCTCTGCATTTCTTCGCCCCGGAAATGCAAGCGGCCATCGACCAGCGCCTGCAACTGCAGAACGAACTTCGCCAGGCCATGGATCGCGGCCAGCTGGGGCTCGAATTCCAGCCCCAGCTGGCCCTTGCCGATGGTCGGGTACTGGGCGCCGAGGCCCTGATGCGCTGGCACCACCCCACCCGCGGCGAGGTGCCGCCGGCGCAGTTCATTCCGCTGGCGGAAGAAACCGGCCTGATCATCGAACTGTCGGACTGGATGTTGGAGCGCGCCTGTTCGTGCCTGGCCAACTGGCAGGCCGATCTGCCCTGGCTGGTGCTGGCCATCAACGTCAGCCCCCGCGAACTGCGCAAGCCTGGTTTCGTCGAGCGCATCAGCAGCGCGCTGCAACGCCACGGCGTGCCGGCGGGGCGGCTGGAGCTGGAAATTACCGAAGGCAGCCTGCTGGAAGAAGTCGAACAGTGCATCGCCGCCATGCAGGCGCTCAAGGCCCTGGGCGTGCGTTTCGCCATCGACGATTTCGGCACCGGCTATTCATCCCTGGCCTACCTCAAGCGCCTGCCGCTGGACCGACTGAAGATCGACCGCAGTTTCGTCGACGGCCTGGCCGTCGACGCGAGCGACCTGGCCCTGGTGGAAACCATCCTAGCCATCGGCCGCAATCTGGGCCTGGAATGCATTGCCGAAGGCATCGAGTGCGAGGAGCAGCTTTCCATGCTGCGCCAGCGTGGTTGCGAGCTGGGCCAGGGCTATTACTTCAGCCGACCACTGGACGAGGCCGGCTTCCGTGCCTGGATCCGTGAGCGCGAGGGGCAGCAGGTGCTGGAGCGCAGCTTGTAGGGCGCCGCTGCCTTCTTGTGGAGGTTACCGGGTCACCCCTTGCCTTTCGTCCTGGTCGAGTTGGGGCAGGCGTTCTTTTCCAGGTACTGGATGATGATGCCGGCTACATCATGCCCGGTGGTGGTTTCGATGCCTTCCAGGCCGGGCGAGGAGTTCACCTCCATCACCAGTGGTCCGTGGTTGGAGCGCAGGATGTCCACGCCCGCCACCGAAAGCCCCATCACCTTGGCGGCGCGAATAGCGGTCATGCGCTCTTCCGGCGTGATCTTGATCAGGCTGGCGCTGCCGCCGCGGTGCAGGTTGGAGCGGAATTCGCCGGGCTTGGCCTGGCGCTTCATCGCTGCGATCACTTTGTCGCCCACCACGAAGCAGCGGATGTCGGCGCCACCGGCTTCACGGATGTACTCCTGCACCATGATGTTCTGCTTCAGGCCCATGAAGGCCTCGATCACGGATTCGGCGGCCTTCTCCGTCTCGCACAGCACCACACCGATACCCTGGGTGCCTTCCAGCACCTTGATCACCAGAGGCGCGCCGTTGACCATGCGGATCAGGTCGGGGATGTCGTCGGGGGAGTGGGCGAAACCAGTCACCGGCAGGCCGATGCCCTTGCGCGACAGCAGTTGCAGCGAGCGCAGCTTGTCCCGCGAGCGGGTGATCGCTACGGACTCGTTGAGCGGGAATACGCCCATCATTTCGAACTGGCGCAGCACGGCACAGCCATAGAAAGTGACCGAGGCGCCAATCCGCGGAATCACCGCATCGAAGCCTTCCAGTGCCTGGCCGCGATAGTGGATCTGCGGCTTGTGACTGGCGATGTTCATATAGGCGCGCAGGGTGTCTATGACCACCATTTCATGGCCGCGCTGCTGGCCAGCCTCTACCAGGCGGCGAGTCGAATACAGGCGCGGATTGCGCGATAACACGGCGATTTTCATTGGGCACCCGGAAGGGAAAGTGTCGGTTTTTCCTGAACGTAGGTGAGGGCCGGGTTGACCACCAGTTGCGCCTGCACCAGGGCCTTGGAGCCCAGCAGTACGCGGTAACGCATGGTCTTGCGGCAGGCCAGGGTGAACTCGATGGGCCAGACCCGGTCACCCAGGGCAAGCAGGGTGCGGATGACGTAGCGGGTCTGTGCCTGGCCGTTGGAGCTTTTTATGGTCTTTACCGTGACCACTTGCGCCTCGCAGCGGTGACGCCGTTGCACCAGGGTGCCGAGGTGCGCGGTGAACCTGACCCAGCGCTCGCCGCTCTTCTCGAAGGGGACGATGTCGCTGGCATGCAGGGTGGAGGTGCTGGCCCCGGTATCAATCTTCGCGCGCAGGCCAACCATGCCAAGTTCCGGCAGGGCGATCCATTCGCGGAGTCCGATTACGGAGAGATGGTCGAAAGTCTTCAATGCAGGCTTTCCGGTAAAGTTGGCGCATTCTAGTGGGCCGATGTGACAACTGCATCAGGCCCTGGCTGAGCTTAGACCGGGCTGACGAATGGGGCAGCCCTGGCGAGATGGAAACGAGTCATGCGTGAGAAAGACGAAAAAGACGACAAGGTTCGCCTCGATAAATGGCTCTGGGCTGCGCGCTTCTACAAGACCCGTGCCTTGGCAAAAGAAGCCATCGAGGGCGGCAAGGTCCACCACCATGGCGAGCGCTGCAAGCCTTCGAAGGAGCCGAGGATCGGAGACGAATACGTGATCCGCGCAGGCTTCGACGAGCGTACCGTGGTCGTTCGCGCGCTGTCCGCAGTGCGTCGCGGGGCCCCCGAAGCTCAGGCCCTCTATGAGGAAACCGCCGAGAGCCTGACCAGGCGCGAAGCGGCCGCCGCCATGCGCAAGGCCGGCGCCCTGGGCATCCAGACCGACGGTCGGCCGACCAAGAAACAGCGTCGGCAGATCCATTTCCTGCGTGGTGGTCACGAATAGGGCGGCGACGCAATCGGGCGGCGTTCGGCATCGATAGAAAACACCTGCGCTGGCGATAGACAACCGGCCCTTGGTCAGCCAACGGATTTGCGCATAAAATCGCCAGCCTTTCGGCCAAATTGGCCCAAATGCAGCGAGTCCGGCATGACCGATTTCACCCAACGTTTTCTGTTCGACGACACCGATGTGCGAGGCGAACTGGCCTCCCTCGGCGAGAGCTACGCTCACGTCCTGGCCAAGCACCCCTACCCGGAGCCGGTTGCCCAACTGCTCGGTGAAATGCTCGCCGCCGCTTCCCTGCTGGTCGGCACCCTGAAGTTCGACGGCCTGCTGGTGCTGCAGGCGCGCTCCAGCGGCGCCGTTCCTCTGCTGATGGTGGAATGCTCCAGCGATCGCGAAGTGCGCGGCATCGCCCGATACCACGCGAGCCAGGTCACCCCCGGTGCCGGTCTGCACGAGCTGATGCCCGAGGGCTCGCTGACCCTGACCGTGGACCCGAAGCAGGGCCAGCGCTACCAGGGCATCGTCGCCCTCGAAGGCGCCAGCCTGGCCGAATCCCTTTCCGGCTACTTCGACAACTCCCAGCAACTGCCCACTCGGTTCTGGCTTTACGCCGATGGTCGCAATGCCCGTGGCATGTTGCTCCAGGCCCTGCCGGCCGACCGACTGAAGGACCCAGAGGCTCGCGAGGCCAACTGGCAGCACCTCACCACCCTGGCCGACACGTTGACCGCCGAGGAACTGCTCGGCCTGGACAACGAAACCGTGCTGCATCGCCTCTATCATGAAGAAGCGGTGCGCCTGTTCGATCCGCAGGTCATCCATTTCCGCTGCAGCTGTTCGCGCCAGCGTTCGGCCAATGCATTGGTCAGCCTGGGCAAGGACGACGCGCAAGCCCTGCTGCAGGAAAGCGGCGGCAACGTGGTGATCGACTGCCAGTTCTGCAACCAGCGCTACAGCTTCGACGCGGCGGATATCGCGCAGCTGTTCGCCGGTGGCGGCAGTGCGGCGCCTTCGGAAACGCGCCACTGAATATGTAGCGTGCCCGCAAGGTCGCCGCGTGACTGAAGTGCGATTATCGGTCAGGAATATGCCCGGCTGACAGGAGGTTTCTACCCAAAGCGGGCTTTTCTGGCATAATCGCGCGCACTTTTTTCGCTGTAGGGGGTCGCAGTACCCACTACAAATCGTTTGGAGGACTCGGCTTTTCGCCGACGGGGAACCACATGACGCAAGCCAATACCGCCGTGTACACCGATATCAGTGCCGCGCAACTGGTCGAAGAGGCCATCCGCCGTGGCGAGGGTGAACTGGCCGCCAACGGTTCGTTGGTCGTCCAGACCGGCCACCGCACCGGTCGTTCTCCGGCAGATCGCTTCATCGTTCAAGAGCCGAGCACCGAAGCCAAGATCGCCTGGGGCAACATCAACCGCCCCTTCCCGGCGGACAAATTCGATGCGCTGTGGGCCCGCGTTGAAGCTTATGTGACCGAACGTGAGCGTTTCGTTTCGCATGTGCACGTTGGTGCTGATCCCGAGCACTACCTGGCCGTCAAGATGACCACCGAGACCGCCTGGCACAACCTGTTCGGCCGTTGCCTGTTCATCAACCCGGAACAGTACAACCCGCAGTCCCGCCAGGAATGGCAGATCATTAACGCGCCGAACTTCGTCTGCGAGCCGGAGCGTGATGGCACCAACTCCGATGGTTGCGTGATCCTCAACTTCGCCGCCAAAAAAGTCCTGATCGCCGGCATGCGCTACGCCGGTGAAATGAAGAAGGCCATGTTCTCCGTGCAGAACTTCCTGCTGCCGGAAAAAGACGTGCTGCCGATGCACTGCGCCGCCAACGTTGGCGAAGAAGGCGACACCACCCTGTTCTTCGGCCTGTCCGGCACCGGCAAGACCACCCTGTCCGCTGACGAAAGCCGTTACCTGATCGGTGACGACGAGCACGGCTGGGGCGTGGGCACCGTGTTCAACATCGAAGGCGGCTGCTACGCCAAGTGCATCGACCTGTCCGCGAAAAACGAGCCGGTGATCTGGAAAGCCATCCAGTTTGGCGCCGTGCTGGAAAACGTGGTGCTGAACCCGGAAACCCGCCTGCCCGACTACAGCGATGACAGCCTGACCCAGAACACCCGTGCGGCCTACCCGCTGCAGCTGGTCGAGAAGCGCGTCGAGGCCAACCGCGCCGGCGAGCCGAACGCAGTGATCTTCCTGACCTGCGACCTGACCGGCGTGCTGCCGCCCGTTTCCATCCTGAACAACGAACAGGCTGCCTACCACTTCCTGTCCGGCTACACCGCGCTGGTTGGTTCCACCGAAATGGGTTCCGGCGGCGGCATCAAGTCCACCTTCTCCACCTGCTTCGGCGCGCCGTTCTTCCCACGTCCGGCTGGCGAGTACGCTGAGCTGCTGATCAAGCGCATCCAGGGCTTCGGCTCCAAGGTGTACCTGGTCAACACCGGTTGGACCGGCGGTGGCTACGGCGTTGGCAAGCGCTTCAACATCCCGACCACCCGTGGCGTGATCGCTGCCATCCAGAGCGGTGCCCTGATCGGTGCCGAGACCGAGCACCTGGACACCATCAACCTGGACGTGCCGAAGGCCGTTCCGGGCGTCGAAACCAACCTGCTCAACCCGCGCAACACCTGGGCTGACAAGGCTGCCTATGACGAAGCTGCCAAGGCCCTGGCCAAGCAGTTCGTCGAGAACTTCAAGAAGTTCGACGTCTCCGACGCCATCAAGAACGCCGGCCCGCAGCTCTAAGCTGCACCGTGTCGAGAAAGCCGCCTTCGGGCGGCTTTTTCATTCCTGGCGAGTAGGCTGGCGTCGAGCGAAGCGAAACCCATCAAGGCCCTGCACCATCAACCGTGCAAGGATGGATATCGTCGTTCACGTCCTGCATCGGTCCCCGGCGCGCCCTCCGATGGTGGTTCGATGAAGCGTGACCCACCCCATGCTTGTGCCGAGCCGTACCATTCGCACCGGAGCTCCGGACTCGTCCGACCCATTTGGCGCTCCGAGGCAGTGTGCTTCGGGTCATGATCGTTGGCCCCTTCGAAGGAGTGAAGCCATGCCCCTCAACACCCTTGCCCGTGTCTTCGGCTACGACCATTTCCGCCCCGGCCAGGAAGCCGCCATTTCCGCCGTGCTGGCCGGTCGCCCGGCCGCCGCCATCTTCCCCACCGGCTCCGGCAAGTCGCTGTGCTACCAGTTGCCGGCCTTGCACTTGCCGCACCTGACCCTGGTGGTGTCGCCACTGCTGGCGCTGATGCAGGACCAACTGGCCTTCCTTCACCGCCACGGCATCGCCGCCGCCAGTATCGACTCGGCGCAGAGTCGCGAGGAGGCCGCCGAGGTCATGGCCAGGGCGCGCTCGGGTGAGCTGAAAATCCTGATGATCTCGGTGGAGCGATTGAAGAACGAGCGTTTCCGCAGTTTCATCCAGCAGGTGCCGATTTCCCTGCTGGTGGTGGACGAGGCCCACTGCATTTCCGAGTGGGGCCACAACTTCCGCCCCGACTACCTCAAGCTGCCGGAGTACCAGCGCCAGTTCGGCATTCCCCAGGTGCTGTTGCTGACCGCCACCGCGACGCCGACGGTGATCGTCGACATGCAGCGCAAGTTCGCTATCGCCGACGCCGATGTCATCACCACCGGCTTCTATCGCCCCAATCTCAACCTGCTGGTGGAGCCGGTGGCCGGCGCACGCAAACTGCAGCGGCTGGTGGATTGGCTGGGCTCCCGCGTCGGTCAGCCGACCATCGTCTACGTGACCTTGCAGAAGACTGCGGAAGAGGTTGCCAGGCACCTCAGCGAGCGCGGCATCGCTGCCAGCGCTTACCACGCAGGAATGCCCATGGAAGCGCGCGAAGCACTGCAGCGCCGGTTCATGGCCGGAGAGGTCAATGTGATGGTCGCCACCATTGCCTTCGGCATGGGCATCGACAAGAGCGATATCCGCCAGGTGGTGCACTACGACCTGCCCAAATCGGTGGAGAACTACAGCCAGGAAATCGGCCGCGCCGGGCGTGACGGCCAGCCTTCGGATTGCCTGGTGCTGGCGAACCGCGACAGCCTGAACGTGCTGGAAAACTTCGTCTACGGCGACACCCCGGAGTCGTCCGGCATCCGCCAGGTGCTGGCGGAGCTCAAGGCGGCGGGGCAGGCCGGCGAGCGCTGGGAGCTGATGCTCGGCGCGCTCTCCGACCAGAGCAATATTCGCCAGTTGCCGCTCAAGACGCTGCTGGTGCAACTGGAGCTTCGCGGCATCATCGCGCCGCTGTTCGCCTACTTTGCCGAGTACCGCTTCAAGTACCTGATCGAGCCTGAAGCGCTGGTGGCGAAATTCGAAGGCGAGCGCCGCCAGTTCGTCGAAGCGCTGGTGCGCACCTCAGCCCGCGCGCGCACCTGGTGCACGGTGGATTTCGACAGTCTCTACCGCCAGCACAGCGCCGAGCGCAGCCGTGTGGTGAAGGCCCTGGACTACTTCCAGGAGCGCGGCTGGATCGAGCTGGAGAGCAAGCAGATGACCGAGGTCTACGCCGTGCTGAAGCCCGACTTCGAGGCGCACGCGCTGGCCGCCGAGCTGCACAGCTACTTCTGCCAGCAGGAAGACAGCGAGATCGCCCGGATCCAGGCGATGCTGGCACTGTTCGCCAGCGAGACCTGCCTCAGCGCGCGACTGGCGCATTACTTTGGCGATCGCGACGTGCCGGAGCGTTGTGGCCACTGCTCGGTCTGTGAGGGCCGCGTAGCACGCCTGCCCGCGCCGCCGGCACTGGCTCCGCTTGCAGAGCGCAGCTTCAGTACCCTGTGCGACGGCTTCATCCAGCGCTTCGCGGAACTCAAGGGCGAATCCCCCAGTGCCGAGTGCCTGACCCGTCTGCTCTGTGGCATCAGCGCGCCGCTCTTCACCCGGCTCAAGGCGCGCAACCTGCCGGGCTTCGCTGCGCTGGAGGCTTATCCCTACGCTGAGGTGCGCGACTGGGTGAGTCAGCAAGCAGGTTGAGACTCACAACGGCATTCTGATTTTTTGATGAGTTAAATCATTAATCAGCGTTGGTAGTGGGCGTCTCGGCTGCTTAGGATGGCGCACTTTCAATTTCGCCACTCTCAGGAGCACGCCATGCATATCGATGAAGCCATCCGCAGCCGCCGCGCCATCAAGGGCTACGACACCAACCACAGCATCAGCCGTGAAGAGAAGGACGAGCTGCTGCAGCTGGCCCTGCTCGCGCCTACCGCCTTCAACCTGCAGCACGTGCGCCTGGTGGAAGTCAGCGATCCGGCGCTGCGCCAGCGCATTCGCGACGTGGCCTGGAACCAGGCGCAGGTGACCGAGGCCTCGATGCTGGTGATCGTCTGTGCGCGCCTCGATGCCTGGGAAAAGGACGCCGCCCGCGTCTGGGCCGAAGCCCCGCTGCCGGTGCAGGACTTCATGGCCGGCGCCATCGACAACTACTACCGCGACAAGCCCCGCGTGCAACGTGATGAAGTGATGCGCAGCTGTGGCCTGGTCGCCCAGACTCTGATGCTCGCCGCTCGTGGCAAGGGGCTGGATACCTGCCCCATGGACGGCTTCGACTTTGACGCCGTAGCCGACCTGATCCGCTTGCCGGAAAACCACGCCATCGGCCTGATGGTGGCCGTGGGCAAGCAGACCGCCCCCGCCCATCCGCGCATCGGCAAGCTGGCCTTCGACGAGGCGGTGATCCGCAACCAGTTCTGATGCCGTGATGCTGCACGCTCCGTAGGATGGGTAGAGCCTGCGAAACCCATCGTCCAGTGGTGATGGGTTTCGCTTCGCTCGCGGAACGCCGCCCGCCCCATCCTACAATCGCCCAATGGCCATCAAGCGTTCCATCAGCCATTGCAGCGCTTCGTCCTCTTCGCGCTGGGCCACGCTCACCAGGTCGAGATGGAAGGGGCCGAGGGCGAAGGGCAGGGGCTGCACCTGCAAGGGCAGCAGGCTGGCGAAGTGCTGGGCCAGCCGTGCCGGCAGCACCACGGTGAGGTCGGTACCGGCCACGATATGCGCCGCCTGCAGGTAGTTTGGCGTGGTGTAGACGATGTCCCGCGCCAGGCCTTGTTCCCCAAGCCACTGATCGACCATGCCTTTGGTCTGGCCACCGTGTACCCAGAGATGACGTAGCCTGAGGAAGCTGGACAGGTCGGGCGCTTCCTGCAATTGCGGGTGGTCGTGGCGGGCCACCAGGCGCAGCGTCTCGCTCATCCAGCGGCGGCTGGCGAAGCGTGACGGAATGCTTTCGAAGCGGCCCAGCACCAGGTCCAGTTCACCCTGGTCCAGCGCCGCAGCGGGCAGGCTGGGGGATAGGTGGCGGATGGCGATCTTCACCCCCGGCGCTTCTTCGGCCAGTTGTTGCAGCAAGCGTGGCATGCAGATCAGCTCCACGTAGTCGGTCAGCGCAATGGTGAAGCGCTGGCGACTGCGCGCCGGGTCGAAGCCTTCGCCGACCACCAGGCTCTGTTCGATCTGTTTGAGCGCGGCGCGAATGGGCGTTTCCAGGGCCAGCGCCCGCGGCGTGGGCTGCATTGCCCGGCCCACGCGTACCAGAAGCGGGTCGCCGAGCAGTTCGCGCAGGCGGTTGAGTGCATTGCTCACCGCCGGCTGGCTGAGGGACAGGCGCTCCGCCGCGCGGGAGACGTTGCGCTCGCGCAGCAGGGCGTCCAGCACCCGCAGGAGGTTGAGGTCGAAGTTGGAGATATTCACCGAGGGAATGCCACGTATCACAAGACTAAATTTCAAAAATAGTACCGGCTTCCTTAAGGTGATTGGCGATTTTGTCTCCCCATCAGAACAACAAGAGGGCCAGCCATGACCCAGAGCGTATTCAACATCCAGCGGGCCGCCGTGATCGGCGCCGGCACCATGGGCCGCGGTATCGTCATGAGCCTGGCCAGCGCCGGCCTTGTGGTCCGCTGGCTGGACAACAACCCGCAGATGCTCGAGCAAGTCCTGGGGGCGGTTGCCGATACCTACGCCCACAACGTGCGCCAGGGGCGTATCAGCGAGGCCCAGGCTGCCGAGCGCGTGGCGCGCATCCAGGCGGTGGGCAGCTACGACGACCTGGCGGAGGTCGACCTGGTGATCGAGGCGGTGTTTGAAAACCTCGAACTCAAGCAAGCCATCTTCCGTGAACTGGATGCCCGCTTGAAGCCGGACGCCATCCTCGCCAGCAACACCTCGGCCCTGGACATCGACGCCATTGCCGCCATCACCCAGCGCCCGGAGCAGGTCCTCGGCCTGCACTTCTTCAGCCCGGCGCACATCATGAAGCTGCTGGAAATCGTCCGCGGCGCGCGCACCGCGCCAGCCGTTCTCGCCGCCGCCCTGGAACTGGGTCAGCGCATGGGCAAGGTCAGTGTGGTGGCGGGGAACTGCAAGGGTTTCATCGGCAACCGCATGCTTCACACCTATGTGCGCGAGGCGCGGATGCTGCTGCTGGAGGGCGCTTTCCCGCACCAGGTGGATAGCGCCCTGCAAGGCTTCGGTTTCGCCATGGGTCCGTTCCGCATGTACGACGTGGTGGGCATTGACCTGGAGTGGCGCGCCCGCGAATTGGCCGGCAAAGGCCAGGACGACCCGGCGGTGCAGGTGGACAACCGCCTCTGCGGCCTCGGTCGCCTCGGCCAGAAGGCTCGCATGGGCTACTACCGCTACGCCGAAGGCAGCCGTCAGGCCGAACACGACCCTGAGGTTGATGCGCTGGTACTGCAGGTTTCCGAGCAACTCGGCTTCCGCCGTCGCGATATCAGCCCGGAGGAAATCCTCGAGCGTTGCCTGCTGGCCCTGGTCAACGAAGGGGCAAAGATTCTCGAAGAGGGCGTCGCCACTTCCAGCGCCGATATCGACACCGTTTACCTCAATGGCTACGGCTTCCCGGCAGACAAGGGCGGGCCCATGGCCTGGGCCGACAGCCAGGGTCTGCCTGCTATTCGCGGGCGCCTGGATGCCCTTGCCGAGCGCTTCGGCACCCACTGGCAACCGGCGGATTTGATTCTTCGGCTGGCTGAATCCGGCGGCCGTTTTTCCGATTTCCAACAGGAGGCCTGAACATGGCTTACAAGGCACCCCTGCGCGACATGCGCTTCGTGCTTCACGAACTCTTTGACGTTTCCAGCCACTGCGAGCTGCTGGCCAACGGTCTGGACCGCGAGCTGATCGACGGCGTGCTGGAAGAAGGCGCGCGCTTTGCCGGCGAAGTGGTTTCGCCGCTCAACCGTAACAGCGACGAGGAAGGCGTGACTCTGGTGCAGGGCGCGGTGACCACGCCCCATGGCTTCCGCGAAGCCTATCGGCAGTACTGCGACAACGGCTGGGCGAGCATGACCGGGCCGCAGGAGTTCGGTGGCCAGGGTTTCCCGCAGATGGTCGCTTGCAACTTCCACGAGATGCTGATGGGCGCCAGCCTGTCTTTCCGCGTCTACTCCGGTCTGACCGAAGGCGCCGTGGTGGCGCTGCACAAGCACGGCAGCGACGCACTCAAGCAGGCCTACCTGGAAAAACTGGTGAGCGGTCAGTGGGCCGGCACCATGTGCCTGACCGAGCCCCAGGCCGGCACCGACCTGGCCCTGCTGCGCACCCGTGCCGAGCCTCAGGCCGATGGCAGCTACAAGGTCAGCGGCAGCAAGATCTTCATCAGCGGCGGTGAGCAGGACCTTTCCGAGAACATCGTCCACCTGGTGCTGGCGCGCCTGCCGGATGCCCCTGCCGGGGTGAAGGGCATCAGCCTGCTGCTGGTACCCAAGTTCATCGCCAACCCCGACGGCACGCCGGGGACGAAGAACGCCCTGGGTTGCGGCGCCATCGAGCACAAGATGGGCATCAAGGGCGCGGCCACCTGCGTCATGAACTTCGACGGCGCCACCGGCTGGCTGATCGGCGAAGCCAACCAGGGCCTGGCCTGCATGTTCACCATGATGAACGACGCGCGCTTCCAGGTCGGCCTGCAGGGGCTCGGCATTGGCGAACAGGCCTTCCAGGGAGCCCTGGCCTATGCCCGTGAACGCCTGCAGTCGCGCGCCCTCAGCGGCCCGGCGGCTCCGGACAAGCCCGCTGACCCGATCATCCACCACCCCGACGTGCGGCGCATGCTGCTGACCCAGAAGACCCTGGTGGAAGGCAGCCGCATGCTGTCCGCCTATTGCGCACGCCAACTGGACCTGGAACACGGGCACCCGGATGTCGCCCAGCGCAAGGCGGCCGGTCGACGTGCGGCACTGCTGATACCCATCGTCAAAGCCTTCCTCACCGACATGGGGCAGGAGGTGGCCAGCCTGGGTGTGCAGATTTACGGGGGGCATGGCTTCATCCGCGAGTGGGGCATGGAACAGCTGATGCGCGACAGCCGCATTACGCAAATCTACGAAGGCACCAACGGCATCCAGGCGCTCGACCTGATCCGCCGCAAGCTGATGGGTGATGGCGGTGCGGAACTGACCGCATTGCAGGATGAGTTCGCCGCCCTGGCCGATGTCCAGGCCAGCCGTGGGGAACTGGCCGAGCTGGCCGGCGCGGTGCTGGCACGCCTGCAGGAATGGCGTGCCCTGACCGTCACCTTGCTGGATCGGGTACGGGAGGCCCCGGAGGAAATCGGTGCCGCCTCGGTGGACTTCCTCCAATACTCGGCCTATGTGCTATTGGCAGGGTTCTGGTTGCAGGCTGCGGCCCGTGCCCAGGACGCATTGGACGCGGGCACGTCGGACGTGGATTTCTACCAGGCCAAACTGCACAGCGCGCGCTTCTACATGCGCCGCGTGCTACCGCGTGCCAGCGGTCACCGTGAAGCCCTGTTGGGTGGCGCGGATTGCCTGATGGCGTTGCCCGAGGCGCATTTCGCGTTCTGAGCCTGTCACTCTGCGCGCCGCGCCATCGCGGCGCACACACAACAAAGGAGGACGCCAAGATGCAGCCCTTCAGTTTTGCCACTACCGCGCAGATTCTCTGCGAATCCGGTTCGGCCGTGCGCCTGGCCGAGCTTTGTCGTGAGCGCGGCGCCCAGCGTGTGCTGCTGGTCAGCGACCCGGGGATTACGCATTTCGGCCTGCTCGATGAGGTTCTTCCCGGCTTCGCCGCCGCCGGCCTGACCGTTGCCGTCTATGATCGAGTCCAGGCCGATCCGCCGGAAGCCATTGTGCTGGAGGCGGTGGCTCTGGCGCGGACCCTCAATGCGGAGCTGGTGGTGGGCTTCGGCGGTGGCAGCTCCATGGATGTGGCCAAGCTGGTGGCCCTGCTGGCGCACCCGGATTGCCGCCAGGGGCTGGCGGATGTCTATGGCGTGGGTAACGCGCGGGGTCGGCGCCTGCCGTTGCTGCAGGTGCCGACCACTGCTGGAACCGGCTCCGAGGTAACTCCCATTGCCATCGTCACTACCGGCGAGACCACCAAGATGGGCGTGGTGTCGCCGCTGCTGTTGCCGGACTTGGCATTGTTGGACGCGGACCTGACGCTTGGCCTGCCGGCGGCGGTGACTGCGGCCACCGGTATCGATGCGATGGTCCATGCCATTGAGGCCTACACCAGCAAATTGAAGAAGAACCCGCTGTCCGACTTGCTGGCCCGCGAGGCCCTGCGCCTGCTGGCCGGTAATCTGGACACGGTGGTACACAACGGTCGCAACCGCGAGGCTCGCCAGGCCATGCTGCTGGGTGCCTGCCTCGCCGGCCAGGCATTCGCCAACGCCCCGGTGGCCGCTGTGCATGCCCTGGCGTATCCCCTGGGCGGGCACTTCCATATTCCCCACGGGCTGTCCAACGCGCTGGTGCTGCCCCATGTGCTGGGTTTCAACGCCGAGGTGGCCGCGCCCCTCTATGCGGAGCTGGCACCGCTGGTGCTCGGGGGCAAGCTCAAACCCGGTAGCGACGCCCAACTCACCGAGCAGCTGATCCTCGAACTGGCCGATTTCAGCGCTCGCAGTGGCCTGCCCACACGCTTGCGAGAAGCCGGCGTGCCGCAGGACATGCTGTGCACGCTGGCCAGCGACGCCATGTTGCAACAGCGGCTGCTGGTGAATAATCCGCGCGAGGTCAGTGAGGCCCAGGCCCTGGCCATTTACCAGGCGGCCTACTGAGCCTCCTGTAGGAGCCAGCTTGCTGGCGAATGCATCCGTTCGCGAGCAAGCTCGTTCCTACAGGAATCGATCCAACCGAACCCAGGGAACCCCATGAGCCAACCCCAGCACCTGCGTGGCGACTACCGCCACTTCCAGCCCATCACCACGCGCTGGCACGACAACGACCTCTACGGCCATGTGAACAACGTGGTGTATTACGGCTACTTCGACAGCGCGGTGAACACCTATCTGATCGAGCAGGGCGGCCTGGATATCCATGACGGCAACGTGGTGGGCTTCGTGGTCAGTTCCTCTTGCGACTACTTCGCCTCCATCGCCTTCCCCGACCGCATCGAAGTCGGGCTAAGGGTGGGCAAGCTCGGCAACAGCTCGGTGCAATATGAACTGGCGATCTTCAAGCAGGACGAAGACGAAGCCTGTGCGGCCGGGCGATTCGTGCATGTGTTCGTCGACCGCGCGAGCAATCGACCGGTGCCGATCCCCGAGCGACTGCGCGCGGCGCTGGCGGAGCTGGTGGTGGAGGGCTGATCCCGGTCACCACGGGGAAGAGCAACTGCCCTCGAGAGATTCAGGGGCAGACCTGCGGTCTGCATGGCGAATGAATTCACCCTTACAGCCAACTTTCACCCAGTCGACCCGAAACGGCTGAAATAGCGACATCCAGCGGCCCGACCGTCTGTCCGCTCTACCCATCCGCAGTGCGAATCCGCACAATGCGCGCCAAACTCGAAACGACCCGTCCGGCTGCGAGGTGATTCACCACGCGGCGCGGCGCTTTCTTTTTCGCTGATCTGCGGCAGTGAAGGCGAGGTGTCATCGGGGTTCAATGTCCACTCTGGGCCAGCCAGTGCACGGCCCGACGTTCAGCGGTACCTGCCATGACTCACGCAAACGGCTCCATCCTGCAACGCTTGAAACGCACCAGCCTGGTGACCCGGATCCTCATCGGTCTGATCGCCGGCATCGCCCTCGCCCTGACTTCGCCCGAGTACGCCAGCGCCGTTGGCCTGCTCGGCACGCTCTTCGTCACCGCGCTGAAAGCGGTTGCACCGATCCTGGTGTTCATCCTGGTGACAGCGGCCATCGCCAACCACAAACCGGGTGAGCGCACCCAGATCCGCCCGATTCTCGTCCTCTACCTGATCGGCACTTTCTCCGCTGCCGTGGTGGCGGTAATGGCCAGCAGCCTGTTCCCGTCCACCTTGACGCTGACCACAGCAGCCACCGACGTGGCGCCGCCGGCAGGTATCTCCGAGGTGCTGTTGAGTCTGCTGTCCAGCGCTGTGGCCAACCCGGTCAAGGCCCTGATGGAGGCCAACTTCATCGGCATCCTGGTTTGGGCCGTGGGCCTGGGCATTGCCATTCGCCAGGGCAGCGAAACCACCCGCAACGTGTTCAGCGACTTGTCTCACGGTGTGTCGTTGATCGTCCGTGTCGTGATCAGCTTCGCGCCGCTGGGTATCTTCGGTCTGGTGGCTTCGACCCTGGCGGAGAACGGTGTTGGCGTGCTGGCCGACTATGCCCACCTGCTGGCGGTGCTGCTGGGCTGCATGCTGTTCGTGGCCTTCGTGGTGAACCCGCTGATCGTGCTCTGGAAGATTCGCCGCAACCCCTACCCGCTGGTGCTGACCTGCCTGCGTGAAAGCGGCATCACCGCCTTCTTCACCCGCAGTTCGGCAGCCAACATTCCGGTCAACCTGCAGTTGTGCGAAAAACTGGGCCTGCACGAGGACACCTACTCGGTATCCATCCCGCTGGGCGCCACGATCAACATGGCCGGTGCGGCCATCACCATTACCGTGCTGACCCTGGCAGCAGTGACCACGCTCGGTATCCAGGTGGACATCCCCACCGCCATCCTGCTCAGCGTTGTGGCTTCCATCTGCGCCTGCGGCGCTTCCGGCGTGGCCGGCGGCTCGCTGCTGCTGATTCCGCTGGCGTGCAGCCTGTTCGGCATCCCCAGCGAAGTGGCGATGCAGGTGGTGGCTGTGGGCTTCATCATCGGCATCCTCCAGGACGCCGCCGAAACCGCACTGAACTCCTCCACTGACGTGCTCTTCACCGCGGCTGCCTGCATGGCCAGCGGTGATGTGGACGAGGCGCGCGCCGAGCAGATCGGTTGATACCCGCCTGAAACGAAAAAGCCCGGCACTCGTGCCGGGCTTTTTCATGGGCGCATCGATCAGTGGCGATGCTTGCGGTGCTTGCGGTGACCGTCGTGATCGTCCTTGGTCAGTTCGGTGGCGATGGCACCACCTGCCGCGCCGCCGAGGCCCGCGCCGATAGCGGAGCCGGTGGAGCCGCCCAGTGCGCGACCGGCTACCGAGCCGCCCGCTGCGCCCAGGCCCCCGCCGATGGCGGCTTCGGTCTTCTTGCCGCTCTTGGCGGTCATGGCGCTACCGGCAGCACCACCCAGGCCGGCGCCAATTGCCGCGCCGGTGCTGCCGCCGACAGCATTGCCGACAACGTTGCCCAGTGCGCCGCCGAGGCCGCCGCCGATGGCGTTGTTGGTGGTCTCGCCGGCTACAACGACCTGGGTTGCCAGTAGGCTGAGGGCGAGGGCGGTTACTGCTTTGCGCATCGTGCTGTTTCTCCGTTTCGAAAGGGGGTGTTGATGGTCCCGCGGCAACGCGGAGTGCCCCATGACACAGGTCAGATTATGTATTTGGAAGGGGACCGGTCGTCGCTCGACCAGACCTCAGGTGTGGAAAAAAGCCCGCTGGAAGCGGGCTTTTTTTGTTGGCGTGTGTTGATCAATCATCCCAGCCGCGGTGCTTGTGCTTGCGATGGCCCCAGGCGTGACCACGACCAGGGTGATCGCGGTAGGAGCGACGGTAATGGCGATGATCATCATCGTAGTCGTCATCGTCGTAGCGGTTCCTGTCGCCGTATTCATTGCCCAGGGCGCCGCCAGCGCCGCCACCCAGGGCTGCGCCGATCAGGCCGCCGGTGGTTCCGCCCATCTGCCGGCCGACGACTTGACCGCCGGCGGCGCCGAGGCCACCGCCGATGGCGGCTTCAGTACGGTTGCGGCGCGGGGCAGCGACTGCACCACCCGCCGCGCCACCTACGCCAGCGCCGATGGCTGCGCCGGTGCTGCCGCCCACGGCATTGCCGACCACGGAACCCAGGACCCCGCCCAGCGCACCACCAATACCGGCATCGGTATTGCCGCCTGCGAAGACGCTGCCGCTGGCCAGGCCAAGAGACAGGAGAAGGATCGAGGTGTACTTCATGGTGAGGATCGCCTCAGTGGTTTTGGTGAGGCGATATTTGCTGTGGGAATTAACTTACGCAAGTGTCGGACGACGAAAAGCACTAACTTTTCTTATTTTTTTAATTGCTTGATTTACTGGTAGAACTTTTTCCGAGTCGGGCTGTCTGAGACCTATTCCCGCCCGCGTCATTCCTGCTTTTTACGCCACTTGCAATGCTGGCAAAGTGCCAAATCAGATAAAGTTCCTTCGGAGCTTTATATAGGCATTAATTCCCTATTTCAAATTGTTTCTGCCGGAAACAAGTTAGAGAAACAAACTTCCCTTACTGCAGTTAAAGACGGGCTTGCGCCCCACTGTTGCGTGTCGGCAGGGTAGCGTGCGCGTGGACACTTCGAGTGGATACCTTGGTGAGCATCGTGCGCCGGCCAGTGGCTCCGGACCCGGCAGGTGCCGGTCCGGAGCCGCATCCTCAAAGGATGCGGTCGTTGTCGCGGGAGGCTTCGAGGCGGATGGCCACGAACTTGGAGGTGGGGGTGTAGCTGCCCTCGCCGTAGCTTTCCAGCGGCACTAGCGGGTTGGTTTCCGGGTAGTAGGCGGCGGCCTGCCCGGTTGGAATGTCGAAGGCCAACAGGCTGAAGCCGGATACCCGGCGCTCCACGCCGTCGTCCCACAAGGTCACCATGTCCACCTTCTGTCCTGGCTCGAAGCCCAGGCGACGGATGTCTGCCTCGTTGGCGAAGACCACTTCGCGTTGGCCACGTACGCCGCGGTAGCGGTCGTCCAGACCGTAGATGGTGGTGTTGTACTGGTCGTGCGAGCGCAGGGTCTGGAGGATCAGGTGCGGCTTCTCGCCGGTGTTGCGTACCTTTTCGTGGAGCAGGTCAGCCGGCAATGGCGCGGCCATGAAATTGGCGCGACCGCTCTGCGTGCTCCATTGTCGCGCATTGGCGGTGTTACCCAGGTAGAAGCCGCCTGGGTGCTGCACGCGGCGGTTGAAGTCCTCGAAGCCGGGAATCGTGTCGGTGATCAGCTCGCGGATGCGGTCGTAGTGGGCCACCAGGGCGTCCCAGTCCACCGGGTGGTTGCCCAGGGTGGCCTTGGCGATTCCTGCGATGATGGCCGGTTCCGAGCGCATCTCGCGGGAGGAAGGCTCCAGTTGACCGTAGGACGCATGGATCATGCTGAAGGAATCTTCCACCGTCACCGCTTGTGGGCCTTCCGCTTGCCGATCGATATCGGTGCGGCCGAGACAGGGAAGGATCAGCGCTTCCTGGCCGACAGTCAGGTGGCTGCGGTTGAGCTTGGTGCTGATCTGCACCGTCAAATCGCAACTCTGCAGCGCGGCATGGGTGCGCGGGCTGTCCGGTGTGGCCTGGGCGAAGTTGCCGCCCAGGCCGATGAACACCTTCGCGTGGCCATCGAGCATGGCGTTGATCGCTTCCACCGTGTTGTGGCCATTGTCCCGCGGGACCCGGAAGCCGAAGCGTTTCTCCAGCGCATCGAGCAGCGCTGCCGGCGGCCGGTCGTTGATGCCCATGGTGCGGTCGCCCTGCACGTTGCTGTGGCCGCGCACCGGGCAGAGGCCGGCGCCGGGGCGGCCGACATTGCCGCGCAGCAGTTGCAGGTTGACGATTTCCTGGATGGTCGCCACCGAGTGGCGATGCTGGGTGATACCCATGGCCCAGCAGATGATCACGCTGCCGGCGTTGCGGTAGATGCGCGCGGCAATCTCGATCTCAGCCAGGGTCAGGCCGGATTGTTGTTCGATCTGCGTCCAGGGCGTGGCGTCGAGTTCGCTCAGGTAGGCGTCGACGCCGTCGGTGTGCTCGGTGATGAACGCGTGGTCAAACACCGGCGCCTCGCCGTTCGCCTGGGCCTCGCGTTCCCATTGCAGCAGGAACTTGGCGATACCGCGGATGGCGGCCATGTCGCCACCCAGTGCCGGACGGAAGAAAGCGGTGTTCAGCGGCCGTGAGCCGTTGCTGAGCATTTCCAGGGCGTGCTGCGGGTGCTGGAAACGCTCCAGGCCGCGCTCCTTGAGCGGGTTGAAGCAGACCACCTGGGCACCGCGCTTCACCGCTTCGCGCAGCGGTTCGAGCATGCGCGGGTGATTGGTGCCCGGGTTCTGGCCAAGCACGAAGATGGCGTCGGCATGTTCGAAGTCGTGGAAGGTCACGCTGCCCTTGCCCACGCCAACGCTCTGGCCCAGGGCTACGCCGCTGGCCTCGTGGCACATGTTCGAGCAGTCGGGGAAGTTGTTGGTGCCGAAGGCGCGGACGAACAGCTGGTAGAGGTAGGCTGCCTCGTTGCTGGCGCGACCGGAGGTATAGAACTCGGCCTGGTGCGGGCTTTCCAGGTTGCGCAGGTGCCGGGCGACGAGGGCGAAGGCGTGTTCCCAGCTGACCGGGACATAGTGGTCGGTCTGGCGGTCGTAGCGCATGGGTTGGGTCAGGCGGCCCTGGTACTCGAGCCAGTAGTCGCTCTGCTCGCGCAATTGGCTGACGCTGTAGCGCGCAAAGAAGGCGGCATCCACCCGGCGCTTGGTGGCTTCCCAGTTGACCGCCTTGGCACCGTTCTCACAGAACTTGATGCGACCGTCCTTGGGGGAGTCGCCCCAGGCGCAGCCGGGGCAGTCGAAGCCGCCGCTCTGGTTGGTCTTGAGCAAGGCGCGCAGGTTCTTGAACGGCTGTTTGCTGTCCAGCCAGAAGCGGGTGACGCTCTTCAGCGCACCCCAGCCGGCCGCGGCGCCCTTGTAGGGTTTGTAGCGAGGTTGTACGGGTTGCAGGCTCATTCTTTCGGGGCGTTCGCTTCTGGCGCCGGGCTGTAGACCCGTGGGGCGCTATGGTGGGGCAGGTGGATGAGGTTGAGGTGGTGCCGGCGTGCCCATTCCACGGTCAGGCTGGTGGGCGCGGAGAGGCTGACCAGGGTGGACAGGCCTGCGCGCACCGCCTTGTGGATAAGTTCCAGGCTGCAGCGGCTGGTGACCACGGCGAAACCCGCGCGTGGGTCCAGGCCTTGGCGTAGCAAGGCGCCGATGAGTTTGTCGAGGGCGTTGTGGCGGCCGATGTCTTCACGGCACAGGCGCAGTTCCCCGCTGGCATCGACGAACAGCGCGGCGTGCAGGGCGCCACTGCGCCGGGCCAACTCCTGCGCCTCGTTGATGCGCTGGCGCAGGTCGCGGAAGTGTTCGGCTGGCGGCAGGGGGGCCGGGTCCAGCGAGCGTAGCTCAGGCAGCGCCTGTTCCAGCGCTTCCACGCCGCAGAGGCCACAGCCGGTGGTGCCGGCCAGGTTTCGGCGCTGTTCCTTGAGCGACCAGAAGGCGCGATTGCCAATGTCCACTTCGGCGTGCAGGGCGATACCTTCGCCTTCGATCTGGATGTCATAGATGTCGTCGATGGATTGCACCACCGCGCTGCTCAGGCTGAAGCCCGCGACGAAGTCTTCCAAGGCACTCGGGGAAACCATCATGACGGCGTAGCTGATGCCGTTGTAGGAAATTGCCAGGGCGCATTCTTCCGCCAGGTCGGCGTCCTCAATGCGTGCGGCGGCGTCCAGTTCGGCATATTGGTAACCGGTGGGTGCGGGTGGGTTATCCACAGCGGAGAGATAGCGCTTGGCGTCTGGGTTTGGCATCGATTTGCCCCCTGCGACGGATTGACTCAGCCATCCTAGGCCCCTCTGGCAAGGGCGTCTAATCGCTATTCCCGATTCAGTGATCGAGCGCGCTTATCAAGAGGCGGAATCGAGCCCCAGCAAGGTCCGCGCTTCGGAGAAGCAGGCATCCGCCAGAGCCGAGCGGGGGGCGCCCCGGCGCAGGATCAGGCCCAGCGGTGCGAGGGTGCGGGCGTCTTCGATGGGGGTCAGCGCCAGGTGCTCAGTGAAGTCGTCGAGGCCGCTGTCCAGCGGCATGATGGCGCAGCACAGGCCGGCACTGACGGCTTGCAGCAGCTGGTGGACGGCGTCGGTCTCCAGTCTGGGCTGAGGCGAGAGGCCACGGCTGCGAAAGCCATGGTCGATGGACTGGCGAAAGTGCATGCCGCCGAAGAGCAGCCCCAGGGGCAGGTCCACCAGGCTTTCCCAGGGCAGTGCGGGGATGTCGAAACTGAAGTGGCGGCGGTCGTGCAGCAAGCCCATGCGGGTCTGGGCCAGTTCCAGGCTTTCGAAGTGCTCGCGGTCCAGGCGGTCGAGGTAAGAAAGGCCCAGGTCCAGCTGGTTGCGTGCCAGGCCTTCGAGAATCTGTTCGGAGCTCAGGGAGAACAGTTGGAAGCGCAGGCTCGGGTGCGGGCCGGAGAAGGCTTGTACCAGGCGCATGGGGTCGAAGCCGGCCAGTGGCACCATGCCCAGGCGCAGGGTGCCGACGAGTTGGCCGCGGCAGGCTGCCGCCTCGGCGTAGAGACCATCGTGGGCCGCCAGCAAAGTGCGCGCCCAGGCCAGTACACGCAGGCCGGCGTCGGTGAATCCCTCGAAGCGCTGGCTACGGACGACCAGTTCCAGACCCAGTTCTTCTTCGAGGCTGCGCAGGCGCATCGACAGTGTTGGTTGGGTGACGTGGCAGCGCGCGGCGGCCTGGCCGAAGTGACGGGTCTCTTCCAGGGCGATGAGGAACTTCAGTTGCTTGATGTCCATGCCGGCTCCTTGATCAGGGCATGGATTCTAGCCTGTCGTCGCCCGTGGGGAGGTTGAAGTGGAGCGGCCGTCTAGACTTGCACTTCCCAGGCGCCGGGCGCGCCGTCCCTATGGAACGAGAGGATCTGTCATGGGCATCTTCGACTTTGTCAAAGAAGCGGGTGTGAAGCTGTGGGAAACCCTGGTAGGGCAGGAGGCGCAGGCCGCCGAGACGTTGAAGGAGCACGTGGCCAAGGTGGGGCTGGGCAATCCGGCCATCGAGCTGACGGTGGAGGGTGACAAGGTGATCGCCCGTGGTGAAGTGGCGACCCAGGAAGAGAAGGAGAAAATCCTCCTGGCCCTCGGCAACGTCGAAGGTGTGGCCCAGGTCGAGGATCAGATCAGCGTCAGTGCACCCGCCGTGGCGCCGGCCCGCTTCGTCACGGTGAAGAAGGGCGACACCCTGAGCGCGATTGCCAAGGCCGAGTATGGCAACGCCAATGCCTACATGAAGATATTCGAAGCCAACAAGCCGATGCTTTCGCATCCGGACAAGATCTATCCGGGGCAGGTACTGCGCATCCCCGAATGACGATCTGCTGCGCGTCGGAATAACGGCGTTGAGAATGGCCTCGGAAAGCCGCTAGCGGCTAACGCGCTTCAGCGCGGCCCGGAGGGCGAACGAAGTGAGTACTGCTCATTTACAGCTCGTAAACTCCGCGCCCTCGGCCATTCTCGCTTTGTTCTTCTCTAGCTCGCGCGATCGTCAGCCGCATGGTTGAGGCTGTCCACCAGGCTCTGGTAGCTGTCCACCGCGGCGAATTCCTCGGTGTCCTTCGGGCCCTTGCGACTGTCCGGCTCGCGTACCGCCAGCAGTTGGGCGATGCCGTACTGTCGCGCACTGCGCAGGACCGGCAGGCTGTCGTCGATGAACAGACTGCGCGCCGCATCGAAGCCGAAGTCTTGTTGCAGGGCGTGCCAGAACTGCTGGTCTTCCTTGGGATAGCCGTAATCGTGGGAGCAGATCAGGCGGTCGAACCAGGGGGCGAGCTGGACTCGCTCCATCTTCAGCGACAGGGAGTCGCGGTGGGCGTTGGTGATCAGTGCCACGCGCTTGCCTGAGCGTCGCAAGGCCGCGAGGAAGAGGTCGGCATCCGGGCGCAGGGCGATCAGGTGCGCCACCTCGCGCTTGAGTTCGCGGATCGACAGGCGCAGCTCGCGACTCCAGAAGTCCGTGCAGTACCAGTTCAGTTGCCCGGCGTTGTCGCGAAACAGCGGCAGCAGCTCGGCGTCGGCCAGCTCGCGGCTGATGCCGTGGTGCTCGGCATAGCGTTGCGGCAGGTACTCCATCCAGAAGTGGTTATCGAAGTGCAGGTCGAGCAGGGTACCGTCCATGTCGAGCAGGACGGTGTCGATGTCGTTCCAGGGCAGTGATGGCATGGGTGCTGTCGGTCGTTCCGGTGGGCTGTCGCCGTTACGTCGCTGGCCGTCGCTGGTACGCAATCTCCAGCGGGGACATTGGGCAAAGGCGGGGTATGATAACCCGCCGGTCATGCCAAGGAGTTCGTTATGCGTCAGAAGCCCACGGTGCTTGCTCGCGAGATAGTCGCCAGCAGCCGCCTGTTCCGTGTCGAGGAGCTGCAATTGCGCTTCGCCAATGGCGTCGAACGCACATACGAACGCCTGGTCGGCAAAGGCGCCGGCTACGGCGCCGTGATGGTGGTGGCCATGGCCGATGCCGAACACGTGCTGTTGGTGGAGGAGTACTGCGCCGGCACCGACGACTACCAGCTGTCCCTGCCCAAGGGCTTGATCGAGCCGGGCGAGGACGTGCTCGCCGCCGCCAATCGTGAACTCAAGGAAGAGGCCGGGTTTGGCGCACGTCGCTTGGAGCACCTTACCGAACTGTCCCTCTCGCCTGGCTACATGAGCCAGAAGATCCAGGTGGTCCTGGCTCGTGATCTCTTCGAAGAGAGCCTGCCGGGTGACGAGCCCGAACCGCTGCGAGTCGACCGCATCAGCCTGCGCGAACTGTCCAGCCTCGCCCAGCACCAACAATTCAGCGAAGGTCGCGCCCTGGCCGCGCTCTACCTGACCCGAGACATCCTGACCCAACGTGGGGAGTACCAACCTTGAACCATCCCTTGCTTCCCGCCGTGATCGAACTGGTGCGCCAGGCGGGTGACGCCATCCTGCCTTTCTGGCGCGGCGAACTGGCCGTTACCGAAAAAGACGACGCTTCTCCTGTTACCGCTGCTGATCTCGCGGCTCACAAAGTGCTGGATGCCGGCCTCGCGGCACTGGACCCGAGTATTCCGGTGCTTTCCGAAGAGGCAGCGAACATCCCCCTGGCCGAGCGTGCCAGCTGGCAGCGTTGGTGGCTGGTGGACCCACTGGATGGCACCAAGGAATTCATCGCTGGCAGTGAAGAGTTCACCGTCAACGTGGCGCTGATCGAAGGCGGCCGGGTGGTGTTCGGTGTGGTCGGCATGCCGGTCACCGGACGCTGCTACTACGGCGGTGCTGGCCTTGGTGCCTGGAGTCAGGATGAGGAGTTCGAAGCCGACGAAATCGCTGTACGCATCGCGCCGGACGAAGCGTTCACCGTGGTCGCCAGCAAGCGTCATTCGAGCCCGGCCCAGGAGCGTCTGTTGGCGTGGCTGTGTGAGCGCTTCGGTGATCTGCAACTGGCCAGTATCGGCAGCTCGCTGAAGTTCTGCCTGCTGGCCGAAGGCTCAGCGGACTGCTACCCGCGCCTGGCCCCCACTTCCCAGTGGGATACGGCCGCCGCTCAGGGCGTGCTAGAAGGCGCTGGCGGTGAGGTGCTGGATCTTTCCGGCAAGCCGCTTACCTATGAAGCCCGCGAGGGTTTCCTCAATCCGTCCTTCCTGGCGTTGCCGGCAGCCGCCGAATGGCGGGCGGAGCTGATTCAGCTGGCGCGTGCGCTGGACTGAAAACACCGGAAACGAGCAAGGGCCCCGAGGGGCCCTTTTTCATGGCTGCCGCTTCATACAAGATTCGTAGGATGGCGTAGAGCGAAGCGATACCCATCACCGCAATCGACGGATTTCGCAGGCTCGCGGCGCCAAGTAGCGGCTTCAGTCGAGCATGTCGGCGAAGCGCTCGTCCTTCCGGTAGCGCAGCGTCTGGGCGAAGCCGGGCACCTGGATGCCCTCAGGGCTCAGTTCGATTTGCTGCTCGTCGATCAGGTCGTTGCCGAAGTTGTAGATGATGTCGAACTCGCCCAGGCGAGCGCGGCGGTCGTATTCCTCGGCGTTGGCGCGGGTCTGTTCGCGTTTGGCTACGTAGGTGGCAAAGGCGGTCTCGCCATAGCGTTTCTTCAGCATCTTCTCGGCCAGGCGCGGGGAGATGACCACACCGGTGGCGTTGTTTCCGCCGAAGCCCTTGGAGTTGATGAAGCAGACGTCCAGCTGACGATCGCCCAGGACACGGTCACGGGTTTCGATGGACAGATGCTGGCGGTGCACGTCGTCGGCCACCCGGTCGATGGTCTTGATGCCTGGGAGGATGCCGTACTTGAACGTGCCCAGGGCGGCGATCACCTGGTCGCCGCTGGCGGTCGCCAGGGAGTGCCCGACGTAGGCCTTCACGGCGGCGACCGGCCATTCATCGATGCCAAAGGCGCCGGCAACGCGGTCCAGCAGCTCGGATTCGGTCACGCGGTTGGCCGGGGTGCTGGAGCCGTGGGCGTGGACGAAGCTCCGTTCGCGCACACCGTCCGGGCCAATCAGCTGGGCGGCGGCGGCCACGGCCTTGGCCAGGGTCAGGTAGTTGCCCGGGCCGGGGGCGGAGATGGATTTCTTGAAGCCGTCGGCGTTGATGAAGACATCGGTCACAGCGCCGTGGATATCGGCACCCAGTTCCAGCGCCAGTTCGTCATCCATCAGCACCACGTACTGGCTGGACTCGGCCAGGGTGAAGCCGCAGTTCTCGCCGAACGGGCGGCTGGCACGGCGGAAGTCCACGTCTTCGCGGCCACCCACCTGGCGCAGGCCCTCTTCGGTGGCCAGAGCGCCCATGGCGCCGTAACCGTCGATGCATTCCTGGTTGATCGGTGCCTCGGCGTTGCCCACCAGGACCACGCGGGAGCGGCCGGAGGTGATGAGCTCGATGCCCTTCTGCAGGTTGTAGAGGAAGGTGGCGCAGGCGCCCGTGACGCTGCCAGTGGTACCGACGCTGCCCAGCACGTAAGCATTGATGAAGTCGGCGGGCATGGTGTTCAGGCCCAGTGGCAGCTGCTTGGCGCTGACGCGGCTGCCCTTGAGGCGCGATTGCATCAGGCCGCCGAAGCCGTTCTCGTCCAGCTGGCTCATGATGCTGCCGGAGAACACGGCGATCTCGTCCGGTTGCACGCGGTCGACGATGCTCTTCCACGCCAGGCCAATGGAGCGGATGGCATCGGTAGCGGCAACGACCGACATCTGCAGCCCGCGTGGGTGGAAGCGCGAGTTGTACAGCTCGCCCGGCTCGAAACCGGTGGGCAGTTGGCCGGCGGACTTCACTGGCAGTTCGCGGTAGCTGTCCACCTTGAAGTCGCAGGTGCCCTGGAGGGTCACCTGGACTTCACCGTTATCCAGGGCTTCCACGTTCCAATTGGCGGGCAGCGGTTCAGGCAGTTGCTTGCGCGATGTGGTGAAGCTGAGGGCCTGGTTGTCACCGACCTGGGCCGTGAGGCTCTTGTGCCAGTGGGCGGCGTCCACGTCCAGGTGCTGCTTGCCGATGCGGCGTACCAGGGTGGAGTCGAGGATCTCGGCGGTGTAGCGGGTCTCGATCTCGGCCAGGCTCAGGGCCTTGCCGTCGGCATCCAGGTACTGGCCGTCGGTCACGGAAACCAGCTTCATCATCACGGCGAGGCCAGCCAGGGTCTCCTGACGGGCCTGAGCGTCCAGCGTCTCGATCACGATGCGACGGAAACCGTGGTGAAACGAGCTTCGTCCGGCCGCGTTGTAGCCGCCAAAACCCACAATCACTGGAAGTCGGGACATCTCTCGGAAACTCCTCAAAAAGACCATCTCATGCCGGCCGGCAGGCTTAGCCGCGGGGCGCCGCGCTCAGGTGGCGGCAGTTTGCGGCATCAAGCATCACGGGCCAGGTGGCATGAGCCAGGTGGCAGCTCGAATGAATGGGATGTCTACCTGACGCGGGGTGTGACTATCAAGTCACGCCGATGGTCATTCGGCAGGAGATTGGGAGCGATGCGGAGGGGAGGGAAGCAACCTTGTGGGGGCGATTTCAATCGCTGAGCAGACCGCAGGTCTGCCCATGGGATTTCAAGGGCAGCTGCGCTGCCCTTTGCGAATGAATTCGCCCCCACAGGGGGGGTAACGCTTGTGGATCAGCGGTATTCGATTCCCGCCTTCTTGGTGGAAACGCGTGTACCGGATTTGCCTTCGGTGATGGCCACGATGTTTTCCAGGGAGCCGATCACCGCGTCCTTGCCAGTGTTGCGAGCGAATTCCATCGCCGCCTGGACCTTCGGCCCCATGGAGCCAGCGGCGAAGCCCAAGCGTTCCAGCTCGTCCGGGTGGGCCTGGGCGATGGCTTTCTGGGTCGGCTTGCCCCAGTCGATATAGGCGGCATCGACGTCGGTGGCGATGATCAGGACGTCGGCGTCCAGTTCCTCGGCCAGCAGGGAGGAACAGAGGTCTTTATCGATCACCGCTTCGACGCCGGAGAGCTTCTTGCCGGATTCGTCGTACATGGTCGGAATGCCGCCGCCACCGGCGCAGATGACGATGGTGCCTTTCTCCAGCAGCCACTTGACCGGGCGAATCTCGAAGATGCGCTTGGGACGCGGGCTGGCGACCACGCGGCGGAACTTGTCGCCATCGGGCGCAATGCTCCAGCCCTTCTCCTTGGCCAGGGCCTCGGCCTCTTCCTTGGAGTAGACCGGGCCGATCGGCTTGGTCGGGTTCTGGAAGGCCGGGTCTTTGGCGTCGACTTCGACCTGGGTGAGGAGGGTGGCGAATGGCACTTCGAATGGCAGCAGGTTGCCCATTTCCTGTTCGATCATGTAGCCGATCATGCCTTCGGTCTCGGCGCCGAGAACGTCCAGCGGGTAGGGCGTGACCTTGTCATAGGACGCGCCCTGCAGGGCCAGCAGGCCGACTTGGGGGCCGTTGCCGTGGGCGATCACCAATTCGTTGCCGGGCGCGACCTTGGCGATCTGCTCGGCGGCAATCTTCACGTTGGCGCGCTGGTTGTCGGCAGTCATGGGCTCGCCACGACGCAGCAGGGCGTTACCGCCCAATGCGACGACGATACGCATAGTGATTTCCTCCTGAGGGTGAAAATGCGTCCCGGACCGGCGAGCGCGTCGCGGTCCGGGGCGTATCGGGACTTACATGTCGGCGAGGGTCGAAACGAGGATCGCCTTGATGGTGTGCATGCGGTTTTCCGCCTGCTCGAAGGCGATGTTGTACGGGGACTCGAAGACGTCTTCGGTGACTTCAATGCCGTTCTTCAGGTTCGGGTACTTGGCAGCGATTTCCTTGCCAACCTTGGTTTCGCTGTTATGGAACGCCGGCAGACAGTGCATGAACTTCACGCGCGGATTGCCGGCCGCTTTCATCATGTCCATGTTGACCTGGTAGGGCAGCAGTTCCTGGATGCGCTCGCCCCAGGCTTCCACCGGCTCGCCCATGGAGACCCAGACGTCGGTATGGATGAAGTCCACGCCCTTGACCGCTTCTTTCGGGTCTTCGGTGATGGTGAGGCGGGCGCCGCTTTCTTCAGCGAATTTCTTGCAGGCCGCGACGTGCTCGTCGGTCGGCCACAGTTCTTTCGGCGCGGCGATGCGTACATCCATGCCGAGCTTGGCGCCGATCAGCAGCAGGGAGTTGCCCATGTTGTTGCGGGCGTCGCCCAGGTACGCATAGGAGATTTCGTGCAAGGGCTTGTCGCTGTGCTCGCGCATGGTCAGTACGTCGGCCAGCATCTGGGTCGGGTGGTATTCATCGGTCAGGCCGTTGAACACCGGCACGCCGGCGTACTTGGCGAGCTCTTCGACGATTTCCTGCTTGAAGCCCCGGTACTCGATGGCGTCGTACATGCGGCCAAGCACGCGGGCGGTGTCCTTCATGCTCTCTTTGTGGCCGATTTGCGAAGAGTTCGGGTCGATGTAGGTGACGTTGGCGCCTTGGTCATAGGCGGCCACTTCAAAGGCGCAGCGGGTACGGGTGGAGGTCTTCTCGAAGATCAGCGCGATGTTGTTGCCTTTGAGGTGCTGTTGCTCGGTACCGGTGTACTTGGCGCGTTTCAGGTCGCGGGACAGGTCCAGCAGGTAACGCAGCTCGCGAGTGCTGTGGTGCATCAGGCTGAGCAGGTTACGGTTGTGCATGTTGAAAGCCATGGTTCTTTCTCCTTGTGGGCAGCTTGAAACCTGGCCCCGTCAGAACAGCTCGTGGCTGGCGGGGCGGGCGACTCCGGGTTGAGAGCCGCCTTGGAATATCAACTCAGTAGTCGATCGGGTCGCGCAGGATCGGGCAGGTCATGCAGTGACCGCCGCCACGGCCGCGGCCGAGTTCGCTGGCGCTGATGGTGACCACCTCGACACCGGCCTTGCGTAGCAGGGTGTTGGTGTAGGTGTTGCGGTCGTAGCCGACCACCACGCCGGGTTCCAGGCAGACCACGTTGTTGCCGTCGTCCCACTGCTCGCGCTCGGCTTCGAAGGCATCGCCGCCGGTCTGCACCACGCGCAGCTTCTTGAGGTTGAGGGATTCGGCCACCACGGAAATGAAGTCCTTGTCCTCGCGGCGGATATCGATGCCGTAGGGACGGCTTTCATCCGGGCGCAGGATGAAGGGCACGATTTCCTTGACCACTTCCGGGAAGACGGTGACCAGGTCGCGGTCGCAGAAGGTGAAAACGGTGTCCAGGTGCATGGCGGCGCGGGATTTGGGCAGGCCGGCGACGACGACTTTCTGCGCGGCGCCTTTGGCGAACAGCGATTGAGCCAACTGGCCGATGGCCTGGCGCGAGGTCCGCTCGCCCATCCCGACCAGCACTACGCCGTTGCCGATGGGCATTACGTCGCCGCCTTCCAGGGTGGACATCCCATGGTCCTTGTCAGGATCGCCATACCAGACTTCGAACTCGGCCTCGGTGAAGGTCGGGTGGAACTTGTAGATGGCCGTGGTCAGCAGGGTCTCCTGGCGACGGGCCGGCCAGTACATCGGGTTGAGGGTCACGCCGCCGTAGATCCAGCAGGTGGTGTCGCGGGTGAACTGGGTGTTGGGCAACGGCGGCAGGATGAAGCTGGAATGGCCCAGGTAGTCGCGGTACATCTTGATGGCGCTGACGCCTTCGCTTTCCGGCAGATCAGAGCCGGCGACGCCGCCGATGAGGAATTCGGCGATCTTGCGTGGCTCCAGACCTTCGATCCAGGAGCGCACTTCATTGACCAGGCCGACGCCGACCTGGTCGTTGGTGAGCTTGCGATCGAGGATCCACTTCAGGGCTTCCTTGTTCTGCACGATGTCGGTGAGCAGATTGTGCATTTCCAGGACGTCGATGCCGCGCTCACGCATCTTGGTGACGAAGTCGAAGTGGTCGCGCTTGGCCTGGTTCACCCAGATCACGTCATCGAACAGCAGCTCGTCGCAGTTGTTGGGGGTCAGGCGCATATGTGCGAGCCCCGGCGAGCAGACCATTACCTTATGCAGTTTGCCGGCTTCCGAATGAACGCCGAGTTTGACTTTGGACATGGCAGGGTCTCCTTACGGGTTACAGGGTCAGGAAGCCGTCGTAGAGCCCGTAGGCCGCCACAAGCGCGCCGATTACCACGGCGGCGAAGATCAGCTTCTCGACATTGGTGAATACCGGTTGGCCAACTTCCCGTTTGGCCTTGGCGAACAGAATCACGCCTGGTGCGTAAAGCAGGGCGGAGAGCAGCAGGTACTTCACACCACCGGCGTACAGCAGCCAGACGGCGTAGATCAGGGCGATGGCCGCGATGACCAGGTCCTTGTTCCGGTCCGAAGCGTCCTGTTCATAGCCTTCGCCACGCAGGGGCAGCAGAAACGCGTAGGCGGCGGACCAGAGGTAGGGCACCAGGATCATGGAGGTGGCCAGGTAGATCAGCGACAGGTAGGTGCTGGCGCTGAACAGCGTGATGATCAGGAAGATCTGCACCATGGCGTTGGTCAGCCACAGGGCGTTGGCCGGAACCTGGTTGGCGTTCTCCTTGCGGATGAAGGCCGGCATGGTGTGGTCCTTGGCCGCGGCGAAGAGGATCTCGGCGCAGAGCAGCACCCAGGAAAGCAGGGCACCGACCAGGGAGATGACCAGGCCGACGCTGATCAGCACTGCGCCCCAGTGGCCGACCACATGCTCGAGCACGGCCGCCATGGAGGGGTTCTGCAGCTTGGCCAGTTCGGGCTGGGTCATGATGCCGAGGGACAGCACGTTCACCAGTACCAGCAGCAACAGCACGATGATGAAGCCCAGTACGGTGGCCTTGCCCACATCACTGCGCTTCTCGGCGCGGGCGGAGAAGATGCTCGCGCCCTCGATGCCGATGAACACCCAGACGGTGACCAGCATCATGTTGCGCACCTGGTTCATCACGCTGCCCAGCTCGATGTTCTTCGAACCCCAGATGTCAGCGGTGAAGATGTCCAGCTTGAAGGCGAACAGGCAGATGAGGATGAACAGGAACAGCGGCACCACCTTGGCGATGGTGGTCACCAGGTTGATGAAGGCCGCTTCCTTGATCCCGCGCAGCACCAGGAAATGCACGGCCCAGAGGACGATAGAGGCGCCGATGATGGCCGCCAGCGTGTTGCCCTCGCCGAAGATCGGGAAGAAGTACCCAAGGGTACTGAACAACAGCACGAAGTAACCGACGTTGCCCAGCCAGGCACTGATCCAGTAGCCCCAGGCCGAGGAGAAACCCATGTAGTCGCCGAAGCCCGCCTTGGCGTAGGCGTACACGCCGCCGTCGAGGTTCGGTTTGCGGTTGGCCAGGGTCTGGAAGACGAATGCCAAGGTGAGCATGCCCACCGCGGTAATGCCCCAGCCGATAAGGATGGCGCCGACATCGGCACTGGCCGCCATGTTCTGCGGCAGCGAGAAAATACCGCCGCCCACCATAGAGCCGACAACCAGGGCCACTAAGGCGCCTAGTTTAAGTTTGTCGGACGATTCTGACATTTTGCACCTCCATCCGGAGTAGGAACTGTGCTTATTGAGCTCGCAGTCTTTTGACTGCGTTCTGATCCAGATCAATAGCTGGCTAATGTTTCATTTTGACAACTTCCTTTCCGTCGTGGGGGGGGGAGGGGGATCACTGCAGATTTCGGCTCAGGACTAGCGATCTAGAGGGTTTTGCAAGCCATCCAAGGCGGCGCCTAATACAAACTAGTCGGTTTTCAGGAGCCTTCAAGTTGCAACTTGCATGGCATTGATTTCTGCGGAAAAACACCATTTTTCTTGTAGGAAAATGGCGAATTCAATCCGTCTATTTCGCTATAAGCTGGAGTTTTTTAATTAGGAAAGCCGTGAAATTTCGGCAAGGGAAATCATGCTTGCGCGTAGGCGCATTGACATCGGACGATCGTCTTTTGGACGAGGTCCGACTTCTGAAATGACGTTGAATTACGAACTTGAGAAACGCGAGAAACGCCAGTTCGTGAACTTCGAATCGCACGGGTAAGTTGCCGGGAAACCGATGCGCGAGCGGGCGTGGGCTGTGGCTAAGTATCGGCGGCCGCTCGTTCGGAGTGTTCTGCTCTGGTTCATTGCCCGGCGTCATGCGCGCATGAAAAAGCCCGGCGCTGGGCCGGGCTCGTTCGGACACTCGGCGGGTAGCCAGGTGTTGCTGCGGGCCAGTACCCGACGGCGATCATGTGAGGACCCCGTGGCTGGCTTGTGGCCAGGTCGGGGAGAGGTCTGGCACTTGCGGGCCCAGCCTCCTGACCCTGCACCAGGCAGGGATTGTTTCTCGAATGGCAAACCTTGTGCCATTGCGGCGAAACCGCTCTGTCTCGGGTATCCGCACCAGCGTGGATACGCCGGTTGAGCGGATTATTGCCGATCAATCCTGCTCATCGGCGGGATTTCCGCCGCTGAAGATGAGGTTGTGCTTGCGCAGCTTGTCCGAGAGGGTCTTGCGCGGCAGGCCAAGGGCTTCGGCCACGCTGCGCAGCGAGCCATGGGGGCGGGTCAGCTCGGCGGCGATCAGTGCGCGCTCGAAGGCTTCCACCTGTTCGCTGAGGCCACCTTCCACTTTCGGCAGGTCCACCGGCGTGTTGTCCAGGGCCAGGTCCAGGCCGAGGGCAAAGCGTTCCGCGGCGTTCTGCAGCTCGCGCACGTTGCCCGGCCAGGCGTGGGTCAGGAGCAGGGCGCGCTGGCTGCTGTCGAGGCTGCGCGGGGCCATCCCATGGCGGCCGCACGCTGCGTCGGCGAAATGCTGGAACAACGTCAAGGCATCTTCACCGCGTTCGCGCAGTGGCGGAATGCGCAGGCTGGCGACGTTCAGGCGGTAATAAAGGTCGGCGCGGAAGCGGCCCTGGTCGGCGGCCTGGCGCAGATCTTCCTTGGTGGCGGCGATCACGCGGATATCCAGGGGGATCAGCTGGTTGGCACCCAGGCGCTCCACCACTCGCTCCTGCAGCATGCGCAGCAGTTTGACCTGGACGTCCAGGCTCATGCTCTCGATTTCGTCGAGGAATACGGTGCCGCCGTTGGCGAACTCAAACTTGCCGATGCGGCGTTTCTGCGCACCGGTGAACGCCCCCTGCTCGTGGCCGAACAGCTCGCTCTCCACCACAGACTCAGCCAGGGCGCCGGCGTTTATGGCGACGAAGGGGCCATCACGGCGTGCCGACAAGTCGTGCAGGGCGCGCGCCACGACTTCCTTGCCGGCGCCGGTTTCGCCGAGGATGAGCACGTCCGCGTTGGTGGCGGCGAGGGCACCGATTTGCTCGCGCAGGCGATGCATGGCCGGTGACTGACCTACGAGACGGCCGCTGAGCTGTTGGCGATCGGACAGGGCCAGGCGCAGGCTGCGGTTTTCCAGTACCAGGCGGCGCAGATCCAGCGCGCGGCGCACGCTGTCCAGCAACTGGTCGCTGGGGAAGGGCTTTTCCAGGAAGTCGTAGGCGCCCGCACGCATGGCTTGCACCGCCAACGGCACGTCGCCGTGGCCGGTGATCAGCAGGACCGGCAGGTCAGGGTCGCGCTCGCGCAGCTGGCGCAGCAACTCCAGGCCATCGATGCCGGGCATGCGGATATCGGTGACCACCACGCCGGGCCAGTCCTTTTCGATCTTCTCCGCCACACCCTGGGCGTCGCCCAGGGCCTGCACCTTGAGGCCGGCCAGGTCGAGGGTCTGGCTGAGGGCCTGGCGCAGGTGCGGGTCGTCATCGATCAGCAACACCTGGGTACGGGCGTCTAGGGCGTTGGTCATGCAGAGAGGTCCTCGGGGGGCTGTGGGATGACGCCCGGAGCGGCGTTGCGCAGGCGCAGGGTCAGCAGGGCGCCGCCGTCGGGGTGGTTGGCGAGCAGCAACTCGCCGCCGAGGGCGCGCATCAGGCTATCGCAGATGGCCAGGCCCAGGCCCAGTCCCTGGGCGCTGGTCTTGGTCGTGAAGAAGGGCTCGCGGGCATGGCGCAGGGCGTCTTCGGAGAACCCGGGGCCATTGTCGCGCAGGTGCAGCTCGACGCCTTCTGTCGTGGTTTCGGCGCTGAGCCAGATGCGCCGCGGCTGGGGCTTTTCCTTCAAGGCGTCGAGGGCATTGGCGAGCAGGTTGCCGAGCACCTGGCGCAGGCGGGTTTCGCCGGCCTGGACCCAGAGGGGTGCGTCTGGCAGGTCGCGGATCAGTTCCACGTCCATGGCTCGCCGGCGTTTTGCCAGCAGGGCCAGGGCGTCGTCCAGGGCAGGTTGTAGCGCGACACTCTCCGGCGCGTGCCGGTCGCGACGGGCGAAGGCGCGGAGGTGGGCGATGATCGAGGCCATCCGGCCGGTCAGCTCGCTGATCTGGCGCAGGTTGCCGCGGGCGTCGTCGAAGCGTTCGTGGTCCAGCAGCACGCCGGCGTTGTCGGCGTAGCTGCGGATGGCCGCCAGAGGCTGGTTCAGCTCGTGGCTGATACTCGCCGACATGGTGCCGAGCGCGGAGAGCTTGCTGGCCTGCACCAGCTCGTCCTGGGCGCGCACCAGCTCTTGCTGGGCCTGTTCGCGTTCCAGCACTTCGTCCTTAAGCCGACTGTTCAAGGCTTCGAGGTCCTGGGTGCGTTCCTGCACGCGCATCTCCAGTTCGTGGCGGGCGCGGGCGTCGAGGGCGATTCGGTCGAGGTAGTGGCGGCGGCGTTGCATCATCAGGCCGAGCAGCAACAGCAGGGTCAGCAGGGTGGCGCCGCCGATGGCGACGGTGGTCGTCACCTGGCGATCCACCAGTTGGCGCGGGGCGAGGATGCTGGCGGTCAAGCCGGTTTCCTGCAGTTCCCGGCTCTGGGTCATCCAGGCGTTGTCATCGAGCTTGAGCGGCGGCGGTGATTGTGTCGGATAGGGCTGGTTGGCGGCGATGGCAGCCCGCTCGGCATTGTCCAGCGATCGCGTGGCGTGGAAGCGCCAGTCGCTTCGCGAGGAGATGATCACCACGCCGTTGGCGTCAGTCACCATGAGCTGCTCCGGGGTATTGCCCCACAGCGTCTCGGCATCGTCCAGGTCCACCTTCACCACCAGGATGCCGATGATCCGTGCCCCATCGCGCACCGGGCTGGCGAAGAAGTAGCCGCGCTTGCGCGAGGTGGTGCCCAGGCCGAAGAAGCGACCCTGCTTGCCGGACAAGGCTTCGCGGAAGTAGGGGCGGAAGGTGAAGTTTCGGCCGACGAAGCTGTCAGGCTGGTCCCAATTCGAAGATGTCAGCGTGAGGCCGGTGGGGCTCATCAGGTAGATGACGTCGGCCCCAGTATCCTGGCGGACTTCGGCCAGCACGCGATTGGCTTCGGCCTGCAGGGCCGCGCTGTCCGGTGCCGCCAGCAGATCGCGCAGCGGCGGCAGGTCGGCCAGGATGGGCGGCAGTACCTCGTAGCGGTGCAGAGTGCCCAGCAGGTTCGCGACGTAGAGATCCAGGGTCTGGCGATTCTGCTCAGCCAGGGACTCGCTGTAGTAGCGCTCGCTGAAGTGCTGCAGCGGCCACAACAGTGGCGCCAACAGCAGCGCCAGCAGCACCAGGCTGCGCCAACGTGGGCGGTGGGGAGTAGGGAGAGCTGTCATGCGGTCACTGTGCGCCGGTCGATGAGGCGCATTATGGCACCGCGGCAGCGGGCTGTTGCCAGCAAAGTCCCGTGCGTAGAAGGGGGGGAGCGGGCTAGCTGCGAAGATTCGCGAGCAAGCCCGCTCCCAAGGTTGGCGTCAGCTTCGGCGGAGACACTCCGCCAGGGCGACGCGCCAGTCTGGCAGGGCTACCTGCCAGTCCCGCTGCAGCTTGCTGCCGTCGAGTCGCGAATTGAGCGGGCGCTTCGCCGGTGTTGGGTACTCGCTGGAGGGAATAGCCACCAGGCGTGCGCAGGGCTTGCCCGCGGACTTCAACTCCTCGGCGATGGCGCTGGCAAAACCGAACCAGGAGGTCTCGCCCTGATTGGTCAGGTGGTAGACGCCCCAGTGCGGGTTGCCCGCCTGCCACTGCTCGATCAGTTGAACGGTTGCCTGGGCAATGCTGCCCGCCCAAGTGGGTGCGCCAACCTGGTCGTCCACCACGCGCAGCTCTTCGCGCTCCTGCAGCAGGCGCTGCATGGTGAGCAGGAAGTTGCGTCCGTGCAGGGAGTAAACCCAGCTGGTGCGCAGGATCAGGTGCTGGCCGCCGACCGCCTGGATTGCCTGTTCGCCGGCCAGTTTGCTGCTGCCGTAGACACCCAGCGGATGGGTCGGGTCGTCCTCGCTGTAGAGGCCGGCCTTGTCGCCGTCATAGACGTAGTCGGTGGAGTAGTGAATCAGCGGAATGCCTAGAGCGGCTGCTTCTTCCGCAAGCACGCCGGGCGCCGTGGCGTTGATGGCGAAGGCGGCTTCCGGCTCGTTCTCAGCCTGGTCTACGGCGGTATAGGCGGCGGCGTTGATCAATAGGTCTGGCGCCTGGGCTCGCACGTGCTGGCGAACTCGCTCGGGATTGGCGAGGTCGAGCTGCTCGCGCCCAAGGGCAATGACTTCTGCCTTGCCGGCCAGGGCGAGCTGGAGCTCCTGAGCCACCTGGCCGTTGTTGCCTGTAATGAGGATCTTCATTCGAACAGGTCCGCGTCCTTGAAGTTGACGCCAGCCTTGTCCTTGGCGGACAGCTGTGGCGCTTCGGCGAGCGGCCAGTCGATCACCAGGTCCGGGTCATCCCAGCGGATGCAACGCTCGTGTTCGGGGGCGTAGTAGTCCGTGGTCTTGTAGAGGAACTCGGCGTACTCGCTCAGGACCACGAAGCCGTGGGCGAATCCTTCCGGAACCCAGAGTTGGCGCTTGTTCTCGGCGGAGAGATGCACGCCGACCCAGCGACCGAAGGTCGGGGAGCTACGGCGGATGTCTACCGCGACATCGAACACTTCACCCTCGACCACCCGCACCAGCTTCCCTTGGGCCTGTTGCAACTGATAGTGCAGGCCGCGCAGGACGCCGCGCTGGGAACGCGAATGGTTGTCCTGGACGAACTCGCGTTCGACGCCGGTCGCTTCGGCGAAGGTGCGGGCGTTGAAGCTCTCGAAAAAGAAGCCACGTTCATCACCAAACACTCGGGGTTCGAGAATCAGTACATCCTGAAGCGCTGTGGTTATGACGTTCACACATTCTCTCCCGCCAATTTGAACAGATACTGACCGTAACCGGTCTTGCCAAAAGCCTTGGCTTGAATCAACAACCTTTCCTTGTCGATCCAGCCGTTCTGGTAGGCGATCTCTTCGAGGCACGCAACTTTCAGGCCCTGGCGGTGCTCGATGGTCTGCACATACTGGGCTGCTTCGAGCAGGCTGTCGTGAGTGCCGGTATCCAGCCAGGCGAAGCCGCGGCCAAGGCGTTCGACTTTCAGGTCGCCGCGCTTGAGGTAGGCGTTGTTGACATCGGTGATCTCCAGCTCGCCACGCTCCGACGGTTTCACGGCTTTGGCGATCTCGATGACGTCGTTATCGTAGAAGTAGAGTCCGGTGACCGCGTAGCTGGATCGCGGTTGTTTGGGCTTTTCTTCAATCGAGACTGCCCGGCTGTGCTCGTCGAACTCGACGACGCCGAAGCGCTCCGGGTCCTTGACCCAATATCCGAAGACAGTCGCCCCCGACGAATTGCCAGCCGCGCGCTTGAGCTGTTCGGTGAAGTGCTGCCCGTGGAAAATGTTGTCGCCCAGAATCAGGCATACAGAGTCAGTGCCAATGAACTCTTCCCCGATAATGAACGCCTGTGCCAGTCCATCGGGAGAGGGTTGAATGGCGTAGCTGATATGGACGCCAAACTGACTGCCGTCGCCCAGCAGATTGCGGTACTGGGGAAGGTCCTGAGGTGTCGAAATCAGCAGGATCTCGCGAATTCCGGCAAGCATGAGTACCGACAGGGGGTAGTACACCATCGGCTTGTCATAGATGGGCAGCAGCTGCTTGGAAACACCCAGGGTAATCGGATGCAGTCGAGTGCCGGAACCGCCGGCGAGGATTATCCCTTTCATACTGTTGCTCCCAGTCTTTCACGTTGATAGCTGCCGTCTTGCACGCGACGACACCATTGCAGGTTGTTCAGGTACCACTCCACGGTCTTGCGCAGGCCGGTCTCGAAGGTTTCCCGAGGCGTCCAGCCGAGCTCGCGCTCGATCTTTCCGGCATCGATGGCGTAGCGCACGTCGTGGCCCGGGCGATCCTTTACGAAGCTGATCAGCTCGTCGAAGCGAGCGATCCCCGCCGGTTTCTGCGGTGCCAGCTCTTCCAGCAGGTTGCAGATGGCATGGACTACATCGAGGTTCTTCTGCTCGTTGTGTCCGCCGATGTTGTAGGTCTCGCCCACTTCGCCGCGGGTGACGACTTCGAGCAGGGCTCGAGCGTGGTCCTCGACGAACAGCCAGTCACGGATCTGCTGGCCATTGCCGTAAACCGGCAGCGGCTTACCCTCCAGGGCGTTGAGGATCATCAACGGGATCAGCTTCTCGGGGAAATGGTAGGGGCCGTAGTTGTTAGAGCAATTGGTCAGCAGGACCGGCAGCCCGTAGGTGCGATGCCAGGCGCGAACCAGGTGATCGGATGCGGCCTTGCTGGCCGAGTAAGGCGAGCTGGGCGCATAGGGCGTGGTTTCGGTGAACAGGTCGTCCACGCCGTGCAGGTCGCCATAGACCTCGTCCGTGGAAATGTGATGGAAACGAAACGCGGCCTTGCGCTCATCATCCAGACCGAGCCAGTAGGTGCGAACGCTCTCCAGCAGGCTATAGGTGCCGACGATATTGGTCTGGATGAACTCTGCGGGTCCGTCGATGGAGCGATCGACATGGGATTCGGCGGCCAGGTGCATCACGGCATCGGGCTGGAAGCGAGCAAGCGCTTCGCCGACCGTCTGGCTGTCAGCAATGTCGGCCTGGAGGAACTGATAGCGCGGATTATCCGAGACCGAAGTCAGGGATTCGAGGTTGCCGGCGTAGGTGAGTTTGTCGAGGTTGAGCACCTCATGCTGGGTTTCAGCCAGCAGGTGACGAATCAGGGCCGAACCAATGAAACCGGCTCCGCCGGTGACCAGAATTCTCATATACAGATCCACTCTCGGGCCTTATGCCCTGGCTATGTGCATGTCGGCGTTATTGTACGGCTTTGAGATCGCCGGTGATGCCTGTCCGGCATCCTGTTCCATCGATGGACCGGCTTAGCCTTGCTGGTTGGAGATAGCGATGTTCGACTTCAGCATTTCGACCAGCATGTCGACAGAACTGTTGATGTCGTACTGCTGAGTATTGACAGTGAGTGCCGGATCGAGCGGCGGCTCGTAGGGAGAGTTGATTCCGGTGAACTCCTTCACCTCGCCGGAACGTGCCCGCTGGTACAACCCTTTCACATCGCGCTGCTCGCAGACCTCGAGCGGTGTCGCCATATGAACTTCGAGAAAACGGTCCGCGCCTATGATGGTGCGTGCCAGTTCCCGGTCTTCCCTGTAGGGCGAGATGAACGAGGTAACGACAATGAGGCCCGCTTCATTCATCAGCCGAGCAACTTCTGCGACACGTCGAATATTCTCACTCCGGTCTTCCGGTGAGAATCCGAGGTCGCGATTGAGTCCGTGCCGTACGTTGTCGCCATCAAGCACGAAGCACGCGATGCCCATGGAGAGCAGCCGCGATTCTGTCGCAAAGGCAAGGGTGGATTTTCCCGCTCCGCTGAGACCTGTCATCCACAAGGTCGCTGCTGAGTGCCCGAAAAAGTCTTGTCGTGTTTCCCGGGTGATGTGGCCATCTTGCCAGACAATATTCTTTGACTTCATTTTTTCGAGCTCGTTTTTGAATTGTTTGTCGCGTTATAAGGATGTATCGAGTTGAACGTGTTTGGCTTTGCAGTTATTTGAGCCATCCTTGTATGTTTCAACTCGATCAGTACCAGGTTTTAGGTGAATGCATCAGTGCATGAAGTGTCGTTCAAGACGCTGGTCGCCGATGTTTTGGGCAGCGGTACATATTGTAGGTCATGAGCGAAGTGCCTGATCCGCCAGTACTTTCCGATAAAGCTCGACATAGGACTTCGTCATCTGTTCAGCGGTGAACAGTTGCTCGAAGCGTTGCCTGGCGCTTTCCCCCATTTGCTTGGCAAGTTCCGGAGCGTTCCATAGCGTGGCCATCGCGTGACGTAGCGCCAGCGGGTCGCTTGGGGGGATGACGAGTCCGGTTTCCCCGTCGATGTTTATATAGGTCGTGCCGGTGCCAATCTCGCTGGAAATGAGAGGCTTGCCGTACATCGCGCCTTCGAGAAGCGAGATGCCGAATGCTTCTGAACGCAGATGTGACGGAAAGGTCACGGCGTAGCACAGTTGAAAGAGAGCTGCCTTGTCTTCCTCGCTCACCTTTCCGACAAAGTGCAGATTCTTCAAATTCAGGCGCGCGGCATGCTGCTTGAGTTCATCCTCCATCGGGCCTGCTCCGGCAATCACTACGGGGAAGTCCGTTGTGGCCATTGCCTCGAGCAGAATATGCAGGCCCTTGTAGTAGCGAAGTACGCCCAGAAAAAGGAAAAAGCGCTCCCCTACCCTCGACCGCCAACGATCCAGCACGTCGGCATCGGGCTGCGCATAAGTGTTCCGATCCAGGCCATAGGGGATAACGCTTACCTTATCCGGGTATTTCCTTAGAACCGGGCTGCTTCTTATGTAATTGGGCGAAGCCGCAACAATGCAATCGATTTGCGATAGAAACCGGTGCATAAGGGGGCGATAGAGCTGGAGAAGGTACTTCTGCCGAACAATGTCCGAGTGATAACTGAGGACAGTTGGCTTCTTCAATCTCGTGGCGAAATGAACGACATCCATGAACGGCCATGGAAAATGGTAATGCACGAGGTCGACCTGGCTGGCAAGCCTTGAAAAGTCCCTGAATGCCGACACGGAAAAGCCTGTCGACAACGCATGGAAGTCCAACTTGGAGCGGTGGACTACATGATTCGCGACCTGCTGATCCCTGGCTTCCCCTGTGTTGCTCAGGTAGAGCACTTCGGAGTCTACGCCGTATTGAATGCCACCTTCCGCCAATTGGAAGATCGCCTGCTCTATGCCGCCGAAGCTGTCGGGGTAATAGGTCTTGTAGAAGTGTAGGACTCGCATCAATCGCTCATTACGCGTTCGTAAACATCGAGCGTACTGCGCGCGCAGTTCCGCCATGAAAAGGATCCTGCACGATCCAGGCCTGACTCTCGGGCGTAGGACCGCCACGGTTCGTCCTGCAAACCCCTGGCAATATGTGTGCTCAGCGTGTCCACATCTTCAGGTTCGACCATCAGGGCCGCGCCTCCTGCCACTTCGGGTAACGAAGAGCTGTTGGAACAGACAACGGGAACGCCCGAGCTCATGGCTTCCAGGACAGGGAGGCCGAATCCTTCGTAACAGGATGGGAAGCAGAACAGCCGGGCGCCTGCAATGAGGAACGGCAAGTCTAAGGCCGGCACGAAGCCCAGATATCTGGCCCACCCCTGCCGAGTAGCACGCTCGATTGCTGCATGAATCGCCTCACTCTGCCAGCCGTGGTATCCGGCCAGGATCAGTGGATAGCGTCGGCGCAGCGAGAGCGGCAGGCACTCATAAGCGGCCAGAAGGTTCTTCAGGTTCTTGCGCGGCTCGATTGTTCCAACATAGAGGCTGTAGCCTGCCGGCGCCAGGTTGTACTTCGACAGGATAGGCGCGAGTTCGGCCACTGAGCGAGGATGGAACTCTTCACTACTGGCCAGCGGGACGGCGAAGACTTTCGTCAAGGGCAAGCCAAAGTAGGCGGCCAGTTCCCGTCGGTTGAACTCGGAGTCCGTAATGAATGCATCTGCCCGCTTTACGGCCAGCTCCAATTCCTTTTGCATGAAACGTCTGCGCTCCGGGGGGATGCAATCAGGCCAGGTAAAGGGCGACAGGTCGTGAAATGTGGTGAGTCTGCGGCCCGGAAAGGGAGGCAGGTAGAAATTCGGGCTGTGGAACAGGAAGTCCTGGTAGTCACGCAAGGCACGTTGCTTGATTACCGGGGTGATTAGTCGATAGGCCTCAGTGGCAAGTCGGCTTTTCTGAACCCATCCTTTCAGTTGATGAACTTTGCCAGCACTTTCCACTGCCTCCGGGATGGTATCGAGAAACCGGGTTGCACCAAACAGCAGCAACTCGTCCACGCCCTTGTCCGCCGCAAGTGCCTTGGCCAGCTCGAAGGTATAACGCCCAATTCCCGTCAGTGGAAAACGGATGGGTTCGACCGAAAGTATGACCTTGGTCATTCGGCCTCGAGCATCCAGCGAAGCGTTTCCTCAAGTGGCGGGGTTTCCCAGGCACCAATCAAACGACGCAACGTCGACGCATCGCCGCAAAGAGATTTGACCTCGTTAGCCCGCACGAAGGCCGGGTTTACCCGGATCTCCATCTGATGGCCGGTGATCGCTTCGCACATGGCGATTACGTCCCGGAGGGAGTGCGTCACACCAGAGCAGACATTCACGACTTCACCCGCCGGTTTGTGCTCGACCAGGCGGCGATACGCCTCCGTTAGCGCGCGAACGTCAGTAAAGTCCCGATAGACATCAAGGTTACCCAGCTCGATATGGGCGGCTTTTCGCCGGAAGTGGGAAACAATCTTCGGGAGCAGGAAGTTATCCGCCTGGCCCACCCCTGTGTAGTTGAACGGCCGAGTGACCAGGATTGGCAAGCGTTCGGTCCACAACCGAGCGGCAGCCTCCATTGCCATCTTGCTCACGGCATAGTCATTGGCAGGGGCTAGAGGCGAGCTCTCGCCAAGCACCCCGGCTGAGGCATTGCCATAGACGTTGGCGCTACTGGCCAGCAATACGCAATCCGGAGTCTTGCCCATGGCCGAAATGGCTTCGAGGAGGTTTCGGGTCCCGATCAGGTTCACCTGGTAGAACGCATTCGCGTCGCCGTGACCCACGAAGGCCACGGCTGCCAGATGGATGATGATGTCGGGTTGAACCTCAGCCAGGCAGGCCTTGAGCGCCTCAGCATCGGCAAGGTCGGCCTGGTAATAGCCAGGCGAGTTGCCGGGTTGCGAGCCAATGCCGCTAACGCGGTAGCCCTGGTTGCGAAGCTCCGTGGCCATGTAACGGCCGGTAAAACCCTGTGCTCCGGTGATAAGGACCTGCTTGGCTGTGTCGATCATCAGAAAGAAAATCCGCTCTGGTTACGCCGTAGGTCGGCCTCAACCATCATTTGGCACAGCTCCTCCAAATTGGTTCGCGGTTCCCAGCCCAGTTCCTTCTTCGCTTTTTCAGGGTTACCGATAAGCAGTTCAACCTCCGCCGGGCGATAGAACTTCGGATTTACCGCGACCAACACCTTCCCGCTGGAAGCATCGAGTCCTTGTTCGTTTTCGGCTTCGCCACGCCACTCGAGTTCCGTGCCTACAGCCTTGAACGCCATCGTGACAAAGTCGCGAACCGTCTCGGTGCGGTTGGTGGCCAGCACGTAGGTATCAGGGGTGTCGACCTGCAGCATGCGCCACATGCCTTCCACGTATTCCTTGGCGAAGCCCCAGTCGCGTTTGGCGTCCATGTTCCCGAGCTCCAGGCGATCCTGTTTGCCCAACTGGATGCAGGCTACCGCGTCAGTGATCTTGCGGGTGACGAACTCTTTGCCGCGCAGCGGGGATTCGTGATTGAACAGAATCCCGCTGCTGCCAAAGATGTCATAGGACTCCCGATAGTTGATGGTCATCCAGTGTGCATAGAGCTTGGCCACGCCATAGGGACTGCGTGGATAGAACGGTGTGCTTTCGATTTGCGGAATGGCCTGGACCTTGCCGAACATCTCGGATGTGGAGGCCTGGTAGTAGCGGATCTTCGGGTTGACGATGCGGATCGCCTCGAGAAGGTTCACGGCACCGAGGCCGGTAATCTCAGCCGTGGTCAGGGGCTGGTCGAAGGAGACCCCAACAAAGCTCTGCGCGGCGAGGTTGTAGACCTCCGACGGCTGGGCTTTTTCCATCAGGCGGATACTGGCGCTGAGATCGGTCAGGTCATGCTCGACCAGATGGAGATTCGGATCGTTCTTGATCCCAAGCTCTTCAATACGCCAGTAGTTTACTGAGCTGGTGCGACGGAAGGTCCCGTAGACGCTGTAGCCTTTCTCCAGGAGAAGTTGGGCCAAGTAGGCTCCGTCCTGGCCAGTGATACCCGTGATGATGGCTGTCTTGGAAGTCATGTTTAGTCCTTTTGTTCTCTAAAAAATTTCATGTTGATCGCCCGGCATGTGCTTCTAGCCAACTTGATGGACGGCCGCTCTACCAGCCTGAAGAACAGCCAAGATGCCAGTATGGATAGCGCTGCTGCAAATAGCGAAGTGAGAAGCACCACGAATTCGGATTTGCTTTCTATGTGCTTTGAAATGAGCGCTATTGTTGTGATCCCCACTGTTCCATGAAGCAAATAGAGGGAGTAAGAGCTGTCCGCTAGAGATTGCGTAAATGGAGCGACTTTCAGTACCCATCCAGCCGAAGTACTGGATTATACATAATGGAGTAGAGATGAATTCCTGAATTATAGGGGCAGGAAACGCGGCAGACCCAAAATGCCTTAATGGCACAATGCAGAACAGGTGATCATAAACAACCATGAGAGCAGCTATTGCTCGCAATAGAGATATATTTGAGAAGCTCTCCGGTTGGATGCTTTCTGTTTGCTGCATTTTTATGTTCATTGAAGAATTTCAGGTTTTTTGGTGTTCAAGGTTTTTCTCTGCCCAGTCTAGAAGTTCTAGGTCTAGCTGGTTCAGGGATTGCAGGGTACTAGTTGTGTTTTCATCAACTCTTTCTGAGTAGTGTGAAGCGTTAAGCTTTTGTATTCGTCTCGGGCGAAATAGTCCATATTTGAAGCAGAGTATATCTATGGACTCTTCTAGTCTGGAGTTGATTGCGTAGAAGTCAATCCTCTTCAAGTTCTCTATAGCCTGCAGTAGGTGGCCTTCGTGGAGGATGGTTTCCCAGTCATTGGCACCACTAAGCAGTCTGGTCTGAAAATTGTTGAAGTGCTTGCTTATGAAATACTCTTCGGTCGTAATCAAACCTTTCAAGCCAAGGGTTTTGGCGGCCCTTATCCGACTAGCGCCATTTTTGCTCCAAGAGCCTTGGTCGGCATCCAGGCCTCTCCAGAATGAGTATGTTGAAATGCAGCGTTCAATCGGATTTCGCAGCGTCGCGATCTTTTTGTGGTTTCTAGCTGTGGTTGTCTGGTTTATATTTAAATGGCCATGTATGAAGTCATAATGCTCAAGCTCTTCATGGCTGTACTTCAATAGTTGTTTAGGGGCCTTTACGTGTAGTATCCTTTCTGCGCGGCTGGCATTCTCGAAGACGCTTCGGAACGCTACGCCACCTGTCTTCGGGATATGTAAGTAAAGAAACTTATTCATCAAGGCCACTTCAGGTAATCTTGATTGCTGAGAAGGCTACACCGAGAAGGCGATTGTCTAACTCGGCCGGTTTGCAAGGCGCGATAGTTGTGATTTCTATGCATGTATGATTCTTTGCAGAGATCGCCTGTTCTGGGATGTTGTATTTGAGTTCGTTCTCGATCCTTTCGGGGGGGGACAAGAGGTACCCATTGTAGCTGACCTTCATCGAATCAAGGTGCTCGGGAGTAATCGCATGGAAGACGTGGAATGAGATCGTCCTCTGCGGAGCAGCAATTTTTCCGAAGTAAAGGGTCGCGGTTGAATCAGGACCCGTAAATCGCCAGTATGTGGGCGCATCTCCTTCCCTGGTATGCCAGCCGTCGCCGGATAAAGGCTGATCGAAGGTGTAATGGAGTTCTTGCACCAGGGGGAGTTCTTCAAGGTTCTTTATGAACCTGTCCCGAAGCATTTCGCGAAAAGCATCCTCGTATGAGGACAACATCTTCTTTTTCGCATATTCGTAGGTCATATATTCGTATTTGTTTCTTTTGATGAACTCATCTTTGACCTCCTGGGCTATATTGTAACTGGAGCGGTCTGTAGAGTTCCTGATAACGGATTTTGCCGGCAGGCTGTTGGTTTCGAAAGAGAGAAGCTGCAGGCTTTTCTCCATTTCTTCTACTATGCCGACATAGTGAAAGCTGTCCAGATTTTTGCAGGCAGTTTCGTATCTTTGTTCGAGGCTTGGAGATGCGTTGAATACATCTCCGGATAGGTAGAAGAGTTGATTGTTCTGGACCCTTCCGCGTATCCCCCTCTCCTGGGAGAGTAAGTACTCTTCAAGTGTGAGCGACTGAATTTTACCAAGTACTCGAGCCTGCTCTTCGGGAAGCATACTAAGATCGTAGCTTCCTTTTTTTACAAAGTAGTATTCCGATATTGAACGCTCCAGCGGGTCGCGCAGGAAGGTGAATATCTTGTTCTCTGTGCCGGGCAGCCTTTCGGTGAATGAGACATCAAAATGACCGTGGATAAGGTTCGTATTTCGCGCGAGCTGGTTCTCTGGCGAGAACCGATTCGGGTCCTCGACGTGCACAATTTCATTCTTGCCGAATTTCGAGGAAAGGACCTCTCTGACAGCAACGCCGGCGGTTTTTGGAATATGAAGAAAAACCCACATCGTTCTATAACCTATTGGTGCGCTTGAAAACTGGTGTGAATATTCGAGCACCGTGCTTTCTGGATGTCTGCGATTCGCTCTGCAGAGTACTGCTCCTTGATCTGTGCTGCAGCGTTTGAGCCAAGCCGCTTACCCAAGACAGGGTCGCTTTGAAGTGCAGCCATTTTTGCAGCTGCATCATTCAAATCCGGCTCCGCCCAAACCTGGCCTTTCTGATAGGGGCCAATATCCCTTTCGAGCTCTACCAGGGTGTAATGCACCGGCAGCGAGTTCTCTTCGTTCATGAAGTCGACGTTTCCGGACCAGTACGTGGCAATCACGGGCTTACCCAGATACATCGCCTCCGCGATGGGCAGTCCGAAGCCTTCTGCGCGGTGCAGGCTTACGTAGCAATCGCAGGCGTTAACCAGGTTGTTAAGGGTATTTCGGTCCAGGTAGCCGTCGATAAGCTGTATGCGCGGGTCCTGCTCCATGGCTGCGTAAACTTCCGCCGCCAGTTCCGGCTGACGGTCGAGGTTGGACAGCTTGATTACCAGCTTCACGTTCAGGTCCGGTTTGTCACCGAATGCCAGTTGGAAAGCCCTGATCACGCCAAAGGGATTCTTGCGTTCCGGCATGCTGAGCGTGTCGGACATGTGCAGGAATATGAAGGCGTCCTCGTCGAGGTGCAGTTCACTACGCGTCAGCGGTTTCTCGATGTTCACTTCGATAGCCGGCGGAATAAGCGTCACGGGCTTGTGAGTGAACTGGGAAATCGCAGCGCGGTTGTATTCGGTCGACACCCAGATTTCATCCACTTGGTCGTAGGCGAAATGCAGGAAGTCCGGAAACACTGGCATTTCCCAGTACCAGTAGCCAACGGTGTAGCGATCACGGAACAGCTCGTCGCCCAGATGGTCCCGAGCGATCTTGCTCTGGTCCGCATTCACGTGAACCAGGTTGATCGGGTACCGCACTTGATCGCCATTGCCATGCACCGCTTCACCCATGCGGGAAATGTTACCCAGGCGATAGTCGACCAATGAAAATGGCAGGCCGGACTGTCGCAGGGCACGCAGCGAGGCGCGTGCTGCTTCGCCGACTCCGCTTTCGGCATGCAGATAGCCGATGAGGTTAACCCCAGTCTCGCTGCTGCGTTCCGGCGCCGGCAGCAATTCCGGGCGGGGGTATGCACGTCTTAGCGCCCAGCCTGCATAGGGGGCCAGGGCAATACGCATTTTCAGCGGGATGCGACGACGCTGCTGCCATGCAATGCGGCACAGTTTGCTCATCACGGTATCGCTGATTGCCTGGGGTTGCGCCGCAATTGTCGCGCGCGCGCGTTCCAGTTGCTCGCGAACCGGCGCCAGGTAAAGTTCGCTGAAGCCCGCTTCACGGGGGGCCGCATCGAGGAACCACTCGGCGAACCGGATGCTGTCGACGCTCTCCACCGCGGGGAAGGCGTCACGGAGGTCGGCACGCGACTCCCATAGCGCCAGCGCCAGTGCAGTCAGGCTGATACCGCCCTTTTTGGAGTGCACAAGACGATTGAGTACCGCATGGATGTGAGGGCACTGTTTCTGGTCGAAGAAATCAATCCCTGACAGTGCGTCGCTGGTGCGAATCAGGCGTCGGGCGGCGTCGGGCACCTTGGTACCATCCGCGAAGTTACTGAACGCGTAGGGAAGGCTCTTGAAGCGTTCGATTCCATTACGCGTCAGGGCATCTTCATAAAGGGAACATAGCTCCCTCAGCGGAGTCCCGCGTGGTCCCTTGTCGAAGCGACTCTGGTGTTTGCTGAGCGTCGTCGCCTCGATGGAGAAGCCGGAGAAGTGGAAGAAGGTGAGCGGCTTGCCATCAACGTCGAAGCCGCCATCGGCGCGTTGCTCCAGGCGGCGGTGATTCAGGTTCCAGTATGCGATGTTCCAGCTCGGGTCGCGGTTGATATAGACGCCAGCGAACATCGACGGTACCAGGTCCATCCATTTCTGGTCGACGAACAGGTTGCGCGGAAGGTCTACGACGCATTCCTTGTAGAGCTTGGCCTGCCACCATTTGACCAGCTTGCGCGTTTCTTCGCAGTTGCTCAGCGCGATGTAGCCAAGGTTGTACGACCCCGCCTGGAGAATGCTGAGCTCGGTTGGCCACTTGCCGTCGTCCAGCAGGTCGGTGAGGTGCGGGGTCAGCAACACATTGTGCTCGTCCAGCAGCCCAAGCATCGAGTCAAGGCTGTTGAAGATGCGAATGTCAGGGTCGAAATAGATGACCTTCTTGTAGCCGCGATTCATCAGCAGCTCGACCACGTAGGGCTTGATGGCCGTGTTCAGTTCCAGAATTGAATACTGATAGGTGAATGTGCCCAGTTCAGGAATGTCGAGTTCATTGATTTCGACGATTTCAGCTGCAGGGCAATAAGTCTCCGGTGTCTTCCGGTCACAAAGGCCCAGTACAAGGTCAGCTTGGGGACAATGTTCCTGCAGGCTCTCGAAGAGGGTATTTGCATAGTGCAGGTAGTTGTTCGAGACGATTGTGAAAATACAAACGTCGCTGTTCAGATTCTGGGTCATACGATGCTCGTTCAGATTATTGGCAGATGCTTATTGGTCTTTTGATTGTGTTTGTTTGGAGAGCCGGTCGTGCAGCTCTCCCAATTCCCGGATCTTTTCATCGAATTCTTCCTTGAGGACTTGATAGGCCTTGGCAGCGTCGGCCAGCGCGTCGTCTTTGCGCTGCAACTGGGCTGCGAGGGATTCACAGTACAAAGTGGCCTCGCTCAGTGCCTGGTCACTTTCCTTCTGACGGTCATAAGATTCCTGGAGCTGCGCTTGGGCGTTGGCCAGTGTCTGATGCAGTTCAGCGCAGGCGCCTACCGCCTCTTGCACAGCCGACTCCTTCTGAGAGAGGAGATGTTGCGTTCGTGCCAGCTCCGACAGCTTCTCTTCAAACTGGGTTTTCAGCGCTTCATAGGCCGTGCTTGCCTCTTCCAGGCTGCGGGTGCTCGATTGGAACAGCTCCGAGGCATGCAGAGCACCGGTTTGCGCGTCATCGAATGCAGCCTTCAGCACTTCGTATGCCACGCCAGCTTCCTGTATGGCGCTTTCCTTTTCTTGGAGGATTGCTTCGAGTGTCGCGAGCTCGCTGAGCTTGTGCTCGAACTCGGTGCGCAGGCTGGTGTAGGCGTCTGCGGCCTGTTCGTAGCTCGCTTTGGTTGCGCGCAGAAGCTCGCCGATAGTGCTGATTTCCTGCTGAGAGCGGCTGAACTCCGACTTCAAGGCCTCATAGGCTCGAGTCGCATCCCGGAGGGCGGTGTCTTTGTCCTCGAACAACGAATGTGTCGCCCGCAAGACGCGGAGCTGCTGGCTCAGCTCGTCTTGCAGGGCCTGGAACGCCGTTGTCGCGTGCTGAAGTGCGGCATCCTTGTCGTGGAGATGCCCCTGTAACAGCCGCAGCTCGGCTTCCTTGGCCTGGAACTCTATGTGCAAAGCCTCGTAGGCAGAGGACGCCTCGACGAGTGCGGTTTCCTTCTGCTGGACGAAATCCGTCAGTTGCCTGACTTCCTGGAATGACGCTTCAAGCGAGGCTTGCAGCTCGAGGTGTTTTTCCTGGAGCGTTTTGTAGGTCTCGCTGGCATTGGCCAGTGCACTTTCCTTGGCGCGAAGGAATTCCAGGGCGTCCAGGAGATCCTTCTCTTTCGTGCCAAAAGCCGCCTGCAGGGACTCGTATGCCCGTTGGGCCTTGGCAATCTCCGCCTGGTGACCCGAAACAGCTTTGGTAGCCATCTCAAGTTGCTGGTGCAAGTTCTGATCTTCGGACTGCAAGTCAGCGTATGCGTTGCCAGCGTCGTCCAGGGCTTCGTCCTTGCGGCTCAGTTGCGCAAGGCTCATCTGGAGCTGCTTCTTCAGCGCCTGGTTCTCGATGGCGAGGGTTTCGTTTGCCTGCTCTGCCAGTACTTGGGGTAACACCTTGAACCGATCAAAGACATTTGGCGGGGTGCTGAAAGTAGCCTTGTCCAGCGGATATCCCTTACGGGAATAGAAGCGGTTCAGCCCATCGAAGTAGAAAAATTCGTAGTACTCCAGAATCAGGGATTCCCACTGGTCGTAGCAAAGTTCCTGGGAGTTCGGGGTTGTGGCTTCGATGACCAGGATAGTTGGAGCGACCTTGGAAAAGTCGGCACCAGACAGCACGTCCTTTTCAAACCCCTCAACGTCGATCTTCAAGAAGTCGACCTGTCGATCGCCTACGTGCTGGGACCAGATCTGATCCAGGGTGACCAACTCGACCGTCAGCTCCTCGTCGATGTTCAGGTCCCTGCGGTAGTTTTCCGCGATAGATTGGCTCAGCGTGGAAGTACCCACATCGCGCGTGATGTAGAGGGTTTCGCTTCCCTCTCGGGCGCCAACACAAACCTGGAGATTAGTGTCCCGCTCGCGCATCGCCTCAAGCTCGGAGAAAAGCTTTGGCTGCGGCTCGACATTAATGCCACTCCAGCCTTTCAGATAGAAGTGATAGGTAACGGAGTCGTAGACCGGGTGGCACGCCCCTATGTCGACATAGAAGCCAGATTCCTTATCCTTGAATATGCGCTCTAGGATGACGTCCTCGAAGTTCTGGGCGTAACTGATCATGCGGAAGATACGGCCTTTTCTGGTGCGGGAAGGCAGATCATGCCTTTCTCGAATGTAAGGACTGAGTCGGTCCACTTCTTGAGCTTTATGGGCGAGTGGGAGACCAGGACCATGGCGCAACCCTGGTTGACGGCATGCATCACGGCTTTCTCGGACTTTTCCTGAAAGTCTTGGTCGCCCACCGAAAGGACTTCATCGATCAACAGGAGATCGGCTTCCATTGCCAGGGCGACCGCGAAGCCAAGGCGGGCACGCATGCCTGACGAATAGGTTCCGAGCACATCATTCATCTGATCGCCGAGCTCACAGAATTCGTGAATGCCTTTCAGGCGCAGCCTGACTTCCTTGGGGCTCATCCCCATCAGCACGCCGCTCAGCAAGGCGTTGTCCCAGCCGTTCAGGCGAGGGTCGAAGCCGGCCTGCAGAGACAGGAGTGAAACGCGAGCGCCATGATTGGTGACGCGGCCACGGTCAGGCGCGTAGATGCCCGCCATGAGTCTTAGCAGTGTCGACTTGCCGGCGCCGTTGTGTCCCATGATCCCGAGGCGTTGCCCTTGGTGAACCTTCAGGCTGACGCCATTGATGACGGGGTGATAGTCACTGCGAAGCAGGGACTTGCGCAGGCGATAGGCCAGATGCACGTCGTGCATTTCCAACAACAGGCGAGTCATGCTCACTCCTGAATGATTCGGGCGTATTGCCGGTTGAACCGGCCAAACAGCGCAATAACAAGAGTGTTGAAGAGCAAGAGCGCTGCAAGGAGGTTTGCGAGCATGTGCCAGTCGGGCTGTTGTTGCCTGATCAGAATGTCCCTGTAGGCTTCCAGCAAGAGGTACGCGGGGTTGAGGTTCAGTACCCAGTGAAAGCTCTCCGGCACCAGGTCACTGGAGAAGAAAACACCTGATAGAAACATGGCAAGTTGCAGGCAGGCAGGAACTATCACGCGTAGATCCGGGATGAAGGGCATCAACGCTGCAACCAGACCCGCGCACGGGAGTGTCAGGAGAATCTGCAGCAGGAAAATGACCGGATAGATGAGCCAATACGTCGTTGGCAGATATCCCATGATGCTGAGTATCAGCAGCAGGATCACGACAACGATGATCTGCTTGATCAGGTCCCGGAAAATCTCGGCGAGCGGGAAGATTCCCGTATGAAGGGGCAACTGAAGGATCAGGCCTCGCCCCACCAGGATTGATTGGCTGGCGTTCATGATGCTCTTGGAGAACCAGAGCCAATGCACGATTCCAATCAGGAGAAACGCTACGTAATCATCGCCACCATGTTTGAGAAGCACGCCGAAGGCGAGGTAATACACAGCCAGGTGCATCGCCGGTTCGATAATCCACCAGAGATAGCCGAGCCGTGTGCCCCGGGATTCTGATTTCAACCCCATTACTGCTCGTAGCCAAGAAACCTGGAGAACTCGAGAAACGGCTTCTGAGCGAGTTGTTTTCCTATGCATGGACTGCTCGACTGCGGGAAATTTCAAGCGCGACCGTAGTGGTCTTCGAAGCGAACGATGTCGTCTTCTCCCACGTAGTCGCCGGATTGCACTTCAATGATCACTAGATCAATGACCCCAGGATTCTCCAGGCGATGCTTGTGGCCTGCAGGAATGAAGGTCGACTCATTGCTGTTCAGCATCAGCATCTGTTCGCCATTCGTTACCTTTGCCATACCGGTCACGACAACCCAATGCTCGCTGCGGTGGTGGTGCATCTGAAGGGACAGCGAGGCGCCCGGTTTGACGACGATACGCTTGATCTTGAAGCGCTCACCCTCTTCAAGGGTGGTGTAGTTGCCCCAGGGCCTGGAAACCTGGCGGTGGGTCGAGTGCGCATCGTGGTTCCGGCTCTTCAACTGGCCAACGATATGCTTGACGTCCTGGGCATTGTCCTTGTGGGCTACCAGCAGGGCATCGGGGGTATTGACGACGATCAGGTCTTCGACGCCGACCAGGGCGGTCAGTCGATCCTGGCTATGGATGAAGTTGTTCTTCGCTCCATGGTGAAGTACTTCGCCATTGCAGCGGTTGCCGCTTTCGTCCGCTTGGGTGAGTTCGCTGAAAGCGTTCCAGGAGCCAATGTCGCTCCAACCGATGTCGCAGGGGACGGTGGCTACCTTGGTCGAGCGCTCCATCAATGCGTAGTCGATGGAGATGTCCGGCACCGTGTTGAACTGGGCGGGATCGATGTTGGTGCAGTGCTGGCCTTTGCCATCGGACAGGACATTGCCAGTCAGGCTGGCAGACACGCTCTGCATTACGTCGGGGGCGTGCTGTTGCAGTTCATCGAGCAGGGTGCCCAGCCGGAAGCAGAACATGCCCGAGTTCCAGAGATAGTTGCCTGACTCCAGGTAACCCTGCGCAGTAGCAAGATCGGGCTTCTCCACGAACCGGTTGACCTTGAACCCGGAGGTAAGCTTCGCTGATGGATCAAGTTCGATGTAGCCGAATCCGGTCTCCGGATATTCCGGCTTGATGCCGAAAGTGACCAGCCAGCCGTGGGCGGCCAGCTTGGCGGCATTCGCCACGGCAGCCGCGAACTGATCATCCTGGCGTATCAGGTGGTCAGCAGGAAGCACCAGGAGTATCGCGTCCGGCTCTTCACGGGTAGCGAGGTCAAGTGCTGCGGCTGCGATGGCGGCGGCTGTGTTGCGGCCAAAGGGTTCCAGTACGAAGCTGGCGCGGCAGTTCGGGAATCCCGCCTGACGGTACTCGTCGTCGGTTTTGAAGAACAGCTCGCGGTTGGTCACCGTCAGGATTTCGCTTACGCCATCCAGCTTGGCTGCGCGCTGGAAGGTCTTCTGAATCAGATTCCCGCCCTCAGGCAAGGGCATGAAGGGTTTCGGGTGGCAGGTGCGGGAGATCGGCCAAAGACGACTGCCGGCGCCGCCACAGATGATTACGGGAATGAGCTTCATGGGTAGTCCGTTACAGCCAGCGGGAAGGTGGATTGAGGCGTTGCATGACTGGCAGCATGAAGCGTGCCGTTACCGGAAGGCTGGTGGGGATGTTATGCAAGTCAACGATCTCCTGGGAGTGAGATTCTTAGAGTCATTGAAGACCTAGAGTTTCCGACATAGAGCTGCCCCGAGCCTTCAAAGCCTCGTTTTGTGAGCTGTGTCAGGAATTGCAAATCGATCTGTAGGATACGGCAAGGGGCCAATGGGTCACACGTCATGCGTCGGTAAACGTGAACCATGGTGGTGCGCCCAACTGCTGGGCGGCGCCGTTGACAGGCTGGCGGGCGAAGAGGCGGGTAGCGTTTTTTCGGTGTTTTGGGTTGAGCGTCACTGCTCAATGTGAGTGGGCACGATGCCACGGAGCATTTCCTTCGCTGCATTTTCTTGCTCGAAGGGCTGGTAGCTCCCCGCTTTGCAAGCTTTTTTGTCCCTTTTGGTGCTAGTCAAAGGAGCCGCAATTGCGCCCGCTCTGACAGACCAACTTAATCTGAGCTACGGATTTTACTTACAGCGTCACAGATTTTGCCAGTCGAAACGTGCGGCCCCACTGACTGCTGCCGTGCGGGATTTCAGTTCTCGATCAGGTGCAACTCCTTGCGAGCCTGCATGCGCTTGCCGGCGTACTCGGCTTCGGTAAAGGTCATCTGCTTCATCGGGATATTCAGGCAGCGGAATCGGCGTATTTCACCAGAAGCGCGAAGCCTACTTCAGGGTTTCCTAATCTATAGGTAAATACATCGGCATAGGGTTGCCGCCGATGCAGGGTTGAGGGGAGCGTCGCGAACCAGCAGTCCCAGTTCGGGAAGAGATGTTGCGCTGAAAACTGCTGGCAGGGTGCGCACGCAGATTCGAGATTGGAGTGGCGCGTTTCCTGCCTGGTGGCTGCCGGAGCATCAAGAGCGCGTTATCGACCGAAAAATGCAAAAAACTGGATGTTTGGATTTGGAGTCTCATCCTCTTCTTAAGTAGACTTGAGCCCCCTGATCTTATGCGCTTATGAATGTATAGACTGCGAACGAAACGCCCTCGACCGTCGCACTTTGAATCCTGGCTACGAGGTTAAGTGTGATCCCGTATGTTCAGGGCGCAGGTGTGCTCGACTAGGAGGGTGGGGCTGGTCGCCTTGTTGGTTTCGACTGACTTCGTGTATTCAGAGGATTGACATGTGTCAACTTTAGTGTTGCTGGGGTTAGCGTTTGAGAATTTGGTGCTGGCAGGGAAGGGCTCTTAAAAAAGTTGTAATTAATATTAATTCTAACGGAATCGCAGCGTATGCTATTTAGTTCATGGCAGTTTATCGTGGTTTTTCTGCCGATTACGTTTTTTGTGTATTTTATGTTGAATGGGTGGCGCTTGATAGTGGCTGGCAAGGTTTGGCTGGTTGCCACTAGTCTGTTCTTTTACGCATATTGGGATGTAAATTATCTGCCATTAATATTGGCATCAATATTTCTGAATTTTGCCATAGGTACCGGGCTTGCTCAGTCCAATAAGGTGCCTGCTCAAGTCGGTCAAGTCTCTCGTCATCACCTTAACCGAAAGGTTGTATTGGCGACGGGTATTGTGGCAAATCTCTTTCTTCTCGGCTACTTCAAGTATACGGATTTTTTGCTCGGAAATATAAATGCCGTATTTGAGACGGCTTATACGCTTCCGGGGATAGTTCTTCCTCTCGCAATTAGTTTCTTTACGTTTACGCAGATTGTCTATCTGGTTGACAGTTATCGTGGGGAAACTGCTGAGTATGATCTCCTGAACTATGCCCTGTTCGTGACATTCTTCCCGCATCTGATCGCGGGACCCATTGTCCATCATCGTCAGATAATGCCTCAGTTCTCATCTCGATGGACGCTTGCTAGGCGGTATTCGAACATCCTTAGGGGGATGGTTATTTTTTCAATCGGGCTTTTCAAGAAAGTCGTCATTGCAGACAGCTTTGCCGTGTGGGCAGATGCTGGATTCGATGGCGGGCAGCAACTTTCGTTCTTTGCAGCATGGGCCGCCAGCCTTTCTTACACTTTTCAATTGTACTTCGATTTTAGCGGGTACTGTGATATGGCGATTGGGGCGTCGCTATTATTCAATATTTGGCTTCCGATAAATTTTGATTCTCCGTATAAGGCGTTGAGTATTCAGGATTTCTGGCGCCGTTGGCATATTACTCTAAGTAATTTTCTTCGGGATTATCTATATATTCCGCTTGGCGGGAACAGGTGTTCAGAGTACAGAATATATATTAATTTATTTGTCACTTTCCTGCTTGGTGGTTTGTGGCATGGCGCCACCTGGATGTTTGTTATATGGGGGGCGTTGCATGGCCTGGCACTTGCAGTGCATCGCTTCTGGAAAAGCTTTGGGCGGCCATTGCCATCGCTATTGGCCTGGTTGTTGACTTTCTTATTTGTAAACTTCGCATGGGTATTTTTCAGGGCGAAGACTATGGATGATGCGCTGCGCGTACTGAATGGAATGGCCGATATAGATTCAGCCTTTGGACAAATACCGTCTGGGCTCAAAACCTCCGAACTTGCATGGGGGGGATGGCTCTCCGATATCCTCTTGAGGCTTTTGCCGACGGGGCTTGTCGCGCAGGCCGCCACCTACTTGGCCATTGTGATTGCCTTCATAATAGTGTTTCAGAGAAACTCAATGGAGATCGCAAGTGGGAAGTTGAGTTTTAAGTTGACGATGTACGGGGCTGTGCTCTTCTCGGTGGCAATGTACTTCACCTTGGCTGCAACAAGTTCTGTATTTTTGTACTTTAATTTCTGAGTGTGCTTACCGTGAAGAAGAAATTGTTCGGTTTTTTGTTCGCAGTTATGGTGAGCCTGCTTGTCGTTCCAGTCGTAAATGTCTTGTCTGTGCCAGATGGGAAGCCCATCAAGTGGCACGAGAAGGGATTTCTCTACAACGTAGACTTTGTTTCAGCTTTGTCTTCCGCTTTGCTTTATCCACTAGGGATCAGTACTGATCCGGAACAAGTAGTAATCGGTCGTGACGGCTGGCTTTACCTGGGAGATAAATATGAGAACGCCCGATCTGTAGTGCGAAGTGGTGCAAGCCCTGAAGATAAGGACAGCGGTAAGAGGATAGGCGAGGCGGCTGCCGCATGGGAGACATACCTCTCTAGTAGAGGTGTTCGCCTGTACAGGGTTCTGGTTGGGCCAAATAAAGAATCTATTTATCCGGATTACCTGCCAGATTGGGCGAGAGGGGCCTCTCCGAGTGCGGCCGATGTCATTTTGGCCGGGGCGGGGTCGGTGCGCTATGTCGACTTGAGACGTCCGCTGCAGGAAGCGAGAAAGACTTATTCTGCACCGCTCTATTATAAAACTGACACGCATTGGAACCAGTTGGGTGGCGCAGTTGCATTCCAGTATTTCGCTGAGGTCGTTGGTGCGGACGCTCCAGAGCTCGCCTGGCCATCAAAGTCCTCATACCAGGTATCTGGTGTTGCGCCGCGGATAGGCGGAGATCTGGCGAATTTTCTCAGGATTTCCTCGCATCTTTCTGATCTTGAACCTACACCAAACGCTTCCGGATTGCCGGTTACAACTGAGAGGATTGACTTCAATACCAGCGCTGTGATCAGCAGTGGGGGTAATCTTCCAGTTGGTTCGCCATCCAAGCCATTGCTGATAAGAGCAAGCGGGGCTCTCAACAGTAAGCGGGTGCTTTGGCTGCGCGATTCCTTTGGTACGGCAATGTCGCCATTGATGGCGGCCACTTTTAGCGAAGTTCTGCAACTTCATTGGCTTGAGGCGCTCAAGCCGGGAGGTAATTTCGTTCAACTGGTTGAGTCTTGGCGGCCAGATTACGTGTTTATCACGGTGGTAGAGCGTTCTGTAGGTTCTGGCGTTTTTGCTTTCTTTCCGCCACCAGTTGTTGTCCCGCGTGGTGGAGATTTCAAGCCAACACTGGTGGGGACTGTGAATCGAATGAATGACCTGGATAAGGGGCACTCAGCAAACGAGTACAAGATTACTGGCAGAGATCCTTTCGTTGAATTTTCCATTGCTAATGCTAGCGCTCAGTCAGGTCCAGGCCTCCTAAATATCGATCTGACCTGCAATGATGGATCAGTTTCCGCCCCTATTCAGATTTTCTGGCTAGGTAATGATGCTCCCCGCTACGATGAGGAAAATAGCGTAAGGCTCACGTTCTCTGCAGGATCCAATTTGATAGACCTGCGCACGATTAAGAAATTGCACCCTTCAATTGTTGTTAAGCGAATTAGGTTGGATATAGATTCAAAAGATTCGTGTCGCTCCTTTAAGTTGAGGGATATTGTGCTGGGGAATGGATCCGGCACCTAGGATTAGTCTGAACTAGTCCCGACTATTGTTGCCTGGTAGCCCGGTCTCATAACGGGCGTCAGGCTTGGCAAGCGGCGCGGTGATGAATTTCAAGCTCTAACCCGTCTCGGCGCTCGACTTGAGGCACGGAAGCACCTTCACAGCGGCCGCCAGCAATGCTGGTGTGCCATCGACGGGTTCAACAGAGTGGCATTTGTCGCGGTGGTCACCGCACGATGGCAAACTCGACCCACAATGCCGACTACCAGTTGCTGCTTGCGGTCCTGCGGGCCGCCAGGAAGCGGCTGGGCGTCTCCCAGATTGAGTTGGCCGAGCGGCTCGGGAACACGCAGACGTGCGAGCGAGGAGAGCGCCGTGTCGATGCCGTCGAGCTGGTGGAGTTCGCCGAGGCCCTGGGCATCCCTCCGCTTGAGCTCATGGAGGAGTTTCTAGAGAGGCGCAGGGCTGGCCCCTCACCGAAGACGAGGAAGGCCGCTAAGCATCGAAAGCCTTAGCGTGTCGATTTCGTGTTTACCGCAGCCCAGAAACGACTTAGGCCCGCATCGCTGCGGGCCTAAGTCGTTGTTGCATATGGTGCCGGCACCAGGAATCGAACCCGGGACCTACTGATTACAAGTCAGTTGCTCTACCAGCTGAGCTATACCGGCCAGGAGGGGCGGCCATTATAGCGATTGGGCGCTGCGAGTAAACCTCTGTAAGCGAGCTTCAGGCAGCTTTGAGCATCAGCATGGCGTGGCTTATGCACAAAGGTGATCTTTTTTGTACGATCGTGCTCGAAATATGTGCGCTACATCTCGGATTTCGTCAAGTGGTTGTTTTCATTGGCGCTTTATCTGTTGTCCAGAAAATGCTCAACGCCTGCTCGTTGCGCAGGGCGGGGCCTTGCAGTGAGTTGCCCAGATTTCATCAACAAAGTTATCCACAGGTTCTGTGGGTAAGCTCAGCGTTCGGCCAGTAGCAGGACGTTACGTGGTGTGAGTTGGGGCGAGCAGAAGCTACCGAGCTTGACCTGGTAGCCCTGTTCTTCGAGAAACAGGGCGCGGTCCAGCAGCAGCCAGAGCTCCATGGGGCGGCGGAACAGGCTGCGGGGGAGTTCCAGGTTGCGTACCACGGCAAGGCGTTGCCAACCGGAGGCCTCCAGCGCTTTCCAGTCGCGCGGCTGTGGTTGCGGGAGGCTTTTGAGCGCGCAGAGGTCCCGGCAATAGTCGGCGAATGGCTTAGCCAACCAACTCGTGGCGAGGGAGGGCGTCGGCAGGTACCGGTCTTCGCCGCGCAGTTCTCGCTGCAGCAGGTCGAAGGCCAGGCGGCGGGCCATGGATTGGTCGCGTTGGCGCCGCACGCGGGCGCCAGCGGTGACGGTCTCGCTCATTGGCAGGCGCAGGTCGGCGCGGCTGAAGCGCAGTGCGGAGGCGGATGCTGTCGTGGACAGTGGCTGATAGTCCGGTGTTTGGATGCGGTTGTAGCAGCAGGGTGCTACGGCCAGTTGTCGGCAGCCGGTCGCGTTGGCCAGTTGCAGCAGGCGGACATGCAGGTCGCCGCAGGCATGCAGGGCGACCACTGTGTGCTCGGGCGCGAGGTGGCGTGCGGCGTCATCGGCCAGGGCGTCCTGCTGGTGATGATTGGCGGCGAGCCCCAGGCGCTGGCTGAGTTGCTGGCCGCTGGCAACCAGTTGCGGGTCGAGCTCGATGCAAGTCAGCGATGCGCCGTCATGGGCCAGGCGGTGTCCCAGGTGCCCCTTGCCGGCGCACCAGTCCAGCCAGTGGCCTGGTGTCTGGTCAAACCGCAGGCGGCTGGCGAAGGCGTCGATCTGCTGCCATTTGCGCCCGGGGACGTCCACCGTGAAGCTATTGGGCACTGCGGCTATCTGCGCTGCGGGCAGCTCGCCGATGCAACTGAGTTCGGCGCACCGCGCTGCAAGCTGTGGATAAGGCGCCGGTGCCTGCAACTGTTCCGGGTTGTTATGGATGGCTTCTGCTTCTGCCAGAGTGCGGCCGCGTAGCCATGTGGCCAGTTCGGGATGCTGGTGTTCCCAGGGCAGCTCCGGCTCGGTGAAGGGCACGGGACGCCAGATGCCCTGATGCGCGAGGAGGAAGTCGTCGAGGGCGGCGAAGCGTTCCCGCAGGTGCGGGCCTTGGAGGGGCGCAGGATGGGTCATGCTGGCGAGGCGATGGGGAATCGGGGGGCGATTATAGCGTCGCCGGCACCGCTCCTCTCCCGGGGGCGAGGAGCGGTCGCGGGCTTAGCGGCCCTGCAGGGCATCCACCCGCAGTTTTCGTTCGAGCAGGCGGAAGGCTCGCACCAGCACGTAGGCGATCAGCAGGTAGAAGAGGCCGGCGGCGAAGAAGATCTCTACCGGCAGGTAGGTGCGGGCGATGATGGTGCGCGCCATGCCGGTGAGTTCCAGCAGGGTGACGGTGCTGGCCAGGGCGCTCGCCTTGACCATCAGGATCACTTCGTTGCTGTAGGCCGGCAGGCCGATGCGCGCCGCACGCGGCAGGATGATGTACACCAACGCCTGGAAGCGTGACATGCCCAGTGCCCGTGCCGCCTCGATCTCGCCCGGCGGTACGGCTTGGATGGCGCCACGCAGGATCTCGGCGATGTAGGCCGCAGTGTGCAGCGTCATGGTGATTACAGCGCACCAGAAGGGGTCGCGCAGGTATGGCCAGAGCGGGCCCTTGCGCACTGCATCGAACTGCGCCAGGCCGTAGTAGACCAGGAACAGCTGCACCAGCAAGGGCGTGCCGCGGAAGAAGAAAATGTAGCCGTAGGGCAGGGCGCGCACGTACCAATGGCGGGACGCGCGGGCAATGCCCATGGGCAGCGCCAGGATCAGGCCGGCGATCACTGCGATGGCCACCAGCTCCAGGGTGAGGATGGCACCTTGGGCCAGCTGTGGCAGGTATTTGAGGATGACTTCCCAGTTCATGCTGCGCTCCGTTTGAAGCCACGGCCTGCGCGCTTCTCCAGCCAATGCATGCCGATCATCGCGAGGATGGTCAGGCCCAGGTAGATGAAGGCGGCCACCAGGAAGAAGGTGAAGGGCTCCTTGCTTGCGGTCACGGCGATTTGCGAGCGACGCATGATTTCCTCAAGGCCGATCACGGAAACCAGAGCGGTGTCCTTCATCAGAATCATGAACAGGTTGCCCAGGCCCGGGAGGGCGATTCGCCACATTTGCGGCAGGATCACGCGCCAGAGAATACGGTTCTTGGACAGGCCCAGGGCCATGCCGGCTTCGCGGTGTCCCTTGGGGATGGCCAGGATGGCGCCACGGAAGACTTCGGTGGCGTAGGAGCCGAAGCACAGGCCCAGGGCGATGGTGCCCGCGGCGAAGGCGTTCAGTTCCAGTTCGGGGTAGCCGATCCATTCACCCAGGGCGCGCATCAGGTTGACCGTGCCGAAATAGATCAGCAGCACCCAGAGCAGCTCGGGGACGCCGCGCACAAGTGTGGAGTAGGTGCCGCCCAGCCACTGCAGTGGCTTGAGGGGGGAAGTCCTTGCCAGCGCGCCGAGCAGGCCGAGCACCAGGCCCACCGCAAGCGCAGACAGTGCCAGCTTGATGGTCATGAGGGTGCCCGCGGCCAGGGCCGGGCCGAATCCGTAGAGGTCTAGGGTCATGGGAGCTCAGGCGCCGGTGCCGCGCGGGGCGGCACCGGACGTACAGGTCAGTAGATGCTGAAGGGGAAGTACTTGTCGTTGATCTTCTTGTAGGTGCCGTCGGCAACGATTTCCTTCAGCGCGGCGTTCAGCTTCTCGCGCAGCGGGTCGCCCTTGCGTACGGCGATGGCGATCTTGTCGTTGTCGAACACCGGGTCACCCTTGAACTCGAAGTCCTTGCCGGAGTCGCTCTTCAGCCATTCCCAGTTGACGAACTTGTCGGCCAGTACGCCATCGAGGCGGCCGGAAGACAGGTCGAGGTAGGCGTTTTCCTGGGTGTCGTACAGTTTGATGTCGACCACGTCAGCCATGTTGTCTTCCAGCCAGGTGCCGGCGATGGTGGCGCGCTGTGCACCGATTACCTTGCCTTTCAGGCTGGCCTTGTCGGTCTTGAAGTCAGAGCTTTTCGGGGCAATGAACTGCAGTTTGTTGGTGTAATAGGGGTCGGTGAAGTCGACGGCCTGCTTGCGCTCTTCGGTGATGGACATGGAGGCGGCGAGGAAGTCGAACTTCTTGGCGTTCAGGGCGGGAATGATGCCGTCCCAGTCGGAGGTCACCACTTCGCACTCGGCCTTCATCTTGGCGCAGAGGGCCTGGGCGATCTCGACGTCGAAACCGCCGGCCTGGCCGCTGGCATCGATCAGGTTGAAGGGCGGGTAGGCGCCTTCAGTACCGATCTTCAACTTGTCGGCGGCGACGGCGCTGGTGCCGAAAGCGAGGGTGGCGGCCGCAGCCAGCAGAATCTTCTTGTAGTTCTTCATTGCGCTCTTGCTCCGTGTTTTAGCGATTGCTGGACATGAATTGTTTACAGCGCGCCGACAGCGGGTTGTCAAATACCTGCTGTGGCGGTCCCTGCTCTTCTACCAGCCCCTGATGCAGGAAAACCACTTCGCTGGAGACATTCCGGGCGAAGTTCATTTCATGGGTGACCAGCAGCATGGTGCGGCCTTCCTCGGCCAGCGCGCGGATCACGTTAAGCACTTCTTGTACCATTTCCGGGTCAAGCGCCGAGGTGGGTTCATCGAACAGGATCACCTTCGGTTGCATGGCCAGAGTGCGGGCGATGGCAGCCCGTTGCTGCTGGCCGCCGGAGAGCTGGGTCGGATAGACATGGCGCTTGTCAGCGATGCCGACCTTGGCCAGCAGGGCTTCGGCGATTTCGGTGGCCTCGGCCTTGCTCTGGCCGAGTACACGGCGCGGCGCTTCGATGATGTTGTCGAGCACCGTCATGTGCGGCCAGAGGTTGAAGTTCTGAAAGACGAAGCCGATTTCGCTGCGCATGCGATTGATCTGCTTGTTGTCGGCGGCGACCAGTTCGCCGGAGCGGCTCTGCTTGAGCTTGAGTTCTTCTCCGGCCACCAGGATCTGGCCCTGGTGCGGGTTCTCAAGCAGGTTGATGCAGCGCAGGAAGGTGGACTTGCCGGAGCCAGAGGAACCGAGGATGGAGATCACATCACCGTCGTTGGCGGTGAGGGATATGCCCTTGAGCACTTCGAGATCGCCGTAGCGTTTGTGCAAGTTACGGATTTCAAGCGCTGGGGTGGCTTGGGCCATGGGGGGTCCTCTTATTGTTCGGGGGCACTCTGGCGGTGGGGCGGCCTTCCTGGCGAGGGGAAGCTAGCATAGCGCTTTGCCAGGTGAAAGCCGACGGAGAGCCCCTGGAGGGTTCTGTGGGCGAGTTTGTCGCATCGCTGCAGTTGCTTGTCGCGGTAGCAAAAACTTGCGGCGCTCGTGCCGAAATGCCCGGATATCGCGCCTTTGCGCCGATCCTTTGCCTTTTTCCTTTGTGATCAACTGGTTACTCGGTTGGCGCGACGAAAGCGCCAGGATCGGTCGCGGTTTGTTCATCCGGCTGCGGTCTATCTCCAAGCAGTTTGGCGAGGCTGGACTCTGGCAGTGGCCGGGCGAAGTAGTAACCCTGGCCAAAGTCGCAGCCCAGGGACTTGAGAATCATCAGGTGCCGTTCGGTTTCGACACCCTCGGCGACCACTTCGAGCCCCAGGTTGCGTGCCAGGTTGAGAATTGTATGCACGATCTGCAAGCTCTCCTCGCATTGGTCGAGCTGGGTCAGGAAGGAGCGGTCGATCTTCAGGGCGTCCAGGTGGAAACGGTGTAGGTAGCTGAGGGAGGAGTAACCGGTACCGAAGTCATCGATGCTGATTCGTACCCCCAGATCATGAAGTTGCTTTAGCACGGTAATGGTCCGTTCGGAGTCGGCCATGGATACGCTCTCGGTGATTTCCAGGCGTACGCACTCCGGGCGGATGCCGGTCTCGGCGATGATGGCCGCCACCTGGACGACCAGGTCGTGCTGGGCGAACTGCCGGGCAGAGAGGTTGATGCTCACCGTCAGGGGGGGCGGGCTTGGGAACTCCTGGTGCCAGCGGGCCATGCTGCGGCAGGCTTCGCGCAGCACCCACAAGCCGAGGGGCAGGATAAGGCCGGTGTCTTCGGTGACCTGGATGAAGTCGCCTGGGTAGATCAGCGCTCCCCCTGGCTCCTGCCAGCGCACCAGGGCTTCCACGCCCACCAGATGTCCGCTGGCCAGGCTCACGATGGGTTGGTAGTGGAGAACGAACTCGCCATTCTGCAGGGCGTTGCGCAGGCGCGTTTCCAGGGTCAGGCGACCCACCGCCACGTCGTGCAGGCTGTGGTCGAACATCTCGTAGCGGTGCTTGCCCAGCGTCTTCGCGCGGTACATGGCGAGGTCGGCATGGCGCAGGATCTCTTCGGCCGATTCGTAACCCAGGTCGCTGGGGGCGATGCCGATGCTGGCGCTGATGTAGAGCTGCTCGCCGTTGATCAGGAAGGGCGGCTCCAGGGTGTCCAGGATGCGTTCGGCGACCTTTGTTGGTGCGTCGGGGTTGCCGATGCAGTCCAGCAGGATAGTGAACTCGTCGCCCCCCATGCGCGCGAGCGTGTCGGTCTGTCGAAGGCAGCCTCCCAGGCGCGTGGCGACCTGGATGATCAGCAAGTCGCCGGCCAGGTGTCCGAGGCTGTCGTTCACCAGCTTGAAGCGGTCGAGGTCGATGAACAGCACCGCGAAGGCCGCTTCGCGATGGCGGTTGCAGCGGGCGACGGCCCGGGACAGGCGATCGGAGAAGAGGGTGCGATTGGGCAGGCCGGTGAGTGGATCGTGGAAGGCGTCGACCAGTTGCTCTTCGGCGCGCTTGCGTTCCACTACTCGGCCCATCTGCACGCCAATTTGTGCCATCAGGTGCAGCAGCTTTTCATCGGGCTCCAGCACGCTGCCGGCAAAGAACTCCAGCACGCCGACCACCTCGCTGCCCACGAGTACCGGAAATGCGGCTGCAGCCCTGAGGCCTGCTTGCCCGGCGGCGTATACGCGGCAGAAATCCGGGACCTGACTGATGTCGGAGATCCATGCCGGGTCACCGTTGCTGAGCACTCGGCCCGGCAGGCCGTAGCCCGGCGGGAACACCAGGGACTCGGTCACCTGGCGGAAATCCCGGAAGCGTTGCTCGTCAGCGAAGTGCCAGATGGAGGCCGAGCGCAGCCGCGCTTCGCCTTCGACATGCTCGGTCACGTAGGCGTGGCCGATCTGCCAGCCGGTGTACTGGCAGACGCTGGACACTGTGAAGCTGAGGCCGTCGGCTACCGACGCGGCAGCGTTGGCGGCGTCTGCGATGGATTCCAGCAACTGCAATTGCTGCTTCTTTTCATAAAGCTCGCGCAGGCCGTGTTCGGCGATCTGTTCCGCTTCCAGGCGCGCCTGGTGTTCACGCTGCAGGCGACGGCGCAGTTTGTCCGCTTCCGGATTGCGCGGTGCGCCGTCCATGGCCATTCAGCCCCGGCGCTTGCCGTGGAAGGTGATACGGCAGCGGCACTCGACATCGCCCCGGTGCATGCAGGTGAGGTGGTCGACGCCGAGGGTCTCGCCAAAATGCACTGCCGCACCCTCGATGAAGCCATGGGCCAGTGCGCAGAGTCGACGTGGCGAGCGGTAGGTCATAATCAGCGTGCCCTCGGGCTCGTCGCGAAAACCGAAGGTGGGGACATCCGCTCCCGGATAGATCATGCGGACTTCGGGGTGGATGATCTGGTTGACGCTGAGAATGAAGGGACGCGTCGAACTGTGGGCATCGAAGTAGGCTGGGTAGCGATTGGCCAGGGACGGCATGGCCTCGCGGCCGAACCAGCGCAGCACCTCGAAGGGCGCCATGGCGAGCGTCTCGGCGGCGGCTGCCGCCAGGCGGTAGATGTGTTCGTCGGGGTAGCTGCCGAGAGCTGTGTAAACGCCGCTCAGGCCGGTGCTTTCCAGCAGGGCGTCCCAGGCATCCTCACCCTGGTGCCGGGTAACCACTTCTTCGAGCAGGTTGAAGACGATTCCCTTCATACGGTCCCCCCGGTGTCCTCGGGTTGGGCTCCCTTGCAGGCCGCCTCGAGGTGCTTCGCAGTGAGGTTAGCAGCGCCGTTCGCATTGTGCGCGACAGCGGTGTGAGGGGCTGAAAACAAAAAGCCCCAGCACATGGCTGGGGCTTTTTGACGGTATTAGTGGTGCCCAGGGACGGAATCGAACCGCCGACACGGGGATTTTCAATCCCCTGCTCTACCGACTGAGCTACCTGGGCAACGGGGCGCTATTAAACGGATTAAGCGGCCCCTCGTCAACACCCTTCTGAAAAAATTTTAGTTATTACGGGTGCTTACGCGCTCGGGGGGACATAACCTTCGGCTTGGGCGTAGTCCTCGCCCGAGAAAAACTTGTCCATTTCGGCCTGGAGGAACTTGCGGTCCTCGGCGTTCATCATGTTCAGGCGGCGCTCGTTGATCAGCATGGTCTGATGCGCCTGCCACTCATCCCAGGCCTTCTTCGAGATGTTGTTGAAGATGTCCTCGCCCTTGGCGCCCGGATATGGCGGACGCTCCAGGCCCGGCAGTTCCTCTTTGTACTTGCGGCACATGATGGTGCGGGTCATCGCGGTTCTCCTGCATTCAATACATCGGCCGCGCGCTTGAGCAGCTTTTTCACCGGGGCGGCGAGCCCCAGGCGCGGCGGGGTGGCGAGGTTATACCAGAGCCAGTCGCCCTCGGCCACGACGGGGACGCTGCCCTCCACGGCCACCAGCCAGGGTTCGATGGCCAGTTGGAAATGACTGAAGGTGTGGGTCAGGCCGGGCAGTTCGCGGCGCTCGCCGAGCTGCAACGAATGCTGGTTGGCCAGCGGGGCGAGGGCGTCGAGATCGTCCAGTTCCGGAAGACTCCAGAGTCCGCCCCAGAGCCCGCTTGATGGCCGGCGGTAAAGCAGGATGGAGCCATCGCGGTTGGCCAGTAGGGGCATCAGCGTGCGCTTTTGCGGCAGGGCCTTGCGCGGTTTTGGTACGGGGTAGTCGGTCTCCCGGCCTAGCTGATGTGCGCGGCAGCCGCTTTGCAGTGGGCAGAGCAGGCAGCTGGGCTTGCTGCGGGTGCAGAGGGTGGCACCCAGATCCATCATCGCCTGGGTGTAGTTGTTGACCCGTGCGTGTGGAGTGAAGCGCTCGGCCACGTCCCAGAGCTGCTTTGCCACTTTCGGCTCGCCCGGGTAGCCGTCCTGCGCAACATAGCGGGCCAGGACGCGCTTGACGTTGCCGTCGAGGATCGGTGCTCGCAGGCCCATGGACAGGCTGGCGATGGCGCCGGCGGTGGAGCGACCAATGCCAGGCAGCTCCGCCAGTTGATCGACGTCGCAGGGGAAGTGGCCGCCGTAATCGGCCACTACCTGCTTCGCGGTCTTCTGCAGGTTGCGGGCGCGAGTGTAGTAGCCGAGGCCGGTCCAGAGGTGCAGTACTTCGTCTTCCGGTGCGGCTGCCAGCGCCTGCACGGTAGGCAGGGCCTCCATGAAGCGATCGAAGTAGCCCAGGACGGTGCTGACCTGGGTCTGTTGCAGCATGATTTCGGACACCCAGACGCGGTAGGGGGTGATGCCCTGCTGCCAGGGCAGGTCCTTGCGGCCGTGGCTGTCGTACCAGTCGAGCACGGCGCCGGAGAACTGCTCGGGGGTCATTGCTTGAACAACCCCTTGAGCGCGTCTTTCAGCTCCGGGCTGACCTTGTCGCCCAGCTTCTCTTCGAGCTTCTCGTTGAGTTTGTCGCCGGTCAGCCTGGCGGCCACCTTGCCCATACCGTCCTTGTCCAGGCGGCAGGCTTTGGCGCCCAGTTCCAGCGGGCCACGGCAGCGCAGTGGCCACTCGATGCCGACATAGCGTTCGTTGACCTGGCAGGCCGGGTCCGGCATCGCGCTCTTGTCGCCTTCGATGACTACACCGATTCGGTAATCCAGACCGAGCACGCGCAAGTCGACGGCGCCATCACCCTTGACGTTGAGACCGGGAATGCTGGCGCGCAGGTCAGGGTTGTTGGCTACGCCATTATTGAAGGTGAGCGAGCCCTTGAGCTCGCGGAAGGGGGTCTCGCTGCCGCTGCGCGTGCTGCTCAGCGTTTTGCGGTTGAGGGTGGCGATGCCTTGGCAGAGTTGCTGTTCGAGGTTGGCGTCGAGCAGTGCGCCGTCGTTCAGGGCGAAGCTGGCGGTGCCATTGAGGCCGTCAATCCAGGCCTTCTGGCTGTTGCCGCTGCTGGTGATGTCAGCGGTCATGTCCAGCAGGCCACGCACCGGTGGCTTCTGCTCCTGTGCCTGGAGGAGCTTCTCCACCGGCACGTTGCTGATGCGTTTGTGGGCCTTGAGCAGCGGTACTGCCGGACGCGCGTCGATTTGCGCGTTGGCCTGGAAGTTGCCGCCGAGCAGGCCGCCACGCAGGTCTTCAAGGATTAGCAGGCCTCCCTTGCCGCTGGCCTTGAGGCTGACATCATCCAGAGGCAGTTTGTTGACGGTGAACTGGCCGAGGTTCAGCGTGGCTTGCAGATCGACCTTGCGCAATTGGTCCACTGGCAGTACCGGCGCTTCACTCCAGGCAGCCTGGGTTGGCGCGTTTGGTAGCGGCGTGGTGCCTTGGCTCGCGGCAGCTACAGCAGGCTTTACTTCAGCCTGGCGGGCGGTCTGGGCTTCCTGCTTGGCCTTGGACTTGGGTGGCAGGTAGCGGTCGAGGTCGAGCTTGTCGCCCTTGAGCTGGATGCGCACGGCCTTTTGGGCGAAGTCGGCCACGGCCAGGCGGCCGCTGAAGCTGCTGTCGTCCAGTTTCAGGTTGAGGCCTTCGAGGGCGAGGCTGTTGGGGCTGCCGCCCAGTTTGGTGACCAGCTCGAATTTCTGCAGCGTGGTGGCGTCGCTCATCGGCGGCAACTCGACGCCGATGCCGGTCAGGAACTCCCGCAGGTTGAGCGGGGCGATGGACAACCCGCCCTCCAGGCGTGCGCCCTTGTTCAGGTCATGCACCTTGAGTTCACCGAGTGCGCGCAGTTGGTTGGCGGAGAGCTTGAGGCTGTTCCACTCGGCGATATTGGCGGCGAGATCGGCCAGCAGTTGGCCCTGGGCGTTGAAGGTCAGGGTCTTGCCCTTGAAGGGTTCTCCAGACGCTTCGCCGTTCAGCTTCAGGTCCTCGAGCTGGTAGCGTTTGAGCGCGCGCTCGAAGCGCAAGTTGGTAGTGAGTTCGGTCTTGGCGCGCAGCACCGGCTGGTTGGTGCCAAAGAAGGCACTGAGTTTGACCGGAATGCTGGCCCCCTCGCGGATGGCACCGGTGACCAGTTCGATGCCTTCGGCGTTGAACTGCTGACCGCTCTTGGCATCGCTGTAGTCGATGCGCGCATTGCGCACGGTGAGGCTGTCGATATCCAGCTTGACCGGGCGCGCTGGTTCTTCGCTAGCGGGCGCCTGCTGGGCGCCGTCGGTCGGAGCGGGGCTGGTCGGCGTGCCGGCGTGGGCAGTTTCCGGAGCCTTCGCCGGGCGGCCGATATCCTCCCAATTGCCGTGGCCCTTGTCGTCGCGCTGCAGGTCGAGATTGAGGCCTTCGACGCGGATGTCGCTCATCTGCACCTCGCGACGCAGCAGCGGCAGTACGCGCACCGACAGGCCGATCATGTCGAGGTTGGCGAAGGGCTTTTCCGGGCTGGCGGCGCTGGCCAGGGTCGCCTGGTGCAGTTCGAGGCCGAGCCAGGGGAACAGGCTCCAGCCGATGTCGCCGTTTAGGGTCAGTTCGAGGTTGGCCTTGTCGCGGGCCAGTTGTTGAATCTCGTCCTTGTAATCGTTCGGGTCGAACAGGTGGGTCAGGGCGAAGCCCAGGGCCACTATGATCAGCAACAGCCCGAGGAAGATGAGGCCCAGGATTTTTCCGAAGGCTTTCATTGGCCAGTCCTTGTGATGGATCGTGTGAATTGAAGGTGCCGAGTATAGCGCCGGGCCATCAGTCATGGCGTGCAGCGGCGTGGGGGTTCGGCGCCCTGGTCAGGGACTTTTGATGGTGATTTGCGCTGTCGGTTCAGCTCAGGCGTCAGAGCCTTTCCAGCGGCAGGTGCAAGCGCGCAGCGAGGGCCTGGCTTTCCAGATGGCCCTCTGGAGCGGCCAGGGCCAGCGATCTGCCTGCTTCCCGCGCCAGGCGAGCGCTTTCCTCAACCAGGCGACGGGCGACGCCGCGATGGCGGGTGACCTTGCGTACGCAGAGGTGGGACAACCGCCAGTGCTGCTCCCCGCGCTCGATCAGCGCTGCGCCGAGCAGGCGATCGTTGAAACGCCCGGCCACCAGCAGGCCGTCGGCCAGGCCGCGTTCCACCAGTTCCGTCGCATTGGCGTAGGGCGCCAGCAGCCAGTCCGGAGCATCGGCGTAAATTTTTGCCAGGTCGCCGCGATCCAGCTCGGACGGGCAATTCAGGGTCTCTACGATCACGGGCATGGGGGTTCCTGGAGGGCATTGCGGACGCGGCTCGGCAGTGTAAACCCCGCCGACCGTCGTCGGTAGCCGCGCCAGCGGCCGGCGGCCTATAATGGCGCTCTTTTTTGTGAGCCTTTTGTGGAGCTGGTGATGGCCGAACGTACGGCATCCGTCGAACGAAATACCCTGGAAACCCAGATCAAGGTCTCGATCAATCTTGATGGCACTGGCAAGGCGCGCTTCGATATCGGCGTACCTTTCCTTGAGCACATGCTCGACCAGATTGCCCGTCACGGCCTGATCGACCTGGACATCGAGTGCAAGGGCGATCTGCATATCGACGACCACCACACCGTGGAAGACGTCGGCATTACCCTCGGCCAGGCCTTCACGCAGGCCATTGGCGACAAGAAGGGTATCGTCCGCTACGGCCATTCCTATGTGCCGCTGGATGAAGCCCTGTCCCGCGTGGTCATCGACTTCTCCGGTCGCCCCGGCCTGCAGATGCACGTGCCTTTCACCCGCGCCGTGGTCGGTGGCTTCGATGTCGACCTGTTCCAGGAGTTCTTCCAGGGCTTCGTCAACCACGCCCTGGTGAGCCTGCACATCGACAACCTGCGTGGCCATAACACCCATCACCAGATCGAAACCGTGTTCAAGGCCTTCGGCCGCGCCCTGCGCATGGCCGTCGAGCGGGACCCGCGCATGGCTGGCCAGATGCCCTCCACCAAGGGCGTGCTCTGATGCAGACGGTTGCAGTCATCGACTACGGCATGGGCAACCTGCACTCGGTTGCCAAGGCCCTGGAACACGTCGGTGCCGGCCGCGTGCTGGTCAGCAGTGATGCCAGCGTGATCCGTGAAGCCGACCGGGTAGTGTTTCCTGGCGTGGGCGCCATCCGCGATTGCATGGCGGAGATCCGTCGCCTGGGCTTCGACGAGCTGGTGCGCGAGGTCAGTCGCGATCGTCCGTTCCTCGGCATCTGCGTCGGCATGCAGGCACTGCTGGAACGCAGCGAGGAGAACGACGGGGTCGACTGCATTGGCCTGTTCCCTGGCCAGGTGCGCTTCTTCGGCAAGGACCTGGTGGAAAATGGCGAGCACCTGAAAGTGCCGCACATGGGCTGGAACGAGGTGGAACAGACTGTCGCCCACCCGCTTTGGCACAACATCCCTGACCGGGCGCGCTTCTACTTCGTGCACAGCTACTACATCGAGGCCGGCAACCCTGCCCAGGTAGTCGGCCGCGGTCACTACGGTAAGGACTTCGCTGCCGCGCTGGCCGAAGGCTCGCGCTTCGCCGTGCAGTTCCATCCGGAAAAAAGCCACACCCACGGCCTGCAGCTGCTGCAGAACTTCGCCGCCTGGGATGGTCGCTGGTAAACCGATGAGCCGCGCGAAGAAGACCCCGAGCCTGCAACTCGACGCCGCCCAGGCCCAGGGCGCGGTGCTGGCGATCAAGCGTTTCATGGCCGATCGCTTCGAGCTGGAGCTTGGTTCCTTCGAGGCCGAGGAAGTACTTGACTTCTTCGCCCGGGAATTCGCACCACATTTCTACAACAAGGCGATCTCCGATGTGCAAGCGCACCTGACGGACAGGTTCGAAAGCATCGAGAGTGACTTGTGGGCGCTTGAGAAAAGCTGAGCGCCAAGCCGATTCCACTGACTTCGAACAGGTTGAACCGATGCTGATTATCCCCGCTATCGATCTGAAGGACGGCGCCTGCGTGCGTCTGCGCCAAGGCCGCATGGAAGACTCCACCGTGTTCTCCGACGACCCGGTAAGCATGGCCGCCAAGTGGGTAGAAGGCGGCTGCCGTCGCCTGCACCTGGTGGATCTGAACGGCGCCTTCGAAGGCAAGCCGGTGAACGGTGAAGTGGTCACCGCCATCGCCAAGCGCTACCCGAACCTGCCGATCCAGATCGGCGGCGGCATTCGCTCCCTGGAAACCATCGAGCACTACGTCAAGGCTGGCGTCAGCTACGTGATCATTGGCACCAAGGCAGTGAAAGAACCCGAGTTCGTCACCGAGGCCTGCAAGGCCTTCCCTGGCAAGGTCATCGTGGGCCTGGATGCCAAGGACGGATTCGTCGCCACCGACGGTTGGGCCGAGGTCAGCAGCGTGCAGGCCGTGGACCTGGCCAGGCGCTTCGAGGCCGATGGCGTCTCCGCCATCGTCTACACCGACATCGCCAAGGACGGGATGATGCAGGGCTGTAACGTCGAGGCCACTGCGGCCCTGGCCGCTGCCAGCCGCATCCCGGTGATCGCGTCGGGCGGTATCCACAACCTCGGCGACATCGAGAAGCTGCTGGTCGCCAAGGCCCCCGGCATCATCGGCGCCATTACTGGCCGTGCCATCTACGAAGGCACCCTGGACGTCGCCGAGGCCCAGGCCTTCTGCGACAGCTACAAGGGCTGATCATTACGCTGAAGCCCTCGCTGGCCGAGAGCCGTAGGATGGGTTAGCCGCGCAGCGGCGCAACCCATCAACTACTGACAGATCGATGGGTATCGCTGCGCTCCGCGGAACGCCGTCCGACCCATCCTACGAGAGCAATGTTATGGCACTGGCAAAACGCATCATCCCCTGCCTCGACGTGGACAACGGCCGCGTGGTCAAGGGCGTCAAGTTCGAGAACATCCGCGACGCCGGCGACCCGGTGGAAATCGCCCGTCGCTACGATGAGCAGGGCGCCGACGAGATCACCTTCCTCGACATCACTGCTAGCGTCGACGGCCGCGATACCACCTTGCACACGGTGGAGCGCATGGCCAGCCAGGTGTTCATCCCGCTGACCGTGGGAGGCGGCGTGCGCACCGTGCAGGACATCCGCAACCTGCTCAATGCCGGTGCCGACAAGGTGTCGATCAACACCGCTGCTGTCTTCACGCCGGAGTTCGTCGGCGAGGCCGCCTCCCGTTTCGGCTCCCAGTGCATCGTGGTTGCCATCGACGCCAAGAAAGTCTCCGGCCCCGGGGAAACGCCGCGCTGGGAAATTTTCACCCATGGCGGACGCAAGCCCACCGGCCTCGACGCTGTGGCCTGGGCGAAGAAAATGGAAGATCTGGGGGCCGGTGAGATCCTTCTCACCAGCATGGACCAGGATGGCGTGAAGAGCGGTTATGACCTGGGCGTCACTCGCGCCATCAGCGAAACCGTCGGCATTCCGGTGATTGCCTCCGGCGGTGTCGGCAATCTTGAGCACCTGGCTGCTGGCATCCTCGAGGGCAAGGCCGACGCCGTTCTGGCGGCGAGCATCTTCCACTTCGGTGAATACACCGTACCCGAGGCCAAGGCCTATCTCGCCAGCCGCGGAATCCTGGTGCGCTGAGCACGATTCTTGCCTAGCATTCGCCCCAGGCTGCTCGCGTGACGGACTTCGCAGCCTGGGCTGCTGATGCCCGAGCCCCGTTCCCACGGGGTTAAGCTCAGCGCATTTCCCATCTCTCCTGGAAGGTAATCGCTAATGTCGAAACGCCTGCTGCTGGCGCTGGCCGGTACCCTCATGGTGTTTGCCGGTGCAGCTCGTGCCGAAATGGATGAGAACTACAGCGTCGTTCTCCTGACCGAAAACTTCCCGCCCTACAACATGTCGATCAACGGGAAGAACTTCGCCCAGGAAGACAATATCGATGGCATCGCCGTCGACATCGTCCGTGAAATGTTCAAGCGTGCCGGGGTCAAGTACAGCCTGACCTTGCGCTTCCCCTGGGATCGCATCTACAAGCTGGCGCTGGAGAAGCCGGGCTATGGCGTCTTCGTCACTGCGCGCCTGCCAGAGCGCGAGCAGTCGTTCAAATGGGTCGGCCCGATCGGTCCCGACGACTGGATCATGCTGGCTCGCACCGACAGCTCGATCGCCCTGGGTAGCCTGGACGATGCGCGCAAGTACAAGGTGGGCGCCTACAAGGGCGATGCCATCGCCGAGTACCTGACTCAACAGAAGCTCGAACCGATCACCGCCCTGCGTGACCAGGAAAACGCCAAAAAGCTGGAGAAGGGCCAGATCGACCTCTGGGCCACCGGCGACCCCGCTGGCCGCTATCTGGCCAAGCAGGAAGGCGTGGGCGGCCTGAAAACCGTGCTGCGTTTCAACCAGGCCGAGCTGTTCCTGGCGCTGAACAAAGAAGTGCCCGACGAGGTGGTGAACAGGCTGCAGGCCGCGCTGGACCAGCTGCGGGCTGAAGGCTTCGTCGACGAGATACTGAACAGCTACCTCTAACAGGTAGTGCTTCAACCCTAGCAACGAGACCTCAGCGACCGGCCACAAGCTGGTCGCTTGCCATGGAAGGCAGGACGGGTCGTGCCGTACGTCCGTGGGTGGGGAGCCCACGCAAGGAAGCCGCTTAGCCACAACCACAACTCAAGCGAGCGGTATGACAATGCAGAAGCTGATTCAACGCGCCCTGACCCTGGGCCTGATGTTCCTCGCCTTCACGGCGCGCGCCGAAATATCGGCAGATTACAAGGTGGTATTGCTCACCGAGAATTTCCCGCCCTTCAACATGGCGGTGGATGACAAGAACTTTGCCCGCGACGACGGCATCGATGGCATCAGCACCGATATCGTGCGTGAGATGTTCAAGCGCGCCGGCATCAACTACAGCCTGACCTTGCGCTTCCCCTGGGATCGCTTGTATCGGCTGACTCTGGACAAGCCCAGCTATGGCCTGTTCTCCACCACCTTCACCGCTGAACGCCAGCCGCTGTTCAAATGGGTCGGCCCGATCGCCAAGACCGAGTGGGTGCTGCTCGCCGCGCCGGGTAACAACCTGAGCGTAAAGGACCTGAAGAGTGCGTCCCAGTACCGCATTGGCGCGTACAAGAACGATGCCGTCAGCCAGCACCTGGAAAGCCAGGGCATGGCGCCGCAGAACGCCCTGCGTGACCAGGAGAACGTGAAGAAACTGCTCAAGGGCCAGATTGACCTCTGGGCCACGACTGATCCCGTTGGTCGTTACCTGGCCAAGCAGGAAGGCGTGACCGGCCTGCAGACCGTGCTGCGCTTCAACAGCGCCGAGCTCTACCTGGCCTTCAACAAGGACACCCCGGACGAGGTCATCGAGCGTCTGCAGAAGGCCCTCGACCAGATGCGCAGCGACGGCTACGTCGACGAGATCACCCAGAACTATCTGTAACAATGCTGCAGGTTCGCCTTTCTCTGTGGGGGCGAATTCATTCGCTGATCAGGCCCGTAGGCCTGACCGTCGAGATCATGGGGCCGCTTCGCGGCCCACAGCGAATGAATTCGCCCCCCACAAGGTGTCATCGGGGAGTTAGCGGTAAACCCCCGCCTTGCCATGGGCCGCCATGGCGCGGTTGCCGCGCAGGGCGATCAGCATTTCCACATCGATCAGTTCGAAGCCCCGTTCCTTCAGGCGCGGCAGCTCGCGTTCTAGCAGCGCCAGGGTCGCCGGGTGAGGGTGGCCGATCATCAGGGCTGAGCCCTGCTTGCGCGCCAAGCCCAGCGCCGCGTCGAATTGCTTGGCTACCGCGGCCGGACTCTGGTCATCATCGAGAAAGACATCCCGCGAGAGGCTGGCCAGCCCGGCCTTCTGCGCCTCGGCGGCGGCCACCGTGGCGGCGCTGGTGCGGCTATCGATAAAGAAGCGGTGTTCCTGTTGCAAGCGATGCATCAGCCAGGTCATGGCGGGACGTTGAGCGGTCATGCGGCTGCCCATGTGGTTGTTCAGGCCGCGGGCGTAAGGCACTTGGCGCAGGGCCGCGTCCAGGCGTTTCTCCAGCTCGGCTGTGGATAACTCGGGGCGCCAGGCATAGGGGCCGGCGGCCGGGTCCATGGGCAGGTGCAGCATCACCGTCTTGCCGGCGGCATGGGCGGCTTCGGCGAGTTCACGGGAGTGAGGGGCATCTGGAAGGATGGAAAGCGCCACCGGGCCGGGTAGGGCGAGAACACGGCGGTCGCGGGCGGGGGTTTGACCAAGGTCGTCGATCACCAGGGCCAGGTGCGCCGTTGGCGCGGCCCAGGCACCGGTTGCCGTTGCGCCCAACCACAACGCGAGCAACCAGGTGCCCCACCTCATGTCACTTTCCGCGGGTGACGTTCAGGCCTTTCAGCAGATTGAGGGCCTGGCTCAGTTGGAAGTCGTCATCCTGCGGGCGCGGCTCCGCCGATTTTTTGCTCGAACTTGGACGGTCGGCACCGCCGTTGCCATTGCCGAGGTGGCCGGCGAGATCGGCTTCCTTGAAGGATTCGCCGTCCTGCTCGCGGGTGACCTTGGCTCGCGCCACTTCGATGTCCGGAACGATTCCCTGGGCCTGGATCGAGCGGCCGTTGGGGGTGTAGTAGAGCGCGGTGGTGAGTTTCAGGGCGCGGTCGTTGTTCAGCGGCAGCACAGTCTGCACCGAGCCCTTGCCGAAACTGTCGGTGCCCATCAGCACGCCACGTTTGTGGTCCTGCAGGGCACCGGCGACGATCTCGGCCGCCGAGGCACTGCCGCCATTGATCAGCACTACCAGCGGTACGCCTTCGCTGGCGTCGGCCGGGTCGGCGGAGAAGCGCAGCTCGGAGTTGGCAATACGGCCCTTGGTGTAGACGATCAGGCCTTTCTTCAGAAAGTGGTCCGAAACCTCCACCGCCGCCTGCAGTACGCCGCCAGGGTTGTTGCGCAGATCCAGGACCAGTCCGCTCAGGCGGCCGCCGTTGTCCTTGCGCATCTTGGCCAGGGCTTTGCCGACTTCTTCGCCGGTGTTGACCTGGAACTGGGTGATGCGCAAGTAGCCGTAGCTCTTGTCCAGCAGTTGGCTCTTCACGCTCTTGACCTTGATTGCCGCGCGCACCAGTTCCACGTCGAAGGGCTGGCCGCCATCGCGAACCAGGGTGAGGGTGATCTTGCTGCCGGCCTTGCCGCGCATCTTGTCCACCGCTTCCATCAGCGAAATGCCCTTGGTCGGCTGGCCGTCGATCTTGACGATCAGATCGCCTGGCTGGATGCCAGCCTTGGAGGCCGGGGTGTCGTCGATGGGCGAGACCACTTTGACGAAGCCATCCTCGGCGCCGACTTCGATGCCGAGGCCGCCGAACTCGCCGCTGGTGCTTTCCTGCAGCTCCTGGAAGTCTTCCGGTTCCAGGTAGGCCGAGTGCGGGTCGAGGTTGCTGAGCATGCCCTTGATGGCGTTCTCCAGCAGCGTCTTATCGTCCACCGGCTCGACGTAGGCGGACTTGATACGATCCAGCACCTCGGCGAAGGTGCGCAGCTCGTCCAGCGGCAGCGGCGCCTTGCCGTTCACCGCCGTGGCGGGGAGATTTGCCGGCTCCTCGGCGGCCAGCAGCTGCGGGGCGCCGCCAAGCAGCGCCAGTGCCATGGCCAGGGAGGTGAGGCGGGACAGATGCGGCATGCGAACTAACTCCTGCTAGATGAGACCTATCCTTGCGCGCGGCACCACTGTGCCGGGTCGGTCGGTCGGCCTTGCTGGCGTATGGCGAAGTACAGCGCGGGCGTGTCCTGCCCGCCACTGGTGCCGACGGTGGCGATGGATTCGCCTGCTTTGACGATATCGCCGGCATTTTTCAGCAGGCGCTGATTGTGGCCGTAGAGGCTCAGATAACCGTTGCCATGGTCGAGAATGACCAGAAGCCCGGCGCCGCGCAACCAATCCGCGAAAACCACACGGCCGCCATGCACGGCGCGTACGGAGCTGCCTTCAGGGGCGCCGATCAGCACGCCGTCCCACTTGGCGCGGGAGTCGCCGCCCCGGGCCGAACCGAAGCGGGCGACCAGGCGGCCGTCCACCGGCCAGGGCAGTTGGCCACGGGCTTTGACGAAGGGGCCGCCGAAGTTGCCGCCGGTGCTGGATACCATCGGACCGTTGCTAGCCTTGGCGGGGCTGCCGGCCGGGTGTTCGCGTAGCTCGCGCTGCTGTTCGGCGAGCGCGCGCTTGCGGGCTTCCTCGGCCTCACGGGCCTCACGCTCCTGACGGGCCAGGGTTTCTTCGATGGTCTTGAGCACCTTGCCCAGTTCGGCCTGGTCCTGCTGGCGGGCCTTGAGCTTCTTGTCCCGGTCGCTGACGTCCCGGTTGAGCTTGGCCAGAGCCTGCTGGCGCTCCTTGCGTGTGGCGGCGAGTTGCTCGCGACGGCCATCGAGGGCGGCCTTTTGCTCGTTGAGCTGGTTTTGCTGGGCAGTGATTTCCTGCTCGATGTTGGCCAGCTGGCGCAGGGTCTCGTTGAACGCGGCAAGCTGTTCCAGGCGGGCCTTGCTCAGATAGTCGTAGTAGGTGAGGGTGCGGGCGAACTTCTCGGGATGCTGCTGGTTCAGCAGCAGCTTGAGGTATTCCTGCTGACCGCTCTGGTAGGCGGCGCGGGCCTGGATGCCGATCAGCCGCTGTTGTTCAGCGCGCGCGCCCTGGAGTTTTTTTTTCTCTTCGTCCAGGCGCTGGATTTCGCCTTCGCTCTTCTCGAGTTCCTGTTGCAGCTCCTTGACCTGCTGCTCGAGGCCGCCCATTTCGGTTTCGGTTTTCTTCAGGTCGGCCTGGACGCCGGATTTCTCCTGCTGCAGTTGCTGCAGGAGTTTCTTCAGTTCGGTCACGTCCTTTGCGGCCCGGTCCAGCTGCTGCTGGGTTTCGGCGCGCTGGTCGGCCATGACCGGGGTGATCAGGCTGGCAAGGATTGCGAGGGCGAGGGCGCGAAACATGGAGGTGGGGCACCAGGGGAAAGGACCGGCCTAGTATGCCCGTGGCGCGGGGCAAAAAAAACGCCCGGAACCGGTGGTTCGGGGCGTTTCCTGATAAGGCGCGCAGATATTCACGCCTGGGCCGCGCCGGGGCGGCGACCCGCGTCGATCATTGCAGCTCGACGATGGTCTTGCCAGTCATCTCGGCCGGTACCGGCAGGCCCATCAGGGTCAGCAGGGTCGGGGCCACATCGGCCAGCACGCCGCCTTCGCGGATCGTTGCCGGACGCTTGCCGACGTAGATGAAGGGCACCGGCTCGCAAGTGTGCGCGGTGTGCGCCTGGCCGGTCATTTCATCTTCCATCTGCTCGACGTTGCCATGATCGGCGGTGATCAGTGCTTCGCCGCCGACCTTGTCCAAGGCTTCGACGATACGGCCGACGCAACTGTCCAGGCATTCCACGGCCTTGACCGCGGCTTCGAACACGCCGGTGTGGCCAACCATGTCGCCGTTGGCGTAGTTCACCACGATCACGTCGTAGCGTTGGTTTTCGATGGCGTCGACGATCTTGTCGGTGACCTCGGGGGCGCTCATTTCCGGCTGCAGGTCATAGGTGGCGACCTTGGGCGACGGAATCAGAATGCGCTCTTCGCCTTCGAAGGGCTCTTCGCGGCCGCCGGAGAAGAAGAAGGTCACGTGGGCGTACTTCTCGGTCTCAGCGATGCGCAGTTGGGTCTTGCCGTTCTTCGCCAGGTACTCGCCCAGCACGTTGTTCAGGGATTCCGGCTTGAAGGCGCTGGGGGCGGGGATGCTGGCCGCGTACTGGGTCAGCATCACGTAGCCGGCCAGGTTCAATTCACGCTGGCGGGGGAATTCCTTGAAGCCCGGCTCGACGAAGGCGCGGGACAGTTCACGGGCGCGGTCGGCACGGAAGTTCATGAAGATCACGGCATCGCCGTCTTCCACCTTCACAGGCTCGCCGATGCAGGTGGCCTTGACGAACTCGTCGCTCTCTCCGCGTTCGTAGGCGGCGGCCAGGCCCTCGACGGCGCTGGCGGCGGAGAACTCGGCCTGGCCCTCGGTGATCAGGTTGTAGGCGGCTTCGACGCGGTCCCAGCGGTTGTCGCGGTCCATGGCGAAGTAGCGGCCGATCAGGCTGGCAATGCGGCCCTTGCCGAGGCGGGCGAAGGCGTCGTCCAGCAGCTTGATGGAGGGCTCGGCGCTCTTCGGCGGGGTGTCGCGGCCGTCGAGGAAGGCGTGCAGGTAGATTTTCTCGGCGCCTCGCTGGGCGGCCAGCTCGGCCATGGCGACCAGGTGGTCCTGGTGGCTATGCACGCCGCCGTCGGAGAGCAAACCCATGAAGTGCACGGCCTTGCCGGCGGCCACGGCCTTGTCCACCGCTGCGGTGATTTCCGGATTGCTGAAGAAGTCGCCGTCGCGGATCGCCTTGGTCACACGGGTGAAGTCCTGGTACACCACGCGGCCGGCACCCAGGTTCATGTGGCCGACCTCGGAGTTGCCCATCTGGCCGTCCGGCAGGCCGACATCCATGCCGCTGCCCGAGATCAGGCCATGGGGCTGGGTGGCGCGCAGACGGTCGTAAACCGGTGTCTTGGCGGCATAGATGGCGTTGTATTCGGGGCTGTCACTGTGACCGAAACCGTCCAGGATGATCAGGACCAGGGGTTTGGGCATGGCTGTCATAGTGTCGGACTCGTCTGCGGCAATGGGTGGAAAGTTGCGGGCAAGGCCCCGGAAAAAAGAGGCGGCATTCTACGGTCTGGTTCCGTTGGCGTCACCGCCAGACGGGTTTTGGCCGACCTGTGGGCCTGTGTATACTGGCCGGCATTTTACCGTCCCGGAAGCCGACGATGCTCGCTAAGCTGATTGAATTTGCCACTAACCACTATGTACTGAGTGGATCGTTCGTGGTGCTGCTGGCCCTGCTGCTGGCCCATGAACTGCGCCGCAGTGGCCGCGCCATTTCCTCCCGCGAGCTGACCTCGATGGTCAACGGCGGCCAGGCTGTGGTCCTGGACGTGCGCGCCACCAAGGATTTCTCCGGTGGCCACATCGTTGACGCCCTGAACATCCCGTACGAGAAGCTCGCCAGCCGCATCGCCGAACTGGAGAAGCACAAGGACAAGGCCATCATCGTGGTCGACGCCATGGGCCAGCATGCCGGCACCGTCTGCCGTGACCTGAAGAAGGCCGGTTTCAACGCCATCAAGCTGTCTGGCGGCATCGGCACCTGGCGTGGCGACAACCTGCCGCTGGTGAAGTGAGATGGCTGAGATCGTCGTCTATTCGAGCGCCTGGTGTCCCTTCTGCGTCCGCGCCAAGCACCTGCTGGACAGCAAGGGCGTGCGCTACGAAGAGATCAGCGTCGATGGCAACCCCGCAATTCGCGCCGAGATGACCCGCAAGGCCGGGCGCACCTCGGTGCCGCAGATCTGGATCGGCCAGACCCATGTTGGCGGCTGTGACGACCTGTACGCGCTGGAGCGCGCCGGCAAGCTCGATGCGCTGCTCCAAGCCCGCCCGCAAACGGAAACGCACTAGAACAAGGCAGAATCATGACCGAACAAGCAAGCAACGCCGAAAACCAGAACCCCCAGTTCTCCCTGCAGCGCATCTACGTACGCGATCTGTCTTTCGAAGCGCCGAAGAGCCCCGAGATCTTCCGTCAGGAGTGGGCGCCGAACGTTTCCCTGGACCTGAACACCCGTCAGAAGCAGTTGGATGGCGACTTCCATGAAGTGGTGCTGACCCTGTCCGTGACCGTGAAGAACGGTGAAGAAACCGCCTTCATCGCCGAAGTGCAGCAGGCCGGTATCTTCCTGATCAAGGGTCTCGACGCGGCCTCCATGAGCCACACCCTCGGTGCCTTCTGCCCGAACATTCTGTTCCCCTACGCCCGTGAAACCCTGGACAGCCTGGTTGTCCGCGGCTCCTTCCCGGCGCTGATGCTCTCCCCGGTGAACTTCGACGCCCTGTACGCCCAGGAACTGGCGCGCCTGCAGACTGCTGGCGAAGCCCAGGCCTGATTATCAGGCTCCATGAAAAAGCGCCCTTCGGGGCGCTTTTTCTTTGGCCGGTGAACTTGGCCCGTAGGGTGGCCTAAAGCCCAACCTACCCAAAGAGCCGGACAGCATTCACTCCAGACTGAAATCGTGCTGCCGCCAGGCCTCGTAAACTGCAACGGCCACGGTGTTCGACAGGTTCAGGCTGCGGCAGTTGGGGCGCATCGGTAAGCGAAGGCGTTGTTCCGGGGGCAGGCTTTCACGGACCTCTTGGGGCAGCCCACGGCTTTCCGGGCCGAAGAGGAAGGCGTCGCCCTTCTCGAAGGCCACCTCATGGAACAGCTTGGTACCCTTGGTGGTGAAGGCAAATACCCGGGGGTGGCCGAGGGCTTCCAGGCAGCTTTCCAAGTCGTCGTAGCGCTTGAGTGTGGCGTACTCGTGGTAGTCAAGGCCGGCACGTCGCAGACGCTTGTCGTCCAGTTCGAAGCCGAGCGGTTCGATCAGGTGAAGGTGGCAGCCAGAATTGGCGCACAGCCTGATAATGTTGCCGGTATTCGGCGGAATTTCCGGTTGAAACAGGATGACGTGAAACATGGGTGGCCCCGAGCCCGAAGACGGGCGGCATTCTACTCCCGATGATGACCCGCGACCGAGCCTGTGGCCGCGCTTTTTGTTCGCCCTTGCCCTGATCGGCGTGCTGGTGGGAATGATGCTTGGCCGCCTGACGGCGCCGGACCCCGTGCATCTGCAGCGCATCGAAGTGCGCGAGGGTGGTTTGACGCTCTGGTTCGACCATGAGCCCGAGGTACGGGCCGAAGCGTTGGAGGGCGCCTATGCGCTGATGCTGGGGGCGGACGGGCAGAACGCCAAGGGACAGCTGACCCTGGGCACCGCACCAGTGAGCTGGAAGGTGCTGCGATCGACCCATGGTGTGATGGTGCGATTCGTCGCGGCGCGGCCCTTGCACGGTGATTGGCACGGTGCCGCGGAGGATGGGCGCTGGCGGTTGGAAGTCAGCCTTCGCGCCGAATAAGAAAGGGGGAATCCTCGGCCTGCCTGTACCAAGGCCCCCTGAAGGGTGGTCGCCTGCCGTAGCGAGCGACGCGATCCTGTACCGGGCCCTTGCGTGGCCCTTGGCGGCTGGGAGACCAGCGCGCCTTTGCATAAAAGAGGGGATTCCCCGGCCTGCCTGTACCAAGGCCCCCTGAAGGGTGGTCGCCCGCCGTGGCGTGCGACGTGGTCCTGCACTGGGCCCCGTAGGGCCCGGGCGGCTGACTGAGCAGCACACCTGTCGAATAAAAGAGGGGATTCCCCGGCCTGCCTGTACCAAGGCCCCCTGAAACCTGGTCGCCCGATGGCGACGCTGAAACGCTTTCGGCTCTTCTGGAGCCGTGGCGGCTGGAGGTCAGCCTGCCTGTCATAAGAGTGGGGATTCCCTGGCCTGCCTGTACCAGGGGCCCCAAAACCGCTGTTGTCTGGTGTATTGCAGGGGGCGTGCCAGTTTCTTGATAACCTTCGTGAGAATTTCGTCGGATCGTCTAGAGGCCGCGTCATTAGTGGCTTTGAGCGAAGTGAGATTCAACATGGAGGGACGGTGGCGGCGGTTCTTCGGCATCACGAGTGCCCAGGCGTAAAGCACTTTTTTGAGGCGGGGAGGTGATTCAGGCACCAGGGATGGTCCTTTTCGCTGGTCGAATGCACGGTGAACGTCTGAGGGGAGTGACCCCGCCGAAGCGGGGTCCAGGGCCAGATCAGTGGTTATCCGGGGCCAGGTAGGCTGCGGTGGACTTGCAGTCCCGCAACCGCTCCACCTTGAGCGAAAGGCCCCTTGGTAAACGAACGCCGATGCGAGAGCGGCCATCTTCCATCGGCCCCACCACGATTTCGATGCCTTTCGTTCGCAGTATTTGCCCCAGCTCTGCGTCGCTACAGCCTTCCAAGGCCTTGAGCCTGAGCACGTCTCCTTCCTTTCGAACACCCATATGTAACTGCATGGTTTTCACCCTGTCTCTGGTTCAGGTCAGGGCAGCATCCCGCCCTGATTCACTGCGGTCCACGACCTCTAGGAAAACCAGACATTTCTTACGGGGTGGATGACATTGGAGAGCGGGCGTGATGGCGGCAGACGGCTGGTGCGATAGGGCGATTGCGCGCTGTGCCGCAGGCGCGAGGGCAGGAGGCGGGGCGCAGGGCACCCCGCCGGAGGGGGATCAGGCGTCGTCGCCGTCGTCGTCGTCTCCGCCGTCCACTTTCATGCCCAGTTCCTTGATCTTCCGGGTCAGAGTGTTGCGGCCCCAGCCCAGCAGCACGGCGGCGTCGCGACGGCGGCCAGCGGTGTGCTTGAGGGCGGTTTCGATCATGATCCGCTCGAAGGCCGGCACGGCCGAGTCAAGCAGGCCGGACTGGCCGCGAGCCAGCGCCTGGTCGGCCCATTGGCGCAGCGCCTGTTCCCAGTTGGTTACCGGTGCGGCGTCCTGGGGCTGGGTGAGCAGTTCCGGCGGCAGGTCGTCGACGTGGACTTCGCGACCGGAGGCCATCACGGTGATCCAGCGGCAGGTGTTCTCCAGCTGGCGCACGTTGCCCGGCCAGGGCAGGTGCTTGAGGTAGTCCTCGGTTTCGTTCTTTAGCAGTTTGGGCTCTACCGCCAGCTCCTGGGCTGCACGGGCGAGGAAGTGCCGGGCCAGGGCCGGAATATCCTCGCGGCGGTCGGACAGGCGCGGGATGTGGATGCGAATGACGTTGAGGCGGTGGAACAGGTCCTCGCGGAACTTGCCGGCCTGCACCAGGTTTTCCAGGTTCTGGTGAGTCGCGGCGATGATGCGCACATCCACCTTCACCGGGGTGTGGCCGCCCACGCGGTAGAACTCGCCGTCGGCCAGTACTCTCAGCAGGCGGGTCTGGGTGTCGGCCGGCATGTCGCCGATTTCGTCGAGGAACAGGGTGCCACCGTCAGCCTGCTCGAAGCGTCCGCGACGCTGGTTGGCCGCGCCGGTAAAAGCACCTTTTTCATGGCCGAACAGCTCGGATTCCATCAGGTCCTTGGGGATCGCCGCCATGTTCAGGGCAATGAAGGGCGAGGCGGCGCGAGGGCTGTGTCGGTGCAGTGCGTGGGCCACCAGTTCCTTGCCGGTACCGGACTCGCCGTTGATCAGCACCGTGATGTTGGAGTGGCTGAGGCGGCCAATGGCGCGGAAAACCTCCTGCATGGCCGGCGCTTCGCCGATGATTTCCGGGGTGCGGGCCTGGGGCGCCGGAGCTTCCAGGCCCTGCTGCTCCTGGGCGTGCTGGAAGGCGCGCTTGACCAGGGACACCGCTTCATCCACATCGAAGGGCTTGGGCAGATACTCGAACGCGCCGCCCTGATAGGACGCCACCGCACTGTCCAGGTCGGAATGAGCGGTCATGATGATCACCGGCAGGCGCGGGTACAGTTCGCGAATGCGTGCCAGCAGGTCCAGGCCACTGGCGCCGGGCATGCGGATGTCGGAGATGATCACATCTGGCTGTTGCCGGGAGAGGCGCCCAAGCAGGCTGTCGGCACTCTCGAAGCTCTGGGTATTCATGCCATCCTGCTGCAGTGCCTTCTCCAGGACCCAGCGGATGGAACGGTCGTCGTCGACGATCCAGACGGTTTCACTACGGCTCATGACGAGGAAGCTCCTTGTTCCAGCGGCAGGAAGATCGAGAAGACGGTGTGGCCGGGATGGCTTTCACACTCGATCAGGCCCTGGTGCTGACTGATGATGTTCTGGGCAATGGCCAGTCCCAGCCCGGTACCGTCCGGGCGGCCGCTGACCATGGGATAGAAGATGGTTTCCTGGAGCTCGGCCGGGATACCCGGGCCGTTGTCGATGATTTCCACCTTGGTCACCAGGCGATGGCGGGTATGACCGATGGTGAACTGGCGCAGGGTGCGCGTGCGCAGGGTGATGCGGCCAAGGCGCAGGTCGCTCTGCGCGGAGAGGGCCTGCATGGCGTTGCGCACGATGTTGAGCACGGCTTGGATCATCTGCTCCTTGTCGATGAAGACATCGGGAATGCTCGGGTCGTAGTCGCGCACCAGATTGATACCGCCCTGGCTTTCCGCTTCCACCAGGCTGCAGACGCGCTCCAGCACTTCGTGGACGTTGGTCATGGCCAGTGACGGCAGCTTGTTCGAGCCGAGCATGCGGTCCACCAGGTTCCGCAGGCGGTCGGCTTCTTCGATGATGACGTTGGTGTAGTCCTTCAGGTGCTCTTCCGGCAGTTCGCGGGAGAGCAGTTGAGCGGCACCACGGATGCCGCCCAGGGGATTCTTGATTTCATGGGCCAGGCCGCGTACCAGCAGCTTGGTGGTTTCCTGCTTGGACAGCTGCGCCTCTTCCTTGGTGATCCGCAGCAAGCGATCACGCGGGTGGACCTCCAGCAGCAGGAGGGTTTCGCCGCGATTGAGGATCGGCGTCACCGCGTAGTCCACGGTCAGGGTCTGACCGGAGAGCGAGGTCAGCATGGCTTCACGTTTGGTGAAGGGGTGCGCCTGTTCCACCGCCTGGCGCAGGGAGGTCAGGGCTTCGGGCGACTCGGTGAACAACTCGCTGATGAACTGGCCATGGCTGCGCTGGCCACTGACGGCCAGGAGCATTTCCGCCGCCGGGTTCATGTACTCGAGGCGAAGGTCGGCGTTGAGCAGGATCACCGCGGTGGTCAGGTTGTCGAGCAGCAGTCGGTGCAGGGCGTCGTTGATGGTCATGGCGTCGGCGCTCGTGGCGATGACAGGAAAATGCAAGAAGCAAACCAAAGCCCTGAAAAGGCGCGGGAAAACAGGTTTTCTGCTGGCCGCAGCCGCTTTTCAGAGCAGATCGTTCGGCTCGATACGAACCAAAATGGGGAGAGTATAGAAAGCGGTGCAAAGCGACGCACCGAAATGGTGCGAATTGGCATCGTTGCGTGGGAGAAGCGCGGCGATACCCATGGGCGTGTTGTTGGGTATCGCTGGTCGGTTGCCCTTCAGATGAAGGGCAGGATGGCGATGTCGTCGTCCTCTTCTTCAGGTTTGTCCTTCAACGGGCACTCCGGACGCACGCCGTAGTCGTCCTTCTCGCAGGGGCGCGCCTGGCGCTTCTGCGACAGCGACATGCGCACGATGTGCACCGGTTGGCTGGGCGTGCGCTCCACCATGCGCCCCTGCTCGTCGAGGATCTCCACCGCCAACTGGTGGGTGCCGCGGTCGAGGTTTTCCAGTGGAAACACCGGGCTGCGCCCAGGCTCGCCTTTGGGCTTACCGTCCAGCAGCAGCCGATAGCTGTGATTGGCGCGCAGGCCCGGCTCGCTCATGGCGCTGACGATCAGGTTGCCTTCGCCGTCGCGGATGGTGGCATCGGGTTCGGGTACCAGAATGCGCAGCACCTGATAGCCCTGTTCGCGCGGAATGGGCTTGGGGTAGAGCGGCGGTGGCTGGATATCCCGTGGCGCGTTCATCTCGTTGGAGGGCGCCATCTCCAGGCGTTTGGCGTTGCCCGGCTTGGGTTGGTCGGTAAAGACGCGATTACCCTCGTCGTCGATGTAGGTGTAGACCTCGGCCAGCACGGGCTGGCCAAGGAGCAGGAGGGCGAGTAGCAGGAATCGGGACATCGGTCAGTTGTTGGGCCGTGGCGTAGGGGCGGGCGGGCGCAGCGCCGGGCTGCTGGTATTGACCCGCTGGACGGTAAAGGTGACGGGAGCGCTACTCTGCACCACATTGGTGCCTGAGAGAACATCCACCGCGAGGCTGTGATCGCCGCGGTCGACGTTCATCAGTTGCAGGCGCGGTACGTTGGTTGGCTGGCCATAGGGCTGGCCGTCCAGGCGCAGGCGTAGCCTGTGGCCGGGCTGCAGTCTGGGCTCCAGACGCACGCCGACACTGAAGGTGCCATTGTTGGCGCGCAGGGCCTCTTCGTCAGGGAGATCGGTCAGTTCCACCACCTGGTAGATGGCTGGCTGGTCGGCACTTGCCCCTGAGTCGGTCGGCTGGCTCGGCGGTTGTATCTGGACCGCGTTGGTCGGTGGCAGCTCCACCTTCTCGCTGGCGGCACCATCTGGCGGCTGGTTGGTAAACACCGTGTTGCCGTTTGCGTCGGTGTACTTGTAGATCTGCGCAGCGGCCGGCAGCGTGGCGGCCAGCAGCAGACAACTGATGATGAGGCGCATGGGGGCGGTCTCCGGAAGCTCATGCCAAGCCTTGCACCCAGACGGCGGGCTGGCAAGTCGGGCATTGTGCGACAGCGCCGTGACGACCGGTGTGCGCTACAACACGTTGGGACATTTCTGAAAAGTGCCGCTACCTGCTCCGCTCTGTATGGCCGGAGCGAACGGAGGTCGCCACATGCTGTCACTCTAGCCGCCGACTACAAAAGCCGGGGCTGATGTCTGATTGGGGCGAGTGCCCGCTTTTGTATGATGCGACTTGCTTTCATTGATCTGGGGGACATCTCTCTCGTGCCTATACCGTTCTTGCCTGCTGTCCGTTTCCTGTTCCCGCTGCTGCTCTGCCTGGTCGTCGGCCTGCTCTGCCCGACCCAGGGCCAGGCCGCCCTGCCCAATCCGCTGGCGGGGAGTTCCTCGGGCAGCGAGCAGATCAGCAATGCCCAGCTCGAACAGTCGCTCAACCAGGTGATCCAGACCCTGGAGAACGACAAGCAGCGTGCCGACCTGCTGAAGAAGTTGAAGCAGTTGCGTGACGTTACCGGCAAAGAGAAGGAGAGCGAGAGCGGGGTGCTCGGCCTGATCGGCGATACCTTGAGCAGCCTGGAAAAGCAGTTTCAGGGCGACAACAGTCCGCTGGTGATCTGGAGCAACCAGTTCCGCCTGGCTCGGGCCGAAGTGGAGAAGCGCCTGCCCGGATGGCGTGACTGGCCGGGGATCGTGTTCAACTTTGCGGTGGTCATCCTGCTCTGGGCCTGCCTGGCCAGCGCCCTGCTCTGGCTGGGGCGGCGCATGCGCGAGCGCTTTGGCCTGTCGGCAGAGCTGCCACAGCATCCCAAAACCCGCGACCTGGTGCTGTTCGCCCTGCGCAAGCTGGGGCCTTGGCTGATCGCCTTCTTCATCACGCTTTACCTGTCGGTCGTGCTGCCCAGTTCATTGAGCAAGACGCTGGCGATGGTCATGGCCTACGTGCTGGTCTGCGGCACACTGTTCTCCGCACTCTGCGTCATCTGCCTGTCGTTGCTCAGTGGGCCGCACCGCATCCGTGCGCTGGATATCCTGCGGCGCCAGGCCTTCCGCCCGCTGTGGCTGATCGGCAGCCTGGCCGCCCTTGGTGAGGCGGCCCATGACCCCCGGCTGATCGACGGCCTCGGTGAGCACACGGCGCTCTGCCTGAGCACTCTGGCAAACGCCACGGCGGCGGTTTTCACCGCGCTGTTCGTGCTGCGCTTCCGTCGCCCCATCGCCCATCTGATCCGCAACCAACCGCTGGAGCGTCGTCTCAAGCGCCGGGGGCTGCACGAGCTGGTGGAGTTGGTGGGTTCCCTGTGGTTCGTGCCGGTACTGTTGCTGGTGGGTACGTCGCTGTTCGCAACCTTCGTGTCCGCCGCCGATAGCAGTGTGGCCCTGCGCCGCGCCTTGGTCTGTGCCGTGCTGGCTGTGGTGGCGATGACGGTGATAGGGCTGCTCAGCCGCCGCACCGGGCGCAGTGGCGACGGGCCCCGGCGCAGCGCTCCCTACGTCGAGCAGTTGCAGAAGTTCGGCCTCACCCTGGTGCACCTGTTCGTGGTGCTGTTCTTCATCGAGGTGGGGCTGCGGGTCTGGGGTATGTCACTGATCCGCTACGCCGAAGGAGATGGCGCGGAAATCAGCATGAAGATGGTCAGCTTCGGCACCACGTTGCTGGTGGCCTGGCTTGTCTGGATCCTCACTGACACCGCCGTGCAGCACAGTCTCGGTGTGGGTGGCAGGAGCCGGCCGAATACCCGCGCCCTGACCATGCTGCCGTTAATCCGCAACGTGCTGTTTGTCACCATCGCAGTCATAGCCTTGATCGTTGCCCTGGCCAACATGGGCATGAATGTGACGCCGCTGCTGGCTGGTGCCGGTGTGATCGGCCTGGCGATCGGTTTTGGTGCGCAGTCCCTGGTGGCGGACCTGATCACCGGCCTGTTCATCATCATCGAGGACTCGCTGTCTATCGATGACTACGTGGATGTTGGCGGCCACCTGGGCACGGTGGAGGGGCTGACCATCCGCACCGTGCGCCTGCGCGACCTGGATGGGGTGGTGCATACCATCCCCTTCAGTGAGATCAAGAGCATCAAGAACTACTCGCGGCAATTCGGCTACGCCATGTTCCGCTGGCCGGTGCCGGCGAGCATGCCTATCGACGATGCGGTGGCGCTGGTCCAGGACGTGGCGAAAGAGTTGCGCAGCGATACGGCGATCTACCGCAGTCTATGGTCGCCTCTGGAGCTGCAGGGGGTGGAGAGCTTCGATAACGGTCAGGCAATTCTGCGCTTCCGTTTCAAGACTGCCCCGATCAAGCAGTGGGAAGTGCAGCGGGCGTTCAACCTGCGCTTGCGCAGGCGCCTCGACCAGGCCGGCCTGGAGCTGGCGATGCCGCGCCTGAACGTGCAGCTCAGTCGGATGCGCCAGTCGCGCGCCGAACCGCCGGAAGAGCCGGGCGACCTGGCGGAAAGAGGGGTTTGAGCGGAGCGCGCGTAGGTTGGGTAGAGGAACGAAACCCAACAAAGCGGGCTTTCAGGTCGCGTGTCTGCCGGATCGCGCCGCCAATCGTTGGGTTTCGCTTCGCTCTACGCCAACCTGCCGCAAATAAAAAAGGCCTCCCGAAGGAGGCCTCTCAATCATGCCGCTTGCGCGGTCATAACTGGATCAGACGCTGTAGTACAGGTCGTATTCCAGCGGGTGCACGAAGGTGCGCACCTTGATTTCTTCTTCGCTCTTCAGCTCGATGTAGGCATCGATGAAGTCGTCGCTGAACACGCCGCCCTTGGTCAGGAACGCGCGGCCCTTGTCCAGTTCTTCCAGCGCCTCTTTCAGGCTGCCGCAAACCTGCGGGATTTCCTTGGCCTCTTCCGGCGGCAGGTCATACAGGTTCTTGTCGGCGGCATCGCCGGGGTGGATCTTGTTCTGGATGCCGTCCAGACCGGCCATCAGCAGAGCTGCGAAGCACAGGTAGGGGTTGGCAGCCGGGTCCGGGAAGCGCGCTTCGATACGGCGGGCTTTCGGGCTGTTCACGTACGGAATGCGGATCGAGGCGGAACGGTTGCGGGCGGAGTAGGCCAGCATTACCGGGGCTTCGAAGCCCGGGACCAGACGCTTGTAGGAGTTGGTCGACGGGTTGGTGAAGCCGTTCAGGGCCTTGCCGTGCTTGATGATGCCGCCGATGAAGTACAGGGCGGTATCGGACAGGCCGGCATAGCCTTCGCCAGCGAAGGTGTTCTTGCCATCTTTGGAGATGGACATGTGAACGTGCATGCCCGAACCGTTGTCGCCGTACAGCGGCTTCGGCATGAAGGTCACGGTCTTGCCGTAAGCGTCAGCCACGTTGTGCACGCAGTACTTCAGGGTCTGAACTTCGTCAGCCTTGGCAACCAGGGTGTTGAACTTCACGCCGATTTCGTTCTGGCCGGCAGTCGCCACTTCGTGGTGGTGCACTTCCACGACCAGGCCCATTTCTTCCAGGGCGTTGCACATGGCGGTACGGATTTCGTGGTCGTGGTCGACCGGCGGTACCGGGAAGTAGCCGCCTTTGACGCCCGGACGGTGGCCTTTGTTGCCGCCTTCGATGTCAGCGTCGGTGTTCCAGGAAGCCTGCTCGGAGAAGATCTTGAACATCGAGCCGGAGATGTCGGACTTGAACTTCACTTCGTCGAAGATGAAGAACTCCGGCTCTGGGCCTACGAATACGGTGTCACCGATACCGGTGGTCTTGAGGAACTCCTCGGCGCGGCGGGCGATGGCGCGCGGGTCGCGGTCGTAGCCTTGCATGGTGCTCGGCTCGATGATGTCGCAGACCAGGATCAGGGTCGGCTCTTCGGTGAAGGGGTCCAGGACGGCGGTGGCGTCGTCCGGCAGCAGGATCATGTCGGAAGCTTCGATGCCTTTCCAACCTTCGATGGAGGAACCGTCGAACATCTTGCCGTGCTCGAAGAATTCGTCATCGGCGTCACGGGCCGGCATGGTCACGTGCTGCTGCTTGCCTTTGGTATCGGTGAAGCGCAGATCAATCCACTTCACGTCGTGTTCTTTAATCAGTTGAAGCGACTTCGACATGTTGTCCTCCAGGTGGTCGGGGGCAGGAACCTTGCCTCCCAAGAAATTCGGGGTGAAGCCGGAGCGGGATAGTCCGCCAGGGCGACCTGCCTCACAAGGGAGCAAATTGCGTGCCAGTGCCCTGGAATGGACAAGGGCCCCAAAACTCACGGCTGGCGGGGGCTTTGCTCCGATTGTGCACAGTTTTGCGCACTGTTTTCGTGCCTTCCATGGTGCGTGTGCTCCATTTTGGTGCGCTGCGAGCTTTGCTGAATGATTTTGGTCAAAGCTTGAACAATTTCCGCTATAATCCGCGCCCCTCTTTTTCGGCCGCTGCCCTCGCGCTGTTTTTCATGAAACTCATCGTCAAAGTCTTCCCGGAAATCACCATCAAGAGCCGGCCGGTGCGCAAGCATTTCATCCGCCAGCTCTCGAAGAACATCCGCGCGGTCCTGAAAGACCTGGACCCTGAGCTCGAGGTGACCGGAGTTTGGGACAACCTTGAAGTGCAGACTCGCCAGACCGAGCCGAAGCTCCTGCGCGAAATGATCGAGCGGCTGACGTGCGTCCCCGGCATCACCCACTTCCTTGAAGTGCACGAGTACCCGCTGGGTGACTTCGACGATGTGCTGGAAAAGTGCAAGCTGCACTACGCAGACCAGATTCCCGGCAAGATCTTCGCCGTGCGCTGCAAGCGTGCGGGCAAGCATGAGTTCACTTCCATGGAGTTGGAGCGCCACGTCGGCAGCCGCCTGCGCCAGGAGTGCAACGCGGCCGGCATCTCCCTGAAGAACCCGGAAGTGGAAGTGCGGATGGAAGTGCGCGATCAGCGCCTGTTCGTCATCCACCACCAGCACGACGGCATCGGCGGCTACCCGCTGGGCTCGCTGGAGCAGACCCTGGTACTGATGTCTGGCGGTTTCGACTCCACCGTCGCCGCGTACCAGATGATGCGCCGCGGCCTGATGACTCACTTCTGTTTCTTCAACCTCGGCGGTCGTGCCCACGAATTGGGCGTAATGGAAGTGGCCCACTACCTGTGGGAAAAATACGGCCGTTCCCAGCGCGTGCTGTTCATCAGCGTGCCCTTCGAGGAAGTGGTCGGCGAAATCCTCAGCAAGGTCGATAACAGCCAGATGGGCGTCGTGCTCAAGCGCATGATGCTTCGCGCTTCCACTCACATGGCGCGCAAGCTGACCCTGGACGCGCTGGTCACCGGTGAAGCCATTTCCCAGGTATCCAGCCAGACCCTGCCGAACCTCTCGGTGATCGACTCGGCCACCGACATGCTGGTGCTGCGTCCGCTGATCGCCAGCCACAAGCAGGACATCATCGACACCGCCAACCGCATCGGCACCGCCGAGTTCGCCAAGCACATGCCCGAATACTGCGGCGTGATCTCGGTGAACCCGACGACCAAGGCCAAGGCCAGCCGTATCGAATACGAAGAAGCGCAGTTCGACATGGCCATCCTCGAGCGCGCCCTGGAACGTGCGCGCCTGGTGCCCATCGACCGGGTGATCGACGAGCTGGGCCAGGACGTGGCCGTGGAAGAAGTGCGTGAAGCGCTGCCAGGGCAGATCGTCCTCGACATCCGCCACCCTGATGCCCAGGAAGACGATCCGCTGGAGCTGCCTGGCATCGAAGTGCAGCCCCTGCCGTTCTATGCGATCAACAACCGCTTCAAGGAGCTGGACGCCAACCGCCAGTACCTCCTGTATTGCGACAAGGGTGTGATGAGTCGTCTGCATGCCCATCACCTGCTCAGCGAGGGACACGCCAATGTGCGCGTTTATCGCCCGGCCTAAACAGCCCGGGCTGTTTGGCGGCAGCATCCGCCATCGCCCTCCCGACCATCGGGCCGCCTGATACGCCGTTAGTTCATATCAGCCGCTTAGACTTCGCGGCACACCGAATCCACTGATCGAGATACAAACGTGATCGAAAAACTCCGCAACATCGCCATCATCGCCCACGTCGACCATGGCAAGACCACCCTGGTGGACAAGCTCCTGAAGCTGTCCGGCACCCTCGACCGCAAAGAAGCGGAAAGCGAGCGCGTGATGGACTCCAACGACCAGGAAAAAGAGCGCGGCATTACCATCCTGGCGAAGAACACCGCCATCAAGTGGAACGGCTACAACATCAACATCGTCGACACCCCCGGCCACGCCGACTTCGGTGGCGAGGTTGAGCGCGTGATGTCCATGGTCGACTCCGTACTGCTGGTGGTCGACGCCCAGGACGGCCCCATGCCGCAGACCCGTTTCGTGACCCAGAAGGCGTTCAAGGCCGGCCTGCGTCCGATCGTCGTGGTGAACAAGATCGACCGTCCGGGCGCGCGTCCTGACTGGGTCATCGACCAGATCTTCGACCTGTTCGACAACCTCGGCGCCACCGACGAGCAACTGGACTTCCCGATCGTCTACGCCAGTGCCCTGAACGGCATCGCCGGCATGGACCACGAGAAGATGGACGACAACATGGACGCCCTGTTCCAAGCCATCATCGACCACGTGCCGGTACCGGACGTTGACGTCGACGGCCCGTTCCAGATGCAGATTTCCCAGCTGGACTACAACAGCTTCCTCGGCGTGATCGGCATCGGCCGCATCGCCCGTGGCCGCATCAAGTCCAACACCCAGGTAGTCGCCATCAGCGACGACGGCACCAAGCGCAACGGCCGTATCCTGAAGATCATGGGCCACTCCGGCCTGCAGCGCGTGGAAGTGGCTGAAGCCGAAGCCGGCGACATCGTCTGCGTCAGCGGCATGGAAGAGCTGTTCATCTCCGACACCCTGTGCGACCCGCAGAACGTCGAAGCGCGTCCGCCGCTGACCGTTGACCAGCCGACCGTGAGCATGACTTTCCAGGTCAACGACTCGCCCTTCGCTGGCAAGGAAGGCAAGTTCGTCACCAGCCGCAACATCAAGGACCGTCTGGACAAGGAACTGCTGCACAACGTCGCCCTGCGCGTTGAAGCTGGCGAATCCGCCGAGAAGTTCAAGGTCTCCGGCCGTGGCGAGCTGCACCTCTCCGTACTGATCGAAACCATGCGCCGCGAAGGCTTCGAGATGGCCGTTGGCCGTCCGGAAGTGGTGATCATCGAGAAGGATGGCGAGAAGCAGGAACCCTACGAGAACGTCACCATCGACATCGAAGAGCAGCATCAGGGCTCGGTGATGGAGCAGATGGGCCTGCGCAAGGGCGATCTGACCAACATGATCCCCGACGGCAAGGGCCGCGTTCGCCTGGAGTACACCATCCCGGCGCGTGGTCTGATCGGCTTCCGTAACAACTTCCTGACCCTGACCTCGGGTACCGGCATCCTGACCTCGACCTTCAGCCACTACGGCCCGATCAAGGCCGGCGAAGTCAGCAACCGTCAGAACGGCGTACTGGTCTCCATGGCCACCGGCACCGCACTGACCTACTCGCTGGAAACCCTGCAGAGCCGCGGCAAGCTGTTCCTCGCCCCGGGCGACGAGATCTACGAAGGCCAGCTGTGCGGCATCAACAGCCGTGACAACGACCTGGTGATCAACCCCACCAAGGGCAAGAAGCTCGACAACATGCGCGCTTCCGGCAAGGACGAAGTCATCGCTCTGGTTCCGCCGATCAAGTTCACCCTGGAACAGGCGCTGGAATTCATCGCCGACGACGAGCTGGTGGAAGTGACGCCGAAGTCCATCCGCCTGCGCAAGAAAATGCTGAACGAGAACGACCGCAAGCGCTACGAGCGCACCAAGGTCTAACTCGACCCGCTGCTGAAAACGCCCCCGCCGGCCCTGCCTGCGGGGGCGTTTTCGTTTGGGGCAAGGTCCGCCGCGCCCTGCCACTCCAGCAGCATCAACCGCCGGGCTTGCCAGGTCATCAGTACCCGCCGGGGGTGGAAGTAGCCTTCGGCGTGCCGGTCGCGCAGGGTGGGGCCTCCCCACGCGATCCGCCATTGTGTGATGCAGCCTGGACAACTGCTTGCGAGCCGGTGCCTACCAGAAACGTCCGCCGTTTCTCGTATGCGCCGTAGGCGCTATCGCACCGCTTGCTTCAGGTCGCTAAACCCGGTCGCGGGCTCGGCCGCGACCCGGGCGCGTTAGGGAGGGGGAGGGGAGCGAACAAGTCGTCGGAGAGCGTTTGGGAAATTTCCGAGTGTTGTTCGGCGTCATCGGGTGGCCTGAAGCTCAAAGCGCCACAATCAACGTCTTCAAGTCGATGGTTGGCAGCAACCTGCAGCAGCCCGTGAAGGCATCGCGAACATGCGCGCAATACAGGCCCGTGTGTCATGCGGCATCTGGAGGGTCATCACGTTTTCCGGTCTATGCTGATCCGCTGAGGCGGGGCCATGGAATGAGCCTTGGGCGTGTTCGGGCTTTCTGGTACTTTCGTGCCTCCAAACAATAAGAACAATCACGGAGTAAGTAGCATGACCAGAATGGCGCTCAAGCCGCTCGTGGCAGCCTGCCTGCTGACCACGCTGTCCACTGCATTACAGGCGGCTCCTTCCCCCTATTCCACCCTGGTGGTGTTCGGCGACAGTCTCAGCGACGCCGGGCAGTTCCCAGATCCCGGTGGCCCCGCCGGCAGCACCTCACGGTTCACCAACCGCGTTGGCCCGACGTACCAGAACGGCAGCGGCGAGATCTTCGGCGCGACCGCCCCCATGCTACTCGGCGGCAGTCTCGGCATTGCGCCTGGAGACCTTGGTGCCTCCACGTCGCCGGTCAACGCCCAGCAGGGCATCGTCGATGGCAACAACTGGGCGGTCGGCGGCTACCGCACCGACCAGATATTGGACTCGATCACCGCGTCGGGCGGCTCGGTGGTCGAGCGCAACGGCACCGTACTGCGCAGCCGTGATGGCTACCTGGTGGACCGCGCGAGCCAGGGGCTGAGCGCTGATCCGAATGCCCTCTACTACCTCACCGGCGGCGGCAACGACTTCCTCCAGGGGCGCATCCTCAATGATCTCCAGGCCCGCCAGGCGGCGGGGCGCCTGGTCGACAGCGTGGAGGCCCTGCAACAGGCTGGCGCCCGTTACATCATGGTTTGGCTGTTGCCGGATCTGGGTCTGACCCCGGCGACGTTCGGCAGCCCGATCCAGTCCTTCGCGACTCAACTCAGCACCACCTTCAACACCGAGTTGGCCGCGCAACTGGGCCAGGTGAATGCCAACATCATCCCGCTGAACATTCCCCTGCTGCTCAAGGAGGGCCTGGCCAGCCCCGGTGCTTTTGGCCTGGCCACCGACCAGGACCTGATCGGCACCTGCTTCAGCGGCGACGGTTGCGTCGGCAACCCCACCTACGGGCTCAACGGTACCTCGCCGGATCCAACCAAGCTGCTGTTCAACGACAGCGTGCACCCGACCATCGCCGGTCAGCGGCTGATTGCCGACTACGCCTATTCGTTGCTTGCAGCGCCCTGGGAGGTGACCCTGCTGCCCGAGATGGCTCATGGCACCCTGCGGGCCTATCAGGATGAGCTGCGCAATCAGTGGCAGGCGGATTGGGAAAACTGGCAGGGCGTGGGCCAGTGGCGCGCCTTTGTTGCCGGTGGCGGCCAGCATCTGGACTTCGACTCCCAGGACAGCGCTGCCAGCGGCGACGGCAACGGCTACAACCTCACCCTCGGCGGCAGCTACCGGCTTGACGATGCCTGGCGTGCCGGTGTCGCGGCGGGGTTCTTCCGGCAAGAGCTGGAGGCCGGCGTCGAGGACTCGGAATACCGCCTGAACAGCTATCTGGCCAGCGCCTTCGTCCAATACCAGGAGAACCGCTGGTGGGCGGATGCCGCGTTGACTGGTGGCTATCTCGACTACGACGACCTGAAGCGCAAGTTCGCCCTTGGCGGCGGCTCGCGCAGCGAGAAGGGGGATACCGACGGTTACCTGTGGGCCTTCAGCGCACGTCTGGGCTATGACATTGCCCAGCAAGCCAACAGCCCATGGCATCTTTCCCCGTTCATCAGCGCCGACTATGCGCGAGTAGAGGTCGACGGTTACGCCGAGGACGGTGCAAATGCCACGTCGCTCAACTTTGACGACCAAAAGCGCAATTCCAAGCGCCTGGGCGCCGGCCTTCAGGGCAAGTACGCGTTCAGCGCCGACACCCAGGTGTTCGCCGAGTATGCCCATGAACGGGAGTATGAGGACGATACGCAGGACCTGACCCTTTCCCTCAACAGCCTGCCCGGGAATCGCTTCACGCTCGAAGGCTTTACGCCACAGGACCACCTGAACCGGGTGAACCTTGGTTTCAGCCAGGCGCTGACGCCGGAGCTGTCGCTGCGCGGCGGCTACAGTTGGCGCAAGGGGGAGGACGATACCCAGCAAGGCGCCAGTCTGGCCTTGACCCTGGACTTCTGATCCCGCTTCCCGGCCGTCGGTGTCTTCCGACGGCCGGTTTTCGTTCCGATTCTGATCGGTTCGATCCGATCACGCAGGGCTCCAGCAATGGCGATTGCTTCGGCTATGTCTGCGTTAGCTGTTGCGAGAAATTCACCCTAGGGCCAAGAGCCTTGTAGGAGCTGGCTTGCCAGCGAAACGTGGTCATTCGCTGGCGAGCCAGCTCCTACGGGTAATGCAGCTGCCTACAACACTTAATGCAGACATAGCCATTGCTTCCCTGAAGAGGTTCTCATCGACGCTGTTCGGCCAGCGCTTGACGAACTTTTCACGTTTTCAAAGTCATATTTCCTGCCTTTCGATCAGGTTGACTGGTCAGGGCTCGACTAGGGCGGATGTTTATGAAGTTTGCGGCAAGCAAGGCCGAGGAGCGGCCGATCGATTGGGCCGGGTTGGGCTGGCTCTTCCTGTTTTTCTGGTACTTCTCGGGCGTGACCCAACTGCTGATCCAGGTGACGGGGACCAGTGGGTTCACTGGATTCCGCCAGGCATTTCTACTGAGCGGCTTGTGGCTGATCCCGGTGCTGCTGTTCCCTGCGCGTACGCGGGCCATCGCCGCCGGACTGGGGGCATTGCTGTGGCTGGCGTCGCTACCGGCCTTCGGTTACTTCCTGGTCTACGGCCAGGAGTTCTCCCAGAGCGTCATCTTCATCATGTTCGAGTCGAACGTGGCGGAGGGCTCCGAGTATCTGGCCCAGTACTTCGCCTGGTGGATGGTGCCGGTCTTTCTCGGCTACATGGCCGGGGCCGTGCTGCTGTGGACGCGCCTGCGCCCGGTCCACCTGCCCCGTGGCAAGGCGCTGCTGGCGAGTTTGGCACTGCTGGCAGCGCTGGTTGGTTATCCGGCGGTCAAGCAGGGCTTGGGTAACGACAGTTTCGAAGCGGCTCGCGACAGTTTCGAGAAGCGCATGGAGCCGGCCGTGCCCTGGCAACTGCTGGTGGGCTACCGGCAGTACCGCCAGCAATTGGCGGATATGCACCACCTGCTGGCAGGTAATGCGCGCATCGCGCCGCTCGCCAACCTCCAGGATGCCCATGCCGGCCTGCCGGCGACGCTGGTGCTGGTGATCGGCGAATCCACCAATCGCCAGCGCATGAGCCTCTACGGCTATCCGCGCCGAACCACGCCGAACCTCGACCGCATTCGCGAGCAGCTGGATGTCTTCGACAACGTCATCACCCCGCGCCCATACACCATCGAGGCGCTGCAACAGGTGCTGACCTTCGCCGATGAGAAGAATCCGGACCTCTACCTGACCAAACCGTCGCTGCTGAACATGATGAAGCAGGCCGGCTACAAGACGTACTGGATCACCAACCAGCAGACCCTGACCAAGCGCAACACCATGCTCACCACCTTTTCCAAGCAGGCGGATGAGCAGTTCTATCTGAACAACAACCGCAACCAGAACGCCCGTCAGTACGACGACGATGTGCTGCCGCCCTTCGAGAAGGTGCTGGCAGACCCGGCGCCGCGCAAGTTCATCGTGGTGCACCTGCTGGGCACCCACATGAGTTACCAGTACCGCTATCCGCCGGCATACGAGCGCTTCACTGATCGCCAGGGCGTGCCGGCCAGTGTCACTGACGACCAGCTCCCCACCTACAACAGCTACGACAATGCCGTGTTGTTCAATGACCATGTGGTGTCGAGCCTGATCGAGCGTTTCTCCGGCAGCCGCGCCAACGGCTTCCTGCTCTACCTGTCCGACCACGGCGAAGCGGTGTTCGACCCGGAGCATCCCCAGGTGCTGGGGCGCAACGAGGCGGCCCCGACTGCCCCCATGTACACCATCCCCTTCATGCTCTGGCGCTCGCCGCAGTGGCGCGCGGAGCATCCCCAGGCGCTGCGTGCCAACCTTGGCCGCCCCTACAGCAGTTCGAGCTTCATCCACACCTGGGCGGATCTGGCCGGGCTACGCTTCGATGGCTTCGACCCGAGCCGCAGTGTGGTCAGCACCGCCTTCCAGCCGCGCCCGCTGCTGATTGGTGACCCATACCGGCCCAAGGCGCTGATCGATTTCAGCCTGATCAAGCCCAAGACCAGACCTGTCGACATCGAAGTGGTCGGCGGCGGGCGTGAACCGACGGGCAGAAAAGCGCCGCCGGGTTGACCGGCGGGGCGTTTTTGTCTGTAGTGCGCCTTCGCCGAACCAAGGCGCCCCGTTTCCCCTCTGCAAGGACCCACCATGGCCGGAGCCAGCCTGCTGACCCTGATCGACGACATCGCGACCCTGCTCGATGACGTCTCGGTAATGACCAAAGTCGCCGCGAAGAAGACCGCAGGTGTCCTGGGCGATGACCTGGCGCTGAACGCCCAGCAGGTCAGCGGCGTGCGCGCCGATCGCGAGCTGCCGGTGGTCTGGGCGGTGGCCAAGGGGTCGATGGTGAACAAGGCCATCCTGGTGCCGGCGGCCCTGCTGATCAGCGCATTCGCACCCTGGGCGGTGATTCCGCTGCTGATGCTCGGGGGGGCGTTTCTCTGCTTCGAAGGTTTCGAGAAGCTGGCGCACAAGTGGTTGCACAGCCACGAAGAGGACGAGCAGGCCCATGCGGCCTTGACCGAAGCCGTGGCCAATCCCGAAGTCGACCTGGTGGCCATGGAGAAGGACAAGATCAAGGGGGCCATTCGTACCGACTTCATCCTGTCCGCCGAGATCATTGTCATTACCCTGGGCACGGTGTCCGCTGCTCCCTTCGGTACCCAAGTGGCAGTGCTTGCAGGCATCGCATTGATCATGACGGTGGGGGTGTATGGCCTGGTGGCTGGCATCGTGAAGCTGGACGACCTGGGGTTCTATCTGGTCCGTCAGGCCAGTTCCGCGGCCCAGGCCATTGGACGGGCCATCCTCGTTGCCGCCCCCTGGATGATGAAAGGGCTGTCGGTGCTGGGCACTGCCGCCATGTTCCTGGTGGGTGGCAGCATCATCCTCCACGGCATTCCCGCTGCCCATCACCTGCTGGAGCCGGTGCTGGCAGCGTCTGGCGGCTTCGCCTGGCTGGTGCAGATACTGGTCGATGGTTTGGCGGGCATCGTCTCCGGCGCCCTGGTGCTGGCGGGGGTGAGTCTGGTGAAAAAGCTGCTGTCGGCCGTGAAGGGCTGAACTGCTGACTGTGCGGGGCCTTGAGGTAGCTGCGCCGCCACAGTGTTTCGACGCTGATGCGGCGCGATTTCTGGGGCTTTGGACTAGGCTGAAAATCCGTACCCCGGGTTTGCCAATATGCTCGACATCCCCCCTGAGGACGACTTCTGGCGGGATGCCAAGCAGGACAAATCGGAAGCGCCTGAACTCACTTCTGCGCTTGAGGCGCGGGCACGCAGTGGCGCGCCGATGCGGGGTTTTTGCCTGAAGAAGTGCCAGCTAGCTGGCCTCGATCTGGTGCACCGTGGCAGCGCCGTCGGCTATGACTTGTCCGGCAGCGATCTCTACCGCGCCGACCTGCGCGGTGCACACCTGTTTACGATCAACCTGCGCGGCGCTTCACTGATGAAGGCCGACCTGCGCGATGCCAACCTGCATTGCGCCGATCTGCGCGATGCCAATCTGCTGGGGGTGAAGCTCGACGGTGCACGCCTGGACAACGTGGTGTGGGGCGAGCAGGTGCAGCAGGAGCGTCAGGCGCGTGCGGCACGCAAGGCCGGGCAACGGGAGCAGATGTTCGATCTGTTGCAGCAGGCCGAAGAGGTCTATCGCAACCTGCGCCTCCACCTGGAGCAGGCCGGGTTGTTCGAGCAGGCAGGGCGCTTCTTCTATCGCGAGATGGTCATGCGCCGGCTGCAGATGCCGCGCTGGTCCGGGCATCGCTTTTTCTCGTGGATGGTCGATCTGTTTTGCGGTTACGGCGAGCAGCCGTTGCGGGTGGTGCTGTTTTCCGTGGGCTTCATGCTGTTTTTCGCCCTGCTCTATTTTCTGGCGGGCATTCATCACGGAGACGTGCGACTGGCCTTCTCCCCGGACCAGGACGTACTGACCAACCTGATGGAGCTGGCGGCTTGCATGTACTTCAGCGTGGTGACCTTCACCACCCTCGGATATGGCGACATCGCGCCGCTGGGCCTGTCGCGGCCATTGGCGGCCTTCGAAGCGTTCGTCGGCAGCTTCACCATGGCGCTGTTCGTGGTGGTCTTCGTGAAGAAGATGACCCGCTAGCGCCAGAACCCGGGGTTCAGTCCTTCGGCTTGAAGGCGCAGTAGCCCGGGCGCGGGCCGATGCGCGGGTGGTTGCGGCAGGTTTCCGGGCGCTTGTCGTAGACGGTGCACAGACGGCTTTTGCGGTCGAGGAAGTAGCAGTCGTTGTTGCCCATGCGGGTGAGGGTGAAGATGCCGGACTTCTGGTTGAAGCGCTCCACCACGCCGTCCTTCATCAGCCTTTTCGCGATGTTCTTCGGCGGTTCGCCCCGCTCGAACTCGGCGACCAGCTCCAGGCGGATCAGGTCGCTCAGACGCGTTTCGACCGGCATGGTGCAGCAGCTGGAGGCGCAGGCGTGGCACATGGTCTTTTCGTATTTGATCCAGGTGTCCGTCCGGTCAAGGTCGGCACCGACGATCATCATGGTCTTCATGGTCGGCGAACAGGCTAGGGGAGAAGGGCGGGCATCATAGCGATGTCGGTGAAAAAGTGAACAGTTTCCCGTCGGGGAACGCGAAATTTCCCTTTGTCTCGCCAGATTTGTGTCGATATTGCGTTGGACTGTAGGAATCTTCTGTATCCGTGAGCCAGGACTCAGGCGTCTCTATTGGGTCGACGCCCGTTCTCCTGTAGCGTCCGGCCAGTCGAGGCTGCGATGGATGTGGCCGCAATGTGCTCAATCATCCGAGAAAACGCTGCATGCAATGGATCTTCATGCTGGTTGGCCTGGCCTTCGGGGCCGGGATTGATGAAAGCGTCACGGGTGCCCTGCTCGGCGGCCTGATGGGCCTGGGGTTGGGCCAGGCCATTCGCCTCCAGGGGCTGGCGCGGGAGAACGCTGAGTTGCGCAAGGCGCAGGCCAGCTTCGCCGCCCGTTTCGACAAAGGCACCCAGGCCATCCATGAGCGCCTGCTCAAGGTAGAGCTGGGCAATGCGCAGCCGGCTGCAGAGGCGCCACCCCCCGTTACCCAACCTGAGGTGGCTCCGGCTGAGCGCGCGCCCGAGACGGTGCCCGACGACGATTCCGAGCTGGTCTGGGAGTTGCCTGCCGAGGTGCTGGTGGAACCGGTTGCCGCTGCGGAGCCCGCGCCAGCGGCTGCCCCGCCCGCCGATGCCTGGGGCCGTGAAGCGCGCCCCAGCGCTCCCCGGCAGGCACCCGCAAGCCCGCCCAAACCCCGCGAACCCTCGCTGCTCGAGAGGGGTTTTGCCGCGGCCCGCAACTGGCTGTTCGGCGGCAATACCGTGTTGCGCGTTGGGGTGGTGCTGCTCTTCCTGGGCCTGGCCTTCCTGCTGCGCTATGCCACTGAAGGCATGGTTGTTCCCATCGAACTGCGCTATGCCGGGGTAGCCCTGGCGGCTATTGCCTTGCTCGGCCTTGGCTGGTGGCTACGCCGACGCAATCCGAACTACGGGCTGATGCTCCAGGGCGCCGGTATTGCCGTGCTCTACCTGACGGTGTTCGCCGCCATGCGCCTGCATCCGCTGCTGGACCCGACGATGGCCTTCGGCCTGCTGGTGACGGTCACCCTGTTCTCCGCCATCCTCGCCGTGGCCCAGGATGCACTCGGCCTGGCCGCCGTTGCAGCCCTGGGCGGTTTCGCCGCGCCGATCCTCACCTCCAGTGGCAGCGGCAACCATGTGGCGCTCTTCAGCTACTTCGCACTGCTCAACGCGGGCATCTTCGCGATTGCCTGGTTCAAGGCCTGGCGGCTGCTCAATCTGATCGGTTTCGTCGGGACCTTCGGCATCGGCTTTGCCTGGGGCCTGCGCTCTTACCGTCCGGAGCTCTTCGCCAGCACCGAGCCCTTCCTGGTGTTGTTCTTCCTGATGTACGTGGGCATCGGCCTGCTGTTCGCCCGGCGCAAGCTGGCGGATGCGGCGGACGCGCCCGAAGAGCGTGGCGAATTGCTGCGCTGGTCGGCACGTCAGGGCGATACGGTGGACGGCACCGTACTGTTCGGTCCGCCCATCATCGGTTTCGGCCTGCAAGTGGCGTTGATCCGCCATATCGAGTTCGGCGCCGCCTTCAGTGCCCTCGCCCTGGGGCTGTTCTACATCGTCCTGGCACGAGTCCTTGCCGGCCGCACGGCTGGTCGCGCGCTGCTGCTGGTGGAAACCTGCCTGGCGCTGGGCGTGGTGTTCGGCAGCCTGGCGATTCCGCTGGGGCTGGATGCCCGCTGGACGTCTGCCGCCTGGGCGGTAGAGGGCGCTGGGATCTACTGGCTTGGCCTGCGTCAGGGCCGGCCCTTGGCGCGGGCGTTCGCCTTGCTGCTGCAATTTGGCGCGGCCGTGGCCTTCCTGGGCGGGTTGCGTGACGGGGGCGATGCCTTGCTGGACGGCTCGCCCCTGGGGGCCTTGATGCTGGGTGCGGCGCTGCTGTTCGTGTTCTGGCAGCTGCGCCGGGCACCCGTTGAGGCTGCCTCCGAGCTAGAGCGCCGCTGCCTGCCAGCGCAGGCCTGCGCAGGCCTGGCATTCCTTTACCTGATGGCGCCGCTTGCGCTTGCCGCCGAAGGCACGGCCATCGCCTGGGCCCTGGCCGGTCTGGCGACCCTCTTCGTTGGGCTGCGGCTGGGGGCGCGCACCTTCCTGTTCAGTGCGTTCGCGGTGCAGTTGTTCGGCGGGGCGATCTTCCTCCTCGATATGGATGGCACGGGCCTGGGTAGCGGCGAGGTGCAGGGCTGGCGTGGGCTGATGGTGGCCTCGCTGATCGGCCTGGCGCTGATTGCCGGCATGTTGCTGACGGCACGCCACCCACTGGCGCGCAGCGACGCACGCCTGTTGCGCGGCCTGTCGCTGGTACTGTTGGTGGGGCTGGCCTTCGTCAATCTGGCGGTGCTGTTCGTCCTGCCCTGGCGCACGGCGGGTGCGGTCTGGGCGGGCAGTGGGCTGCTGATCCTCTGGCTTAGCCTCTATTTGCAGCAGCGCGCGGCATTCTGGTTCGGCCTGCTCTTGCAGTTACTGGCGGGCATGAGCTTCCTCGCGGTCAGCCCGCTGCTGCTGGGCGAGCTGAGTGGCGAAGGCTTGCGACCGCTGGCCCATGCCGGCTTCTGGACGCCAGCGGTGCTGGCCATGGCGGCCTTTATCGGGGCCTGGCGCCTGCAGCGCGTGGCGCGCGTCGACGCGGCCATGGCGGGGCTCAGCCTGGCGCACCTGGCGCAGTTGCTGCTGGCCTGGAGCGCCGGTTGGTGGGCGCTGGCCTGGCTGGCGGAAATCGGCCGCTTCGTGGAGCCCGGGATGCAGGTGCCGGCGGCATTGCTACTGGCCGCCGCCAGCGTGGCCTTCACCACCTGGCTGGCAGGGCGTGAGCAATGGCGCGCGCTGGCCTTGCTTTGCCTGGTGCTGGCTCCGGCGGGGTTGATGGCGTTGGCGGTTGCCTGGGCGCCGCAGTATCACCCGGCGGCGCGGCTTGGCTGGGCCGGCTGGAGTGCGCTGTTCGTGGTTCACCTGCTGGCCCTGCGACGGCTCGACGGCCTGTTGCCGGCCGGTGCGCGCAGTGCCGCCCATGTGCTGGGTTGCTGGTTGCTGCTCGGCGTGCTGGCGCTGGAGCTGCGTTACCTGCTGATGCTGTTGTCTGAGCAGTACAACGCCTGGCGATGGCTGGGCTGGGCGCTGTTGCCGAGCGCCTGGCTGCTGTTGGTGGCGCTGCGACCGCGTCTGCCGTGGCCGGTCGCAGCCTACCCGCAGGAATACCGCCTTTGGGCATCGCTGCCGCTGGCGCTGCTGATGCTCGCCTGGTTCTGGGTCGCCAACGCCTGGAGCGATGGCGCTGCCGAACCGCTGCCCTATCTGCCGCTGCTCAACCCGCTGGAGCTGGGGCTGCTGTTCGCGCTGCTCGGCGTCTGCCTCTGGCTGCGTGATTGCTTGCGCCAGTTCGGCCTGGTCACGCCACCGACCTGGCTTGCGCAGGGGGTGGCCGGGGTGTCGCTGTTCGCCTTGGCCACCGCGGCGGTGTTCCGCTGCGCCCACCACTGGGGCGGTGTGCCGTACCAATTGGAGACGCAGCTCGACTCGATGCTTGTGCAGGCTGGGCTCTCCATCGTCTGGACCAGCATTGCCCTTGGCCTGATGGTCGGCGGGCACCTGCGTGCCCGCCGTGAACTCTGGCTGGTAGGCGCGGCGCTGATCGCGCTGGTGGTGGCGAAGCTGTTCTTCGTCGAACTGGGCAATCGCGGTGGCCTGGAACGCATCGTGTCCTTCATTGGCGTCGGCGTCCTGCTGCTGGTCGTCGGCTACTTCGCGCCCCTGCCGCCCAGGCGCGCGGAACCTGAACAGGAGCGGGTCAACGCATGATCAGATTCTCTAGCCTGCGCCGCCCAGGCCTGGCCCTGCTGGCCGGCTTGGGATTGGTCTGCCAGCCGCTGCTCGCCGCTGAGCAGCCGGACGATTTCACCACCCGCGTTGAGTTGCGTCTTGATGGCGAAGGCCCCTGGTATCGCATGGACCTGCCTATGGCGCTGCACTTCGCCGCGCGCCATGCGGACCTGCGCGATCTGCGGGTGTTCAACGCCGAAGGCGAGGCTCTGGCCTACGCCCTGACCCGCAGCAGCGCCAGCGAGCAACGCGCCCGCCGTGAACATGCGTTGCGCAGGTTTCCGTTGCGCGGTCCTGCCGAAGGGGCAGGTCTGCCCAGTGTGCGGGTCGAGCGCAGCACCACCGGCACCGTGGTGCAGGTGGTGCCTGACGGCCCGGCTTCGGCGGGTGAGCAGCTGCGTGGCTGGCTGCTAGACGCCAGCGGCGTGCAGGCGCCCCTGGAAAAGCTGAACCTGGACTGGAACGCCGGCGGTGAGGGTTTCCAGCGTTTCAGCATCGAGGCCAGCGATGACTTGCAGCATTGGGAGTCCTGGGGGGATGGTCAGGTGGCCCGGTTGTCCTTCGCAGACCAGCGCATCGACCAGCGAGAAGTGTCCCTGCCTGGACGTTCGGCGCGCTATCTGCGGCTGATCTGGCAGAGCCCACCGCAGGCGCCTGAGCTGACGGCCGTGACCGTGGTGAGCGCCAGCCGGCAGAGCCTGCCGGCGACCATGGCCTGGTCTGCGCCGCTGGAGCCGATCAGCAGCAAAGATGGCCAATATGTCTGGGACTTGCCGCTGGGGCTGCCCATCGAGCGTCTGCGTATTGCCGTGGAACGGCCGGGTAGCCTGTTGCCGGTGCAGGTGGAGGCCCGTCGCGATGGTGCCCCGCAATGGCAGCCGTTGACGTCCGGCCTGCTCTACCGACTGCCCCAGGACGGCAAGGAGGTGGCCCGGGAGGAATTGGATCTGCCGGGCTGGATGTCGGTCAAGCAACTGCGCCTGACGGTGGACCCGCGCGCCGGTGGTTTCGGCCAGCAGGTGCCGCGCCTGGAGGTGGGTATGCACGCGACCCAGGTGGTGTTCCTCGCCCGAGGCAACCCGCCGTTCGTGCTGGCCCTGGGCAATCTCGACGCGAGCCGCTCGGAACTGCCCCTGGCCACGCTGGTGCCGGGTTTCGACAGTTCCAGCCTGGCGAAGATGGGGCTGGCCGACGCGGTGGCGCTACCGCCGCAAACCGGCGTGCATCTGACGGAGCGGCAGACTGCAGGGCAGATCGTCTGGAAGCGTGTCGGGCTCTGGGCGGTGTTGCTGCTGGGTGTTGGCCTGTTGGGCGCCATGGCGTTCAGCCTGTTGCGACGGCCAACTGCGCGATCCTGAGTATCGACGGAAGACCCTACGGCGATAGTGGCTTTTTGATGTATCTTTGTTCGGTATTTCCTGGGGCGGCAACCTGCCGTCCCAATGCCAGGTCAGGACGGCCAGTGCTCAGCCTTCAGCAGTTCTCTCCAGATTTCGCTTCGCCGCTTGCCGCGCTCCCAGGAGCTTGGCGATGAACGCCTGCCTGGCCAGTGGCTGGAGCCTCAACGGCCCGGTGGTGCTGACCATCGCTGTTGGACTGGGGGTCATGCTCATGGCGCGCTGGGTCAGCCGCCAGCGCCATTTCCCAGGCCGCGAGAGCTTTATCGTCCTGCACTTCGGCATCTGCTGGTGGCTGGCTGCCGCAGGTCTGGAGCTGGCCGCGCAGGGCCCGCAGTGCAAGGTGTTCTGGGCCAGCATGGCGTGGCCCGGCATCATTGGCGTGCCGACGTTCTGGGCCGTCTTCCTCTGGCAGTACGTCAACAGCATCCGTGAGCCTTTGAGCCTGCGAGGCTTCCTGCTGCTGGGCATCGGTCCGCTGGTGGCTTCCGGCATGGCGTTGAGCAATCCCTGGCACCAGCTGTTCTACGGACCCGGCACCTTGCCGGTGGACGACTCACTCGGCGCGGCGATCCGCTATGACCACGGCCCGCTGTTCGATGCCGTGGCCATCTATGTCTATGTCTTCATGGTTTTCTGCCTGGCCGTGGTGACCCGTGCGGCACTGGCCAGCCATGGCCTCCATCGGCGCCATTATTTGGCCTTCGTGCTGGTTACCTGCGTGCCTTGGGGCGCCAACCTGAGCTATGTGGTCTACGGCTGGACGCTGTTCGGTTTCGACCCCACGCCCTTCAGCTTCGCGTTCACCCTGGTGGCGTTTGCCTGCCTGATTCTCGGCGTGCGCCTGTTCGATATGTTGCCGGTGGCGCGTCACCTGCTGCTCGAGGAGTTGCCCGACCCGGTGCTGGTGGTCGACCCCAGGCGCCGGGTGATCGACGCCAATCCTGCCGCTCTGGCGCTGGCCGGGCAGCCCGTGGCCTGGCAGGGCATGGGGCTTGCCAAGTGGCCGGTGTACGGCGTGGAGCTGGAGGCAATGCTGACGGCGGGAGAGCAGGAGATGTTGCTGGTTCCGGCCAGCTCTTCGCGCTATTTCGAAGTGCGTTCCCGCGATATCGAGCGGGTTACCCGGGGTGGCACCTTCATCCTCGGGCAGATGCTCTACCTGCGCGACATCACCGAGCGCCATTGCAGCGAACTCAAGCTGGCCGAGGCGCTCGCCACCAGCGAGGAGCGCCTGCGTACCATTACGCGGCTGCACGAACAATTGCAGGAGCAGGCCCTGCGCGACCCGTTGACCGGCCTTTACAACCGGCGCTACCTGGGCGAGCTGTTCGCCCGCGAGCTGGCCCGCAGCCAGCGAGAACGCACGCCCATCGCCCTGGCGTTGATCGACCTCGACCATTTCAAGCAGCTCAACGACCGCCACGGCCACTTGGTCGGCGACGACGTGCTACGTGCGGTGGCCATCCATCTGACCGGTAACCTGCGTGGCAGTGATGCGGTGTTCCGTATTGGTGGCGAGGAGTTCCTGTTGTTGCTGCCCGGTGCCACGGGCGACGAGGCTTTCGCCCGGCTGCAGGTGCTCTGCCAGGCGCTGGCCGGCCAGCCGCTGCCTACCCGCGAGGGGCCGTTGTCGGTGACCCTGTCCGCCGGGCTGGCGGTCTGGCCAGTCCAGGGTCAGACGCTGGAAGAGCTGATGCAGGTGGCCGATGCCGCCCTCTACGAGGCCAAGCGCAACGGCCGCAACCAGGTGCGGAGGATGGCGGCGCCCGCTGCCGGCTGACCGCGGAACCCGTCGCAATCCTTGTCGTCAGATGAATCCATAGCCCTTGCGGGCTGCCACCGCAGGCCGTTTCAGCACCTTCCATCCCGCTGAGAGGCATTGCGAATCGAGTCGCGCTAAACTGCGCGCATTTTTCCACCCTCCGGAGCCATTCCATGTCCCGCGTTACCCTGAGTCGCTACCTGATCGAGCAGACCAGAAGCCACAACACCCCTGCCGATCTGCGCTTCCTCATCGAGGTTGTCGCGCGCGCCTGTAAGGAAATCAGCCATGCGGTGTCCAAGGGCGCGCTCGGCGGCGTGCTCGGCAGCATGGGCACCGAGAACGTGCAGGGTGAGGTGCAGAAGAAGCTGGACGTGATGTCCAACGAGATTCTGCTGGAAGCCAACGAGTGGGGCGGTCACCTGGCCGGCATGGCCTCCGAGGAAATGGACAACGCCTACCAGATCCCCGGCAAATACCCGAAGGGTGCCTACCTGCTGGTGTTCGACCCGCTGGACGGCTCCTCCAACATCGACGTCAACGTGTCGGTGGGCACCATCTTCTCGGTACTGCGTTGCCCCGACCAGCACCTCTCGCAGAACGACAGCCTCAATGAGCAGGCTTTCCTCCAGCCGGGTTCCCAGCAGGTCGCCGCCGGTTACGCCATCTATGGCCCGCAGACCATGCTGATGCTGACCCTGGGCGATGGCGTGAAGGGCTTCACCCTGGACCGCGAACTGGGTTCTTTCGTGCTCACCCACGACAACATTCGCGTACCGGAAACCACCGCCGAGTTCGCCATCAACATGTCCAATGAGCGTCACTGGGAAGAGCCGGTGAAGCGCTACGTCGGCGAGATGCTGGCCGGCAAGGAAGGCCCGCTGAGCAAGAACTACAACATGCGCTGGATTGCCTCCATGGTGGCCGACGTGCACCGCATCCTCACGCGCGGCGGCATCTTCATGTACCCCTGGGACGCTCGTGAGCCGGAGAAGCCCGGCAAGCTGCGCCTGATGTACGAGGCCAACCCGATGTCCTTCATCATCGAGCAGGCCGGCGGCGCCTCCACCGATGGCCGTCAGCGCATCCTCGAAATCCAGCCGACGTCCCTGCACCAGCGCGTGCCGGTCTTCCTCGGTTCCAAGGAAGAAGTCGCCCGCGTCACCGGTTACCACCAGGAGTAACCCGTGCAGCCCTGGCAGCCGTTGCTCGACTGGTGGTTCGGCCCCGAGGCCTCCGCCAGCCAGACCGCCGCGGCGCGCCAGGGACTCTGGTTCGGCAAGAAAGACCATCAGGATGCCGAAGCCCGTGAGTGCTTCGGCGACCTGGTCGAACAGGCCCTGGCCGGCGATCTTGCCGACTGGGCCGAGCAGCCGAATGGCTGGCTGGCGCTGGTGCTCCTGCTGGACCAGTTGCCGCGCATGATCTTTCGCAACAGCCCGCGCGGTTTCGCCGGCGACGCGCGCGCCCAGGCGCTGGTGGCCGACGGCCTGGCCCGTGGCCTGGAGCGGCACCTCGCGCCGATCCGTCAGGTGTTCATTTACCTGGTGCTGGAACACGCCGAAGACCTGGCCAGCCAGGAGCGCGCCCTCTATCGCTATCGCTTTTTGCTCGACGGCGCCGACCTTGCGGACAGATCGCTGTTCGAAGGCTTCCTCGATTTCTCCGAGCGTCACCGGGTGGTCATCGCCCGCTTTGGTCGCTTCCCCCATCGCAACGCCGTCCTCGGCCGTCCATCCAGCGCTGAAGAATCCGCTTTCCTGCTGGAACCCGGCTCACGCTTCTAGGCTCAAATGGGGCAGCCTCGCGACCGCTGTGCCAAGCTTGTCGCGTCCCATCCGCCAAGGAGTGCTTCATGTCTCTGCGTACCCTCGCTCTTTTGTCCTGCTGCCTGGTGCTGGCCGCCTGCAACAAGCTCAACCAGGAAAACTATTCCAAGCTCAAGTCCGGCATGACCAAGGCCGAGGTCGAGATGCTGCTCGGCAGCCCGACCGAGTGCTCCGGTGCCGTGGGCCTGACCAGCTGCACCTGGGGTGACGAGAAGGCTTTCGTCAGCGTGCAGTACGCCGGTGACAAGGTGCTGATGTTCTCCGGCAAGGGGCTCAAGTGACGCGAACCGCCGTGGTGCTGGCGGCCCTGCTGATGGCCGGCTGCGCCAGTCATCACGAGGCGCCGCCCGCACCGCGCACGGTGGCGGCGGTGGACCTTGAGCGCTACCAGGGCACCTGGTACGAGCTGGCGCGGTTGCCGATGTTCTTCCAGCGCGGCTGCGCCCAGTCCGAGGCGCACTACAGCCTGCAGGGCGACGGCCGCCTAGGCGTACTGAACCGCTGCCGCACTCTGGACGGTGACTGGAAGGAAGCGCGCGGCAACGCCGTGCCCCAGGTGGAAGGACGTACCGACAAGCTGTGGGTGCGCTTCGATAACTGGTTCTCGCGGCTCTTTCCGGACGTTGCCAAGGGCGACTATTGGGTGCTGTACCTGGACGACGACTACCGCACCGCCATAGTGGGCAATCCCAATCGCCGGTACCTCTGGCTGCTGTCGCGAACGCCGGTGGTTTCGGAGAAGACTCGCGAGCAGTTGCTGGAACTGGTGGAAGAGCAGGGCTATGACACCGACCTGCTGATCTGGCGCACGCCGGACAGCGCCCTCTCCCCCAGCCCCTCTCCTTGAAGAGGAGAGGGGTGAGAACGGCTCGGGCTAGCGCAGGACGTCCCGCAATACCCCGGCAAAGGCCTTGGCCGTTTCCGCTTCCGCCGCATGTCGGCCCTCGCGCACTACCCAGTTTCCAGCCACCATCACATCGCGCACCTGGCGGTCGCCGCCAGCGAACAACCAGCGGTTGAGCAAGGCGTCACCGTCGGCGGTAGCGAGATAGGGGTCATCGCCGTCAAGCACGATCCAGTCGGCACGTTTGCCGACTTCCAGTGCGCCCACAGGCTGACCAAGGGCCTGGGCGCCACCGGCCAATGCGGCATCGAACAGGGCGCGGCCGACTTGGGGCTGGTCGGCGCGATACAGGCGGTTGCGGCGCTGGTCACGCAGGCGCTGGCCGTACTCCAGCCAACGCAGTTCCTCCACCACGCTGACCGACACATGGCTGTCAGAGCCGATGCCCAGGCGGCCGCCCTGGGCGAGGAAGTCCACCGCCGGGAAGATGCCGTCGCCCAGGTTGGCTTCGGTCGTCAGGCAGAGTCCGGCCACCGCGCCGCTTGAGGCCATGGCTGCTACTTCTCCGCTTTCGGCATGGGTCGCGTGCACCAGGCACCAGCGTTCGTCCACCGGCGCATGCTCGTACAGCCATTGCAGTGGGCGTCGGCCACTCCAGGCCAGGCAGTCATCCACTTCCTTCTGCTGCTCGGCGATGTGGATATGAATGGGTCGAGCGCCCTGTTCCGCCGCCAGCACTGCGCTCATTTGCTCGGGCGTGACCGCGCGCAGGGAGTGGAAGCACAGCCCTAGTTGTTGATTGGGCTGGCGGGCGATTTCGCCGCGCAGGCGCTCCTGCAGGGCCAGGTAGCTGTCGGTGCTGTGGATAAAGCGTCGTTGCCCGTCGTTGGGTGCCTGACCACCGAAGCCGGCGTGGCTGTAGAGCACTGGGAGCAGGGTCAGGCCGATGCCGGCGTCGCGAGCGGCCTGGCTGACCCGCAGGGACAGCTCGGCGGGGTCGGCATAGCGGCGGCCGTCAGCGTCATGGTGCACGTAGTGAAACTCGGCGACGCCGGTGTAGCCGGCCTTGAGCATCTCGATATAGAGCTGGCGGGCGATGATCTCCACCTGCTCCGAGTTGAGCCGGCCCACCAGCCGGTACATCAGGTCGCGCCAGGTCCAGAAGCTGTCGTTGGGGTTGCCCGCGACTTCGGCAAGCCCGGCCATGGCGCGCTGGAAGGCGTGGGAGTGCAGGTTCGGCATGCCCGCCAGCACGGGGCCCTGGAGGCGCTCGGCGCCTTCTGCGCTGGCATCGGTCAGGACCTGCTCGATCAGGCCGTTGAGGGATACGTCGAAGCGGACGTTGCGAGCCCAGCCTTGCGGCAAGAGGGCGCGTTCGGCGAAGAATGCGGACATGGTGAGGGGCCCTGGCATGGGTGGTTTTATTTGTATATACATATACAGACGTTTGTGGGTAACGTAAACTCACGTCAGTCGCGCACTTGTCTGGAGTTGTCGATTCCGGTACATGCCGGAAGCGGGCACCCAGTTCCGGGCTCAGCCTGTTTTCCTTCCAGGGTCCTGCCTCTTCGCCGACAAGGAGATTCCCGTGCCCAGTTCACCCGCCGCACCGTCTTCGCTGGCCGCCCAGATCGGGGAAGCTCCTGCACCCCTCTATGCCCGCGTCAAACAGATGATCAGCCAGCAGATCCAGAGCGGAGCCTGGCCACCGCACTACCGCGTGCCGTCCGAGAGCGAACTGGTCAACGAGTTGGGCTTCAGCCGCATGACCATCAACCGCGCGCTGCGCGAGCTGACCGCCGAAGGGCTGCTGGTGCGCATGCAGGGCGTGGGCACTTTCGTCGCCGAGCCCAAGGGCCAGTCGGCCCTGTTCGAAGTGCACAACATCGCCGAGGAGATCGCCGCACGCGGCCATCGCCACCATTGCGTGGTGGTCAGCCTGGTGGATGAAGTGGCTGGGCCCGAGCGTGCGATGGCGTTGGACCTGCGCGAGGGCCAGCGGGTGTTCCACTCGCGCATCGTGCATTTCGAGAACGACGTGCCGGTGCAGATCGAAGACCGCTTCGTGAACCCCGCCGTCGCCCCTGATTACCTGAAGCAGGACTTCACCCGCCTGACGCCCTACGCCTATCTGTCCCAGGTGGCACCGCTGACCGAGGGCGAGCATGTGGTCGAAGCCATCCTGGCCGACGCCGATGAATGCAAGCTACTGCAGATCGAGCGGGGCGAGCCCTGCCTGCTGATTCGCCGGCGCACCTGGTCCGGGCGCAATACCGTGACCAGCGCTCGCCTGCTCTACCCCGGTTCCCGCTACCGCCTCGAAGGACGTTTCGGTTCATGACCCAATCCCGCCTGCTGCGCGCCGCTGAGTACCCCCGTATGCCGTGGAAGAACGGCGCCGGTTCCACCCTGGAAATCGCTCGCGACGCAGGCGACGGTCTCGACGGCTTCGGCTGGCGACTGTCCATCGCCGATGTTGGCGAGTCCGGCGGCTTCTCCGCCTTTACCGGCTACCAGCGGGTGATCACCGTGCTGGAAGGTGCCGGCATGCGCCTGGAAGTGGATGGGCAATGGTCCCGCACACTCACCGTCCTGGATGCGTTCGCTTTCGATGGTGGTAGCGCAGTGCAGTGCGAACTGATCGACGGGCCGATCCGCGATTTCAACCTCATCTACTCGCCCAAGCGCTACGCCGCTCGCCTGCAATGGCTACGGGTCGCGGGCGAGGCCGAATTCTTCTCGTCCGCCAGCACCCTGTTGTTGTTCGCCGCCGAAGGCGGAGTGAGCCTTGCCCACGAAGGCCAGGTGTCTGCGGTTCTGGGTCGGCATGACTGCCTGCACCTGGAGAGCGCCGGCACCCTGGTCGGGGTGAAGCTGAGCGGCGCCGGCGCGGTCTGCCTGATCGAGCTGACGCCGCTCTGATTCCCAAGCCGGCTCCAACCTTGTAGGGGCGAATGAGTTGGCTATGTCTGCGTTAAGTGTTGCTAGAACGTCCAGAGCCAGGCTGCTTGCCGAGTTTTGCGGATGCTTCTGGTTTCGTCCCCCCGGACGAGTCCCTTTCTCAAGCGCCGAAAGGAACCAAAGGGCTTGCCCCTGCATCCGGGTTTGGCTCCGCCAAACTACCCTCCCTCCATCCTTGCTCCAGGGGCACGGCGAGAGGGGCCATCCATG
>NZ_SSOK01000062.1:0-5026 GCF_029871195.1 Pseudomonas sp. BN415
GGTGTTCAACCGCTACCACTCGGAAACCGAGCTGATGCGCTACCTGCGCAAGCTGGCCGACAAGGATCTGGCGCTTGACCGGACCATGATCCCGCTGGGCTCCTGCACCATGAAGCTGAACGCCGCCAGCGAGATGATCCCAATCACCTGGCCGGAGTTTGGCGCCCTGCACCCCTTCGCGCCGGCCGGGCAGGCCCAGGGCTACCTGGAACTGACCACCGAGCTGGAAGCCATGCTGTGCAAGGCCACCGGCTATGACGCGGTGTCCCTGCAGCCCAACGCTGGCTCCCAGGGCGAATACGCCGGCTTGCTGGCCATCCGCGCCTACCACCTGAGCCGCGGCGACGACCAGCGCGACATCTGCCTGATCCCGCAATCGGCCCACGGCACCAACCCGGCGACCGCCAGCATGGTCGGCATGCGCGTGGTCGTGACCGCGTGCGACGCCCGCGGCAACGTGGACATCGCCGACCTCAAGGCCAAGGCCGAAGAGCACAAGGATCGCCTCGCCGCGCTGATGATCACCTACCCGTCCACCCACGGCGTGTTCGAGGAAGGCATCCGCGAAATCTGCGCCATCGTTCACGACAACGGTGGCCAGGTGTACATCGACGGCGCCAACATGAACGCCATGGTCGGCCTCTGCGCCCCGGGCCAGTTCGGTGGCGACGTGTCCCACCTGAACCTGCACAAGACCTTCTGCATCCCCCACGGCGGCGGCGGTCCGGGTGTCGGCCCGATCGGCGTGAAAGCCCACCTGGCACCGTTCCTGCCCGGCCACGCCCACATGGCCCGCAAGGAAGGCGCGGTCAGCGCGGCGCCGTTCGGCAGCGCCAGCATCCTGCCCATCACCTGGATGTACATCCGCATGATGGGCGGTGAGGGCCTCAAGCGCGCCTCGCAACTGGCCATCCTCAGCGCCAACTACGTTGCCCGTCGCCTGGAAGAGCACTACCCGGTGCTCTACACCGGCGACAACGGCCTGGTGGCCCACGAGTGCATCCTCGACCTGCGCCCGCTCAAGGACAGCAGCGGCATCAGCGTTGATGACGTGGCCAAGCGCCTGATCGACTACGGCTTCCACGCCCCGACCATGTCCTTCCCGGTGCCGGGCACCCTGATGATCGAACCCACCGAGAGCGAATCCAAGGAAGAGCTGGATCGCTTCTGCGACGCCATGATCCGCATCCGCGAAGAAATCCGCGCCGTGGAGAACGGTGAACTGGACGCCAACGACAACCCGCTGAAGAACGCCCCGCACACCGCGGCGGAACTGGTTGGCGAGTGGACCCACCACTACAGCCGCGAACTGGCCGTGTACCCCACCGCCAGCCTGGTGGAAGGCAAGTACTGGCCGCCGGTGGGCCGCGTGGACAACGTCTACGGTGATCGCAACCTGGTCTGCGCCTGCCCGTCCATCGAGGCCTACCAGGACGCCTGACGGCGCTCCTACAGCCAGACCCTTTGCGCTGCATTCATCCGAACAAGAAGGAAACCACCATGTTCCACAAGAGCCTCACACTGTCCGATTTCGACCCCGCGCTGTTCGACGCCATCCGCAACGAGGCCCAGCGCCAGGAAGAGCATATCGAGCTGATCGCCTCGGAGAACTACGCCAGCCCGCAGGTGATGCAGGCCCAGGGCACTGAGCTGACCAACAAGTACGCCGAGGGTTATCCGGGCAAGCGCTACTACGGCGGCTGCGAGTACGTGGATATCGTCGAGCAGTTGGCCATCGACCGAGCCAAGCAACTGTTCGGTGCCGATTACGCCAACGTCCAGCCGCACTCCGGCTCCCAGGCCAACAGCGCCGTCTACTTGGCCCTGCTCAATGCGGGCGACACCCTCCTTGGCATGAGCCTGGCCCACGGCGGCCACCTGACCCACGGCGCCAAGGTCAGTTCCTCCGGCAAGCTCTACAACGCCGTGCAGTACGGTATCGACGCCAATGGCCTGATCGACTACGACGAGGTCGAGCGCCTGGCCCTGGAGCACAAGCCGAAGATGATCGTCGCCGGCTTCTCCGCCTACTCCAAGACCCTCGACTTCCCGCGCTTTCGCGCCATCGCCGACAAGGTCGGCGCGCTGCTGTTCGTCGACATGGCCCACGTCGCCGGCCTGGTAGCCGCCGGCCTGTATCCGAATCCGCTGCCCTACGCCGACGTGGTCACCACCACCACCCACAAGACCCTGCGCGGCCCGCGTGGCGGCCTGATCCTGGCCAGGGCCAATGCGGACCTTGAGAAGAAGCTGAACTCCGCCGTATTCCCCGGTGCCCAGGGCGGCCCGTTGATGCATGTGATCGCCGCCAAGGCGGTGTGCTTCAAGGAAGCGCTGGACCCGTCCTTCAAGGACTACCAGGCCCAGGTAATCGCCAATGCCAAGGCCATGGCCACGGTGTTCATCCAGCGCGGCTATGACGTGGTGTCCGGCGGCACCGACAACCACCTGTTTCTGCTCAGCCTGATCCGTCAGGGCATCACCGGCAAGGACGCCGACGCTGCCCTCGGCCGCGTCGGCATCACCGTGAACAAGAACGCCGTGCCGAACGATCCGCAGTCGCCGTTCGTCACCTCCGGCCTGCGCATCGGCACTCCGGCAGTGACCACCCGGGGCTTCCTGGTGCCGGAATGCCGTGTCCTGGCCAGTTGGATCTGCGACATCCTCGACCACCTCGGTGACGCCGATGTCGAGGCGCAGGTGGCCAGGCAGGTGGCGCAGTTGTGCGCGCGCTTCCCGGTGTATCCGGCCTGATCGCCGGTCGGGCATTTCTGGGAGTCGCGTCATGTCGCTGAGCGTTTTTGATCTGTTCAAGGTGGGCATCGGCCCCTCCAGCTCCCACACGGTGGGGCCGATGCGCGCCGCTGCACGCTTCGTCCTCGGCCTCAAGTCGGATGGCTTGTTGGGGCGGGTTCAGAGCATGCGGGCGGAGCTCTACGGCTCCCTCGGTGCCACTGGCAAGGGCCACGGCAGCGACAAGGCCGTGTTGCTGGGGCTGGAAGGCGAGCAACCGGATACCGTGGATACCGAACGCGTGGATGAGCGCCTGGCGAGCATTCGCCAGAGCGGCGAACTGCGCCTGGGCGGCGAGAAGCCGATCCATTTCGTGGAAAAAGAGCACTTGGCGATGATCCGCAAGCCGCTCCCCTACCACCCCAACGGCATGATTTTCCGCGCCTTTGACGACGCCGGCATCCAGATCCGTTCGCGCGAGTACTACTCGGTGGGCGGCGGCTTCGTGGTGGACGAGGAAGCGGCCGGGCTCGACCGCATAGTCGAAGACCGCACGCCGCTGCCCTATCCCTTCAAGACCGGCAAGGACATGCTCGCCCACTGCAGCGCCACCGGACTCTCCATCAGCAGCCTGATGCGCGAGAACGAGAAAGCCTGGCGCACCCCTGAAGAGACCAGCGCCGGCCTGATGAAGATCTGGCAGGTGATGCAGGACTGCGTGACCACCGGCTGTCGCAAGGAAGGCATCATGCCCGGGGGGCTCAAGGTGAAGCGCCGCGCCGCCGCGCTCTACCGCCAACTCAGCGAACACCCGGAAGCCAGCCTGCGCGACAGCCTCAGCGTGCTGGACTGGGTCAACCTCTACGCCCTGGCGGTGAATGAGGAAAACGCCAGTGGCGGCCGTGTGGTCACCGCCCCTACCAACGGTGCGGCCGGCATCGTGCCCGCCGTGCTGCACTACTACAGCCGCTTCGTGCCGGGCGCCAACGCCGACGGTATCGAGCGCTTCCTGCTCACGGCCGCCGCCATTGGCATCCTCTACAAAGAGAACGCCTCCATCTCCGGTGCCGAAGTCGGCTGCCAGGGCGAAGTGGGCGTGGCCTGTTCGATGGCCGCCGGCGCGCTCTGTGAAGTCATGGGCGGCACCCCGCAGCAGGTGGAGAACGCCGCCGAAATCGGCATGGAGCACAACCTCGGCCTGACCTGCGACCCGGTCGGCGGACTGGTCCAGGTGCCCTGCATCGAGCGCAACGCCATGGGTTCGGTGAAGGCCATCAATGCCGCACGCATGGCCCTGCGCGGCGACGGCCAGCACTTCATCTCCCTCGACAAGGTCATCCGCACCATGCGCCAGACCGGCGCCGACATGAAGAGCAAGTACAAGGAAACCGCTCGCGGCGGCCTCGCCGTGAACATCATCGAATGCTGATTTCTCTCCCTCTCCCTCTGGGAGAGGGGCCGGGGGTGAGGGAAACCTCATCCCACTCGGACTTTTATTCCTGGAGCCTTACATGACCGATCTCGCCAAAACCCCGCTGCACGCCCTGCACCTCGAACTCGGCGCGCGCATGGTGCCCTTCGCCGGTTACGACATGCCGGTGCAATACCCGCTCGGCGTGCTCAAGGAGCACCTGCACACCCGCGAACAGGCCGGCCTGTTCGACGTGTCCCACATGGGCCAGATCATTCTGCGTGGCGAGCATGCGGCCCGCGCCCTGGAAAGCCTGGTGCCGGTGGACATCATCGACCTGCCCGCCGGCATGCAGCGCTATGCCCTGTTCACCGACGAAAACGGCGGCATCCTCGACGACCTGATGGTGGCCAATGCCGGCGACCACCTGGTGCTGGTGGTCAACGCCGCCTGCAAGGAGCAGGACCTGGCGCACCTGCAAGCGCACATCGGCGAACAATGCGAGATCGAGTCGCTGTTCGAATCCCGCGCTTTGCTGGCCCTGCAAGGTCCCGCCGCCGCCGAAGTGCTCGGCCGCCTGGCGCCGGAGGTGAAAACAATGACCTTCATGCAGTTCGGCCGCGTGCGCCTGGAAGGCGTGGAGTGCTACGTCAGCCGCTCCGGCTACACCGGCGAAGACGGTTACGAGATCTCCGTGCCCGTGGCCCAGGCCGAAGCCCTGGCGCGCACCCTGCTGGCCCAGCCGGAAGTCCAGCCGATTGGCCTGGGCGCCCGCGACTCCCTGCGCCTGGAAGCCGGCCTGTGCCTCTACGGCCATGACATGAACACCGACACCACGCCGGTGGACGCCAGCCTCACCTGGGCCATCTCCAAGGCCCGCCG
>NZ_SSOK01000063.1:0-13658 GCF_029871195.1 Pseudomonas sp. BN415
TTTGGTGCGCCCAGCATGGGCGCAATCTTGTGGGTGAGAGTCCCGCCGTGAGTTGACCACAGCGAACGAAGTGAAGCGCAACTGCATGAGGGCGACCAAGTGTGGGGAGGAAGCGTGGAGCGAAGCCGCGAGCCGATGAACAAGAACCGGATACAAGGCGATGCCGACCAGGGCGAGCGGGCCAAAAGCCGCGAAGCCCTCGTGGTCAAAGGGCGGCGGCGTAGATCCGGCGGTTGTGCGGTGAAGGATTGCGTCCTTACCTGGGGAGATCTCGCCTTGTGCCTGAAAGGGCGACGGCGGCAGCCGGAGCGAGAAGTCAGCAGAGGCCGTAGTAGTAGTTTTTTTTTCGACGAAGGGCCGAACGAGAGAGAGCGCCGGAGGCCATCTTGATGCGACATGACCGGAAGTCAGATGCCCGCCAAACGCGGGGCGGACGCAGACGAGAAGCGGTGAAACCGTGAATCGCTCCGTCAGCGACGAGGCATGGCGCCCGCAAGGTGATCCCGAAAGCGCAGGGCAAGGGCTGCTGCAACGCGCCTTTGCGAGAGGCAACCTGCAACGCGCCTGGAAACGAGTCAAGGCTAACAAGGGGGCGGCGGGTGTCGACGGTCTGGATATTGAGCAGACGGCCGAGCACCTGCTGACCGAGTGGGCCGGGATTCGCCATCAGCTGCTGTCAGGGGCGTATCGGCCCAGCCCGGTACGCCGCGTGGTGATTCCCAAGCCCGATGGTGGCGAACGCGAGCTGGGTATTCCGACGGTCACCGACCGGCTGATCCAGCAAGCGCTGCTGCAAGTCTTGCAGCCGCTCCTCGATCCCACCTTCAGTGAACACAGCTACGGTTTCCGTCCGGGTCGTAACGCCCACGGCGCGATTCTCGCGGCGCAGCGTTATGTCGCGTCAGGACGGCGGATCGTGGTGGATGTGGACCTGGAGAAGTTCTTCGACCGGGTCGATCACGACATCCTGATTGATCGTTTGAGCCAACGGATAGCGGACCGGCCGGTAATCCGGCTGGTCCGCGCCTATCTGGATGCTGGAACGCTAAAGGCTGACGTGATCGAGAAAAGCCGCTGCGGGGCGCCGCAAGGCGGCCCGCTGTCGCCGTTGCTGGCGAATGTGCTGCTGGACGAAGTGGATCGGGAGCTGGAGCGAAGAGGCCACTGTTTCGTGCGCTACGCCGATGATGCGAACGTCTACGTCCGCAGTCAAAAGGCAGGTGAACGCGTGATGGCCTGGCTGAAGCGTCTGTATGGACGGCTGCACTTGAGCGTCAACGAGAGCAAGAGTGCGGTGGCGAGTGCGTTTGGCCGCAAGTTCCTCGGTTATGCCCTCTGGCTGGCCCCGAATGACGAGGTGCGCCGCGGGGTGTCGATGAAGGCGCGGGAAACGCTCAAGCAACGGGTCAGGCAACTGACCCGCCGGTCCGGTGGCTGTAGTTTGGCTGATGTGGCCGGGAAACTGCGCAGCTACCTCCTGGGATGGAAAGGGTATTTCGGGTTGGCACAAACCCCTCGAATCTGGCGAGCGCTGGACGAGTGGATACGCCGCCGCCTGCGTGCCCTTCACCTCAAGCACTGGCGCCATGGCAAGACGACCTACCGGGAGCTACTCCGCCTTGGAGCCAGTCCCCAGGTGGCGCAATCGGTGGCAGCACTGAGCCGCCGCTGGTGGCATAACAGCCTCTCCGCTGTGCACCGCGTGCTGACGATTGCCTACTTTGACCGTCTCGGCGTGCCGCGCCTCTCCTAACCTCAATCTCTCGAACCGCCCGGTGCGGACCCGCATGCCGGGTGGTGTGGCAGGGGAGCGGCCTGCGAAGGCCGCCCCCTATGCCGATTGGTGCGCGTCCTCGTGCTGAGATGCTGCTCAATCGAAGCGGTAAATATCCATCCCCAGCGCCCCCAGGGTGAATCCTCTGTGCACCAGGCTAAATTGTTCGCCGGCGCCTCGGGCGAAATAGAGCGGTAGCAGGTGTTCGTCCCGTGGGTGATTGCGCACAGCGTAGGGGGCCTGGCGGCGGTAGTCGTGGAGCCCGGCTTCGTCGTTGGCCTCAAGGCGCTCTACCATCCAGTCGCGAAATTCCTTGGCCCAGGGCGTAACGACTTCCGGACCGGCGCGCCAGTCAAGTTCGCCCAGGTTGTGGGTGATGCTGCCGGAGCCGATCAGCAGGATGCCCCGTTGGCGCAGGCCGGCCAGCGCCTGGCCGACGCGGGTCTGGAAGGCCGGGCCGAGTCGACTGGGAAGTGATAATTGGACCACCGGTACATCGGCCTGCGGATACATCAGCGACAGCGGTACCCAGGTGCCGTGATCAAGAGGGCGTTCCGCGTCGATGCCTGCGGGAAGGCCTGCCTCGGTCAGCATACCGGCGATTTTCTCAGCCAGTTCGGGCGCGCCGGGCGCCGGGTACTGCACGGCGTAGAGTGGCGGCGGGAACCCATGGAAGTCGTGCCAGGTTTCCGGGTGCGCATTACCGCTAAGCAGCAACTGATTGCTTTCCCAGTGGGCGGAAACCACCAGGATCGCTTGGGGGCGTGGCAGTGCTTCGGCCAGAGCCTTGAGCGCCGGGCCGCTTTCGCCCGGCTCCAGGGCGAGCATGGGGGAGCCGTGGGAGATGTAAAGGCTGGGTAGCATTTCGGATTTCCTCCGGTAGGATTCCGGCATCATCCGGGCTGGATGTATCGACTTCCAGCATAAATTTTTGGGCTATTTGATCGAATTGATGGAGGACTCATGGACGAACAATTCTGGCAGGCGCGCTGGGCGCAGAACCAGATCGGCTTCCACCTGCGCGAAGTGAATTCTTATCTGGAACGTTACTGGCCGCGCCTCGGACTGCAACAGGGGTGCCAGGTGCTGGTGCCGCTCTGTGGCAAGACCCTGGATCTGGTCTGGTTGGCAGGGCAGGGCCATCGGGTGCTGGGCGTAGAACTGGCCGAGCGTGCGGTGGAGGATTTCTTCGCCGAGCAGGGGTTGGTGCCCGAGGTGTCGCAGCAGGGCGTGTTGCGCCGCTACAGCGCGGGCGCCATCGAGATTCTTCAGGGCGATTTCTTCGCCGTCACCCCTGATGATGTCGCCCAGTGCCAGGCGCTTTACGATCGCGCTGCACTGATCGCACTGCCGCCCGCCATGCGTGATGAGTACGTGGCTCATCTGCAAAATATCCTTCCGGCCCGCTGCGAAGGGCTGATGGTCACGCTGGACTACGAGCAGGCGCGCCTGGAAGGGCCGCCGTTTTCGGTGCCCGAAGCCGAAGTACGCAGGCATCTGGAGGGCGGCTGGGAAGTGGAGATGCTGGAGCGTTGCGACGTATTGGAGAAAAACTGGAAGTTCGCTTCACGCGGCCTGGATGGCCTGCATGAACCCGTGTTCCGTCTGAAACGGCGCTGAGGGGTATTCGTCTGCGGCAGGACGGATGTGACTGGCGTTGAGGTTCGTAGGATGGCGTAGAGCGAAGCGAAACCCATCAAGGCCCAGCATCGCCGGCTACAAAGGCAAAAAAAGGGCGGCCAGTTGGCCGCCCAAGTCAGTGTGATTCGTTTCAGCCGCGGCGGCGCAGGGCCTCGATGCGGTCTTCCAGCGGCGGGTGACTCATCAGCAGGCCGGCAAGGCCGTGCTTCAGGCCACCGTTGATGCCGAAGGCAGTCAGGCTGTCGGGCATCTGCACCGGCACACCTTGTTCGGCGCGCAGGCGCTGCAGGGCACCGATCATGGCATTGGTGCCGGCCAGGTTGGCGCCGGCTTCGTCAGCGCGGAACTCGCGGCGGCGCGAGAACCACATGACGATGATGCTGGCGAGGATGCCCAGGACCAGTTCGGCGAAGATCGTCGCGACGAAGTAGCCGATACCCGGGCCTTCTTCGTTCTTCAGGATCACCTTGTCGACGAAGTTGCCGAAGATGCGCGCGAAGAACATCACGAAGGTGTTCACCACGCCCTGGACCAGCGCCAGGGTGACCATGTCGCCGTTGGCCACATGGCCGATCTCGTGGGCGAGTACGGCCTTCACTTCGTCAGGGGAGAAGCGTTCCAGCAGGCCCTGGCTTACGGCGACCAGTGCGTCGTTCTTGTTCCAGCCGGTCGCAAAGGCGTTGGCCTCGTAAGCCGGGAAAATGCCGACTTCAGGCATCTTGATGCCGGCTTCGCGGGACAGCTGCTCGACGGTCTGCAGCAGCCACTGCTCGTGGCGGGTACGCGGCTGGGTGATGATTTCGGTACCGGTGCTCATCTTCGCCATCCACTTGGAGATGAACAGCGAAATCAGGGAACCGGCGAAGCCGAACACGGCGCAGTAGACCAGTAGGCTGCCGTAGTTCTGGCCGGTGAAGCGGTCTACCCCGAGCAGCTTCAGCGTGATGCTGGCAATCACCAGGACTGCAAGGTTTGTGGCCAGGAACAACAGAATGCGCATCATGATTGGAACAGTCTCCTCACGGCGGAAAGCGTTTTGGTATGCGGGGTATATAAGGGGCGGCCCTGGCGTATTCAACCAGGGACTATTTCAAACTATGTCGCCTTAGGTGTCGGCTCTGCTTTCGAAGATTAGCCGAGTCAGGCATACGAGGCGTTCGCTATCGGCGCTGCGAAGGGCGCCGCGCAATTGCTGCGCAAGACTGGCTCGGACCCGCAGGATGCTGGGAGGCAGGGCTTCCGGGTTGGCCAGCTCGGCGGGTACCGCGCGGGACAGCCGGAGAAAACCTTTTTCGGTCAGGACCGCCTGGTCCAGCGCCTCGAAGTGGATGGTGCTGTCGAAGCGCAGGTAGCCCTCGTCTGCGAGCCAGAGAAGTGCGCCCAGGCAGCTTTCGTGGCGCTTGCTGGGCAGACCGAACTCATCCGGTTCCGACGGGCCGATCAGATCCTCCACATACAGCGCCACGCGCCGCGGGAAGACCTGATACAGCTGAAGCAGGCCGCTGGCGCAGTCCTTGTAGAAGTCGTCGATCTGCAGATCCATGGGCGTTTATTGGCGGTACGACTTGAGGAAGTTACCGATGCGGCCGATGGCCTGCTCAAGGTCGTCGACGCGGGGCAGCGTGACTACGCGGAAGTGGTCCGGCCAGGGCCAGTTGAAGGCGGTGCCCTGGACGATCAGCAGTTTTTCGGAGAGCAGAAGGTCGAGAACGAATTTTTCGTCGTTGTGGATCGGGCAGACCTTCGGGTCGATCTTCGGGAAGGCGTAGAGCGCACCCATGGGTTTCACGCAACTGACGCCAGGGATGTCGTTGAGCAGTTCCCAGGCACGGTTTCGCTGCTCCAGCAGGCGGCCGTTAGGCAGCACCAGGTCGTTGATGCTCTGGTAGCCGCCGAGTGCGGTCTGGATCGCATGCTGGCTCGGTACGTTGGCGCACAGGCGCATGTTGGCCAGGATATCGATGCCTTCGATATAGCTCTGGGCCTTCTGTTTCGGGCCGGAAATGGCCACCCAGCCAGAACGGAAGCCGGCCACTCGGTAGGACTTTGAGAGACCGTTGAAGGTCAGGCAGAGCACGTCCGGCGCGAGAGAGGCGGTGGAGATGTGCACGGCCTCGTCGTAGAGGATCTTGTCGTAGATTTCATCGGAGAAGATCACCAGGTTGTGCTGGCGTGCCAGCTCCACCATGCCTTCCAGGACTTCCTTGGAGTACACGGCGCCAGTGGGGTTGTTCGGGTTGATAATCACCATGGCCTTGGTGTTCGGGGTGATCTTGGCCTTGATGTCTTCCAGGTCTGGCCACCAATTGGCCTGTTCGTCGCACAGGTAGTGCACCGGCTTGCCGCCGGCCAGGCTCACCGAGGCGGTCCAGAGCGGGTAGTCCGGTGCCGGGATCAGGACTTCGTCGCCGTTGTTCAACAGGGCCTGCATGCACATCACGATCAGCTCGGACACGCCGTTGCCGAGGTAGATGTCTTCGATGCCTACGCCTTCCACCTGCTTCTGCTGGTAGTACTGCATCACCGCCTTGCGGGCGCTGAACAAGCCCTTTGAGTCGCTGTAGCCTTGGGCGGTGGGCAGGTTGCGGATCACGTCCTGGAGGATTTCCTCCGGGGCTTCGAAACCGAACGGCGCCGGGTTGCCGATGTTCAGCTTGAGGATGCGGTGGCCTTCCTCTTCCAGGCGTTTGGCGTGCTTGAGCACCGGTCCGCGGATGTCGTAGCAGACGTTGGCGAGCTTGTTCGATTTGCTGACCTGCATGATGCGTTACTGTCCCGAGGTGAAAAAAGTCGCGCCGGGGCGACGGGGATCGATGCGCCTTGGCAGCCTGTAACGCCGCTGCCAGACTGGCGTCTGATGAATCGCGCATGATACGTGCGGCCCGATGGCCCGAAAAGGTCGGGACCGGGCTTTTTTACCCCTTTCGAGGACTGCCATGGACAAGCTTGAAAAACCCCTTGAAACCTGGCGCGAGGAGCTTTCCGACGCCCAGTTCCACGTATGCCGCCTCGGCGGCACGGAGCGTGCCTTCACTGGCGAGTACTACGCCACCAAGACGCCGGGCATCTACCATTGTTCCTGCTGTGGGGAAGCTCTGTTCGACTCCGATGCCAAGTACGACTCCGGCAGCGGCTGGCCAAGCTATTTCCAGCCGGTGAGCGAAGGCGTCATTGCCGAGCGTGAGGACTTCAGCCACGGCATGCACCGTATCGAAGTGCGCTGCGCCCGCTGCGATTCCCACCTGGGGCATGTCTTCCCCGATGGGCCGCGCCCCACTGGCCTGCGTTATTGCATCAACTCGCTGTCGCTGAAGCTCGAACCGCGCTGAGCCGGGCTATTCGAGAGGGCTCGCCCGTAGGCGGGCCTTTTCATGGAAAAATTAGATTGCACGCAATTTAATTGAGAGCTATTTTTTGGCTGTTCTCTTCCCCACACAGGCCTTGACCATGAGCGACAAGATTCTTGATATCCCCGTGACCACCATCAAAGGCGAGCAGAAAACCCTTTCGGACTTCGGTGGCAAGGCCCTGCTGGTGGTCAACACGGCCAGCAAGTGCGGCTTCACTCCGCAGTACAAGGGGTTGGAGAGTCTTTGGCAGCAATACAAGGACAAGGGGTTGGTGGTGCTGGGCTTCCCCTGCAACCAGTTCGGCAAGCAGGAGCCGGGTGACGAGGGCGCGATCAGCGAGTTCTGCGAACTGAACTTCGGCGTCAGCTTCCCGCTGTTCAAGAAGATCGATGTGAACGGTGCCAGCGCCCACCCACTCTACGTGCAGCTGAAGCAGCGCGCTCCAGGCCTGCTGGGTAGCCAGGGCATCAAGTGGAACTTCACCAAGTTCCTGATCAGCCAGGACGGCCGGCAGATCAAGCGTTTCGCGCCCACCACCAAGCCGGAAGAAATCAGCGCCGAGATCGAAGCCTTGCTGAAATGACCACCCCGATGATCGAACCCGAGCTGCTGCTGGATAATCAGCTCTGCTTCAAGCTCTACGCAGCGTCGCGCGCGGTGATTCGCGGCTATCGACCGCTGCTGGAGCCGCTTGGCCTGACCTACCCGCAGTATTTGGCCATGCTGGTGCTCTGGGAGTGGCACGCGCGGCCGCCAGAGCAGCCCACAGTCAAGGCCCTGGGCGAGCGCCTGTTGTTGGACTCCGGCACGCTCACGCCTTTACTGAAGCGGCTGGAGCAGCTCGGCCTGGTGCGTCGTCAGCGTGCAGCCCATGACGAGCGCGAAGTGCATCTGGCACTGACGGAGGACGGTGCCGCCTTGCGAAGCAAGGTGGTGCCGCTGCGCAATGAGCTGATCTGCGCCAGTGGCCTGGATCTCAACGAAATGGCCGAGCTGCGTGCGCGCCTTGGCGAACTGTTGGGTCAGCTCATGGGGTTGCCTGAGTAGCCGGCAGCCAAGTGTCGAGAAGGGTCACCAGTTCTTCGCGACGGAAGGGTTTGGCCAGGTAGTCGTCCATGCCGGCGGCGCGGCAGCGTTCGCGCTCGTCCGGTAGGGCATTGGCCGTCAGGGCAATGATCGGCAGGTCTGGCCAGCGCCCGCTCTGACGTATACGTCGGGTGGCTTCGTACCCGTCCATCACTGGCATATTGCAGTCCATCAGCACCAGGTCAACGGCCGTTTGTTCCAGTCGGCTCAGCGCCTCGGCGCCGTGACCCGCCAACAGGACCTCGCAGCCCAGCTTGGCCAGCATGCCCTTGGCTACCAACTGGTTCACCGCGTTGTCTTCGACGAGCAGCACTCGCGCATGTCGCTGCTGCGGTTCTGTCCTTTCCGGCGCGAGAGCGGGTGCGGCCTCAGGGAGTTTCAGCAGCACCCGTTGCAGCGCCTGATGGAGGGCTGCACGAGAAAGCGGGCGGGCCAATTGATGCAGCGGCGTCAGGGTCGCTGCACGCGGCGGAGGCAGGAAGCTGCCGTAACCCGTCACCAGCAGGATGGGCACCTGAGCAACACGGCGCACATTCTCCAGGCAATCCGGGTTGTCGCTGATCAGCACATCGGCTCGAACGTCACTGAGGTCGGCGTCCTGGTCGCGCCGCTCGAATTCCAAGCCCCAGAGCGGGAGCCAGATACCCAGCATTTCGGCCAGGCCGCTTTTGGCACTGCACAGTGCAATGGCCTTGCCTTTCAACTGCGCGCGCGGCTCCGGCGGGCTGTGCTCCACCAGTGGTAGCTCGGCGCTGAACAGGCTGCCGAGGCCTTCCTGGGACTTGACGTCCAGCTCACCCTGCATCGCTTCGCAGAGGTGGCGGGTGAGCGCCAGGCCGAGGCCGGTGCCGCCGAATTGCCGGGTGATGCCTGCACTGCCCTGGGAGAAGGGTTGGAACAGTTTGGGCAAGGCATCGGCGGAGATGCCAATGCCGGTGTCACGAACCGTGATCAGCACACCGCCGGGGCTTGGTTCGGCGCGCAGGTCGACACGTCCCAAGCGGGTGAACTTGAGTGCGTTGGACAGCAGGTTGCTGATCACTTGGCGTACTCGCGTTGGGTCGCCCACCACCAACGATGGCAATTGCGGGTCGATCAGGCAGGTCAGTTCGACACCGGGGGCGGTGTTCTGCGAGAGCAGGTTGGCCGTGTCTTCCAGCAGGGTGCCCAGGTCGAAGGGGATCTGCTCCAGCTCCAGTTGGCCTGCCTCGAACTTGGACAGGTCAAGGATGTCGTTGAGCAATTCCACGAGCACGCTGCCCGAGTCATGGGCGATCTGCAGCTGGCGCTGTTGCTCGTTGTTCAGGGGGCCATCGAGGGCCAGGTCGAGCATGCCCAGCAGGCCGTTGAGGGGGGTACGGATTTCGTGGCTCATGTTGGCGAGGAATGCGGCCCTGGCCTTTGCCATCTCCAGGGCGGTGCCGCGCGCCACCTCCAGTTCCTGGTTGTAGCGGCTGAGGCGGCTATTGGCGGCCTTCAGCTCGGCGGTGCGCGCTGAAACGATGTTCTCCAGTTCGGCCAGGTACTGGTTCAGTCGTTGGTCTGCTTCCCGGCGTTGCTGCATCTCGGTGGCCAGGCTGGCCAGTTGGCGGTTGATGACTTCCACCAGCACGCCGATCTCGTCCTGCTCATGGCCGGGCGGGCAGGGCAGCTTGGCATCCGGTGAGGCACGTGGATCGCGCTCGCTGAGGCCGCGGATCAGCTCAACCAGCGGCTTGGTCAGCATGCTGTAGAAGAGCACCAGGAGGATCAGCGAGAGCAGCAGACTGCGCACGAAGCCGCTGAGCAGGGTGATCATGGCGCGACGCAGGAAGTGGTTGCCGAAGGCGAAGGTGTCCACCTCCAGGCGCAGTACGCCAAGGGTCTCATTGGGCGCGTGGACGATATAGAGCGGGTCTTCGAACTCGCGCCGTTCACCGAACAGGTAATCGCTGAAGATGCGGAAATCGCTCTCTGCACGCGGCCGGCTGACGCTGGACAGCACGGCGCCGTTGTTGTCGATGATCTCGGCGCGGATTACCGCAGGCGAGCGCAGCAGGCCGAGTACGAGTTCCTGGGCCAGTTCGGCGTCGATGTTGTAGGCGATCCGCGCGGCGGGGCTGTGGGAGATTTCGAGAAGGGCCTTGATCTCCCGGTCGATGGTCTCGTTCTCGTTGAGATAGTCGCTGGCGACCTGGATGGCGCTGAGTACGGTGCCGAGTAGAAACGCCACCAGCACCGTCAGGCTGGCCTGCTTGAACGACAGCCGTTGTGTCAGCGGAATATCCATGGGGGCGCGGGAATTGGCCTTGTTCCGAGGGCTTGCCAAGCATAGCCTATCCGGTCTGCCGACAGCGCCTGGTGACTGCGGCTGAGCAAGGAGTTGAACGTGGATTCCCGTCTGTTTGAGTTTCTCGAGCGCGCCGATGCGGTGCTGGCCCGCCTCGAACCCCTGTTGCCGGCGCCTCGTCCGGTCATCGATTGGCAGAAAAGCCTGGCGGCGCGCTGGCATCGCGATGGCCGCAGCGGCTACCTGCAGCCTCTGGACGTGAGCCTGGACCTGTCCCTGGCGGATCTGATCGGCGTCGACAAGCAACGTGAGCAACTGGCCGGCAACACCCGTCAGTTCGTCGATGGCCTGCCGGCCAACCATGCGCTGCTCTGGGGCGCCCGCGGCACTGGCAAGTCCTCGCTGGTTCGCGCGTTGCTGGCTGAGCACGCTGATGCGGGGCTGCGCCTGATCGAGATCGAGCGCGACCACCTGGCCGACCTGCCTCGCGTGGTGGAGCTACTGGCCAGCCTGCCGCAGCGCTTCGTGCTGTTTTGCGATGACCTGTCCTTCGAGGCGGGTGAGGGCGACTATCGCGTGCTGAAGAGCGTGCTGGACGGTTCCCTGGAACGCGCTCCAGACAACGTGCTGCTCTATGCGACCTCCAATCGCCGTCATCTGGTACCCGAGAAGCAGAGCGACAACGAGCACTGGCAGATGGTCGATGGTGAGCTGCACCCCAACGAAGCTGTGGAGGACAAGATCGCCCTGTCCGATCGATTCGGCCTTTGGTTGTCCTTCTATCCGTTCACCCAGGATCATTTCCTTGCTGTGGTACGCCACTGGGTCGGCGTCCTGGCCGAACCGGCCGCGCTGAACTGGGAATGGTCCGAGGAGTTGGAAAAGCTGGCGATTCGCTGGGCCTTGGGGCGTGGCAATCGCAACGGTCGCTGCGCCTACCAGTTCGCCCGCCACTGGGTCGGGCTCGCTTTGCTGGAGTCGTCCAAATGATCGATCTGCAACAGGCCGGCGCCGGTCTTTCCGGCTATTCCATGCTGGCCGCCCAACTGGAATCCCTGCTGGCTGACGAGCGCGATTTCATCGCCAACAGCGCACAGTTCTCCGCGTTCCTCTTCAATGAGTTGCCGGACCTGAACTGGGCGGGTTTTTATCTCAACCGCAATGAAGAGCTGGTCCTCGGTCCGTTCCAGGGCAAGGTGGCCTGTGTGCGTATCCCCTTCGGCAGGGGCGTGTGCGGTGCCGCAGCGCGCACCCTGGAAACCCAGCGGGTGGAGGATGTGCGCGCCTTCCCCGGCCATATCGCCTGCGACAGCGCCTCCAACAGTGAGCTGGTGGTGCCTCTGGTCAAGGATGGTCGCCTGATTGGTGTGCTCGACCTGGACAGCCCAAAACTGGCGCGTTTCAAGGAAGAGGACCAGGCCGGTATCGAGCAGCTCGCAGCGATATTCCTGCGCCTGACCGATTGCTGACCGTACCGCAATGAAAAAGCCCGGACGTGTCCGGGCTTTTTCATGTTCGCCGGGTTCGGGGTTGTCAGGCCCTGCCTGCCAGCTTGGCGAGGATCTTCTGTTCTCCCGGCAATACTGCCTGCACTGACTCCCGTGCGGCGATGCGTTCGTAGTGCGCGGCCAAGCGCGGCCAGCGTTCGGCATCCAGACGCTCGCCGCCGTGTTCCATATTGATCATTTGGGTGGCGAAGGCGAGGTCGGCCATGGACAGGCGCTCACCGACGAAGTACGCCGCGTTGCCCAAGGTCTTCTCCAGGTAGTCGAAGTGTGGCGGCAGCCTGTCGACCAGTGCGGCCTGGACCGTGGCTTCGTCACAAGCCTGGCCCATGAACGGCTTCAGGGTGCGGTTGCGGAACACGCCGAAGGTAGCCAGGGGTGCTAATTCATAGTCGGAATATTTCTCCAGCCAGCGCACCCGCGCGCCTTCCTGGGCGTCACGGCCATAGAGTGGGGTGAGCTCGGGATGTTTTTCTTCCAGGTACTGGCAGATCACGCTCGAGTCGGCGAGGGACATGTCGCCGTCACGCAGGGCCGGGATGCGGCCCAGGGGGCTCAGTTCGCGAAACCAGGCCGGCTGGCTGAAGGGCGAAATGATCTCCAGCTGATAGTCCAGGCCCTTTTCCAGCAAGTAGAGACGCACCTTGCGAACGAAAGGAGAGAGCGGGGCGCCATAGAGGGTCAGGCTCATCGGGAGGTCCTCGTCTGAGCGGATCAGTCGTAGATGTTCTTCTTCTTCCAGATGTCGTCGTCATCCAGTGACTTCAGACCTTCAGTCAGTTCGCTTGGTTCGTCGGCACTGGGCTGGGCGTTCTCCAGCACCATGGCATTGGCCCGGGCGAGCTGGGCCTTCATCTGTTGCAAGCGATCCTGGTAGCGGGCGGGGTCAGGTTGCTTCTGCAGGTACTGGACGCCGCGTTCAAAGGCCAGGCGGGCCTGGCGTGGCTGGTTTTCCTGTACGGCCTGGAGCCCGAGGTTGGTGAAGAACTCCACATGCAATTGCACCAGCAAGTCGCGGATTACCTTGACCCAGTGCTTTGCATCATTGGCGGGCAGTTGGCCATCCTGGGCGGCACGGGTGATCTGGCCGTGGAGGCTTTCCAGTTGGAAGCGGATTTCCTTGGCCTTGGCTTCGGTGAGGATCTTTTGCGGCGGATTGTTCACCGGGATGGATTCGCCCTGTCCGGCCAGCGCGCGAAGCTGCTCGACACGTGTCTTGAGAGCGTTGTCGCCCTTGTCCACTTGAAGCAGGCGTTCGCTGAGCTGCAACTGCAGGCGAGTCAGCAGCAGCTTGAGATCAGGGGAGAGCATCTGGCCGGGGAGGGTTTCGGAAAGGTCGGCGCAGCGGCGGATACGGTCCGTGAGGTCGGCCTTGAGGCGGGCCTTCTCCAGCTTGCTGTTCTCCACCAGGTGATTCACGTAGCCAATGGCGATAAGGATGACGATACCGACAACGATCAACAGGGTGATCACAAGTGGCGACATCTTCGGGGCTCCGGCGTGCTTATTAGGGTGCGGCTGAGTGTAGAGGCTTGACTCCAGCGCTCATAGAGGTGGATCAAATTTTGAGCAGAAGTCTTTGATTTTAAAAAGTTTTTGATAGAGGGTTGACGGGTGTTCAAAGCCTCCCTAGAATGCGCGCCACTTCGACGCGATGCCCACGGCAACGCAGCGAAGCCGGAAGTAAGCGTCAAAGCTGTTGTAAGCTCCGGGCCGCGTCCCCTTCGTCTAGTGGCCTAGGACACCGCCCTTTCACGGCGGTAACAGGGGTTCGAGTCCCCTAGGGGACGCCACTTTCAAAGTTGTATGCGGGAATAGCTCAGTTGGTAGAGCACGACCTTGCCAAGGTCGGGGTCGCGAGTTCGAGTCTCGTTTCCCGCTCCAGATTCAAGAAGCAGGGCCAATGCTTTGCTTGCCCAAGCCCGAAAGGGTTGAGGGACGCACCAAACGGTGCAGGCTGTAATAGTTGCATGCGGGAATAGCTCAGTTGGTAGAGCACGACCTTGCCAAGGTCGGGGTCGCGAGTTCGAGTC